>NZ_JAXUDQ010000008.1:0-188622 GCF_034555295.1 Pseudomonas sp. N-137
AAGAACCTGTGGGAGCGAGCCTGCTCGCGATGGCGTACTTGAGGTCGCCATCGCGAGCAGGCTCGCTCCCACACTGGGTCAGTCGGCACATTCAGCATTGATGCAAGCTGATCCACCGTTTTCGTGAACAAGCCCGCTCCCACAAGTTGGATTGAGGCAACCCCGCAAAAGTCAGGCCGATTCCTGCAGAGGCGGTTTCAAGCCGACTCCGGCAACGGATGAAAACTGAAATACTGCTGCAACGCACTCACCAATTGCCCGTACTCCGGCGGCGCCCACTTGAGGCTGAAACCGGCGTCGAAATGCTGCGGCGTCACATCTTCGTGGCACCACAGGCAACTGGCCTTCAATTCGATGTCCATCTGCGGTCCGTCATCGCTAGGGATCTTGAGGTGCAGATTAAAGTCCGCGCCGACCATCAGCGGCAAATGGCTGATCAGCATCAGGCCATCCTCAGAGACGTTGCCCAGAAAGCCGATGGGCTTGTCGTTCATACCGTTGAACACGCGCAGGAAATACGGCAGCTGATGCCGCTCGATTCGCCTCTTTTTGTACATGTCCTGTATCGCTTTTTGAACGCCCCTCTACCAGGGGCTATCGATACTTCGGAACGGGCACGAACAGGCCCGCTCTCCCCGATCCCGGTGCCAGACGCTTGCAAGCGCCTTGGCTCTACTTCTGCCGGTCACAGGTGCCTCTTGAATTAGAGACCTGGCTCTAATCACTTCTTGTACAAAATATAGCTCAAGGTTTGGCGACAGCCAGCCCCGGTACGATAGTTTCATCCTGTGCAATCGTACAAGGTGGGGGTGGCCAGGCATTGCCCCTGGCCATGATATTGACGGACGGTATCAGAGCGCGGTGGGGCGGATTACCGGGGCGCTGCGGAGCGGGTAATGACCCAGGCTCTGCAAGGTTTCCAGCCGGGCCCGGGCGCGGAAGGCGTATTCGCTGTTAGGGTATTGGGTCATGATGAACTGGTAGGTTTGCGCCGCATCGACAAACAGCTTCTGTCGTTCCAGGCATTGGCCGCGCATCATCGAGACTTCCGGCTGCATGTAGCGCCGGGCACGGCTGGCGCGGTCGACCTTGGACAACTCGAGCATCACCTGCTCACAATTGCCCCGCTCGTAAGCCTTGTAGGCCAGGTTCATGTGGTGGTTCATCGACCAACGGGTGCAGCCCGTGATGCTCAGGGCCAGGGCAACAAAAAGCACGAATCGCATGGGAGGTTCTCCTGTCTTGAGCTCTGTATCGACCTGGGTGGGGAAATCTTCAACCCGAAAACGCAGCTTGGCAGTGCTCTTGTGGCGAGGGGATTTATCCCCTCGCCACAGAAGGAATGTGAAGCCGTAGAGGCGCAAAAATTTTCAGGAATGTTCATTTCGAAAAGAAACGAAAAAGTAGTGCATATGAACAATGACTACACCCAAAGAGCATAGTAGCCTTCGCTGGCGCTTGAACCTGAGGAGTCTTGCATGTCCGTCCGTCGCACCAAAATCGTCGCTACCCTTGGCCCGGCCAGTAACTCGCCGGAAGTTCTCGAACAGCTGATTCTGGCTGGCCTGGACGTTGCCCGTCTGAATTTCTCCCACGGCACCCCCGACGAGCACAAGGCTCGTGCCAAGCTGGTGCGTGACCTTGCTGCCAAGCATGGCCGTTTTGTCGCCCTGCTGGGTGACCTGCAAGGCCCGAAGATCCGTATCGCCAAATTCGCCAACAAGCGCATCGAGTTGAAGATTGGTGACACTTTCACCTTCTCCACCAGCCATCCGCTGACCGAAGGCAACCAGCAGGTGGTCGGTATCGACTACCCGGACCTGGTCAAGGATTGCGGCGTGGGCGACGAGCTGCTGCTCGACGACGGTCGCGTGGTGATGCGCGTCGACACCGCCACGGCCACGGAACTGAACTGCACCGTGACCATCGGCGGCCCGCTGTCGGACCACAAAGGCATCAACCGTCGTGGCGGTGGCCTGACGGCGCCGGCCCTGACCGAAAAAGACAAGGCGGACATCAAGCTGGCCGCGGAAATGGAAGTCGACTACCTGGCCGTGTCCTTCCCCCGCGACGCTGCTGACATGGAATACGCCCGTCAACTGCGCGACGAAGCCGGCGGCACCGCCTGGCTGGTGGCCAAGATCGAACGCGCCGAAGCCGTGGCCGACGACGAAACCCTCGACGGCCTGATCAAGGCTTCCGATGCCGTGATGGTGGCCCGTGGCGACCTAGGCGTGGAAATCGGTGACGCGGAGCTGGTGGGCATCCAGAAGAAGATCATTCTGCATGCACGCCGTCACAACAAAGCGGTGATCGTCGCGACCCAGATGATGGAGTCGATGATCCAGAACCCGATGCCGACCCGCGCCGAAGTGTCCGACGTAGCCAACGCCGTGCTCGACTACACCGACGCCGTGATGCTCTCGGCCGAAAGCGCCGCCGGCCTCTACCCGCTTGAAGCGGTGCAGGCCATGGCACGCATCTGCATCGGCGCTGAAAAGCACCCCACCAGCAAGACCTCCAGCCACCGGATCGGCAAGACCTTCGAGCGCTGCGACGAGAGTATCGCCCTGGCGACGATGTACACCGCCAACCACTTCCCAGGCGTGAAGGCGATCATCGCCCTGACCGAAAGTGGTTACACGCCGCTGATCATGTCGCGCATCCGCTCCTCGGTGCCGATCTACGCGTTCTCCCCGCACCGCGAAACCCAGGCTCGCGCGGCCATGTTCCGTGGTGTCTACACCGTGCCATTTGACCCGGCCGCCCTGCAACCGGGCGAAGTCAGCCAGGCGGCGGTGGATGAACTGGTCAAGCGCGGCGTGGTGCAAACCGGCGACTGGGTCATCCTGACCAAGGGCGACAGCTACCACACCATCGGCGGCACCAACGGGATGAAAATCCTGCACGTTGGCGACCCGATGGTCTGAGTGACCGGTTGCTGAAAACAAAAGCCCCGCCATGTGAATGGCGGGGCTTTTTGGTTTTTGCCGTCTGAAAAAGGTGTTGCCTGGGCTGACGCTATCGCGAGCAGGCTCGCTCCCACAGGGGATCTGTGGTGCTCATGAATAATGTGTTCAACACAAACCCAATGTGGGAGCGAGCCTGCTCGCGATAGCGGTGGGTCAGCTTGCACCAACGTTGAATGTGCCGACGCCTTCGCGAGCAAGCTCGCTCCCACAGGGGATCTGTGGTGTTCATGAATAATGTGTTCAACACAAACCCAATGTGGGAGCGAGCTTGCTCGCGATGAGGCCAGCCCATGCGCTACAAAACTAATGCCTGTTGATAAACTCCGACAGCGCCGCCACCGCCTCTGGCGAGCGCAGTCGCTGGGTGAACAGCCTGCCCTCCTCTTCGATCACGGCGCGCAGTTGTTCCCGATCCGGCGCCTTCATCAGTTGTTTGCTGATGCGCACCGCTTCAGCCGGCAGCGATTCGAAGCGCAGTGCCACGTCCCGCGCCTTGGCCAACGCCGCCTCGCCACTGTCCAGCGCCTCGGTGGCGATGCCCCAGGCTGCCGCCTGTTCGCCGCTCAAGCCCTCGCCCAACAACAGCAACTGCGCAGCCCTGGCCTGGCCGAGCAGCCTCGGCAGAATCAAGCTGGAGCCGAATTCCGGGCACAACCCCAGGTTGACGAACGGCGTTCGCAGCCGCGCGTCCCGGCTGACGTAGACCAGGTCGCAATGCAACAGCAACGTGGTGCCGATGCCCACCGCCGGCCCGGCCACGGCGGCGATCACCGGTTTGCGGCAATCGAGCAGGCTGAGCATGAATTCGAATACCGGGTTGTCGAGATCGGCCGGCGGCTGTTCGAGAAAGTCGACAATATCGTTGCCGGCGGTGAAGCAGTCATGGGACCCGCAGATCAGCACCGCACTGATCTGCGGGTCGGCGTCAGCCATCGCCAGGGCTTGGGCCAATTGGCTGTACATGGCCCGGGTCAGGGCGTTTTTCTTTTCCGGGCGATTGAGGCGCAGGGTCAACAGGCCGCGTTCGCGCTCAAGTAGCAGGGTGTCGGTCATGGTCGGTCTCGCGTCTGAAGATCAGCGCTCAACCACGGGTCAGGAAGACATCGGCCAGCAGTTGATTACGCGGCAGGCCAGCCAGGTAGAGGCGCTTGGCAAAGGCCTCGACCCGGTCGGGATGGCCGCAGAGTAAGGCCTGGGTTTGCCGGGAAACAAGCCGCAGTTGCGCCAACGCAGACGGCGCCTCGGCCGTGGTCAGCAGCTCCACGGTGAGGTGTTGATGCTTGGCCGCCAGCGCTGCCAGGGGTTTGGCCAGATAGTGCCCGGCGGCATCATGGGCTACGTGAATAAGACGAATCGTGCCTTGGTGATGCTGATGCAGGGCTGAGCGCAAAAGACCGAACAACGGTGCCAGGCCAGTGCCGGCCGCCAGTAGCCACAGCGGCTTATCGTGCCACTCGGGATCGTAATGCAGGGCGCCGCCGCGCAATTCACCGAGAAAAATCGGGTCGCCCGCTTTCATCTGTCGCGCCGCATTGATGAACTGGCCGGGCTCGCGGCAATCGAGGTGAAACTCCAGGAAGCGGTCTTCTTCGGGCAGGCTCGCCAGGGAATACGGCCGGGCGACATCGCCGGCCCACAACACCAGGTGCTGGCCCGCCCGATAACGCAGCGCCCGCTCAGGAATAATGCGCAAGCGCAGCACGTCGGGGCTCAGCCAATCCGCGGCGGTCACCTGGGCGGCACGGCCGTCGCATTGCGGGTCAAAGGTGTGGATCTGCACATCCTCGATCACCTGGCACTGACACGCCAGCCGCCAGCCTTGCTCGCGCTGCGCGGGGCTCAAGGCGTCGGGCCGACTGTCGCGCACGTCACCGTTCACGCACTGCACCAGACACGCATGGCAGCTGCCGGCGCGACAACTGTAGGGCACGGCCACGCCGCCCTGATTCAACGTGTCCAACAGATTGCTGCCCGCCGCCACCGTCCACTGCCGGTCGGCGACTTTTACTTCAGGCATCGACATTCTCCCAGGCAGCGGCGCACTGATTGCGGCCGTCTCGCTTGGCACGGTACAAGGCCTGGTCGGCGCGCTGCAATGCGTTGTCCAGGTCGTCGCCGGTCTCCAGCATCGTCATGCCCACCGACAGGCTGAGGGAGCCGATCTGCAAGCCGATCAACTCGACTTCAGTAAATGCCAGGCGCAGCCGCTCGCAACAGGCCGTCAGCCGTGAAGGGTCGCAGGCCGGCAGCAGCATGACGAACTCTTCGCCACCGTAACGGGCCAGCACATCACCTTCGCGCAGGCAGGCCGTGGCGATGCTGGCGAACGCCTGAAGCACCTGATCACCGGCGGCGTGGCCGTGCAGGTCATTGATGCGTTTGAAATGGTCGAGGTCGATCAAGGCCAGGCCATGGGCAACATTGGGCCGGAGTGTGTTGAGCTCACGGGACGCCAGGCGCAGGAAGTGCCGGCGGTTGAATAAGCCGGTCAGTTCATCCGTGGCCACCAGGTCTTCGAGCTGACGCATCATGCCGCGCAGGGTGTCCTGATGCGCCTGCAAGGCAAACCGCCGCTGACGCATGCGTTGGCGCGAGTTCTGTACGTAACTGGCATAGAGCACCAGCCACACCAGCACGATAAACAGCACGCACACCTGTAACGCGGCCAGCGTGGGGTCAGGAAGCCTGAAGAAGTAACCGTCCCAGAGGGTAATGGCGGTGAAACTGAAAAACACCAGCATCGCGCAGCGCACGAAAGCCCGACGGGACAAGTGGAACAGCCCGAACAGCAGGATCAGCACATAGAACACCAGGAACACGCCCCGAGCCTGGTCCAGATGCGCCATCATCCAGGTCTGCCAGCCCAGGCCGATCAGTACCTGTATTTCAGTAAGACTGGGGTCGGCGAACCGCAGATTGCGGTCGGTGATAAACAGCGCGAACAGCCCTGCCTGGCACAACACCACCAACACGCTGCCGATGATGACATCGCGCAACGAATCGAGGTAATGACCACTGAAATATGCCAACCACAACAACACCAGTGCCAGCGCGTAAGTCGCGGCCGCCAAGGCGAAGCGTTTCAGCAAAAGACGTTGAATGGCGTTATGGGTCAATCGTTGACTCACCATGGGAAAGGAACTGACAGGAGGCGTCCTACGCTACAGGCCAGACGCCACTTTAGTGGCGTGCAGGGCAAATGACCATTCAATTCTGGAGCAGAAAAATGGCGTCAAAGCAATGGCCTAAATTGACGCAGTTGTTCGAGACTGGCTGGTCCTCTTGTGGTGAGGGGATTTATCCCCGTTGGGCTGCGAAGCAGCCCCAAAATGACTGAAGGCAAACAACCTGACACACCGAGGTGACTGACTTTCAGGGCTGCTGCGCAGCCCAGCGGGGATAAATCCCCTCGCCACAAAGGCAGCTCGCTCCCACAGGGTGCTCGCCTGCGATATACTGCCGCGCCTTTTTAGTGTCGCGCCAGCATGCCCGGCGTGCCTTAAGAGGTGCCGTCCGTCGACCGATGCACCCAAACGGACGGCACCTTATTGAATGTTCCCGTCTTTAGAGAGGAGCGCGACTCATGACCGTGATCAAGCAAGATGACCTGATTCAGAGCGTTGCCGACGCCCTGCAGTTCATTTCCTACTACCACCCCGTGGATTTCATCCAGGCGATGCACGAAGCCTACCTGCGCGAAGAATCGCCAGCGGCCCGTGACTCCATGGCGCAGATCCTGATCAACTCGCGCATGTGCGCCACCGGCCATCGGCCGATCTGCCAGGACACCGGCATCGTGACCGTGTTCGTGCGCGTGGGCATGGACGTGCGTTGGGATGGCGCGACCATGAGCCTGGACGACATGATCAACGAGGGCGTGCGTCGCGCCTACAACCTGCCGGAAAACGTCCTGCGCGCGTCGATCCTCGCCGACCCGGCTGGTGCGCGTAAAAACACCAAGGACAACACCCCTGCGGTGATCCACTACTCCATCGTTCCGGGTAACACCGTGGAAGTGGACGTGGCGGCCAAGGGCGGCGGTTCCGAGAACAAGTCCAAGATGGCCATGCTCAACCCATCCGACTCCATCGTGGACTGGGTACTGAAAACCGTACCGACCATGGGCGCCGGCTGGTGCCCACCGGGCATGCTGGGTATCGGCATCGGCGGCACTGCGGAAAAAGCCGCCGTCATGGCCAAGGAAGTGTTGATGGAGTCCATCGACATTCACGAACTCAAGGCCCGCGGCCCGCAGAACCGCATCGAAGAGATGCGCCTGGAGCTGTTCGAGAAGGTCAACCAACTGGGCATCGGCGCCCAGGGCCTGGGTGGCCTGACCACCGTGCTCGACGTGAAGATCATGGACTACCCGACCCACGCCGCGTCCCTGCCGGTGTGCATGATCCCCAACTGCGCCGCCACCCGCCACGCCCACTTCGTGCTGGACGGCACCGGCCCGGCGTCGCTGGAGGCACCACCGTTGGACGCTTACCCGGAAATCGTCTGGGAAGCCGGTCCATCGGCGCGCCGCGTGAACCTCGACACCCTGACACCTGAAGACGTGCAGAGCTGGAAACCGGGCGAAACCGTCCTGCTCAACGGCAAGATGCTCACCGGTCGCGACGCGGCGCACAAGCGCATGGTCGAGATGCTGAACAAGGGTGAAACCTTGCCGGTGGACCTCAAGGGCCGCTTCATCTACTACGTCGGCCCGGTCGATCCGGTAGGCGACGAAGTGGTAGGCCCAGCCGGCCCGACCACCGCCACGCGGATGGACAAGTTCACCCGCCAGATCCTCGAACAGACCGGCCTGTTGGGCATGATCGGCAAGTCCGAACGCGGCCCGACCGCTATCGAAGCGATCAGGGACAACAAGGCGGTCTACCTGATGGCCGTCGGCGGCGCCGCTTACCTGGTGGCTCAGGCGATCAAAAAGTCCAAGGTTCTGGCGTTCGCCGAACTGGGGATGGAAGCGATCTACGAGTTCGAGGTCAAGGACATGCCCGTGACCGTTGCGGTCGATAGCAAAGGCGAGTCGGTACACATCACCGGCCCGGCGATCTGGCAGAAGAAAATCAGCGACAGCCTGGCGGTAGAAGTGCAGTAACACGCACGTTGACGCCGTAAAAAAGGCCGGTGGGCGACAAACTCACCGGCCTTTTTTTATCAGCAGAAAACCTGTGGGAGCGAGCCTGCTCGCGATAGCGGTGGGTCAGCTTGCATCCATGTTGGATGTGCCTCAGTCATCGCGAGCAAGCTTTGCTCCCACACTGGATCTTCAGTGGACCCCAACCTATGTTCAGCCAAACCTCTTCTGGGGGGCCAAACCTATGTTCAGCCAGGCCTCTATTGGGGGACCAAGCCTATGTCAAGCCAAGCCTCCTCTGTGGGAGCAAAGCCTGCTCGCGATAGCGGTGGGTCAGCTTGCATCCATGTTGGATGTGCCTCAGTCATCGCGAGCAAGCTTTGCTCCCACACTGGATCTTCAGTGGACCCCGACCTATGTTCAGCCAAGCCTCCCACACAATGCTCCCCGCCGGGCGTGAGTAGAGCCGTTCATCGGCATGCCCGCCTACCTGTCAGATCTGACAGGTTACCCAAGGACCATCTCTTGGCATCCTGAAGTCATGCCGGGTATTCGCCCTGGCGTCGGCTAACAGAGATGATCCCGATGGCAGAACAAGCGCCCCTCCAGATCGTGACCCCGACCATCGCCGGCAGTGCTTCTATCGCCACCCTCGGTAACAGCCTCGGCCCTGTCGGTACGCGAGGGGCAAGTTCTTTTGAACTGCCGTTACCCCTGTCCGCCGCCCGCCACCTGACGCCGGCGCTGACCTTGAATTACAGCAGCCAGGGCGGCAACGGCATCTTCGGCATCGGCATGCAGCTTTCCATCGCCAGCATCACGCGCAAAACCAGCAGAGGTGTGCCGCACTACGCTGATGAGGATGTCATGGTCGACGCCGATGGGGTTGACCGCTGGCCCGAATTCAACGCCGAACCGCTCATTCGCCCCCTGGCGGGCCCCGGCAGTGCAACGTGCTCGGTGGTGCGTTATTACCCCAGGACTGAAAGCAGCTTCGATATTTATGAGCTGTGGAGACCCACCGACGGCCAGGCACCCTTCTGGCGTGTCCAGGGCAGCAACGGCCATGTGTATTGCTACGGTAAAACCGAAGCGTCGCGCATTGCCGAACCTGAAGCCGAACCCGAGCCCGATCCCCCAAAACCACCACGCATCGCCGAATGGTTGTTGCTCGAAGAAGTCAGCCCGGCAGGCGAGCACATCTATTATGAGTACCAGGCCGACCCCGGCGCGCTGGACGGCCCCCACGACTATCGCGCCCAGCGCTACCTGAGGCGGGTGTGCTATGGCAACGCCAGCGCCAGTGACACCCTGTACTGCTTCGAAGGGCCCGACCCGGCCCAGCGCAACTGGCACTTTCATCTGCTGTTCGACTATGGGCAACGCACCCTCGATCTTGCGCAACAACCTTCCTGGCAAGCCCCCGAAGAGGCGCCCTGGCTGCTACGCAGCGACCCGTTTCACACCTATCGATACGGTTTTGAGGTCGGCACGCGGCGTTTGTGTCATCAGGTGTTGATGTTCCACCACTTCCCTGCCGCGGCCGATACTGAACCTGCCCTGGTCCGGCGGCTGGTGCTGGAATACACCGCCACTGCGCTAGGTTACAGCCTGCTGACAGCCGCCCACTATCAGGACTGGGACGCTGAAGGCGGTGTCGATTACAGCCCTCCGGTGGAATTGCAGTACACCGATTTCGACCTCAACCTGACACCCGAAAAATTCTTCGATCTGGAGACAATGCCCGCCCTCGAAGGCAACCGGCATTACCAATGCGTGGACCTGTATGGCGAAGGTCTGCCGGGGTTTCTGTGCCGTTACACCGATGCCTGGTACTACCGCGAGCCTGAGCGCGCCGGGCCCGATGACGATGCCATCGGTTATGGCCCGTGGTCTCGCCTGGACAGTATCCCGGTCGCCAGCCAAAACCCGGCCGTGATGCAGGTGCTGACTGACCTGACCGGCAGCGGCCGCCTCAATTGGGTCATTGCCCAACCCGGCATGAGCGGCTTCCATACCCTCAACCCGGACCGTAGCTGGTCGACCTTCACCCCGTTTGATCGTTTTCCGACGGAGTTCCTGCACCCCGCCGCGCAACTGGGCGATTTGACCGGCGACGGTTTACGCTCACTGGCCATGGTCGGGCCCAAAAGCGTTCGGTTGTACCCCAATCTCCGCGAGCAGGGGTTCGCACCGGGGGTGAATGTGCCCCATGAACCGGACAGCCCCCTGCCATTGTTCAGCGACTCGCGCAGCGAACTGGTGTTGTTCGGCAATTTGCTGGGCAGCGACAGCACCGAGCTGTGCCGGATTCGCTTCGATGAAATCAAGTGCTGGCCGAACCTGGGTCACGGGCGTTTCGGCGAAGGTTTTGTCATGAGCGCCCTGCCCTTCAGCTACGGCCAATTCGACGCTGACCGGGTGCGGATCGCCGATCTGGACGGAGCTGGAGCGCCCGCGCTGATCTACCTTAACAGCGACTGTTTCGATATTTACCTCAACCACGGCGGCAACGGCCTTGAGCAAACACCCGTCAAGGTGCCATGGCCGGTGGGCGTGCGGTACGACAATCTGTGCCAGGTCAGCCTGGCCGATCTGCAGGGGCTGGGTTGCGCCAGTCTGATTCTGAGCGTGCCTCACATGTCCCCCGATATGAAGCCCAGGCATTGGCGTTATGACTTCGTCGCGGCGCGGCCCTATCTGCTCAACGCCACCCATAACAACATGGGCTGCAGCACCACCCTGACCTATCGCAGCAGTGCGCAATACTGGCTGGATGAAAAACAACAGCGCCGGGCGCAGGGCGAGCAATTGGACTGTTATCTGCCCATGGCCCTGCCGTTGTTGGCACGTCAGCAACAGCTGGATGAAATCACCGGCAATTGCCTGACCCAGCGCTTCACTTATTTCGAGGGCGACTACGACGGCTATCACCGTGAGTTCCGGGGCTTCGCTCGGTTGTACCAGGTGGACAGCGAGTTGCCCGACGCTGAAGTGCAAAGCGGCTTTACCGCGCCGGTACTGGTCAAGACCTGGTTCCACACCGGCCGAACCGTCAACCAGCCTCTGAAGGACTGTTTCGACGGCGACGATGACGCCGTGCCGCTTGGCCCGGCGCTGTTGAGCTGTTTTCATGAAGGCGACGAGGCCGACGAGATTATCGTGCCCGACCCTGAGACCGCCCGGGATATGGCTTATGCCTTGGGCGGCCAGGTGTTACGCACAGAAATCCATCCCGCCGAATCGGACGATACGGCCCGGCCCTACACCGTGACGCAACAACGCTATCTGCTGCGCCAGCACCATCCCCATCACAAAAGCCTGCTGGTACTGGAACTGGAGGCGCTCAGCCATCAATACGACGGTTTTACCAATGACCCGCAAAGCCAGCACGGCATCAATCTGAAATGGAATCTCTACGGCCAGCTTGTTCACGGCTTCATCGTCCATTACGCCCGACGCCTTACGCCGCTCGATCCGCCTCCCTTCGACGATGAAGACGAGAACACCTGGTGGCTCGATGCCCATGATGAGCAGCAGCAGGTGTTCCACCTTGTCGAGAGCCGGGCCGAGCACCTGCACCTGTTCGACGAAACCGGGTGGCGTCAGCGCCTGGGCCTGCCCTGGCGCAGTCGAGCCAACGCTTTGCATCGCCCCAAGGGCGAACTGCCGCAAGGCCTCAACCCTCGCCAGATCAGCTATGAAACCTTCCTCGCACATCACGACTCCCCGCAATGGCAAGCCGCACGGCAATTGGTTGCGCTTGAGGAACAGAACTACCTGCGTGACGACCAAGGCGATATTGCCTTCCAGGCGTTGCTCGGCCCGCTGGAGACGGCCGAGTTCGACAAGCAGGCACTGGACGCCTACGACGCCGTGCCACCGCCGTTCGACATCCGCGGGCAACTGGAAGAAATCGGCTTTGAGCCCATGCCGCTGTTTCTGCCTGAAGATCCGGACGAAGACACCGCCGAAAACCTCTGGTCGAAAAAGAGCGGTTTTGCCACCTACCACTCGCTTGATGGCTTCTTCCAGATCAACGCCCTGCAAGAAACCCAGAGTCATGGTGTTACGACCCTGACGTACGATGCCTATCACCTGATGACCACCGCCATTACCCTGCCGGACGGCTGTACGACCCAGATCGAATACGACTATCACTCGCTGTTGCCGCAGAGCATCATCGACGCCAACGACAACGTGCAGCAAGCGCTGTATGGCCCCGACGGCGTGCCTTTGGGCATTACGTTTTTCGGCAGCGAAAATGGCCTGCCGGCAGGCTTCGATGCCATCGACACCTACGAGCTGCCCGACGACCTGACACCGGCTTATGCCATCGAACACCCCGAAGCCACCCTGGGCAGAATCGCCAGTGCCGTGCGCACCGACGAGTTCAGCTGGATGGGCGCGCTTGACCTCGCCCAAGTCTCCCTTGCGCAGCGCAACGAGTGGATCAGCGCCCGCTACTTGATGCCCAGCGGCCATGTCCGCGCCAGGGCACGCATTCACCTGGCGCGGCTGGCCGAACGCAGCGCCGCCGAAGAACAGTTGTGGACGCTGATCCAGGCCACGGCCCGGGAGCCGGTTCACAGCGTCGTGCTGAGCGCCGATCGCTACCCGGACGATCCATTGCAACAGGTCCGCATCACCCTCAGCGCCATCGACGGATTCGGCCGCACCTTGCAAACCAAGCAGCGGGTCGAACCCGGGGAGGCCTATGCCGTGGCCGAGGACGGCTCGCTGGAGCTACAGAACGGGCAACCGTTGCAGCACCTGGCCGACCCGCGCTGGCGCGTCAGCGAACGGGTCGAGTACAACAATAAGGGACTGGTCACGCGGGTCTATCGGCCGTATTTCGCCGACGCCTGGCGCTACATCAACGACGCCTCGCTGCGTCTGCACGGCTACCACGACCAGCAGTTCTACGATCCACCAGGACGCCTGGTCAAGGTCATCAATGCCAAGGGCTATGAAGCCTGGCATGTGCATCATCCCTGGTACTTGTGCGACCACGACTACAACGACACGGACCCGGGAAGCTGACGAGTGAGCAGGCTAACTCATGGCGGTACACCGGTCCTGTCGGTACTTGACGCACGAGCAGGCTCGGTCAGGCGAGTGGACTACTGGCGCCGATCGCCGAACGACGACACCCAAACGCTGGTCACGGCCCAGGCGTATGACGTCGCCGGGCGCCTTATCGCCCGATGGGACCCACGTTTCTACGGTACGGACACGGCCAACCTGCGCAACGACTACAACCTCACCGGTCAGCCGCTGCGTACCCGCAGCGTCGATGGCGGATGGCGCCTGGCATTACCGGGCCTGGCGGGTGAAACCTTGCAACGCTGGGATGAACGCGGCAGTCATTGGCGTATTGCCTATGACCCCCAACTGCGTCCGGTGGCTCTGGAGGAAAACAGTCAGGTCGCAGTCGATACCTTCATCTACGCCGATGCCACGGCCGATGCCGATCACAACCTTCGCGGTCGGTTGCTCGAGCAGGTCGACCCCTCGGGTACGTTGCTTCTGGACAGTTATAGCCTGGTCGGCCTGCCGCTCTGTGAGACGCGTATTTTTCACGACAGCAAGGCGTTTACCAGCCGTCGTCTCTTCGGGCCTTCGGGGGCTGTGCTTGAGCAGACCGATGCCGGTGAACACCAGCAACAGTCGCGCTACGATCTGGCCGGGCAGCTCAAGCAGGTGCAGTTGCGACTCAAGGGGCAAACCGACTGGCAGACGGTGTTGCACGATGCCCAATACAATGCCGCCGGGCAAATCATCGAACAGCACGCAGGCAACAGCGTCATCAGCCACTGGAGCTATGACCCGGCCAGCGCTCGCCTGCTCAGACAACGTTCACAAAAAAACCCGGCCACCGCACTGGTGGACTTCGAATATGTCCACGACCCGATGGGCAACATTACCCGCATTCTGGACCATACCTATACGCCTACCCATTTCGCCAACCAACGAGTCGACGGCCATCGTGCCTTCAGCTACGACTCGCTCTATCGGTTGACCAGTGCCAGCGGCTACGACGATGGCCCGCCCTCGGATATACCTGGCCTGCCCCAGCCAACCGACCCCAACAACCGGCTCAACTACCTGCAAACCTATGAGTACGATGAGGGCGGCAATCTGACCAAGCTCACCCATGTGCGTGAGGGTGCCGGCTACACCCGGCAGATGTTCATCGACCCGGGCAGCAATCGAGGGGTGCGATACCAGCCTGGAGATCCTGCCCCGTCATTCGACACACTGTTCGATCGCCATGGCAATCTCCTGGCATTGCAGCCAGGGCAGAACCTGCAATGGAACGCTCGGGACCAACTGGCAGCGGTCACCCTGATCGACCGCGAAACCGCCGCCAATGACCAAGAACATTACCGCTATAGCCAAGGGACCCGGGTCTACAAACGTCACGAAACCCATACCGCCAAGCGCGACCATTTTCAGGACGTGCGCTATCTCCCGGGCCTGGAGATCCGCACCCGGGACAATGGCGAAGAACTGCACATCATCATCCTCGACACGGGCTTGATCAACGTCCGCTGCTTGCATTGGGTAACGGGCAAGCCGGCAGATATCGACACCGATCAGTTGCGCTACAGCCTGGAGGACCACTCAGGCTCAAACATGATGGAGCTCGATCAGCATGCGCAACTGATCAGTCACGAAGGCTATTACCCGTTCGGCGCCACGGCGTGGCTGATAGCCCGTCCCGGCGTAGAGGTCAGTTACAAGACCGTGCGCTATTCGGGCAAGGAAATGGACATCAGCGGGCTGTATTACTACGGCGCACGTTACTACGCGCCGTGGCTGCAGCGTTGGGTCAGTGCCGACCCGGCAGGGGATGTGGACGGGCTGAACAGGTATGCGTTCGTGGCCAACAATCCACTGCGTTATGTGGATACGGACGGGCAGGCAAAAGCCGAGAGCGTGATCGTGCTTTATTCAGGCTTTCTCTCCGAACTCAGTGGAGAGTCCAGCCAACTGCTCGGGCAGCTTCACAACATCATCCAGCAAAAAGGCGTGTTTAGAAGCCTGATGGGGAATCTGGGGGGAGAGCTGGTCAAAGGCGTCTTCGGCTATGAGACAGGTGTGCTGGGGGGCGAGGTGGTCGATCTGGTGCTGCCTGATGCCCCTTTCACAACGCCCTACACCACCACGGGTGGACTGATCGGTGGCAACGTCGGCGGCGATGTGGCCGGCGAGATCGCCGATCCGTTCGTGCATAGCGCAGGGTTGGTGGGCGCGCTCATACCGCAGACCTCAAAAATATCCGTTGAGGCGATCGATCGCAGACTCGGTATCGAGGGTGCGGTTAAAGACATCAAGAACTGGCGGCAGATGAAAGATGAGGTGATCCACCCGGCGCTCAACTCAGTCCTCAACCCCAGCTTCGTGATGAACCGGGTGATGGGGTCGTGGATCCCGATCATCGGCGGCACACTCAATATGTTCGCCCGGGCCATCGAAGGCGAAGACATCAAAAACCGCCTCGACCCCGTCAAGATCGGCAAAATCGAAACGCTGCTCGCCGACTGGAAAACGGCTGTGGAGCAACGCGCTGCCTGGGCCGAAAATGCTTTCGATGCGTTAGGCACCGATGTCATCTCCCCCGCAGACCTGCTGCCCAACGTTAACTTCATGACGTCCAAGGAAGCCCTGGCACCGATCAGTCGCGCCGCCTTGCGCAAAAGAACCCAAGCCACCCTGGCCAACATCAAGGCCGCGCAGCAGGGAATCACCGCTTACAAGGAAATGGGCACGACGGACAATTTGTGGGCGAGTTGGCATGCGCATCCTGTCGGCCATGGCAAGGGCCGCCCGAAATGGATGACCACGTGATCCAGGCAGCTCGGCTCCTCGTGCATCAAGGTTCAGACTGACACCCCTCTGGAGGCCAGAGCCCCATGAGTACCGTGCATTTGCGCACTCCAGACGTCGTTGCCGTGGACGGCCGTGGCTTGCCTGTGCGGCAAACCACTTACTTGCGCAACCAGGCCTCGACCCCCGCCGTCGCGCTGATATCGCGCCAGCACCACAAGAGCATCGGCCACCTCGTCGAGCAGTGGGACCCTCGCCTTTTCGGTCAGGCGCCCAAACCCAATCTGACAACGCTGCATAGCCTCACCGGTCAGCCGCTGCATACCGACAGCGTCGATGCCGGATGGCGCCTGACATTACCGGGGCTGGCGGGTGAATCCCGACAGCGCTGGGATCAACGCGCCCATCATTGGCGCGTGACTTATGACCCTCAGTTGCGCCCGATAGCCCTGGAGGAAAACGGCCGGGCCGAGGTCGACACCTTCATCTACGCCGATGCCATGGCTGATGCCGATTACAACCTGCGCGGGCAATTGCTTGAGCAGAGCGATCCCTCCGGCACGGTGCAGCTGGACAGTTACGGGTTGACGGGCGAACCGTTACGCCAGGTCCGCCGTTTTGCCGATGCCATCCCCCACATCTGCGAGCAGACCCTCGACGCCCTTGGCACGCCCGTGAGCCAGACCGACGCCGCCGGCCACCGGCATTACTTGCGGCTGGACATCGGCGGGCAACTCAAACAGGTGGACCTGCAACTCAGGGACCAGGACACGCCACAACCCATTCTGCTGGACGCCCGCTACAACGCCGCGGGCCAGATCGAGCGCCAGGATACGGCCAACGGCTTGACCAGCCGCTGGACCTATGACCCGGCCAACGATCAACTGAGCACCCTCAAGACCGGAAAACCCGGACAAGCCCTGCTCCAGAACCTGACGTACTTCCATGACCCCATGGGTAATGTGCTGCGTATCGAAGACCATACCGTCGCCCCCCTGTACTTTGCCAACCAGCGCGTAGACGGTCATCGCGACTTCACCTACGACTCGCTCTACCGTTTGATCAGCGCCAGCGGTTTCGAGGGCGAGACACCTCAGCTGCATCCCGGCTTACCCGAGCCGATCGTCCCCATCGCCCCCGGCCACCGTTTCAACTACACCCAGCTGTATGACTACGACACCAGCCACAACCTGACCCGACTGCGCCATGTTCGCGACGGCAACAATCACACCCGGACACTGCGCATCGACCCTCACAGCAACCGAGGCGTGCAGTGGACCGAAGGCGATCCGGAGCCGGATTTCGACGCGCTGTTCGATGCCCATGGCAACCAGCTTTACCTGCAACGCGGCGCGCAGTCGCTGGTGTGGGACGCCCGCGACCAGCTCACTAAAGTCACGTTGCTCAAACGCGACAACGGGTTGCTGAACGATGACGAAACCTGCCTCTACAGCCAGGGCGAACGGGTCAGCAAGACCCACACCACCGCCAGCACTCGCCACGAAACGCGATATTTGCCAGGCCTTGAAATCCGCACCAGCAGCCACGGCGAACAACTGCACGTGGTCACCTGTGCATTGGCCCATGGCAGTGTTCGTTGCCTGCATTGGGAAGCCGGCCAGCCAAGCGACATCGAAGCCGACCAATTGCGCTACACCCTCGACGATCATTTGGGTTCCAGCACCTTGGAGCTGGACCGTCACGGCGCCTTGATCAGCCTCGAGCACTACTACCCCTTTGGCGGCACCGCCTGGCACGCCGCTCGTTCCAGAATTGAAGTCGACTACAAGACCCTTCGTTATTCAGGCAAGGAAATGGACAGCAGCGGGCTGTATTACTACGGCGCGCGTTACTACGCCCCGTGGTTGCAGCGCTGGGTCAGTGCGGACCCGGCGGGGGATGTGGATGGGTTGAATCTGTATGGATTTGTCGGCAATAACCCGATGACGTTGACCGACTACCAAGGGTTGATACTAGAGACCCCGGCGCAGAGAGACGCTAGAAAAGCGCAGAGCGCAGCCTATTGGCAACGCTGGAAAAACTATAACCGGCTGGACAGGGAGATCAAAAAGTTCACGGACATCATGAAGCTGACTTCACGCAGAGCCAGCGAAGCGCAAACTCAACTGGCCAGCCATCGCTCGGCAACAGCGCACGCCCAGGCCTCTGCGGTACGTGTGGGTAGTCACGTCGGTGCACAGGTTGTCAGCTACGGAACGGGACTCGCGGTAGGCTTCGGCGCCGCGGCGCTGGGCAGCGTGGCGGGACCACCCGGCATCGTCATGGGCGCCGCGCTGGGGTTCGTCACCAGCAAAGCGGTGAGCGTTGGCCTGGATTATGCGCTGGAACGATTGAGCCTGAGCGCAGCGGTCAACTTCAAGAGCCGGAAACTGGACCCTGAAAAAATCGTCAAGAAAGGCGAATACAAGAATCTTGACCTCTTTCACTATGCCAAGGCAAAAGCCCGGGATCTGGCCCACGCCGTCAGCGCGCCCACCCAGAAAAACGTCCTGAAAGCGGGAAAGGAAGTGACCAGCACTGGCACCAAGATCGCGCTGAAAGCCACAGGAACCGTGGCCTCTAGCGAAATAGGAGCCGTGACCAGCATTGTTTTGGGAACCATTGAGATCATTCATGAAATTGGCGCCGCAAGCCATGAACTGACCGAGGAGAAAATCGCTCGGGCAGATGCGCACATCAACGGCATGGTGGAAATATTGAACGCACAAATGGCCCACATCGAGACGCTGTTTGCCGAGGCGGAACTTGACGCAGTCAATACCTACCGACCGCTCAGCAAAGTAATCGGCCAGTCCAGTGGCGACACGCCTCAAAGCCTGAGAAGGGAGATGGAAGCAACCATCGGCCGCTTGAGGAAGACACAAAGCATGCTCCGATAACGCCGGAGCGAGGCGCATCACCGCGGGCAGACGGCATGCTATCGTGCCTGTCCCTGCCCAGTCCTTGAAACAGTCATATGCCGGCAATGCCTCGTCCCTTGCGTCTGTCGTTGTACACCCTGCTGATCCTCAGCGGCGCCATCATTGCCGCCACCCTCGCCGTGCGGCACGCCGAACGCCAGGCACTGGAAGAGGATGCCAGCCGTGCGAACCAGCAACTGGCGTTGTACGCCAACTCCCTGCATACCCTGATCGAACGCTACCGCGCCCTGCCCGCCGTGCTGGCGCTGGACCCCGAGTTGCGCTCGGCCCTCAAGGGGCCGGTCAGCACCGCGCAACAGGACGCGCTGAATCGCAAACTGGAACAGATCAACGGTGCCGCAAAGTCTTCCACACTGGAATTGCTCGACCACACCGGCCTGGCCGTCGCGGCCAGCAACTGGCGCCTGCCCAGCAGTTATGTCGGACACAATTATGGCTTTCGGCCGTATTTCCTCCAGACCCGCACCCAGGGCACCGGACGGTTTTATGCGGTGGGCGTGACCAGTGGCATTCCGGGCTACTTCCTGTCCAGCGCAGTGACCGACGACAACGGTGAGTTCCTGGGGGCGATGGTCGTGAAGCTGGAGTTTCCCGAGCTGGAACGCGAATGGCGGCAGGGCAGCGACACCCTGCTGGTCAGCGATGCCCGAGGCATCATTTTCATCGCCAACCGAGAGGGCTGGCGTTATCGCCACTTGCAGCCGTTGACCGACAGCGACCACGCCGAGCTCAAGGCCACTCGCCAATACGACAAGCAACCGCTGCAACCCTTGGCCGTCGAGCCGCTGCGACGCTTTGACGACAACAGTCATCTGGCCCGGGTCACGGCCCCCGACGGTGCCGTGGATTACCTGTGGGAGTCCCTGCCATTGACCACCGAAGGCTGGACGCTGCACTTGCTGCGCCGCCCGCAGATCGCCTTCGAAGACCGTCGCAACGCCGGGCTCGCCGCCGCCGGGTTATGGCTGGCCCTGGTGTTTCTGCTGCTGTTTCTCAACCAGCGCTGGCGCCTGGCGAAGCTGCGCCAGCGCAGTCGTGAAGAACTCGAACGGCTGGTGGAAGAACGCACCCGGGATTTGCGCACCGCCCAGGACGGCCTGGTGCAATCGGCCAAACTCGCGGCCCTGGGACAAATGTCGGCGGCCCTGGCCCATGAAATCAACCAACCGTTGACGGCCCAGCGCATGCAACTGGCAACCCTGCGCCTGTTGCTGGACCATGGCCGGGTCGATGATGCCTACAAAGCCATCAAACCCCTGGACGACATGCTGACCCGCATGGCCGCCCTCACCGGCCACCTGAAAACCTTCGCCCGCAAAAGCCCCAGCGGCCTGCGCGAACGCCTCGACCTGGCGGTGGTGGTGGATCAGGCACTGCAACTGCTGGACACACGCCTGCGGGACGAACAGGTCAGTACGGTGCTGCACCTGACCCGCCCGGCGTGGGTGCGTGGCGATGCAATCCGTCTGGAACAGGTGCTGATCAACCTGCTGCGCAACGCGCTCGATGCCATGGCCGGCCAGCCGCTCAAACGCCTGGAAGTGCGCCTGGAAGCCGATGAGCAATTGTGGCGCCTGACGGTCAGTGACAGCGGCACCGGGATCGCCGAGGAACACCTGAGCCAGGTATTCGACCCGTTCTTCACCACCAAGGCAGTGGGCGACGGCCTGGGCTTGGGCCTGGCGGTTTCCTTTGCAATCATTCATGAGTCCGGTGGACGACTGACGGCGGACAACCATGAAAACGGCGCACAGTTCTGCGTGACCTTGCCGATCGATCAGGAGGCGCAGTTGCATGCTTAACCCTTGCACATTGAAAAAGGTCATCGTCGTCGACGACGAGGCCAGCATCCGCAGCGCCGTGGAGCAATGGTTGAGCCTGTCGGGTTTTGAAGTGCAGTTGTTCAGTCGCGCCGAAGAATGCCTGGCGCAATTGCCAGGACATTTCCCGGGGGTGATTGTCAGCGATGTGCGCATGCCCGGGCTCAGCGGCCTGGAGCTGCTGGCCGAAGTGCGCCGACGCGACCCGGACCTGCCGGTGATCCTGTTGACCGGCCACGGCGACGTGCCGATGGCCGTGGAAGCCATGCGCGACGGCGCCTACGATTTCCTGGAGAAACCCTTCACGCCCGAAACCCTGCTCGGCAGCCTGCGCCGGGCGTTGGACAAGCGCACGCTGGTATTGGAGAACCGTCGTCTGCACGAGCAGGCCGACGTCAAGGACAAGCTCGATGGGACACTGCTTGGGGTTTCACGGGCGCTGCAAAACCTGCGTCGCCAGGTGCTGGACCTGGCGACACTGCCGGTCAACGTGTTGATCCGCGGCGAAACCGGCAGCGGCAAGGAACTGGTCGCCCGTTGCCTGCACGACTTCGGTCCCAGGGCAAACAAACCCTTCGTGGCATTGAACTGTGCGGCCATTCCCGAACCGCTGTTCGAGGCTGAACTGTTCGGCCATGAAAGCGGCGCCTTCACTGGCGCCCAGGGCAAGCGCATCGGCAAGCTCGAATACGCCGACGGCGGCACGCTGTTTCTCGATGAAATCGAGAGCATGCCCCTGGCTCAACAGGTCAAGTTGCTGCGGGTGCTACAGGAACAGAAGCTCGAACGCCTGGGCTCGAACCAGAGCATCCATGTGGACCTGCGCATCATCGCCGCCACCAAGCCCGACCTGCTCGACGAAGCCCGCGCCGGACGTTTTCGCGAAGACCTGGCCTATCGCCTGAACGTCGCCGAGCTACGCCTGCCGCCATTGCGTGAACGGCGCGAGGACATTCCTTTGTTGTTCGATCATTTCACCCACAACGCCGCCGAACGCCTGGGTCGCCCCGCCGTGCCCTTGAGCGGTGCGCAGTTGAGCCATTTGCTCGGCCACGACTGGCCGGGCAATGTGCGTGAACTGGCCAACGTCGCCGAGCGTCACCTGCTGGGACTGGATCAACCCCGCGTCCTCGACACGGAGCCAGGCCAATCCCTCGCCGCCCAGCAGGAAGCCTTCGAAGCTCAATGCCTGCGCGCCGCCTTGACGCGGCACAAGGGCGATGTGAAAGCAGTGCTCGAGGAATTGCAGCTGCCGCGTCGCACCTTCAATGAAAAGATGCAGCGGCATGGATTGAGTCGGGAGATGTTTTTGTAGGGTTGGCGTTTTTTGTGGCGGCTGTACTGGCCTCATCGCGAGCAGGCTCGCTCCCACAGAAGTGATGTGTACACAGGTCGAAATGTGGGAGCGAGCCTGCTCGCGATGAGGCTGCCCGCTAGCCCGAAATCAAGCCGGCGAGCATTCGTTTCCGGTCGCCCACGTCCAGTGCCCGGTAGGCCTCCAATAGCATTTCCTCATCAGGCGTCAATGGCGGCTTGGCGATTTGGGCGCGCTCACCGACCAGGACGTACTGCGCGTCCACGCCGATAACCACCAGTTTGGCCACCAGATCGGCCGGACATTTCTGCCGCCCCGATACCACTTCTTTCAAACGCTGCGGGCTGGATTCACCAGCGGCACGGGATGCCGCGGCCAATGACAACCCACAACGGTCAATCTCCTCGCGCAGACGAACGTGGATATATCCCACCAAATCTATTGACATGGTGTAACTATCCCACCAAAATAATTCGGACAAACAGCAATCATCTTCGCCTCACAGGAGTCACCACCATGGCCCGTACCGACGCTGTACACCCGGGAAGTCACCTCAAATCACGGGAGCAAGCGTGTCGGAGCGTCAGGGCTGGAATCTACTCTGGAAATTTCCTACATGGAACAGAGAAGCATCTGTAGCACAAAAGGAAGTGTCGTAAATATAGCTCGCCTCTAGTCGTGAGACTCTTCCCTCTCGTCACCGACCTTCATCGAAGGCAAGAGCGCTTCAGCAGACGCATTGAATAACGTTGAGTTTTTAGCTTTTTTACTTGAGGTCTGACATGGATTTGAATCAAACGTTTACCCACCGTTGGGCTGCCTTGGGCAAGCTGGCGCTTTTGATGCTGGCGTTCGGCTTATCGTCGCCGGCGACCGCCAATCTGGTGGTTTATCCGATGACCAGCACGATCGGCGCCGAGCAGGATGGCATTGGACAGATCCAGCTGCATTCCAAGTCGGACAAGGTGCAGTACATCAAGGTCAGTGTGGTCCAGATCCAGCGCCCGGGCACGCCGGATGAACACGAAAGCCCAGTGTCTGCGGCCGATACGAAGGGTATCGTCGTGTCGCCACAACGCACGGTACTCGCTCCCGGCGCCAGCCGCACGGTACGGATTATCGCGCAGGCGATGCCCAGCGAGGAAACCGTCTACCGGGTTTATTTCGAGCCAGTGGCCGCTCCACAGGATCTGGCGGCAGAAGACGACGACCCGCAAGGCACGCAACCCAGAATCGGCGTAAACCTGATCTGGGGCGCGCTCGTGCGCCTACTGCCCGATGACCGTCAAATGAGCGTCGGCTTGCAACAAAGCGGTGAAGCGCTACGCAATGACGGCAACGTGCGCATCGGTGTATTGCAGGTCGGACGCTGCACCGACGTCAAGGGCGAAAAAGACTGCCTCTGGAACGATGTCAATCGCAGCCTGTATCCGGGCAGCACGCTCCCTGTCCAGACATCCGGCACAAGCGGCAATCTGCTCATGCGCTTTGTGACCAGCGACGACAAACGGCCACGCACTTTGGCCGTGCTGCCGTAACCCACTCCCCCCCTCACATTTTTCAATCTGAGCCATGTGCCTGCACATGGCTGGGCCCCTGTTCACCCATAGAAAAGAGGAAACACCCCATGAAACTGCTCAAATTCGCCCCGTTGGCACTGGCCGCACTGGTCTCGATGCCCGCCCTGGCGGTTGAGAAAAGCATTCTGGTCTATGCCGATGTCGATCCGACGCTGGAGTTGCTCCAATCCGATGGCAGTGCCCTGCCGCCCTCCATGGAGATGAGCTACCTGCCGGGTGCGGGTCTGCAACCCACGCGTCTGGGCACGCGGGTCTTCAGCAATGACACCGATAAGGACATGACCATCAGGCTGATCACCAGCCCCGTCCTGGCCAACATGACCAACCCGGCTTCCACCGCGGTTCCCCTGTCCGTCACCTTTGGTGGCAGAACGCTAAGCACCACCGGCGTCGCCTTGTCGGCGGCCGACCTGTTCCCCGGTGGCGACCCGACCAGCGGCTCGATCGAGCAGATGCTGGAGATCAAGCAAACCACCGTTGGCGCTATCGCAAACGCTGGCCGCTATGAAGGCATCGTCAGCCTGGTGCTGACTCAGCAACCGTAAACACAACCGTTCCTCCCAAGGGGGTACGGCGTCGTCGTACCCCCTTTCCTGCATCAAGGCCACGTATGAAACGCCACTTCACAGCTATCTCCATCTCCCTTTCATGGGCGCTGGCCGAAGGCGCCTGGGCCGCGACCGACGCCTTGACTCAGGTGCCGGCCGGCTTCGAAGCCTTGGTCGAAGGGCAGGTGGAACAGCTCGAACTACAACTGTTCAACCGCAATCTCGGCGTGCACCCGGTGCTGGTCCAGCCCGGCCGGATCGAATTCAAGCAGCCTGAGCGCATCGCGGCCCTGCTGGTGGAAGCCGGCGTACTGGCCTCGCCTCAGGAACTGCTGCCATTACTGTCACAGCCCTTGCCCAGCAATAGCCAGTTGGCCTGCTCCTACGGCCTGGCCAGCGAGGCGAGTTGCGGCTATCTCGAAACCGAGGCAGTGGCCGTGATTCTCGATGAGGCCGGCGCCCGTCTCCAGGTCCTGCTGCGCAAGGACTGGCTGCCGACCAACGAGGCCTCGGCCCTGCGGCTGCACACGCCGAGCGAGGCAGAGAATGCCCTCGTCCACCGGCAAAACATCAATATCGCCCAGTCCGACAGTTACCGCGCCCTGGGTGCCAGCGGCCTCGGCGCACTCGGCCTGGGAGAAAACAGTCACCTGGGGTTCACCTGGACCTATCAGGCCAACCAGAACAAGCGCGGCAGTGACAGCAACCTGGAATTCAACAACGCCTACTACCGGCGAGACTTCGACCGTGAACACTACGCACAGGCGGGACGCATGGACATGAGCAACCTGTCCAGCGCCGAAGGCGGCAACTTCAACTTCAGCCTGCTGCCTTTGGGCCGGATCGACGGCGCCCGTGTCGGCACCACCCTGGCCTACCTCAATCGCGACGTCGTCGGACAGGGCACGCCCATCTCCCTGATCCTGACCCAACGCGCCCGCGTCGATGCCTTTCGCGGCGAAGAACTGCTCTCCACTTCTTATCTGGATGCCGGTGTGCAGAACGTCGACACCCGAACCTTCCCCAACGGCAGTTATCCGGTGACCCTGCGGGTGATCGAAAACGGCCAGGTAACCCGTACCGAAACCGTGCCCTTCAGCCGCACCGACGGCAACGGCCTGGGGGATGACACCGTGCAATGGTTTTTACAGGGTGGGCGCACGGCCGAGCATTCCCTGTACGAACAAGATCCCGCCGCCGTGGCCCAGACCGGCCTGCGGGTACCGCTGCTCGATAACCTGGCGCTCACCAGCGCGATCACCTGGCTGGACACCGCGTTCTACAACGAAAGCCGCCTGGACTGGGCCGGCACGCTGGGCGCCAGCAGTTGGTCGCTGTCGGCCGCCCTCCTGGAGGGCAACGACGGGGCGAGCGGCAACAGCCAGCAGTTCACGTTCAACCATGGCCTGTCCTGGAACCTCTATCGCTACTCGCTGCGCAGCCCGTCCTGCGAGCACAACCGCCGCACCTACCAGCAGAGTGGCTGCAACGAATCGCTGACGGCCAGCGCATCGCTGCCGTTGGCCGGCGGCGCCCTCACCGCTGGCTATAGCTACAACCGTTATGCCCAGGTGAATCCGTCCTACTACTGGAACACGTTGCCCGGCGAGCCGGACCTGACCGACGAACTGACCACCGCCACCTGGGCCCGCACCCTGCAGGTGGGGTTCTCCCGCGGGCATCGCCTGGGCCAGTTCCACCTCACGCACCGCGTGGGCGCGTTTCGCAATCAGAGCGGCAATCGGCCGACCGACCACGGCCTGTACCTGAGCCTCAGTCTGTCCCATAACCAGCGCTCGACATCCGGTGGCTTCCGGCAGACCAGTGTCGGCCTGGACGCGCGCCGCGAGCAGGCCGCCAGCGACAGCGTCCGGACCAGCCTGGCCCATACCCGTGTCTGGGACAGCGAGCAAGGTCGCAACGAGATGAATACCGGGCTGGGTTACGACGACCTGGGCCGCTGGGACGCCGAACTGGCCGGGCGACTCGAACGTAGCTGGGGCGAAACGAGCCTGGCGATGTCACAGCGCGGCGGTGACCGGCATGATTCACGCCCTGGGCTCAGCGGCAACCACTCTTCCTCCCTGGCACTGGGGCGCGAAGGTTTCTTCTGGGGCCCCGGCCAGGGCGGCACAGGCCCTGGTGCCGCCGTCGGCATCGTCGCTGCGCCAATGGAAAACGCCACCGGCGCCGCGGCCAAGGTCAGTGGCGGCTACGGCGCCCAGACCAGCATCGGCTTCGGCGAGAAACGGCTGATTCCGATCAATGGCTTCGAGGTCTCCCAGACTCGCATCAGCGATGCCGATGCCTCGCGCCAGAACCTGAGCTCGGTGAATGTCGGCAACGGCAGCCGCGACTGGTTCCTGCCACCCGGCAAGCTGGCGGTACAGCGCATCGAGTCCAGCCTCAGCTACACCTACATCGGACGCCTGGTGGACGCCCGGGGACAACCGCTGGCACAGGCGGCCATCCTCAACGCAGCGATGATGGAAACCGCCGAGGACGGCAGCTTCGTCGTCGATCTCAACAAACCCCCGCAACCGTTGTTCGCCCTGGACCTGAACGGTGTGCATGCCTGCGCCGTGCAGTCGGCCACCGCTCGCAGCAGCTTGCGCCAGGTCGGCACGCTGACCTGCCAGAGCACCACCCTGGACGCTCTGCCCAGAGACCTGCGCGACCCCGACCGACTGGAACGCTGGACCGCGCGCCGCAGCGCCGCGTTATCGTCAGACAAGAGAAACCAGCCATGAATCTGATCTTTCACCGTTGGGCCCGTCGCCTTGGCGCACTGATTGGCGCGTTCGCTGCGCTACCGGCGCTCGGGGACATCCATCCCAGCAACCACTATCAATCCGAGATGCTGCAATTCGACCGCTCGACCCCGCCCGCCGATCATTACATCTGGACGCGGATGACCCATGGCTGGCACGAACAGCCCGTGGCAGGCGCAGGCTATAAGACAATGCATTTTGTCTGTCTGTCCAACACCGATCCAGCAACAGGCCAGTGCCTGACCACCACCGGAGGCAGATATGGCACCACCGAGATAAAGCTGCGTTTCACGGAGAAACGCAGCCGACTGTCCGTGGTTCTGACCGTCAAAGGCAACATTACACGCAGACTCCCGATCCACAGCCCCTGCGGGGTGTGGGGTTCCAGCACCTGGATGCTGACCTCGACATCACATGGCAATTGCGAGGGAGTGGATGCGACGGGTACGGCCTCCACCCTCTGGATTCCTCGGTCAGAACTCGCCAAATTGCCTGCCGGTGGCATCTGGACGGCGCAATTGGTCATGAAGCTCAGGAGGTTCTACTCGCAGCCAATCGGAGACGCCCATATCTACACCGTCGATTTCAAGCTGGACGTGACCGATCACAATAACGTGCAGATCTACCTGCCCGCCCACGGCATCAGCACCCCGCAGGTGGACCTGAACCTGCGCACCCGCCCGTTGATCAATGGCCCCGGCGGTATCGTCTCCGGCCAGGCTGTCGTCGATGCCTGCCTCTACGACGGCTACAACTCCAACAGCCAGCGTTTCGAAATGCGCGTCACCGACAAAAACCCCGTACCTGGCATGGCTGGACGCTTCTTCGTGCAGCACACCTCCGGGGGGACGGACGAACGTAACCGTATCGAATACCGGGTTCGCACCCGCACCACCAACCTGGGCGAGACACAGCATGTCTCAGGTCAACCGGTGACCTTTACCGGTATCAACAATGCCGATATCCGCGCCGTGCGCTTGCCCAACGTCCCCTTCCCGGTCGTGTGCACACCCTGGCCGATCACCCTGGAGACACCGCAGTTCCGGCAGATCGACAAGAATACCGGGCAATATCGGGGAGAGTTGAACCTGGAGTTCACGCCTTCAACCTCGTCGCCCTGAGCCTTTGGGTGTCGGTACCGCGCCATCGCGAGCGGACTCGCTCCCACATTGGACCTGCATACACAGAACCCTGTGGGAACGAGCCTGCTCGCGATGAGGCCAGCAGCCAAGAATGATGACCTCAAGGATGAGCGGATTCCCGCTCATTCCACAGCAAAAATGAGCGCCAATCCGCTCACCCAGCGTTCAAAACCCCTCTAGACCGGCCTTCTCCCACCTGGCACAGCTCCTGCTATAGCCCTGGCAGGCTGCGTTCCCACGCGCTCCACAAAAACAATTAAACGAAGGATCCTTCAATGGATAACTCCAACGCCCTTCCCCTCGGGTCGGCCGCCGCGCCCGCCCGTGAAAGAACCACTGCCAGCCGGATCAAGTCGATTTTCAGCGGTTCGGTCGGCAACATGGTCGAGTGGTATGACTGGTACGTCTACGCCGCTTTCTCGCTGTACTTCGCCAAAGTATTCTTCCCGGCCGGGTCCTCCACCGCGCAACTGATGAAAACCGCCGCGATCTTCGCCGTGGGCTTCCTGATGCGTCCGATCGGTGGCTGGTTGATGGGCCTGTACGCGGATCGCGCCGGCCGCAAGGCGGCGCTGATGGCCTCGGTGTACCTGATGTGCTTCGGCTCGCTGATCATCGCCCTGAGCCCCGGCTATGAAACCATCGGCGTCGGTGCCCCCATCCTGCTGGTAGTGGCCCGCTTGCTTCAGGGCCTATCGGTGGGCGGTGAATACGGCACCTCGGCAACCTATCTGAGCGAGATGGCCACCAAGGAACGTCGCGGCTTCTTCTCCAGCTTCCAGTACGTGACCCTGATCTCCGGCCAACTCATCGCCCTCGGCGTGCTGATCGTGTTGCAACGGTTCCTCACCACCGAAGAGCTGTATGCCTGGGGCTGGCGCATTCCATTCGCCATCGGCGCGTTGTGCGCGATAGTGGCGTTGTACCTGCGTCGCGGCATGGAAGAAACCGAGTCGTTCACCAAAAAGGAAAAAGCCAAGGAAAGCGCCATGCGCACCTTGATGCGCCATCCAAAAGAGTTGATGACTGTGGTCGGCCTGACCATGGGCGGCACCCTGGCGTTCTACACCTACACCACCTACATGCAGAAATACCTGGTGAACACGGTCGGCATGAGCATTTCCGACTCCACCACCATTTCCGCCGCCACCCTGTTCCTGTTCATGTGCCTGCAACCTTTGATCGGCGGTTTGTCGGACAAGGTCGGTCGGCGGCCGATCCTGATCGCCTTCGGCATCCTGGGGACGCTGTTCACCGTACCGATCCTGACCACCCTGCACACCATCCAGACCTGGTGGGGCGCGTTCTTCCTGATCATGGCGGCGCTGATCATCGTCAGCGGCTACACCTCGATCAACGCCGTGGTCAAAGCCGAGCTGTTCCCCACCGAGATCCGCGCCCTGGGCGTCGGTTTGCCGTACGCCTTGACCGTATCGATCTTCGGCGGCACCGCTGAATACATCGCCCTGTGGTTCAAGAGCATCGGCATGGAAACCGGCTACTACTGGTACGTGACGGCGTGCATCGCCGTGTCGCTGCTGGTCTACATCACCATGAAAGACACCCGCAAGCATTCGCGGATCTTGACCGACTGACCTGCGTACACGCACACACGAAAGGGGCGAACCTGTACAGGTTCGCCCCTTTTTTTGTGCCTCGTGTCCGAAGATTTATCCGACATTAATCTCTGGTTAATGCCCGCCCTACATCCTCATCCTCACCAAAACGTTGTTCGGGTACGCCGGTGATGACATTTATCGCCGATCAGTAACAACGAGCAACCAATCGATAAATACGATTTGTTTGAGCGTTTTTTTGCGCTTTTTAATCGATTTAACAAGCGTAATATGAATTCCACACCCAAGGCGATCAACGCCAACCACTTCGGAGAACGACCATGAAAACCAAACTGATCCTCGCCCTGACCCTGTCCGTACTGGCCGCCAACACCTTCGCCGCCGATGGCTTCGACCGCACTCAGTCGGCCATTGCCGCTGACGGTTACGACCGCACCGGCTCCAACGCTATCGCCGAAGACGGCTTCGACCGCACTGGCTCGAACGCTATCGCTGAAGACGGCTTTGACCGCACTGGCTCGAACGCTATCGCTGAAGACGGCTTCGACCGCACTGGCTCCAACGCTATCGCTGAAGACGGCTTCGACCGCACTGGCTCGAACGCTATCGCTGAAGACGGCTTTGACCGCACTGGCTCGAACGCTATCGCTGAAGACGGCTTTGACCGCACCAACACCGCCTCTCTCAGCTAATCCCAACGAGGCTCTCTCACAGCCCGGCTTCGGCCGGGCTTAGTTGTTTTTGGGGTACAGGAAAACGGTCAGCCTCAAGCCCAACACAAAAGTGGTCTCACTGAAGAACAAATTGTGGGAGCGAGCCTGCTCGCGAAGAGGTCAGCACATTCAACCCCTACGTCCCCTGCTACACCGTCATCGCGAGCAGGCTCGCTCCCACAGGATTGTGTGGCAGACGAAAGTTCCGTGAACCCTGAAGAGCAAATGAGTGGGCAGGCTTGCCAGGTGCTGACAAAAACAGTCGCCCCCTGCACTATCCACAACATCCTCAAAATCCATCCCCAGGACCCTCGCCTCATGCCCGACGACATCCACTACTACGAACCCGCCCAGGGTCACGGCCTGCCCCACGACCCGTTCAATGCCATCGTCGGCCCACGCCCCATCGGCTGGATTTCCTCCCAGGACGCCGAAGGGCACCTGAACCTGGCGCCCTACAGTTTTTTCAACGCCTTCAACTACATTCCGCCGATCATCGGCTTCTGCAGCGTCGGGCGCAAAGACAGCCTGAACAACATCGAACAGACCGGCGAATTCGCCTGGAACCTGGCGACACGCCCGTTGGCCGAGCAGATGAACCAGAGCTGCGCCATGGTCGCGCCAAAGGTCAATGAATTCGAACTGGCCGGTTTGACGCCAGCGCCATCACGGGTGATCCAGGTGCCACGCGTGGCGCAAAGCCCGGTGTCCTTCGAATGCAAGGTCACCCAGATCATCCAGTTGCAGCGCGCGGACAAGGCATTGGTGCCCAGTTGGCTGATTCTCGGCGAGGTGGTCGCCGTGCATATCGCCAAATGGTTGTTGAAGGATGGGGTATACGACACCGCCGCCGCCGAGCCGATTTTGCGCGGCGGCGGGCCGGCGGATTATTTCCAGCTGGGTCCCGAGGCGCTGTTCAAGATGCACCGTCCTCAATAGCAGTGCACGACACAGCGTTTATCTGTGGGAGCAAGGCTTGCCCGCGATGAAGACAACGCGGCCTGTCTTTTGAACCGAGGTGACTGCATCGCGGGTAAGCCTTGCTCCCATAACGTTAATCTCGCGGGTTCCAGATCAGCTCGCCCTCATCGCCCACACCCTTGAGATGGGTCAACTCAATGGCCGCCGCCGAGTCGGCATCAGTGGCCGTCTTGAACGTCTGATCTTCAAGCACCTTGTTAAAACGCGGTGCACCGGAACCACCAATGGCTTTGGTGGCAATCGCCGCGTAGTAGCCGCCGCCCTCTTTGGAAACGACCGCGGAAACAGCTTCGAAGGTTTCAAAGGCTTTACGTGCCATATTGCGCATCCTGGCGATGGAAAATGACGCTCATTAAACCTTCAACCCGCCAGTTTGTGTACCTTCGCCAGGCACCCTTCGGTCGCCTGGGCGGCGGACACTTCCCGGAAGGTGTGGAAATCCAGGCTGCTCACCACCAGGTCCTGTACCAGCTCGGCGAAGATCGCCATGGCCGGTGAGTTGAAATAAGCATCCATCGCCTGTTGATTGACCCAGAGCCCGGACACCAGCCACAGATCGGCGTCGCATTGCGATTGCTGTAAGGCAAAATGCAGGCATCCGGGAGCCTGGCGCGAAGGCGCGATCAGCGTACTCAGGCGTGCACCCAATGGCTTGGAGCAACCGGAACGGGCCCGCACAAAGGCCATATGACTGACGGGGATCTGTGTAGACATGTTCAACCCTCCCAGGTAATCCGTTGTGCAGCCCGGGACAGGCTGCGACAGGATCAAAGGTTAAGCGTCACGACACCAGGCTCGTTAGTCGATTCCTGCCGACCCATTGCACGATCCTGCGCGAAAGCGGGACCCAATCGGTCCTCCATTCGCGAGGATCCAGGAAAGTTGAAACAAAAGGTTTCAAGCAAGTTTTTGTCACATTAAGCCTTGGTGAATCGATGCACCGTGCAGGATCAGGCAAGCTTTCGACAGGATGTGGCTACCCCTGCAACTTGCACAAACATAAGCTCTGCTCATCGCTCCCCCTTTCCCGAGGATTCCGGCATGTCGCCGCTTGACCACGCCCACGTCCCGCTGGACACGTATCTGGAACAACAGCGCGCCGAACTGGCGTCGATCATCGCCCGCAATACCAGTGAAGACGGCAACTACGCCACGGCCATCGACTCGCTGAATCTGTCGCGCCACAGTCAAGCCCATCAATTCGCACCGGTGCTGGCGCGACCGGCGCTGTGCATCATGGCCCAGGGCAGCAAGCAGGTGCGCCTGGCGGATGAGTTGTTCAACTACGATCCGCTCCATTACCTGGTGGTCTCGGTCTCGATGCCCCTGAGTGGTTGCATCGCCAGCGTCTCGCCCGATCAGCCGATCCTGGCCCTGCGCCTGGACATCGATCCGGCGGAAATCACCGCGCTGATTGCCGACGCAGGCCCCCTCGGCGTACCGACGCGCCCCACCGGTCGCGGCCTGTATGTAGAACGCTTGGACACGCCGATGCTCGACGCCGTGTTGCGCCTGACGCGCTTGCTCGACAGCCCGAAAGACATCGCCATGCTCGCGCCCCTGGTGCGCCGGGAGATTCTGTACCGCCTGCTGCGCAGCCCTCAGGGCTATCGGCTGTACGAAATCGCCATTACCAACAGTCAGAGCCATCGCATCAGCCAGGCGATCAAATGGCTCAATGGCCATTTCGAGCAACCGTTGCGCATCGATGACCTGGCCCGGGAAGTGAACCTCAGCGTCTCGACCCTGCATCACCGCTTCAAGGCCATGACGGCCATGAGCCCGCTGCAATACCAGAAACAACTGCGCCTTCAGGAAGCCCGGCGACTGATGCTGGCCGAAGGGCTGGAAGCTTCGGCGGCGGGGTATCGGGTGGGGTATGAAAGCCCTTCGCAGTTCAGCCGCGAGTACAGCCGCCTGTTCGGCGCGCCGCCGCTGCGGGATCTGGCGCGGTTGCGGATGACCGTCTGAGCTGATTTTTGGGTTGGCTGTGCCGGCCTCATCGCGAGCAAGCTCGCTCCCACAAGGGCTCTGTGTTGAACACAAATTCTCCGTTCACCCAGATCAACTGTGGGAGCGAGCCTGCTCGCGATGGGGCCAGTAAAGACAGCCCACTTCTAGCGCTCAAACCGCCCGCACTACATGTTTGATCTCCTGAAACGCCGCCAACCCCCAAGGCCCCAACTCGCGGCCCATGCTGCTCTGCTTGTAACCGCCCCACGCCGCCTGGGGAAAGATCACTTGGGGGGCGTTGATCCACACCAGTCCCGCCTGCAGTGCATTGGCCACCTGTTCGGCAACTTCGGTATCGCGACTGACGACACTGGCCACCAGGCCGAAACGGCTGTCATTGGCCAAGGCAATCGCTTGCTCCAGGGAGGTGAAACGGCGCACACACAGCACCGGCCCGAAGATTTCTTCGCACCACAGCTCGCTGTCCACAGGCACGTCGGTGAAGACTGTCGGCTGTAGAAAATAGCCGCGCGGCAAATGCGCGGGGCGTTGTCCGCCGCACACCAGCGTCGCCCCGGCGCTCAAGCCCCGGTCGATATGCCCAAGCACGCGTTGGTATTGCGCCTGGTTGACCAGCGCGCCCATCTCCACGTCAGGGTCAAACGGGTCAGCCACGCGAATCGCTTCGGCGCGAGTCTTGAGCCGTTGCAGGAACTCGTCGGCCAGCTCATCGGCGACCAGCACGCGACTGGTGGCCGAGCACATTTGTCCGGCGTTGAAGAAACCGCCACCACAGGCCAGCTCCACCGCCAGCTCCAGATCAGCGTCGGCCAGCACCAGCAGCGACGACTTGCCACCCAATTCCAGGCTGACGCCCTTCACCGTTTCCGCCGCCCGTTGCATCACCTGCACCCCCACCGCATTGCTGCCGGTAAAGGAAATCTTCGCCACGCGCGGATCTGTCGCCAGCGGTGCGCCCACGGCCAGACCCGTGCCGCAGATCAGGTTGAACACGCCGTGGGGTAAGCCGCACTCGGCGATGATCGACGCCAGTTCCAACTCCGGCAGCGGTGTCACCTCCGAAGGTTTGAGCACCACACAACAGCCGGCAGCCAAGGCCGGGGCGAGCTTCCAGGCGGTGGTGACCATCGGGAAATTCCACGGCACGATCAAGCCCACCACACCGCAGGGTTCGCGGCGCAGGCGTGCCCTGAAGTCATCGCTGGGCAATGCCAGTGGGCTGTCCTGCCGGGCGTCCAGCCCTTCGGCCAGTTCGGCGTAATACTCGAAGGTGGCGACCACGTCGTCGACATCGATGGCCGCTTCGAACAGGGGTTTGCCGTTATTGCTCGATTGCAGATGCATCAAGCGCTCACGAGCAGCCCGCACGCCGGCGGCGATACGGCGCAGAAGCGCCCCGCGCTCGGCGCCGGTGGTGTTCGACCATTGCGCCAAAGCCTGGGTCGCCGCGTTCAAGGCCTGATCGACGGCGCGCTCATCGCCGCCATTGACCGTGGTCAGCAGCGCCTCGGTGACCGGGTTGATCACCCGCAAATGCTGATCGCCCGATGACCATTGGCCGTTGATGTACAGGCCGTCCTGGGTGGTGGGGAAATTCATTGGGCCACCCCCACCATCCAGCGCGCCTGATCGATTTCGATCAGGGTCGGACCCTGGCGGTCGTGGGCCTCCAGCAATGCGGCGCGCAATGGCGCCACGCCGTCGACCGCCTGTGCAAAGCAGCCCAGGGCCTTGGCCACGCCAATGAAATCCGGGGTGTAGATGTCCACGCCCACCGGTTCAATGGCGCGGTTGACCATGTATTTCTTGATCTCTTCGTAACCCTGGTTATTCCACAGCAGCACGATCACTGGCACGCCTGCTTCCACGGCGCTGGCCAGCTCCGGCAGGGTGAACTGCAAGCCGCCATCACCGATCAGGCACACCACGGGCGGGCGCCCCTTACCCGAATCGATGCCGCCGAGCCAGGCGCCGATGGCCGCCGGCAAGGCATAGCCGAGGGTGCCGTAGCCGGTGGAAGCATTGAACCAGCGACGTGGATGTTCCGGGTTGAAGGTCAGGTTGCCGGTGTACACCGGTTGTGTGGAGTCACCGACGAATACCGCGTCGGGCAAGGCCTGCAAAACCGTGTCGATGAACAAGGTCTGCGCGCGGGTCGCGACGTCCCAGTCCCGGTCCAGATCCGCCCGTAACCGCGCGGCACGCACCTGGCCCCAATCGCTGTTGCGCTGGGTCAGGGATTGTTGCTTCAACCCATCGAGCAAGGCCTGGCTAGCGCTGCGGGCATCGGCCACCAGCGCCAGGTGCGGCGGGTAGTTGCGCACGGTCTGGTCCGGGTCGATGTCGATGCGCAGCAATGCACCGGGGATTTCGAAGCCGCCGGCGAAGGTGATGTCGTAGTCGGTCTCGGCCAACTCCGTGCCGATGGCCAGCACCACGTCGGCCTCGGCCACCAGTGCTCGGGTGGCCACCAGGCTTTGCGTGGAACCGATCAGCAGAGGATGACGCGACGGCAACAAGCCTTTGGCGTTGATGGTCAATGCCACGGGGGCGCCGAGGCATTCAGCCAGTTCGGTCAGTTCGCGGGCGGCATCAATGGCGCCGCCACCGGCCAGGATCAGCGGCCGGCGGGCCTTCGCCAGCATCGCCGACATCTGCGCCACGGCACTCGGCGCGGCCCCGGCACGGCTGATGTTCACTGGCCTTGTGGCGAGCAAGGCATCGGCGTCTTCGACCAGAACGTCCAACGGAATTTCAATGTGCACCGGCCGCGGGCGACCGGCCTGGAACAAGGCGAAAGCCCGGGCCAGCACTCCCGGCAACTCGGCGGCGGACATCAGCGTGTGGGAAAACGCCGCCACGCCACTCACCAACGCGCTCTGGTTCGGCAGTTCATGGAGTTTGCCGCGCCCGCCGCCCAACTGGCTGCGCGACTGCACGCTGGAGATCACCAGCATCGGGATCGAATCGGCGTAGGCCTGGCCCATGGCGGTGGTGATGTTGGTCATGCCGGGGCCGGTGATGATGAAGCACACACCGGGCTTGCCGCTGACGCGGGCGTAGCCATCGGCCATGAAGCCGGCGCCCTGTTCGTGACGCGGCGTCACATGGCGGATGCTGGAACGGGCCAGCCCACGATACAACTCGACGGTGTGCACGCCGGGAATCCCGAACACCTGCTCCACGCCATAACCTTCGAGTAACTTGACCAATACTTCGCCGCACGTCGCCATTGCCACTGACCTTCTTGTTTTCGGGGAATGGCGTTATTGGAACGGCCAGGCCATAGCCGCAACAATGGATAAAAAGTCATACTAGCCATGTCCCTACATCATGGCTCGATTCCAAATGAAACGACTTCCTCCGCTCCCGGCGCTGCACACGTTTCTGATCACCGCCCAGTGCTGCAACTTCACCCGGGCGGCGGAACAGTTGCACATCACCCAGGGCGCGGTGAGCCGGCAGATCGCCGGGCTGGAGGAGCATTTGGGTTACGCGCTGTTCCTGCGTCAGGCACGGGGCCTGAGCCTGACGTCGCAGGGACAGGCGTGGTTGCCACGGGTGCAACAGGTGTTCGGCCTGATCGCGGAAGCGGTGGAGCAGATCGGCGAGAAACGCCAGAGCGTGCGACTCAAGGCGCCGACCTGCGTGCTGCGCTGGCTGATGCCGCGTTTGCTGCAATGGCAAAAGGTACGACCGGACATACCGGTGGAGTTGACCACCACCGTCCGCCACGGCGTGGATTTCCAGCGCGAAACCTTCGACGCCGCGGTGGTCTATGGGCCGCCGCCCGCGCCTTCATTGACGAGCCTGCACTTGTTCGACGAACAACTGACACCGGTGTGTTCGCGTCCAGTGCTTGAAGGTCCGGTGCCGCTGCGCTCACCCGCCGACCTGCAACACCATCTGCTGCTTCATCCCACCAGTGACGAGCGCGACTGGAACGCTTGGCTGGAGGCTGCGCAGGTGCAACTGAGCAACGTCAGCAAAGGCCAGCATTTCGAAACCCTGGACCTGGCGATGTCCATGGCCTCCCAAAGCACGGGCGTGGCGATTGGCGACTGGTCGCTGATCGGCGACGACCTGAACGCCGGGCGACTGGTGATGCCCTTCGAACTGAAGGTCAGGACCGGGTTGGCCTATCACCTGGTGTATCCGCGCAAGCCCGGAGCGTCGGAGCAGTTGCAGGCGCTGATGGAGTGGTTGGTGGAGCAGGCGCAGACGCGGTAGCTGTTTCACCGCAAGCCCTCTGTGGCGAGGGGATTTATCCCCGCTGGACTGCGCAGCAGGCCCCAAGCAATCGAACATGATCAGCCTGACATACCGAGGCGCCAGTTTTGGGGTCGCTTCGCAACCCAGCGGGGATAAATCCCCTCGCCACAGATCAGTCCCCTTATCACGGGAAAAGCTACAGCAGATTCGGCACCTGCACCGGCTCGATCTGCGCCCAATGCGAGGTGTCTTCGCGATGCTGCTGCAAGTAGGGCAACACCGCCCCCAGCAACGGTTCCTTGAACGCTTCTTGAAACCGGTGGGCCAGGCCCGGTATCAGCTTCAGGCGGCTGCCACGGATGTGCGCCGCCAGGTGCACACCGTGCATCACCGGCAACAACGGGTCGGCGGTGCCGTGAACCACCAGGGTCGGCACGCGCAGTTGATTGAGCAGCGCCACCCGGCTCGGCTCGGCCATGATCGCCATGATCTGGCGTTGCACGCCTTCGGGGTTGAAGGCCCGGTCATAGGCCTGGGCGGCCTGATGCAACAGTGCTTGACGATCATCCACCACCATCGGACTGCCCAGGGCGGCCAGCAGATCGGCCTGTTGTTCCAGGGCCACTTCACGATTCGGCGCACTGCGCCGGGACAACAGCTGCACCAGGGTTTCGCTGGGTGCCGGCAGGCCTTCGGCACCCGAGCTGGTCATGATCAGAGTCAGGCTCTCCACCCGCTGCGGCGCCATGGCCGCCATGTGCTGGGCGATCATCCCGCCCATGCTCACCCCCAGTACGTGAAAGCTTTGCACCTGCAACGCGTCCATCAACCCCAAGCCGTCGTCGGCCATGTCGGTCAAGGTGTAGGGAGCGGCCACGGGCAGGCCCAGCTTGTAGCGCAAGGCTTCAAAGGCCAGGTTGGCGCTGCCGGGCGCCTGACGCCAGGCGGACAAGCCCACGTCGCGGTTGTCGTAGCGAATCACCCGAAAGCCCTGCTCGCACAGGGCCGCCACCACCTCGTCCGGCCAATGTATCAACTGCCCGCCCAAGCCCATCACCAGCAACAACACCGGGTCGGAGGCACGGCCGATGCTCTGGTACGCCAGACTGACCTGATCCAGATCGACCCGTTGGGTCGCAACGTTGACATCACATCGAGAAGCCGCAATCGACGGCAGGCCGAACAACAACGCGGCCAGAAAGATAAATACACGCATGAAGAAACACCAAAACGCAGAACCCCAGTAGAGCGCGAGTCTGATGAAGTTTGTTCAAGCGCGCTGCCACAGTTGCGTGACAGTTTGATGAAGATTGCCAAATGGTCGCTCCACCCGGTCAAATGAAGCAAAGCAGAGCACTCCCCCTGTGGCGAGGGGATTTATCCCCTCGCCACAGGTCAGGTGCATGCCTGTAAGAGTATTCGGGCTTCAGGCCAACTGACTGCGCAACTGCCGCGCCGCCGCCACCATGTTCACCAGCGCCGCCTCTGTCTCCGGCCACGCCCGGGTCTTCAGGCCGCAATCGGGGTTGACCCACAGCCGGTCCGCCGCAATCCGCTTCACCGCCTTGCTCATCAACGCCACCATCTCGGCCGTGTCCGGCACCCGTGGCGAGTGGATGTCGTAGACACCCGGGCCGATATCGTTGGGATACTCGAACGCTTCGAAAGCCTCCAGCAACTCCATGTCCGAACGCGAGGTTTCAATGGTGATGACATCGGCGTCCATGTCGGCGATGGCCTTGATCACATCATTGAATTCGCTGTAGCACATGTGGGTGTGGATCTGGGTTTCGTCGCTTACACCCGATGCGCTCAAGCGGAAGGCCTCCACGGCCCAGTCCAGGTACGCCTGCCATTGCCCGCGTCGCAGAGGCAAGCCTTCGCGGAAGGCGGCCTCGTCGATCTGCACGATTTTGATCCCGGCCTTTTCCAGGTCCTGCACTTCGTCACGCAGGGCCAGGGCCAGTTGTTGCGCCTGGACCTGACGCGAGACGTCCTCGCGAGGGAACGACCACATCAGCATGGTCACGGGGCCGGTGAGCATGCCCTTCATCACCTTGTCGGTCAGGCTCTGGGCGTAGCGGATCCAGTCGACGGTCATCGCTTTCGGCCGGCTGATGTCGCCGTAGATGATTGCCGGCTTCACACAACGCGAACCGTAGCTCTGGACCCAGCCGAAACGGGTGAAGGCATAGCCGTCCAGTTGTTCGGCGAAATATTCCACCATGTCGTTGCGTTCGGCTTCGCCATGTACCAGCACATCCAGGCCCAGGCGTTCCTGGATCTGCACGGCATGGCGGATCTCAGTGTGCATGGCGTCCTGATAATCGTTGACCGACAGCTTGCCTTGCTTGTAGGCCTGGCGCGCCAGGCGAATCGCCGGAGTCTGCGGGAAGGAACCGATGGTGGTGGTGGGAAAGGCCGGCAGTTTCAGCCGGGCGCGCTGCTGCTCCATGCGCTGGGCAAACGGCGAGCGCCGCTGGCTGTCCTGTGGCCCTATCGCGGCGAGGCGGGCCTGAACCTCGGCTTTGTGAATGCGTGTCGAGCCGGCACGACGAGCATGCACGTCGCGGCTGTCGGCCAAGGCGTGTTGCACACCGGGTGCCTGGGGGTCGTTGAGCGCATCGCGCAGTACCGCCACTTCACCGCATTTCTGCACGGCAAAGGCCAGCCAGCTCTTGAGTTCAGGGTCCAGTCGGTCTTCACGCTCCAGGTCCACGGGGCTGTGCAACAGTGAGCAAGAGGTGCTGACCCAGAGGTTGTCGCCAAAACGCTCCTGGGCCGGCTGCAATTGCGCCAGCGCCTGTTCCAGTTCACAGCGCCAGACATTGCGACCATTGACCAGCCCCACCGACAGGATTTTGTAGGTCGGCAGGCGATCGAGCACCTGGCCCAGTTGTTCCGGCGCCCGTACCGCGTCGATGTGCAAACCGTCCACCGGCAGGCTCACCGCCAGGCCGAGGTTGTCTTCCAGACCACTGAAATAGGTCGCCACCAGCTTTTTCAGCGGCGAATACTGAAGGATGTGATAGGCCCGCTCGAACGCGCTTTTCCAGGCCAGGGGCAGGTCGAGAGTGAGGATCGGCTCGTCGATCTGTACCCATTCCACGCCCTGGGCCTTGAGGCGATTGAGGATTTCACCGTAGACCGGCAACAGACGTTCAAGCAGGTCGAGCTTGTCGAAGTCCTCGCCCTTGGCCTTGCCCAGCCACAGATACGTCAAAGGGCCGATGATCACCGGTTTGACCCGATGTCCCAGGGCATGGGCCTCGTCCACTTCCTCGAACAATTGCTCCCAACTCAGGGCGAAGCGCTGGTCGGCGGAAAACTCCGGGACCAGATAGTGGTAGTTGGTGTCGAACCACTTGGTCAGTTCCTGAGCGTATTGGGCTTGCCCGTGATCAGCTCCGCAGCAGGCAGCGGTGGCGCCTCGGGCCATGGCGAACAGGGTGTCGAGGGTCGGCTTGGCCTGGGCGTCGAGGGTGTTGTGGAATCGCGACGGGACGGCACCCAGGGTCAAAGTGTGGCTGAGCACCTGGTCGTACCAGGCGAAATCACCGACCGGCAGCAGGTCGATGCCGGCCTCTTTCTGCAGTTGCCAGTGCCGGGCCCGCAGTTCACGGCCCACCGCTTGCAGCGCGGCCGGTGCCAGGTCGCCCTTCCAGTAGGCTTCGAGGGCTTTTTTCAGTTCGCGGTCGGCGCCGATGCGGGGAAAACCTAAGGTGTGGGCCAGGGCCATGGTGTGTGTCCTCCTGTAAAAGATGGCGCCATTGTCGACAGCCAGCCCCACATGAGACAAACTCAACCTTTTCGTGTTGATCACGAGTTTTACTCATGGAGCCCACGGTGCTTGAAATCCGCCACCTCAAGACCCTGCACGCCCTGCGCGAAGCCGATAGCCTGGTCGAAGCCGCCGAACGCCTGCACCTGACCCAGTCCGCCCTTTCCCACCAGTTCAAGGAACTGGAAGAACGCCTGGGCATGCAGCTATTCGTGCGCAAGACCAAACCGGTGCGTTTCACCAGTGCCGGCCTGCGCCTGCTGCAACTGGCCGACGCCACCCTGCCGTTGCTGCGCAGCGCCGAGCGGGACATCGGTCGGTTGGCCGGAGGCACCGCCGGGCGCTTGCACATGGCCATCGAGTGCCACAGTTGCTTTCAGTGGCTGATGCCCACCATCGACCAGTTCCGCGACGCCTGGCCGGAAGTCGAGCTGGACCTGGCCTCGGGCTTCGCCTTCGCCCCACTGCCGGCCCTGGCCCGGGGCGACCTGGACCTGGTGGTGACCTCCGACCCGCTGGAACTGGCGGGCATCACCTACGTGCCGCTGTTCACCTACGAAGCGATGCTCGCCGTGGCCAACCAGCACCGACTGGCGAACAAACCCTACATCGTGCCGGAAGACCTGGTCAGCGAAACCCTGATCACCTACCCGGTGGAGCGCGATCGCCTGGACATCTTCACCCGTTTCCTGGAGCCGGCCGACATCGAACCGGCCCAGGTGCGCACGTCTGAACTGACGGTGATGATGATGCAACTGGTGGCCAGCGGTCGTGGCGTCTGCGGCATGCCCCATTGGGCACTGCATGAATACAGCTCGCGGGGCTACGTGAAGGCCAAGCGACTGGGAGAGAAAGGTTTGTTCGCCACGCTGTATGCCGCCGTGCGCACCGACATGCTCGATGCGCCCTACATGCGCGACTTTCTGCTGACGGCCAAGGATACTTCGTTTTCGACCCTCGACGGCGTCAGTGCCGTGCGCTGAAGCACAGCGTGTTTTTTCATTCGGTGTGCAAAATGACCAACTGTCTGAATATCACACTCACCTGTCAGGTCTGACAGGTGACACCCTTCTCCTTTCGCGCTCTGATGGTGCCAGCCCCGAGTCAGTTCAGGCACCGTAGCGAGGAGAAAGATGGACAGCGTGCGCAACTCATCGCAGGCCGACGCAGCTCTTGAGCTGCTGCCCATGTACATTCCCGGATGGAAGACACCCGTGCTGCCGACCGGCGCCTACCACGGCGGCATTCCCCTGACCATTCATTCGCCATCCATCAGCCTGTACATGGTGATTGATCCGGTGACGATACTCTCTGAACCAATGGATATCGGTGATTCTGTCGAGCTGTGGGTCAATGGCAAACCGACATCCGTGATCAAGGTCATCAAGGCAGGCGAGGAGAACGACCGCATAGACATGGAGTTGCCATGGGGGTGGCTGGTGAACGGCGGCAATGCACTGTTTTACCGAGTGACCCGGGTCAGCCAGAATCACGAAGACTCGACCCCGATCCTGGACCTGCTGTTCCATTACCCGCCATCCGGGATCACGGTCAGCCATCCGGCCAGCGTCAGCCCGGCACAGCCAGGCACATTTACTTTAACCCGCAGCTACCCACGCGAATTTGATGAGGTGACACTGACCGTGGGGACTTGGAGTAAAACAATCCCCTATGTCCATCCTGCCAACCCGATCACTTACACGTTGTCGGCCGCCGACCTTCAGCAGATCGGCGACGGCACCCATCCGGTGAGTGCCCGGATTGTCGATCAGTTGCGCAACAGTAATATATCGACGACGAGCTCCATCATCATCGGCACGGCACCGGTGGAATGGGAGGATCACTACACTTCACTGGCGGACTCCTATAACGGCTGGATTCCCTATCTGGCGGCTCGTTCCGGATCTATCCGCCCGCACGTCATGAACCATCAATCAGTAAACGCGTTTTTCAACTTCACCGATCAAGGCGCCCCATACGGCTTCGCCGGGGTCATCCTCTATCAGGATTTCCTTTTCATTCCCGGACAATACCAATTCACGTTCGAAGGAACCCATGTTGCCGACAGCAGCCACATTCCAGGGCTGGTCAACCCGATCCTTTACCCTGACACCGGCATGCCGCAATGGCGTGGCGTGCCCCGTCATGTCCCCAAGGATGGAGTCTGGTACCTGTTTTCAATCGAGTTCACCATCACCGAACGAGGGATGGTACGAATGTATATAAACAATGACCAGGATAGCGGTAACGGCAACGATTTCGGCATACGAAACATAAGAATCGTGCGCTTGAACAGTGGAGCAGGAAGCATGAGCGCGCCTGCGGAGGAATCCGATTTGCCCGTTTATACCGGTCCACGGCCAGAGATCAAATACCCTTGACCAATTATCAGGACAAGGGCGAATCGACCTCTTCGCCCTTGATCTCAGGCATCGATATCTGGCGCCACATGTGGATTTTGTCGAAATAATCCTCGCCCACCCGCACCGCTAAAGGTTCAAGCCCGAACTGGATGAAACCGCAGCGCTGGTACAACTTGAAGGCGGCCTCATTGCCGGCGGTAACGGTGAGCTGGATGAGTTTCAGTGCAGGGTGGCTTTGCGCTTCGGCCAGTACAGCTTGTACCAGCTCATAACCCAAGCCGCGCTGACGAAATTCGGCCGACACATACATGCCAAACAGTGTTGCCTTGTGGCGGGCCTTTTCCCTCGGTTCGAAAGCCAGGCCAACGATGCCGGCCAATGTTCCTGCTTCGAACGCACCCAGCACCACATCAAGCTTGCCGGTCAACCGCCCTTCCCACCAACTCAACGGCATCAGCGCCCGCTCCCGCACACTGGAAGTGAACGCCTGCGGATGGCGATCGTAGGCTTCAAGCATCAGCTCGCGGTAGGCCAAGGCGTGATTGGCATCCAAACGCTCAATCCACATGCTCACGCCGTCCTGCGCTGTTCAAGCATCAGGCGCAACGCCAGCGCGCCGAGCACAAACCCCATGAAGTAGCGCTGCGCCGCCAACCAGGTGGGGTTATGGACGAACCAGGAGGCAATGCCGGCGGCGAACAAGGCAATCAGCAGGTTGACGCTGAAACTGACGCTGATCTGGGTCAGCCCGAGGATGATGCTCTGGGTGAACAACGAGCCGTGTTCCGGACTGATGAACTGCGGGAACACCGACAGGTAAAACACTGCAATCTTTGGATTCAGGGCACTGGTGAGGAACCCCATGGTGATCAGCTTGCGCGTCGAGTCCGCCGGCAGTTGCTGGGCCTGGAACGGCGAACGTGCGCCGGGCTTGACTGCCTGCCAGGCCAGCCACAACAGGTACAGCGCGCCGGCCCATTTCAACACCTCATAGGCCATGGGCACCGCCAGGAACACCGCCGTCAGCCCCGCCGCCGCGGCAAACATGTGCACGAAGAAGCCCGCCACCACCCCCAGCAGGGAGGTGACGCCGGCTTTGCGGCCCTGGCAGATCGAACGGGAAATCAGGTAGATCATGTTCGGGCCGGGCGTGAGCACCATCAGCAACGCGGCGGCGGCGAAAATCAGCAGGTCCGGCAATGGAATCATGGGCGTCAGTCCTTGAGTCTGGGGTCAGCACGTCTCGAGAAGGCTGGCTCGATAAAACGGCAGGATCACCTCGCCTGTCAACGGCGCCAGCAGCAGATCGCTGTCACTGGCCGGGTCGATCCAGCGCATTTCTTCAATCTCGGCGGCGGGAGAAACCGGCGCATCGATGCTCAGTAAAAAAACGTCAGCCTGCACGACAAAACCCGGCTCGTTGGCGGCCGGGGCACTGAACGCCCCCAGGTAACGGGCCTGTGCCGGATCAATCGCCAGCCCAAGCTCTTCGTCCAGCTCACGGGCCAGGGCCTGGACCGGTTGCTCATGGGCCTCGATCTTGCCGCCCGGCTGCATGAAGGCCTGGGTGCCGCGCTTGCGCACCAGTAAGGTCCGGCCGTCCGGTCCGATCAACAGAGCGGCGGCGATGCGGATGATGGGAGTGGTCATGATGAAATGCCCTGGGCAGAAAAATGCTCGCAAGGGTACAGAGCGCAGCGATGGGAGCAAAGCCCGGCGCCACCTTCAGACGCCACACAAAACCACTGTGGGAGCAGTTTTTGTGGGAGCCAAGCTCGCTCCCACAGGATGACTGTACTCTCAGTCAGATCTGCATCACCCCAACATCGGCTTCGGCACCGAAGGGTCTGCCTCTTCGGGGATTTTGACGAACACGCTGTAGCGCGCCCCTTCCATCGCTTCGAAAGCAATGAGCTTTTCCACCAGAGGCGCGCTCAGCACCTTGCCGGCGTTGAGCAACAGCATGCCGTTGTCGGCGTTGAGGTTGCGCGCCAGGATCATGCCGGCCGTCAGGTCGCGGGTTGTCATGACCTGCACCGTCGGATCCGACAAGGTCACGTCGTCCAGGTATTCACCACACGCCTTGATGAAGTCCTCCACCATGCCCGGGTCGTACAGTTTGCCGGCGTATTTGCGGATGTAGACCAGCGCCTCGTCGCTGTTCATCTGCCGCTCCAGGATCAACCCGCGCTGCAGTTCGATGAAGTCCACCGCCAGTTTCAACAGCCGCGAACCGAACGGAATGGCCTCGCCTCGCAGATGGTCGGGAAAACCGCTGCCGTCCCAACGTTCCTGGTGATGGAGGATGATGCGCGCGGCGTCTTTCATCGGGTCCAGGGTCATCAGCAGCGACTCGCTCTGCTTCGGATAGGCCCGGTAGAGATCAAGCTCGGTGTGGTGCAGCATGTCGGCGGGCGTGACCATCATGTTGTCGGTCCAGCTCAGTTTGCCGATGTTGTAGAGCGCCGCGGCCATGGTCAGGTCGCGGTCGGTGGACTCGTCCAGAAAGTGCAGCCTGCTGTAGACCCGGATCAGCTCGATGATCTGCCGGTTGGTCTGCTTGGCCTTGGGCAGGCGCAGGTTGGCGATCAGCGAAAACACTTCGGTGCCGGTCACATAGCTGCGCTTGAGCTCGTCATAGGCCAGGTCGAGCATGTCGGCGGTCTGCTGCAGCTCGGCGGTGCGCGACGCCACGCGTTTTTCCAGGGTGGTGTTGAGTATCCGCAGCTGTTCGTTCTGTTCGCGGTTCAGCGCTTCGAGGCGCTGGCGCTCGCTTTCGGAGTGCTGGTGCGCCAGGGCCTGACGCAGGGCCTGCACCAGCTCCTCGTCGTTCCAGGGTTTGCTGAGGTAGCGATACAACTGCCCCTCGTTGATGGCCTTGGTCATCATGTCCACATCGGCATAACCGGTGAGCAGGATGCGCAAGGTCGACGGATAAAGCTTGCGAATCTGCGCCAACAAAGTGGCGCCGTCCATGTTGGGCATGCGGGCATCGGTCATGACCAGGTCGACCGGCCGCTCCTTGAGGATTTCCAGGGCTTTGGCGCCACTGTCAGCCAGCAGGATTTCGTACGGCTGGCTGCGCAATAACCGACGCAGGCTATTGAGAATCGACTCTTCATCATCGACCAACAGTACCGTCGGCTTCCTGACCGGTACATCCTGCGATTGATCTTCCATTGGACCCCCCTCCTGTTAACGACACCTGTTCTACGCTACCCCCGAATTTGAGGCTAGTAGATTGCGTGAATTTAGACACGATTTTGCCTTGACCGGCCGAGCGCATCTCAATGAGACAGCTATGCTGTAGACCATGAAGGGCCAAGAACAGGCCAGAATACTCATGCCAACGGAAGGGATATCAGATGTATCCACGGTTCAACAGTCAGCATCGCGACGGTGCACGGCCATGAGCCTGCCGACGGAAAGGGCCAACCGGCGGATCCTGATCGTCGATGACACTCCGACGATCCACGAGGATTTTCGTAAGATCCTCAGCCCCCATGCTATCCCCGAGGACAGCCTGAGCAGCGCTGAAGCAGCCCTGTTCGGCGCGCCTGTGGCGGTTGCCAGCCAGAGTTTCGTGCTCGATTCGGCCTTCCAGGGCATGGAAGCCCTGAACAAGGTCGAATCTGCCTTGGCCGAGGGCAAACCCTACGCCATGGCGTTCATCGACATGCGTATGCCCCCTGGCTGGGACGGCCTTGAAACCATCGAACGGCTATGGCGCGTCGACCCCAAGCTGCAAGTGGCGCTGTGCACCGCCTATTCCGATTATTCCTGGGAAGACATCGCCGAGCGCCTCGAACTGGGCGACCGCCTGCTCATCCTGAAAAAACCCTTCGATGCCATCGAGATCCGCCAGATGGCCAGTACCCTGACCGTCAAATGGCAGATGACCGAAGACGCGGCGCTGAAAATGGACATGCTCGAACGCGCGGTGCAGGAGCGCACGCGGGAACTGGCCGACGCCAATATCATCGTGCAGAACAGCCCGACCATCCTGTATCGCCTGCGTGGCGAGCCGCCGTTCGCGCTGATGTACATTTCCCACAACATCACCAAGTTCGGCCACGCGGCGGCGCAACTGGTCAACTCGCCGGACTGGGCGCAAACCCTGATCCATCCCGACGACCAAAGCAAGATCGACGACGCCATGGTCCGCGTCTTGAACCGCGACACGGCGGGGGCGTCCATCGAGTTCCGCATGCGCACGGGCGACGGCACGTTCCGCTGGGTGGAAAACCGCTACATTCCGGTGCGCAACGAACAGGGCCTGCTGCTGGAAGTGGAAGGCATCATTCTTGACATCACCGAACGCAAGCTGGCCGAGGAGAAAATCGCCCTGCTGGCCCGCACCGACGGCCTGACCGGGCTGGCCAACCGCGCCACCATGATCGAGCGCCTGCATCAAGCCTTTGCCGCGGCTCGCCGGGGAGCGGCGCCGTTTGCGATGTTTTACCTGGACCTGGACCATTTCAAGCGGATCAACGACACCCTGGGTCACCCGATCGGCGACCTGCTGCTGCAGGAGGTCGCCGCACGCATCAAGGGCTGTACCCGGGAAAACGACGTGGTAGCGCGCCTGGGTGGCGACGAGTTCGCCATCCTGCAACTGGATGTCCACGAAGCGACCCATTGCGCCGCCCTGGCCGCCAAGATCCGAGATGCCCTGGTGGCGCCCTATTCCCTGGACGGCAACGAAGTGCGGATCTCCGTGAGCATCGGCATCAGCCTGTATTCCTCCCAGAGCCAAAGCGCCGACAGCCTGATGGCACAGTCCGACATGGCCTTGTACCGGTCCAAGGAAAAGGGCCGCAACCAGTACCATTTCCATAGCGAGGAGATTAATCAGGAAGTCACCGACCGCGTCGCCCTGGCCAATGACCTGCGCCAGGCCATCGAAAACAACGAGCTGCATTTGCACTACCTGCCGGAGGTCGACCTGGGCACCGGCAAAATCCTGGGCATGGGCGTGCAAGTGCGCTGGAACCACCCTGAGCGCGGCTGGCTGGAGCCGGCGTCGTTCATGCCGGCCGCCGAGAAGACCGGGATCATCGTTGGCCTGGGGCATTGGGTGCTGGACCAGGCCTGTCAACAGATGCGCCAGTGGCGTGACCAGGGCATGGCGCCCCCGGTGATCGCCATCGACCTCTGCCTGACGCAACTCAAGACCGGTCCGGAGCTGATCTATGACGTGCTGCGCACCACCGCCCGCTGGGAACTGGCCCCTTGGGACCTGCGCTTTGACGTCACCGAGGCCACCCTGGCGCAAACCAAGTGGACCCACAACGACGTGCTGCCACGTCTGTGCGAACTGGGCGTACAAATTGCCATCGATGATTTCGGCACCGAGTACTCCTCGTTCGATTACCTCAAGACCTACCGGGTCAACCATCTCAAGCTCGCCCAACGGTTTCTCGACAGCGCCAACGTCGACCCCGAGAACGCAATGACGCTGCGAGCGATCATCAATTTCGCCCGGGATGTGGGCATCGGGATCATTGCCGAGGGCGTCGAAACCCAGGAGCAACGCACCACGCTGATGTCCAGCGGCGGGTCGATGCAGGCCCAGGGGCATTACTTCAGCACTGCCGTAGACAGTGGGCAAGCCAGCGAACTGCTCAAGGCCGGCACCATCGTTCCCGTGACGGACCATTGGACCCGGCCTGCCAGCCAGTTATCGGAGAGCAACCCATGAACCCCATGTCGGTGCCGGCGAACAGGCGAATCCTGGTGGTGGACGACACGCCGGCGATCCACCAGGACTTCCGCAAGATCCTCAGCCCGGGCGCCGGTAGCGACGACTCGCTGGACGACACTGAAAGCCTGCTGTTTGGCACGCCCCAGGTCAGCCGCCTGCAATTTCAGATCGACTCGGCCTATCAGGGCGAAGAGGCGTTGGAACTGGTCAAGCGCGCCCAGGCCGAAGGCCAGCCCTATGCGCTGGTGTTCGCCGACATGCGCATGCCGCCGGGCTGGGACGGCCTGCAAACCATCGAGCGTTTGTGGGAGGCCGACCCACGGCTGCAAATCGCGCTGTGCACGGCGTTTTCGGATTATTCCTGGGAAACCATGTCCGAACGCATCGAGTTCGACGATCAGTTGCTGATCCTGAAGAAACCCTTCGACACCCTGGAAATCCGCCAGATGGCCAGTGCCATGACCTGGAAATGGCAACTGGCCCAGGATGCGGCGAGAAAAATGCGCAGTCTGGAGCGCACCATCGAGGAACGGGTCCAGGAGTTGCTGAAAGTCTCCCACTTGCTGCAATACGACGTACTCACCGAGCTACCCAACAGCATGTTGCTCGGTGATCGCCTGACCCAGGCCATGGCCCAGTGCCGTCGCCACGACCGGCAACTGGCGGTGATGTTCATCGGCATGGACCGTTTCAAGCGTATCAATAACGCACTGGGGCACCCGGTGGGCGACGAAATGCTCAAGCGGGTGGCCCGGGCGCTGGCAACGGTGGTGCGTGAATCCGACTCGGTGTTTCGCTACGGCTCCGATGAGTTCGTGGTGATACTGGGAGACATCACCGACTCGCAACAGACCAAAGGCGTGGCCGACAAACTGCTGACGGCCATCAGCACGCCCCACCCCATCGACGGACACGACCTGACCGTTACCGCAAGCCTGGGCATCAGCATGTATCCGGCCGACGGTTTCGATGCCGTGGCGTTGATCAAAAAAGCCGAAACGGCGATGCGCAACGTCAAGGAAACCGGCCCCAACGACTACCGTTTTTTCACTGAAGACATGAACCGTCGGGCGCGACAGCAGCAAACCATCGAATCGGGCCTGCGCCTGGCCTTGCAACGCAAGGAGTTCGTGCTGCACTACCAGCCCAAGATCGATTTGAGGAGTGGCAAAGTGGTCGGCGCCGAAGCGCTGGTGCGCTGGAACCGGCCTGACATCGGCTTGGTCTATCCATCGGACTTCATCCCCGTGGCCGAAGACAGCGGCCTGATCGTCCCGCTGAGCCAATGGGTGCTCCAGGAAGCCTGCCAGCAGGCCTGTCGCTGGCAAGCCGATGGCATGCGCCCGCTCTACCTGTCGGTGAACGTCTCCACCATCGATTTTCGCCAGCGCGGTTTCGTCGAAGGCATCGCCCGGACCCTCAAGGAAACCGGTCTCGACCCGACACAGTTAGAACTGGAGATCACCGAAAGCGTGCTGATGCAGAACGTCGACACCACCGTCGCCATCCTCAAGGCCGTCAAGCGCCTGGGAATACGGCTGGCCATCGACGATTTCGGCACCGGCTACTCGAGCCTGAGCTACCTGCAGAAATTTCCGGTGGATGTGTTGAAGATCGATCAGTCGTTCGTCGGCGACCTGAGCATCGACAGTAATGACGCAAAGCTGGTGAGCACCATCATCAGCCTGGGCAAGAGCCTGAACCTGCACATCATTGCCGAAGGCGTGGAAACCCTTGAGCAACTGGAGTTCCTCAAGGCTCACCAGTGCGAGGAAGCCCAGGGGTACTACTTCAGCAAGGCCGTGGAGCCACAAGCCTTTGCCCTGTGGATGAGCGAGTGGGAACAACGCCACAACCCGTTTGCGTGAACACACCTGAGTTCCATCAACCAAAAGTTTCAAGGAAAGCATCCCATGGCGTCACATGGACTGATTCTGGCCCTCGGCCTGCTGGTGGGATTGAGCGTGACCGTTCACGCCGAGCCGTTGGATGAACCGCTCAAACCGCTGCCCCCCATTCCGACCCTGGACCCCAAGCGCGTCCAGTTGGGCCTGCGGCTTTTCAACGACCCGCGGCTGTCGGTCAACAACACCCTGTCCTGTGCCAGTTGCCATCGCCTGGACAAGGGTGGCGCCGACGAAAAACGGTTTTCCCTGGGCTTCGACGGTAAACCGGTGGAGTTCAATACACCCACGGTGTTCAACGCCAGCCTGAACTTCCATCAGTTCTGGGACGGCCGCGTCGACACCCTGGAAGAACAGGTGCACATCGTCGTGACCAGCCCGGCGGAAATGGGCAGTACCTGGGAAACGGTGCTCAAGCGCATCGGCCAGGACCCGGACTACGCTCGGGGTTTTGACGATGCCTACCCCGACGGCGTGACCCAGGCCAACATCCAGAGTGCCCTGGCCGACTATGAACGCACCCTGCTGACCCCAAATTCACGTTTCGACCAGTACCTGCTGGGCAACACTGACATCCTCACGCCCCGGGAAAAGTTCGGTTACCAGCGCTTCAAGGAATACGGCTGCATCGCCTGCCACCAGGGCGTGAACATCGGCGGCAACATGTTCCAGAAATTCGGCGTGATGGGCGACTACATCCAGGACCGGGGCAACCCTACCCGCGCCGACGACGGCCGCTTCAATGTCACTGGCGACGAGGCTGACCGCCAGGTTTTCAAGGTGCCGAGTCTGCGTAACGTCGCCATCACCGCCCCGTACTTTCACGCAGGGTCAGCGCCTACCCTGGAGAACGCGGTGGAAGTGATGTTCAAGTACCAGTTGGGCCGTGAACCCTTGAAGAACGACACGGAACTGATCGTCGAATTCCTCAAGACCCTCACCGGCGAATGGGAGGGCAAGCCGCTATGACCGCCCTGCGTCGCCTCGGTCTGGCATTCGTCGGCCTCTTGCTGGCGTCAGTCCTGCTGTTTATGTACATCCAGTCGAGTGCACAGCAGGCCGCCTCGTACATTGAATCTCGGGACCTGATCCGCCTGCTCAAACAGCAGGACGCCATCTGGGACAACGAAGTCCTTAAATCCCGGATGGCTTTGAGCCAAAACTATGACCCCCTGGTCTCGCCCCTCAATGAGATGGCGCGTCTGTGGCAGCGCCTCGACGCCATCGAATCGGAACCGGCTCGCCACGCACCGTCAAGCTGGGAACAGGAGCGCGACGAATACCTCAAGGCGGTGAAGGAGAAAACCCGTCTGGTGGAAAGATTCAAATCCCACAATGCGGTATTGCGCAACTCCCTCGCCTTCCTGCCCACCGCCGAAGATGACATCCAGGCCCAGTTCGGCGAACTTGCGGACGCCGACAAACTGCAGCTGCAAAACGTTGCCATCGACACCTACGATCTGTTGCTCAGCGCCATGGAGTTCGCTCATCTGACCACCCGTGAGCAAGCCGCCGAAGTGCTGCTAGGCCTGAACCGGCTGGACGTCAACAAGGAGCGCCTGCCGGAAGGTCTGCAAAAATCCGTCGATATCCTGAGCAGGCACATCGCGCTGATCTTGCGCGAACAACCCAGGGTCAATGACCTCTTGCAGGGAATCGAAGCCGTTCCCGTGGCCGGCCGGTTGGACACCATCACCAGCCTGCTGGACAAAGACCAGGAGAAAGCTGCCGCCAGGCATCAGCGCAACCATATTCTTCTGTTGGTTTTCGCCACGTTCCTGGTGTTGATCCTGATCGGGCTGGCCATCCGGTTGATGCGCAGCTTCGCCGAAACCAAACGGGCCAACAACGCCCTGCAAACCGCCAACGACGAGTTGGAGGTACGGGTCGAAGAGCGCACCCGCCAACTCAAGGACACCCAGAGCGAACTGATGGACACCGCCCGTCAGGCCGGCATGGCGGAAATCGCCACCAACGTGCTGCACAACGTTGGCAACGTGCTCAACAGTGTGAACATCTCCGCCGACCTGATCAGCCGTAAACTGCGCAGCAGCAAGGCCCTGGGGCTGGGCAAGGCGATGCAACTGATCAATGAACACCCCCACGACCTGGGGCACTTCCTTACCGAAGACGAAAAAGGCAAGCTGTTGCCCGGCTATCTGAACCAGTTGGTGGAGGCCATCGCGGTCGAACAGCAAGGCCTTACCGACGAGTTGGCCCAGTTGAGCAAGAGCGTGGATCACATCAAGGATATTGTCTCCACCCAGCAATCCTATGCCGGCGCCAACAGCCTGGTGGAGCCTTTGGTGGTCAGCGAACTGCTCGAAGACGCCCTGCGCATGAACTCCGGCGCCCTGACCCGACACCACGTGACGGTGCTCAAGGAATACGGCGACGTGCCGCGGATCCTGGGCGACAAACACCGCTTGCTGCTGATTCTGATCAACCTGATCAGCAACGCCAAATACGCCATGGCGGGGGTTTCCAACCACGCACGGAACATGACCCTCAAGGCCACGGTGATCAATGACGATACCCTGCAGATCAGTGTCAAGGATGAAGGCGAAGGCATCCCGGCGGAAAACATGACGCGTATCTTCGCCCATGGTTTTACCACCCGTAAGGAAGGCCACGGGTTCGGTTTGCACAGTTGCGCGCTCGCGGCCATTGAGATGAACGGCCACCTCACCGCTCACAGTGAGGGACCAGGCACAGGAGCAACGTTCGTGTTGCAACTGCCCTTGAAACTCGCAGAAGGTGAGCATGAATAATCTGAGCAACCGCCGCATCCTGTTGATCGACGATACACCGGCCATCCATGACGATTTCCGCAAAATCCTCACGCCGGAGGATCAGGTCAATGTCGATCTACTGGACATGGAAAACGCCTTGTTCGGCGACGCACCGAAACCGGCCGGCACCGTATTCGAACTCGACTCGGCCTACGGCGGCCAGGAAGGTCTGAACAAACTGCTGCAAGCGCTGGCAACGGAGCACCCTTATGCATTGGCCTTTGTCGACATGCGCATGCCCGAGGGCTGGGATGGCGCCAAAACCATCGAGGAACTCTGGAAGCACGACCCACTGTTGCAAGTGGTGGTCTGCACCGCCTACTCGGACTATTCCTGGGACGAACTGCTGGACCGCCTCAATGGCCATGACCGGTTGCTGATTCTGAAGAAACCCTTCGACAACATCGAAGTCCAGCAAATGGCCAACACCCTGACCACCAAGTGGGAAATGACTTCCCGCGCGCAATTGCAGATGAGCAAACTCGAGGAGCTGGTGGAGCAGCGGACCCAGGCGTTCAAACAGGCCAGTTCTTTGCTGCAGATGGAAATCGACGAACGCAAGATGCTGGAAAGCCAGTTGGTCCAGTCGGAAAAACTCGCCTCGCTGGGCCAGTTGGCCGCCGGGGTCGCTCACGAAATCAACAACCCGATCGGTTTCATTTCTTCCAATCTGGGGGCCCTGGATGGCTACTTTGGCAAACTCCAGGAGATGCTCCAGGCCTATGACAGTGCCGAGCAAGCCATTTCTTCGCCGGAACTGGTAGTGAATCTGAGAAAGCTGCGCGAGCAGGTGGAGCTGGACTTCCTCGTCGAGGACATTCCACTGCTGATCAAAGAGTCCAAGGACGGCATCAGCCGGGTCGGGCAGATCGTCAAGGACCTCAAGGACTTCTCCCGCGTCGACTCCAACCAGGAATGGCAGATGGCCAACTTGCAACAAGGCCTGGATTCGACGCTGAACATCGTCGCCAATGAAATCAAGTACAAGGCCGACGTGATCAAGCAATACAGCCCGTTGCCGGAAGTCGAATGCCTACCGTCGCAGATCAACCAGGTGATCATGAACCTCATCGTCAACGCCGCCCAGGCCATCGGCCCCGAGCGTGGCACCATCACCTTGCGCAACGGCATTGAAGAAGACACCGTGTGGATCGAAGTCGCCGACAACGGCTCGGGCATGCCGCCTGAGACACTGCAAAAAATCTTCGACCCGTTCTTCACCACCAAACCTGTCGGCCAGGGCACGGGACTGGGACTTTCACTGTCCTACGGCATCGTGAAAAAACACAACGGCGAGATCACAGTGCGCAGCGAGGTCGGGGTGGGAACTACCTTCCGCGTGGAGTTGCCGGTGCGGCAGATGAAACAGGCGAGCTGAACAACTGCGCCGCCTAACAGCAGCGAACAGGCTCTTGTGGCGAGGGGATTTATCCCCTCGCCACAGTTGCCCGCCCTTTCGCTGCCAGCGCAGAATGCCTGCACCGCCCCACCCCATCGCTCACCCGAAGGAAACCGCATGAGCCTGTCTTTACTGAGCCGTTACGCCTTCTTTGCCGGCTGCGTAGTTTTCACCCTCGCCAGCCTACCGTTTCTGCAACACGACTGGCTCTGGCCGATCACGCTGGTGACAGGTCTGTTAAGTCTGCTGGGACTGTTCGACCTGCTGCAGAACCGCCATGCCGTGCGTCGCAACTACCCGATCCTGGGTAATATCCGCTATCTGGTCGAAGGCATCCGCCCGGAAATTCGTCAGTACCTGCTCGAATCCGACAGCGACGCCCTGCCCTTCTCGCGCGCACAGCGTTCCCTGGTGTACTCCCGGGCCAAGAACGAAAGCGCCGACAAACCGTTCGGCACCCTGATCGATGTTTATCAGACCGGTTTCGAATTCATCGGCCATTCCATGCGCCCGGCTCCGTTAAGCGACCCCAGCGGTTTTCGCGTGACGGTCGGCGGACCGCAATGCACCCAACCGTATTCAGCGTCGGTGTTCAACATCTCCGCCATGAGCTTCGGTTCCCTGAGCGCCAACGCCATTCGGGCGTTGAACCAGGGCGCCAAGCTCGGCAATTTCGCCCACGACACGGGCGAAGGCAGCATCAGCCCTTATCACCGCGAACACGGCGGCGACCTGACCTGGGAACTGGGCAGCGGCTATTTCGGCTGTCGCACCCGTGAAGGTCGCTTCGACCCGGAGCGCTTCGCCGCCCAAGCGCAGAACCCGCAGGTGCGGATGATTGAAATCAAGATGAGCCAGGGCGCCAAACCAGGCCATGGCGGAATTCTGCCCAAGCACAAGGTCACCCGGGAAATCGCCGAAACCCGTGGCATCCTCATGGGCGAGGACTGCGTTTCACCGTCACGCCACAGTGCTTTCTCCACACCGATCGAACTGATGCAGTTCGTCCAGCAATTGCGCGAACTGTCCGGTGGCAAACCAGTGGGTTTCAAGTTCTGCCTGGGCCACCCCTGGGAGTTCATGGGCATCGCCAAGGCCATGCTGGAAACCGGCATCCTGCCCGACTTCATCGTGGTGGACGGCAAGGAAGGTGGCACGGGTGCAGCGCCAGTGGAATTCACCGACCACATTGGCGTGCCGTTGCGCGAGGGCCTGCTGTTTGTCCACAACACCTTGGTGGGCCTGAACCTGCGGGACAAAATCAAGCTCGGCGCCAGCGGCAAGATCGTCAGCGCCTTCGACATCGCCAGCGTCCTGGCCATCGGTGCCGACTGGGCCAACGCCGCGCGGGGCTTCATGTTCGCCATCGGCTGCATCCAGTCCCAAAGCTGTCATACCAACAAATGCCCTACCGGCGTCGCCACCCAGGACACCCTGCGCCAGCGCGCCCTGGTTGTGCCGGACAAGGCCCAGCGGGTCTACAACTTCCACCGCAACACCCTCAAGGCCCTGGCCGAAATGCTCGCCGCCGCCGGCCTCGAGCATCCTTCACAACTGCAACCCAAACATCTGGTACGGCGCATGTCCGCCACTGAAATCAAGCTATTTTCCCAGTTGCATGTGTTCTTGAAACCGGGGGAATTGCTGACGGGTGAGGTCAATGGGGAGTTTTATTCGCGGATGTGGCAGATGGCGCGGGCGGACAGTTTTGAGCCGCAGGAAGTCGCCGCCGCTTGACGGCAGTGCCATCAGGCATGAGACAGGATCCTCCACGGTACGAGGGGTATCCCCTTGAGAAAAAGTCCCGATCATTCGACCGGGGCTTTTCGTTTTATTGCCGGCAATTTATGAAGCGGTATCCATCGAACCCTGCACATCACCCGTGGGCTGCAACTTGAAGGTATAAAACAACACCGTCAGCAGCACCAGGAACGCCGGGCCCACGTAGAGGGCCACGCGGGTATCGGGGAAGTAGGCCATCAGGCCCACCACCAGCACCAGGAACGCCAGCGCCAAATACGAACTGACCGGGTACAGCCACATGCGGTATTTCAGGGCCGCACGTTCCGAAGCGCTCAGGCTTTTACGGAATTTTAGCTGGGCCAGCAGGATCATCACCCAGGTCCAGATCGCGCCGAAGGTGGCGATGGAGGTCACCCAGACGAAGACTTTTTCCGGCACCAGGTAGTTGAGCAGCACGCCCAGCAGCAGCGCGGCGATGGACAGCAGCAACGCGCGGCGCGGCACGCCGTTGGCCGAGGTGGTGGCGAAACCAGCCGGGGCCTGGCCGTTCTGCGCCAGGCTGTAGAGCATCCGCCCGGTGCTGAAGATCCCGCCGTTGCAGGACGACAGCGCCGCAGTGATCACCACGAAGTTGATGATGCCGGCGGCGGTCTTGATACCCAGGCGCTCGAAGGTCATCACGAACGGGCTGCCCTGGGTGCCGATCTCGTTCCAGGGGTAGATCGACAGGATCACAAACAGAGCACCGACGTAGAACAGCAGGATCCGCCAGAACACCGAACCGATGGCGTTGGGGATGGTTTTCTGCGGGTTCTTCGCCTCACCGGCGGTCAGGCCGATCATTTCCACACCCAGGTAGGCGAACATCACCATTTGCAGGGACATCAACACACCCTGCACGCCGTTGGGCATGAAACCGCCGTGCGTCCAGAGATTGGAAATACCCAGGGCCACGCCGTCGTTGCCGAACCCGAAAGCGATGATGCCCACGCCGCCGATGACCATGGCGATGATGGTGACGATCTTGATCAAGGCGAACCAGAACTCGAATTCGCCGAAGGCCTTGACCGCGATCAGATTGATCGAGCCCATGCTGATCAGTGCCGCCAGGGCCCAGATCCAGCGGGGCACGTCGGGGAACCAGATGCCCATGTACACCGCCACCGCGGTGATTTCCGCCACGCAGGTAACCAGCCACAGGAACCAGTAGTTCCAGCCGGTCAGGAATCCCGCCAGCGGCCCGAGGTAGTCCTGGGCATAACGACTGAACGAGCCGGCCACCGGGTTGTGCACGGCCATCTCACCGAGCGCACGCATGATCACCAGGATCGCCAGGCCACCAATGATGTAGGACAGCATGATTGCCGGACCGGCCATTTCGATGGCCTTGGCCGAGCCGAGGAACAGCCCGACACCGATGCAAGCGCCGAGCGCCATCAGGCGGATATGCCGCTCGCCGAGTTCACGTTTGAGCGGACCACCCTGAGCGGTCTCGCCATGGGGCAGATGATTGCCGACAGGCATAGGGATACAACCTCGTTTTGTTATTGGATTGACCACCGAGTCTCCAAAGCCGCAAGCCGATAGGCCTGCCACCTTGCCGAAACCGGGTCTGTTTTGTGGATAGACCGTCCTGTAGAACAAAAGCCGCAGGATCAGCGGGTCGTGCAGTATAAAAAGCCAGAGGCAGAGAGTTTCACTGTAAAACCAGGGAAAATCAGGGATAAACCTCATCCCTATACCCATCTATGGAGACGTATTGCCTGGGATTACAGTCAATTCGTAAAACGGCGCCGAGTATTGCACAGCGATGGTGCAGCGTCATGCCCGGGGACATGCCGATGGCTCTAGCGCAGAGTTCTTGGGCTGAACAGCCCCTGTGGCGAGGGAGCTTGCTCCCGCTGGGTGGCGCAGCCGCCCCCGGTTTTTTCAACCTGGGAATACTGCTCAGCCATGCATCAGTTGCGTCTGCTGCGCAGCCGAGCGGGAGCAAGCTCCCTCGCCACAAGAGCAACCAAAGCAACCAAAGCGACTAGAGCCATTTCGCGTCCCAGAGCGGGTAATCACCAATGCGATCCACCAGCCCTGCGCGAAGCGGATTGGCGATGATGTACCGAGCGAAGGGCCGCAGCTCCTGGTTGTCGCGGATCGCACGATCGTGGAAACCGCTTTGCCAGAAGGCACCTTTTCTATTCATTGCTCGATTGATCGCCAGGGTGCTGCGAGATTTGACGGCTTGCATGACCTGAGTGAGTTGGGCTTGCTCCAGTTGCACCAGCCAATGCAGATGGTCCGGCATGACAACCCAGGCCAGCGAATTAACCTGGCCTCGTTCATGAGCCCGGCGCAGTTCTGCAACCAGCAAGCGTCCCAATCGCCAGTCCTTGAAGAGCGGCATGCGTTGGTGAACGACCGTAGTGACGAGGTAGCCTCGCCCCCGTTCCGAAGAGCGTCCGCGACGCAATTGATGAGAGTTTGGGCGTGGTGGATACATTCCTTGGCTTCCTGTCGTTGGGGTATCAACTTACGGTAGCCCCGCCCGGTCTGACCCGAGACTTTGATGTTTGAACGACGTTTCCGATAGCAACGTAGTACCCGTGGCGAGGGAGCTTGCTCCCGCTGGGTGGCGCAGCCGCCCCCGGCCTTTTCAACCTTGGAATACTGCTCAGCCATGCATCAGTTGCGTCTGCTGCGCAGCCGAGCGGGAGCAAGCTCCCTCGCCACAAAAGCCCCTCAGCCATAGAGAACAACAACCGTCTTATACATACGGTGTCCACAATTTCCCCGCCGCCCGCGCCGCCACCGTCTAAGCTTCAAACAAGTCCCGATCAATGCGTGAATGGATCAGTCGACTATGGGCGCGTTATGGCAAACCGATTCGAGTAAACCTGTGGGCCCGACTGAACGTATGGAAGAAGCACCTTTACCCCAAAAAAAACGCCGCGCAGGGCATGGCTGGCGAGCGTTCTGGTTGTTGCTGTTGATTATCGTGGTGGTGGTCGGCCTGGCGGTGGCCAAGGAAATGCGCACGTCCAGGTTTCAAGCCCAGGAGCTAAGCCGGTACGCCGCGTCTTTGACCTATTCGGTGCAACCGGGGCCCAGCGACGCCATCGTCTACCCTGGCGCAGGTCCGTTCGACCGGCGGTTGGGTTACAGCTCGCTGGATGAATTCCTGCCGCGGTTGCTCAAGCGCGATTATGTGATCCAGGCCCAGGCACGTTTCTCCCCGGCCTTGATGAATTACGTCGATAAGGGCCTGTTTGTCCCTTATGCGGAAAAGATCCAGGCCGGCCTGACGATCACCGATTGCCGCGTCGCGCCGCTGTACCAGTTCAAGTACCCGCAGCAACTGTACGCCAGCTTCGAGGCAATCCCCCCCGTGGTGGTGCAAAGCCTGTTGTTCATCGAGAACCGCTTTTTACTCGACCCCAAGCACCCCCAGGCCAACCCGGCGGTGGACTGGCCGCGCTTCGGCATGGCGGCGTGGTCGCAAGTCGCCAAGCTCCTGAGTCTGCCTGGGCAGTCCGCCGGGGGCAGTACACTGGCGACGCAGCTGGAAAAGTACCGCCACTCCGCCGACGGCCTCACCGGGTCGGGGGCGGAGAAAATCCGCCAGATGATTTCCGCCAGTGTGCGGGCCTATCAGGCAGGCCCACAGACCCTTGAGGCCCGGCAGAAAATCATCCGTGATTACCTCAACAGCGTGCCGCTCTCCGCCGTGCCGGGGCATGGCGAAGTCCACGGCATGGCCGAAGGTTTGCGGGTCTGGTACGGCGCCGATTTCAAGCGTGCCAACGAACGCTTGTCCAGCACCGCGACAGACCCCGCCAGCCTCGCGGAAAAAGGCCTGGCCCTGCGGGAAATGCTGTCGTTGATGATCGCCCAGCGCCGCCCCTCCTATTACCTGTCCAAAGGCCGGGACGAACTGGCGCGCCTGACCGACAGCCACGTCCGGCTGCTGGCCCAGAACGGCGTGATCGACGCCTCCTTGGCCGAAGCGACCCTGGCAAGCAAGGTCAGTTATCGCGACTGGGTGCAGCAACCCACCATTCAGCCCAACGAAATCAACAAGGGCATCAGCGCCGCCCGCAGTCGTCTGGCCACGCTGCTCAACCGCTCGTTCTACGACCTCGATCGCCTGGACCTCTCCGCCACCAGCACCTTGCAAAACGACTTGCAGACCCAGGCCACCGATTACCTCAAGCGCTTGGCGGACCCGGCGTTCGCTGCCGAAATCGGCCTGATGGGCGAACGTCTTCTGACGCCTACCAGCACCGCCCAGGTGCGCTACAGCTTCACCCTGCTGGAACTGACCCCGGACGGCTCGCGCGTGCGCGTGCAAACCGACAGCACCGACCAACCCTTTGATATCAACGAAGGCAGCAAACTGGAACTGGGCTCCACCGCCAAGTTACGGGTGCTCACCACCTACCTGCAGATCATCGCCGAACTGCACGAACGTTATGCCCACGAAACCCCGGCAACATTGAAAAAAGCCGAGATCGCCGACCAGGACCGCCTCTCCCGTTGGGCCGTCGACTACCTGATCCAACACAGCGATCGCAACCTGCCGACGATGCTTGAGGCAGCGCTGGATCGTACCTATTCAGCCAGCCCCGGCGAGGCGTTTTTCACCGGCGGCGGGCTGCACACCTTCAATAATTTCCGTAAGGAAGATAACGGCCGTAATCCCACCTTGCGCGACGCCCTGCGCGAGTCGATCAACCTGCCATTCATTCGCCTGATGCGTGACCTGGTGCGCTACGCCACGTACGCGGGTCCCGACAACAGTTCGGAGCTGCTCAAGGACGACAAGAATCCGCGCCGCCAGGAGTACCTGGCCCAGTTTGCCGACCGCGAAGGCACCACCTTCCTGCTCAAGTTCTGGAAGAAGTACCAGAAAAAGGACACGGGCCAGCGTCTCGAAACCTTCCTCGACGGCATGCGCCCCACCGCGATCCGCCTGGCCGCCGTGCACCGCTATTTCTTTCCCGGCGACAGCCAGGAAAGCTTCAACCACTTTGTGCGTTCTCACCTCAAGTCGGCCAAGAGCGCCGAAAAGCTCACCGACGAACGCCTGGAACGGCTCTACAGCAGCTACGGCCCGGGCAACTATGACCTGCCCGACCAGGGCTTTATCGCCAAAGTCCATCCGCTGGACCTGTGGCTGGTGGGTTATCTGCTGAACAATCCTGATGCCAAGTTCAGCCAGATCGTCAAAGCCAGCCGGTTCGAACGCCAAGAGGTCTACAGTTGGCTATTCAAAAGCCGGCACAAGAGCGCCCGCGACAGTCGTATCCGCACCATGCTGGAAGTCGAGGCCTTCCTTGATATCCACCAACGCTGGCAGAAAGTCGGCTACCCGTTCGACCATCTGGTGCCGTCGCTGGCCACCGCCATCGGCAGCTCCGGCGACCGCCCCGCCGCGCTGGCGGAGCTGGTGGGCACCATCCTCAACGACGGCATCCGGCTCCCGGCGCTGCGCGTCGACAGCCTCGACTTCGCCGTCAATACCCCTTATGAGACACGGCTGATCAGCGATCCGGATAACGGCAAACGGGTGATGCCGGTGGAAGTGGCCCGGGCTTTGCGCGGTGCGTTGTCCCAGGTGGTCGATGCCGGCACCGCGAAACGGGTGGCCGGCAGTTTCACCCTGGCCGATGGCACGCCGTTATCGATGGGTGGCAAGACCGGCACCGGCGACAATCGCATCGAAGCCGTTGGCGCCGGCGGGCGGGTCATCAGTTCCAAGTCGATCAACCGCACCGCGACCTTTGTGTTCTACATCGGCGACAGCCATTTCGGCACCCTCACCGCCTATGTGCCGGGGGTTTCGGCGCAGAACTTCAAATTCACCTCGGCCTTGCCGGTGCAGGTGCTCAAGGGTATGGCGCCGTTCCTCTCGCCGTACTTGCAACCGGGTAGCCATACCCAGTGCCAGCCGTTGGTGGCGCGCCATTGACTCAATCCAACCCCTTAGGAGCGATGGTGGACCGCTAGACCTCCGAATCCCAGATCACCGTCACATTGCCTATGTAACTCTTGGCATCGCCGGCCAGCATTTCCTCGACCTGGTTGCGGGTGACTTCAAAGTGCATCGTTCCCGACCGACGCTCGATGTAATGCCCCGGCTGGAACAACTCGGTGCCGCTTCCATCGAGATAGAGCCGACGGCGGTTGACCGGTTGGCCACCAGCGTCGGTCAGGCCATTGGGCAGGGTCACACTGATATTCACCGGCACCATCTGGCCGGAGCTGGGTGCCCAGAGCAGGCAGGTGTTATCACTCGAACCGGCGAACTGGCATTGCAGGCCCATCTTGAAACGCGACGAGGCTGAGATGTGGAAGGTCTGGTCACGAAACAACCGCGTCGGTTTTTGCCCCTGGCTCAACCAGGCCTGCCAACCGCCCTGAGGTTCGAGCACGACCTTGTTGCCGCCAGGAGGCACTTCGACCTTGAGGGTGTGTTCGACATCCAGTTTGAAATTGAACGCGATTATTGAATCATTCGGGATCATCACATCGCCCATATCGAAGTCCTGCCCCGGACCAACGCTATAAGTCAGCGAGCCCGTGTATTGACCGGTCGACATGGTCAAGGGATTGGGGGTACGCAATTCGTAGGCAAAATCCAGATAACGGTAAGTCATACTGGGGATCAAGTAACGAGCCCTTTTGGCGCACACACCTTCTACCGGGGTGGTCCAGAAAAAACCGTACCAATTGACGTTATAAGGTGCATTACCGCCGAATCGACATGGCGAGGGCGCACTGACCCAGCTAGAACCCCATAACAGGTTATGAGCCTTTAAAGCGTCAACACCTCCACCGACCAAGTCGGCTGCGTTAACAGGAAGTCGGTATTCCGAACCTATGCCGGACAAACGTATTTCAACGACTTCAGTTTCACCCGTACTTGCATGGGTTACTTGTAGCGAGCGCCAACCGGCAGGCACTTTGAACATCGCACCTTGCCGAGCGTCCCCATGATTCGCTTCGATAGGAAGGGTCGAACTGAAAGTGATAGGCAAGCGAATGCTGAACATCGTCTTGCATTGATTTGGAAATGACGCGCAGTAACCCGTGGTCGGAGTGGTATTGCGAAATTTATTCTCTTGAGGCTTAGCAGGGTCTGGCCTGAATACGGCACTGATTTCCCGGGTCAGCGCATTGGCCGTCGGAACGCCTGTCAACAACAAGGCAAAAACCGCGACTGCGCGGCACAACGAAACACCGCGCCCGAAGATGTTTGAACGACTCATTTTCACTCCAATAAAACTGCAACGAGCAAGCCCGCTCCCACAGGGGATCACCTAAACCTCTGAATCCCAGATCACCGTCACATTGCCTATGTAACTCTTGGCTTCCCCAGCTAGCATTTCCTCAACCTGATTGCGGCCGACTTCGAAATGCAGGGTGCCCGGCTTGCGGTCGATGTAGTGCCCCGGCTGGAACAGTTCGGTGCCGCTGCCGTCGAGGTAGAGCCGACGGCGGTTGACCGGTTGGCCGGCGGCGTCAGTCAAGCCGTTGGGCAGGGTCACGCTGACATTCACCGGCACCAGAAGGCCGGAGCTGGGTGCCCAGAGCAGGCAGGTGTTATCGCTCGTATCGGCGAATTGGCATTGCATACGCATCTTGAACCGCGATGAAGCCCAGATATGGAAGGTCTGGTCACGAAACAACCGCGTCGGTTTTTGCCCCTGGCTCAACCAGGCCTGCCAACCGCCCTGAGGTTCGAGCACGACCTTGTTGCCGCCAGGAGGAACTTCGACCTTGAGCGTGTGTTGGACTTCGAGATTGAAATTGAGCGCAATCACCGAATCGTTCGGGATCATCACGTCACCCATGTCGAAGTCCTGGCCCGGCCCGACGCTGTAGCTCAACGTCCCAGTGTAATGACCGGCCGACATCTTCAAGGGGTTGGGGGTGCGCAGTTCGTAGGCAAAATCCAGATAGGTGTAGCGCATATCGGGCACCAGGTATTTTGCCTGTTTGGCGCAGGCGCTTTCTTGCGGCGTTTTCCAAAAAAATGCGTACGTGAGCGTGTTGTAGGTCGCAACACCACTGTAGCGGCACGGCGAAGGCGCATACACCCAACTGCCGCCCCATAGCCTGTAATGGGCCGTCTTGAGATCCTCCCCCCCTCCCACCAGCTCGACAGGACTCACGCTGAGGCGATATTGCGAACCGATACCGGATACGCGCACTTCAACCTCTTCACTTTCGCCGGTGCTTGAATTGAAGACGGTTGCCGGACGCCAGTTGGCGGGCACCTTGAACATGGCGCCTTGCCGATTACTGGGGTGGTTGGCCTGAATAGGCGCGGACGAATCAAAGGTAATGGGCATCCGGATACTGAACATGCCCGTGATTTCACATTCCCTGGGGTGCTGGGAACAATACCCACTCACCGGTGTGGTATTGGTGAACTTGTTCTCCATGGGCTTCGCCGGATCAGGCCGGAAACGCGCACTGATCTCCTGGGTCAATGCATTGGCCGTCGGCATGCCTATACACAACAAGACAAAAGCCGTGGCAACGCGGCACAGCGAAACACCGCGCCCGAAGATGTTTGAACGACTCATTTCGACTTACTCCAATAAACCGCAATTGCCCTACGGCGCAATGGCATCGAACACCATGTGCACGGTGCCGAAATAATCCCCAGGCGCATACTCCTCCTCGGTCTTGACGGCGATGATTTCCAGCCCCACACGCCGACCGGGCCGGGCTTCGGCGGCCGAGACCACCTGGGCCGAATCCAGGGTCAGTTGGACGTTGTTGAACGTCACCTGCAGGTCGATGCGCTCACGGCCATTGGACAGGTAAGCCTCTTGCCCCAGACGGGCGCCAATGGCCCCGTTGATGTTCTTCACTTCGTAATTGGCCCGCAGCGGCAAGAGCCCGGAGGTCAGGGTGCTGAACAGCATCGGCTGTTCACGCTCGACCAGTTGCGGGTCGACCGGCAGCACGTGGAAGTCGATCGTCGGGATAGTGACGAAGAGTTCGAACGTTTCCCGCTCCAGCGCTGCCCACGCGGGCAAACCCGGCAGCGTCAAGGCGGTGAACAGGAGAGTACGTAACAGCGTCTTGAACATGATGATTACCTGTGGCGCCAACGGCGGTTCAGTGACGGCATACCGTCAGCCTTTGATCTCAATGGCTTTTTCCTCGCGACCTTCGATCAGGCTGAAGCGGTACTCACGCCCAGGCTCCTTGTCGAACGAAAAGGTGCGACCGGCCATGACGTGGTGCTTGGTGGTCGGCCGGCAATCGTTGTCTTTTTGCGCAGCGCAATCCTTGAACTCATCAATCACCACCACGCTGTTGCCGTTGTTGCGCACCAGATAGCGATCGGCACTGTCATCGATGGCCGTCTCGAAACGGGTCTCCTTGGGCCTGACAAAAAACACCGTGCCGAAGCCGGCCAGCACTTTCACCCCGGCGGCGATCCGTTCCTTCTTGTATTGCTCGCGTTCCTCGGCGCTGACGGCGAACTCGTCCTCGGCCTCCGGCACCACCGGGACGAAGCGAACCCGGAAGTACCGCTCCTTGCTGCGGTCGCCCATGAACAGCAGACGCGTGCCCTGCATGCCGTTGGCCGGCACGATCAGGCGTGCCGGGCTCGCCATCAGACCATTTCTGGCGAGTACGCCGTCCTGATCCTGTAGCGGCACCTCCAGGTAGCTGCCGTCGTCGCTGTAAAGAATCTCGAGGATGTCGACCTTGACGAATGCGGTGGACGTTCCGCCGTTGAAGATCCGTTTCATGTAGGTGCTCTTGTCGCCTTCGAGATAGTCGTAGACCACCCCGACATTAATCTGCGGCCCGGCCTGGGCCATCAGCGAAAACAGCGACAAACCACACAGAACCAATAAGCGCTTCATTACCAAAACCTCATGAATGGAAGGCGGCCGATGGCGACCGTTTCACGGAACACTGCTTGCAATGTTGAAGGGCGCACCACGCTGGCCGGCGCGCCAGGATCAAGTTCAACCCGCCGTCTCGATCGAGTTGTTGCTGTCGGCCAGGGTGTCTGGCGTGCAGCGCAAATCACCGATCATCAACACATCGCCCTCGCTGTTGGCGTTATCCGGGTCGAGGCGGAACTGGCAAAGCAAGTCATTGCCATAGCGCACTTCAAGCGTCGGGGAGCTGGCGTTCATCTCCATGGAGAAGAAACCGTCCACCTCGCTGACTCCACGGCTGGCGTGGTTGATCACGTGATGGCCCTTGAGCGGCTGGCCCTGCGCGTCCAGCAGACGACCGAGCACGGTCACGCTTCTCATCACGCTGACTTTGCGGTAGTCCACGCCCCCTTTGTTCAAGTGATAGCGGCTGCGTGAAGGCTCTATGTTGGCCGCCGGTGGATGCACGCCGTCGAAGTCGAAGGTCAACAGGCTGTTCTGATAGGCGGTGATGGGCACGAAGTTGCGGCCGGGACGCAAGGTGGTGGTGCCACCCGTCAGGTCGTCGGCGAGCAGGACGATGTCGTCCAGGTCGGTTTCCACATCCACGATCATGCCCGCGCCGCCACTCTGGGGCAGGCCGGTGAAGGCGACTTTCTGGCCACCCACGGCCACCGTGCTGCTGAGGTTCAAGCCACCGGTGAGGTTGTTGTTGTAGGAAGAGCGCTGGATGAAACCGTCGCCGTACACCGTATCGGTGTCGAAACTGGCGAGGCCGGACAGGCCCACGCCATAGGTATCGGCCAGTACCGTGGCGGACACGCTTTGCAGCACGTGATCCTGCAGGTCCCGGCGATAGCTCAGCGACCCATTGTTGTCCCGCGTTCCGTCACGGGATGTGCGGGTGCCGATACTGCCCGACCAATACTCGCCCGGCCCGCCCAAGGCCACGCTGACGCTCAGGTCCACGCCGCGATTTCGTCGATCGGCGGTACTGGAGGTGCCCGGACGGTCGAACACCGACCACCGCCAGTTGGCATCGCTGCCGCCAAGCTTGCCACGCTGGGTCCATCCCAGGTCCACACCGGCGCCCTCGACATTGCCTTCGCTGTAGAACAGCCGCCCGTTGATCGACGACTTGTTGCTCAGTCGATGGGAGACCGACAGCGACGAATTGCTGGTCTGGCCGACGAACACGTCGCGCTGGCGGATACGGGTGCCGTCAGGCAGGGTTTCGTAAGTGTTGCGCGTGTCCAGCCAACTGCGATTATGGCTGGCCACCACACTGCCCAGACCGTAGCTGTACAGCGCCTGCAGGTCCATGCCAGTGCCGTATTGCTCGGTCTGGTAAACGTTGGCAAAGAAGCTGGTGTTGGCGGGCAGCGTCCAGTCCACCGAGGTGCCGTACTGCAGCTTGTCCTGCACCTGGCGCGTGGAAAGCCCCAACACCACTCGCGGGTGCAGCAAGTAATTGAGACCGACCCCGGCAGTCGTGAAGCCCGAGGGTTGATCATCCCAATTGCTCAGCAGTTTGGTTTCGCGGCCGGCAAACAGGTTGTAGCGCCAGCGATCATCGGCACTGCGCCAGTTGTTGGGCTTGTAGACCAGCTCCTGGGACGTGGCGGTGGTCTGCCCGTCTTCGATCAGCCGCACTTCCACTTCATAGATGCCGCCGGGCAATGGCCGGGTATCCAGGCTCTGCAAGCCGGCGCTGACGGCCTGGGTATTGAGCAACAGGCCGTTGCGGTAGATCTCCACCGCCGCCTGACGACTGGCGGTGACATAAATGGGGTACACGCTGGGCTTGGGATTATTGATCACCAGGCTGTCGGAACTGCCGTACATGACCCCCAGCGCGGTATCCGGGTTGGCCCCGAACGAACGGATCTGACGGTTCAAACCATCGGAGCCCGGCATGAAATAACCCAGGCGCAAAAAACTGTCTTGCATCTCGCGCTGGGTGTGCAGCTCATGAACGGCGTGGTAGAGCTTATCGTCCGGCCCGCCCAGGCGCGACAGCTGCAGATCGAACGACTGGGTCCAGTTGCCCACGCTGGAACTGGCATTGAGGCCATAACGCCCGCCCGTATCCTGCTCCTGACCACCGTTGAGATTGAGTTGGTTATTGACGATCAAGCCCAGGCTGCCCCCCTGTGGCTGATCGTAATAACGTTTCTCCACGCTGCCGCGCTCCACTTTTTCAGTGAGGATCGACACCAGTGAATGTTCAAGGCTGTAATGCACCGCCAGCAGCCCCGCCGTGCATTTGGCTTCGCAGGCACCCAAGGCGCGCCCCTGTTTGAGCAGTTGCTCCCATTGCCCGCGCTCGACGGGCGGGATCGGGCTGTCCTGGGTGTCGGTGAATTCGAGCAAGGTAATACGATCATCGCGTGTCAACACCACCATGGCTTCGCCGAGGTACTGTTGATCGAGTTCCATACGAACCGCCAGAGGCACATCGAAAAAGTGGGCTTCAAACTCCTCCGGCAGCCCCTTGGCCTGGGACAACAGACTTCTGGGCGTCGTACCCGGGGCGGTCGGCGCAGCCAATGCACTGGCGCACAACAACAGCGCCAGCGCACCCACGATGGGTGTCATCGCAAACATCAATGGATTCTCATATCAGCAAACTATCGGGACGTTCCAGGTACAGGCCGGCCGGGCGGCCGACCTGCGTTCATGCCCGCAGGACGAGAAAAGCCTCATCGGGCAGTGAAGGGTTTACGGGCGAGGCACCGCGTCGAAGATCACGGTGAAGTCGGCGGTGTATTGACCGACCTGGCTCTCCAGAGGCACGGTCGAGGCCATGATGAGCATGTCGGCCTGGGTACCTGGAGTGGATGCCGCGTCAGTCACCACTTCCTGAGGAAACTCGGTCAGGGTGACATTGTTGAACCGGGTCAGCAGCGGAATGGCGTCCGTACCATTGGTCAGCGAAGCCTGGCCGCCCAGGATATAGGCATGCACCGAACCGTCGGTGTTCTTCACGTCGAAGGTCTGACGCAAAGGGCTCAAGGAGTTGGTCACCGGGTTGTAGTGCATGACTTCATCCTTACCGAAGTCAGGGTTGCGTGGCAGTACATGGAACTGCTTGGTGGGGATCGTCGCGGTGATATGAATAGAGGAGCGAGCATCGTCCAGAGCGAAGACCAGCGAGGAACTCAGGGCAGCGGCGACCAGAGCAGTACCGGATACGATTTGTTTGAGCATGTTTGACACCTGTTCATAGCATAAAGAGAAGGCTTGAAGTTGCAGACCCACTACAGCCTGGCCTGACCTCAACGCCGGAGCATGATCCACTCTCTTTAATTAAAAATAAGCAGGCCTATTCCCAAAAGCACGTAGCCAAACCGCCATGCGCAATAACGAAAAATACACTGTTTTATATAAAACCGAAGTTTGGATGTAAGAAACAACCCACACCTGCAAGTCACACCCCGGATTTAAAACTGCAAATGCAGACAGTTGCCTACTTTGCCGCCCGTACAGGCAAGGGATTCGGGTAAGGTCTTATCTTTTTCAAACAATTGGAACCCGACTTCGATATATCTTAGTTCCAAGATATATCGAGGGTCAAAGATATATCTACGGATAAAGATATATCTCAGTTCTATCTTATGCAGAACGGAGAGCAGGCATATGACAGTCCCCCCTTCCCATCCCAGCCGAAAACACGATGAACACGATGAACACGATGGTTTCGAACGTCGACCCGCAGGCCGTGAGCGTGGTAGCCGGGGCCCCCGGGTCTTCGCCTCCGGTGACCTGAAATTGCTGTTGCTCGCGCTGATTGGCGAGCAGCCCTGCCACGGCTACGACTTGATCCGCCGGATCGAAAACATGTTCGACGGCGCCTATAGCCCCAGCCCCGGCGTGATTTATCCGACGCTGACCTTCCTGGAAATGGGCGCATTGATCGCCGGCAACGCCGAAGGTGGAAAAAAACGCTACAGCGTGACCGACGCCGGACGTCTATTCCTTGAAGACCAGGCCCCGGCGTTGAATGAGGTACGCATGCGCATTGAAGCGAGCAAGCGCTCCCTGCGCGGCCAAGACCGCCCCCCGGAAATCCACGAAGCGGTGTATAACCTGCGCAATGCGCTGCACAAACACCATGGCCGGTGGAGCCCGGAAGAAACCCTGCGGATTCGCGACCTGCTCAACAACACCGCCAAAGCCATTATCGACGGTCCCGACCGTCCACCTGTTTCGGAGTCCAGCCAATGACTGAAGTCGATCAAAACACCATTCACCGTGTCAGCCACGAGATCAAGCGCCGCCGCCTGCAAGTGTTGCGAGTGCAGGACCTGACTCCGCGCATGCGCCGCATCACCCTGGGCGGGCCGGAACTGGCCGGGTTCACCAGCCTCGGCAGCGACGATCACGTAAAACTGCTGTTCCCACAGAACGCCGAGGAACACGCCGCCCTGGAAAACTTCGCCCCCGGCGCTGGCAAGGATCAGGGCCCGATGCCGCAAATGCGCGACTACACCCCGCGCCGTTATGACCTGCAGACGCTGGAGCTGGACATCGACTTTGTGCTGCATGGCGATGGGCCTGCCGCGACCTGGGCGACCCAGGCGACGCCCGGGCAATACCTCAACATCGCCGGGCCAAGGGGCTCGATGATTGTCCCGGACATCTTCGACCACTACCTGCTGATCGGCGACGAAACCGCCCTGCCCGCCATCGCCCGTCGCCTGGAAAACCTGGCGGCCAACCGGCGTGCGCTGGTGGTGGTGGAAGTGGAAAACGGCGCCGAGCAGCAAATCCTTAACAGCCCCGCGCAAGTACACGTGATCTGGGTGCTGCGCGAAGGCCGCCAGAACAACCTGCTGACCACCGTGCAGCACCTGGAAATGCCCGGCGGCAAGCTATACGCCTGGGTCGCCACCGAGAGCAAAGTGTCGCGACAGATTCGCAAGGTGTTGTTGGAGGAGAAAGGGCTGGATCAGGATTTTGTGAAGGCGGTGGGGTATTGGAAGGCGGATGACAGCGAGGAGGAATGAGGTGCGGCGTGCTGGCCTGCTAAAGTACCCTGCACCCACTGACCGAACACAACCTGTGTGGGAGCAAGGCTTGCCCGCGATGAAGGCAATGAGGTCTTTCAGAAAGCGAGGCGCCTGCATCGCGAGCAAGCTTTGCTCCCACAGGGCTATCGTCGCTCTTGAATACTTGATTTACACCCCACCAGGTACCCCGATCCATGCTTTTCCTGATCGCCTATATCAGCAGCGTCGTGCTGATCAACTTCGCGTTTTCCGCCGCGCCGCACCTGGACATCATCTGGTCGGCCTGGGGCGGGCTGGTATTTGTCCTGCGCGACATGGTGCAAACTCGGTTCGGCCACGGCGCCATCGTGGCGATGCTGGTGGCGCTGGTGTTGTCCTACGTCACCTCCGACCCGACCATTGCCCTGGCCAGCGCCACGGCGTTCGCGGTATCCGAATGCATTGACTGGCTGGTGTTCTCCATCACCAAGCGTCCGCTGCATGACCGGTTGTGGATCAGTTCGGCCCTGAGTATTCCTCTGGACACCTTCATTTTCTTCGGCATGATCGATGCCCTGACACCGGCCGTGGTGATCACCGCGCTGGTCTCGAAATTCGCCGGGGTCACGGCAGTGTGGCTGATCATGGCCTGGCGTTTGCGCAAACAGGCCGTCACCGGCTGAAGCCAAAACCTGCGGTTCATGTAAAATGCCGCGCTTTCTCCCCATGGGAAGCTCGCCCGGCGCGCGACCCTCGATGCTCCGCTCCTGTTTGAGGACCTTCAGATGACCCGTATCGGAACTCCATTGTCGCCCACCGCGACCCGCGTTTTGTTGTGTGGCAGCGGTGAACTGGGCAAGGAAGTGGTAATCGAACTGCAGCGCCTGGGCGTTGAAGTGATTGCCGTGGATCGCTACGCCAACGCGCCGGCCATGCAAGTGGCCCATCGCAGCCATGTGATCAACATGCTCGATGGCGCGGCCCTGCGCGCGGTGATCGAGGCCGAGAAGCCGCACTTCATCGTGCCGGAAATCGAAGCCATCGCCACCGCCACGCTGGTGGAACTGGAAGCTGAAGGCTTCACCGTGATCCCCACCGCTCGTGCCGCGCAACTGACCATGAACCGCGAAGGCATCCGGCGCCTGGCCGCCGAAGAGTTGGGTCTGCCGACCTCGCCGTATTTCTTCGCCGACACCGTGGAAGACTACCGCAAGGCCGTTGAAACCCTGGGCTTCCCGTGCGTGGTAAAGCCGGTGATGAGTTCCTCGGGCAAGGGCCAGAGCCTGCTGCGCAGTGCCGATGACGTGCAGAAAGCCTGGGACTACGCCCAGGAAGGCGGCCGTGCCGGCAAGGGCCGGGTGATCATCGAGGGCTTCATCGATTTCGACTATGAAATCACCCTGCTTACCGTGCGCCATGTTGGCGGCACCACCTTCTGCGCACCGGTCGGTCACCGCCAGGAAAAAGGCGACTATCAGGAATCCTGGCAGCCTCAGGCCATGAGCCCGGTGGCCCTGGCTGAATCCGAGCGCGTGGCTAAAGCCGTGACCGAAGCCTTGGGTGGTCGCGGCCTGTTTGGCGTCGAGCTGTTCATCAAGGGTGACCAGGTGTGGTTCAGCGAAGTCTCGCCGCGCCCACACGACACCGGCCTGGTGACGCTGATTTCCCAGGACCTGTCGCAGTTCGCCCTGCACGCCCGCGCCATCCTCGGCCTGCCGATCCCGCTGATCCGCCAGTTCGGCCCATCGGCCTCGGCGGTGATCCTGGTGGAAGGCCAGTCGACCCAGACCGCTTTCGCCAACCTCGGCGCAGCCCTGGCCGAACCGGACACCGCCCTGCGCCTGTTCGGTAAACCGGAAGTCAACGGCCAGCGACGCCTGGGCGTGGCCCTGGCGCGGGACGAATCCATCGACGCCGCCCGCGCCAAGGCGACCCGGGCTTCCCAGGCCGTCAAGATCGAGTTGTAAGCAGTATCGCTTGCCTCATGGTGATCTGTGGGAGCAAGGCTTGCCCGCGATGAACGATAACGCGGTCCAACTGAAGACCAGGGCGCCAGCATCGCGAGCAAGCTTTGCTCCCACAGCTAACTTGGGATGACATTGGGCTAAAGAAAAAGGCGACACCCGCAAAGGTGTCGCCTTTTTCATGAGCGCCGGTTTACCCCAGATCGTTCCCACGCTCAGCGTGGGAACGCCGCCAGGGACGCTCCGCGTTCCGCTTCTGAAACGGTGACGCAGAGCGTCGGAGGATGCATTCCCACGCAGGAGCGTGGGAACGATCACTCCCGCTTAATCCGGCAGTTTATAGGCGATCACATAGTCACCCTGCTTGGTACCCAGGGAACCATGGCCACCGGCAACGACCAGCACGTATTGCTTGCCGTCCTTGCCGGTGTAGGTCATCGGCGTGGTCTGGGCGCCCGCTGGCAGGCGGCCTTCCCACAGTTGCTTGCCGTTTTTCACGTCATAGGCACGCAGGTACTGGTCGAGGGTACCGCTCAGGAACGCCAGGCCGCTGGCGGTGGTGAAGGCGCCGCCCAGGCTCGGTACGCCCATGCTCAGCGGGATCGGTACCGGCGAGCTGTCACGCACGGTGCCGTTCTTGTGCATCCACAGGGTTTTGTTGTTGGTCAGGTCGACGGCCGCCACATAACCCCAGGCCGGTGCCTGGCAAGGCAGGCCCATTGGCGAAAGCAGCGCTTCGAGGATCACGCCATACGGCGCGCCTTTGTTCGGCTGCACGCCTTCGGTCTCGCTCTTGCGCCCCGGACCGCCGGCCACTTCGGCCGCAGGAACCAGTTTCGACTTGAACGCCATGTAGCTCGGATTGACGAAAGCGATCTGGCGTACCGGATCAACCGAAATACCGCCCCAGTCAAACACGCCGAAGTTACCTGGGTAGACGATCGAGCCTTGCAGCGACGGCGGCGTGAACATGCCTTCGTAGCGCAGCGACTTGAAGTCGATCCGGCACAGCATCTGGTCGAACGGGGTCACGCCCCACATGTCGCGTTCCTGGAGGACCGGCGGCACGAAGTTCAGGTCGGACATCGGCTGGGTCGGCGAGGTGTAGTCACCCTCTACCGCGCCTTGCGGCACCGGGATCTCCTTGATCGGCACGATCGGCTGACCATTGCTGCGGTCCAGCACGTAGATGCTGCCCTGCTTGGTCGATGCCAGTACCGCCGGCTTCACGCCATCGGCGGTTTTCAAGTCCATCAGCGTCGGTTGCCCGCCTACGTCCATGTCCCACAGGTCGTGGTGGGTGAACTGGAAGTACCAGCGCACCTTGCCGGTGGCGATATCCAGCGCGGTCAGGCCGGCGGCGTATTTCTCCGATTCTGGTGTACGGAAACCACCGAACTGGTCGGGCGTCTGGTTACCCATCGGCAGGTAGAGCATGCCGAGTTTTTCATCGACGCTGAACATGGACCACATGTTCGGCGAGTTACGGGTGTAGGTCTGGCCTTCGGCAATCGGCGTAGTGTCGTCCGGGTTGCCGCTGTCCCAGTTCCACACCAGCTCGCCGGTGTGCACGTCATAGGCGCGGATGACCCCGCTTGGCTCGTCGGTGGAGACGTTATCGGTGACGTGGCCACCGATCACCACCAGGTTCTGGGTCACGGCCGGTGGCGACGTGGAGTAGTAACCGCCGGCCGTGAAGCCGCCAATGTTGGCGGTCAGGTCGACCTGGCCCTTGTCACCGAAGTCTTCACACATCTTGCCGGTGTCGGCGTTCAGCGCGATCAGGCGCGTGTCGGCGGTCGGCAGGAAGATCCGGCGTGGGCACACGGTGCTCGCCGGCGTGGTGCTGGCCGCGCCGGTCGGGCTCTGCTCGGCCGAGGCGTACACCGCGTCATCGTGATAGGTCACGCCGCGGCAGGTCATGTGGGCCCAGCCCTTGAAGTTTTCCGCTTTCTGCGTGGAAAGCTTCGGATCGAACCGCCAGATTTCCTTGCCGGTTTCAGGCTCCAAAGCAATCACCTGGCTGTGGGGCGTGCACACGTAGAGCATGCCGTTGACCTTCAGCGGTGTGTTTTCCGCCGTGGTCTCACCCGGGTCGTTCGGCCCTGGCAGGTCGCCAGTGCGATAGGTCCAGGCCGGTTCCAGCTTGCTGACGTTCTCGGGGGTGATCTGCGCCAGGGGCGAATAACGGTCACCATGGGCACTGCGGCCATAGGAGTTCCAATCCCCGTCCGGCATCGCCGGGGCGGTGTTGGTCATGCCAGGCACGCTGTCGCGGTCCAGTTGGCCCTCGATTTCACCCGGATTGGTGAACTGGCTGGCGAGCGCGGTGATGCCGGCAATAACCACGGCGGCGCCCAAAGCACGGGTGCCCATGGGCGAAGCGTCGGGGGTCAACAGTGGACGGCGGAACCACGGCAGCAACATGACGATGCCCAAGGCAAACAGCATTGCCAGGCGCGGCACCAGTTGCCACCAGTCCAGGCCCACTTCCCACAGCGCCCACACGGTGCTGGCGAACAGCACCAGCGCGTACAGGCCCAGGGCTGCACGCCGGGCCATGATCAGCAGCACGCCGGTCAGCGCCAGGCCGATACCGGCCAGCAGGTAATACAGCGAGCCGCCAAGCGTGCTCAGCTTGATTCCCCCCGCCAACAGGGCCAGGCCCATCAATAGAAGCAGAATGCCGAGCAGGCTCGGTAGCAGACGGCTTCGACTCATAGCACCCTCAGTGCTCATAGTGTGATTCTCCGTGAGGTTTTAAGGAGTCCCGCGCAAGTAGTCACTGTAGATGACGATCTTGAGGGGGCATGGTTCAGTTGAAAGAGGTAATTGGGTTGAAGCGGTTGCTGTGGGAGCGGGTTTGCTCGCGATGGCGGCGTGACAGTCGACTTCAATGTTGGATGTGAAATCGCTACCGCGAGCAGGCTCGCTCCCACAAGGGTCTTGTGCACTGACTAGAACGACGACTGAATCTTGATCCCGCCAATCAGCGCGTCATCGACCTTGTCCACGCCACCTGGATGGCGGATGTACTGCAGGTTCGGGCGCACGGTCAGCCAGTTCGTCACGTGTACGCCGTAATACAACTCGGCGCTGTACTCGGTGTCCTGAGGCGGCAAAAAGGCCGGGTTGTCGTAACCCTGGACGGCGCGGGCCTGGTTGGTGGCCTCGGCGTTCTTGCGGTAAGCCGGGTTGACGTGAACCCGAGCCAGGGCAAAACCGATGTCATCCCTGGCGCGGGCGTCGAACAGGCCCTTGTAGACGAGACCGGCCTGGACATAGTTGTCGATAGCGTTGGTTTTCTTGTCGTGCATCGTGGCGTTGGCGAACACACTCAGGCCACGGGAATGGTCACTGGCGAGGCTGGTCAGTTGCTGTTGCGCCCCCAACCACACGCCATGCTTGCTCGACGCGCTGCGATACGCCTCGCCGCTCAGGGCGGCCGGCTGGCCGTTGCGATCCTTGTAGGCGTCGGTGGCGTTGGCACTGCTGTAGTAATAACCGGCGCGGTATTCGCCCGGCAGACCATTGAGCTTGGGCGACCACACCAGCTCCACCGGCACTACGGCGCCCTGGGTGCCGCTGCCGCTGAGCTTGAAGCCGTTACCGGTTTCCAGGTTCGAGGGGTTTTGTTCATAAGCCCCGATCTGCGCATACAGCTCAGGCGTGAGGTGATACTTGACCCGCAGCGCCCACTGGCTGACCGGCCAGTTGTACCAGATGCCGCCCACCCAGTTGCCCACTTGCGAGCCGCAGAACGCCAGGTTCTGGAAGTCGCAGGGGAAGCTGTTGAAATCCTCGCCCTCACCGAAACGACCGGCCTTGATATCGAGCCGGTCATCGAAAAATGCCTGCTGATACCACATCTGCGTCAACCGCCAGGTCTGGCCACGGCCCCAGACTTCCTGGGCGGAAGTGAAACCGCCAACGCGCGGGTCGTTGATCCGGTCATTGCTGATGTTATTGCCGCTGCGCTCGGTGACCGTCAGTTGAAACTCGGCGGCGTGCCAACCGAGGATTTTCTGCAGGTCCAGGTGCGTGCCGAAGGCGAACTGGTCGCTGTAGCGAGCGGTGCGGTCATGGTCGTAGCCGCCGTGCAGGTTGCTGCCCATTTCACCGGTGTAATCGAACTTGAAGTCGTAGCCTTTTTTCGCGAGTTCGCTTCGCGTGCCGTTCCAGTCACCCAGCATCCAGGGTGAGTCGCTGTCGAACGCGGGAGCGGCCTGAGCGCCGATGGCAATGCCCAAGGCGCCGAGACCGGCCATCAGGTGAAGGGTGTTTCTGGCGGCAATACAGTGCCGGACAGCGCTGTCTTGCAGAGTCTGAACATCGAACATAAAGAAGGAATTCTTGATCTTTTTAGGGGATTCGCTGAACGCCGGGGGCTTTGGCACGGCAGAAGAAGCGTTTCAGCAGGCGGCGCAAGGATAATGTCCTGTTACAAATAGAGAAAGGCCTTTTACTGACATGAATCATTTCGGATTCGGTAACAGTAGGCGTTGCGCAAAGCCGCGAAACAAACAGGCAGCGTTTCAGTGATACTTCCACCACGCGGGCACCTCGGCTAAGGTGCGCGGCTTTACACCTCTTTGCGCGAAGGCCTCCCATGACCGAATCCAACAACAACCCGCTGCACGGCGTGACGCTGGAGCAGATCCTCAACGCCCTGGTGCAGCACTACGAATGGTCGGGTCTGGCCGAGCGCATCGACATTCGTTGCTTCAAGAGCGACCCGAGCATCAAGTCCAGCCTGACCTTTTTGCGCAAGACGCCGTGGGCGCGGGAGAAAGTCGAGCGGCTGTACATCAAGCTGATGCGCACCAAACGACCGGTCTGAGCCGTGGACATTCAGATCCGTCGGCGCCCCGCGCTGCGACAATGTTTCGTGTCAGTGGCGGCCCTGCTGGGCTGGGCCGGGTTGAGCATCCAGTTGTACCTGATCCTGCTCGGTCGCTGGGAACTGGGCGCAAGCTTGCTCGGCGGCCTGGTGAACTTTCTCAGTTTCTTCACCGTGCTGACCAACACTCTGGTGGCCGTGGTGCTGACCTGGGAACTGATCCAGCGAGAATCGCCGGCCCGGCGCTGGTTCTTGCAGCCGGGGGTCAGCAGCGGCATTACCGTGAGCATCACCCTGGTCGGCCTGGCCTACAACCTGCTGCTGCGACATCTGTGGCAACCCGAAGGCTGGCAGTTCGTGGCCGACGAATTGCTGCACGACGTCATGCCGTTGCTGTTCATGACCTACTGGTGGTTCTGCGTACCCAAGGGCACCTTGCGCATGAAGCACATCGGGCTGTGGATGATTTACCCGGTGGTGTACTTCGCGTGGCTCCTGCTGCGGGGGGAATTACTGGCGGCGTACCCCTACCCTTTCATTGACGTGGCGAACCTGGGTTATCCACAGGTGCTCATCAATGCCGCAGGGATATTGGCGGGGTTTGTCGCGATTGCGCTGGGGGTGGTGGGTTTGGATCGGTGGCGTCGCTGAAATAAAGATTTTGAGGAAAAATATCTGTGGAGGCCAAACCTGTGGGAGCAAGGCTTGCCCGCGATGAATGATCACGCGGTCCACCTGACGACCTGGGTGCCTGCATCGCGAGCAAGCTTTGCTCCCACAGGTATGTGCTCATACAGAGTCTTGTGTGGGCGTCAGCGCCTCACCGGCAACATCCACACCAATCCACTGGCCTTGGCCCTTTCATGACACAACGCCAGAACACTGCGTCGCTCATCGTTGTCCATCCGGCTCCAACGGGTGATTTCCGCCACGGTGCGCTGGCAGCCGGTGCAGATGTCGTCATCGTCCAGGGCGCAGATGTTCACGCAGGGCGACGGAACCGGGCGTTCTGGCGGGTTCATTGCTCTTGCTCGGCCAAGTCGCGGGCGTAGCGCTGCGCGTTGTGAACATAGTGCGCCGCGCTGGCCTCGAGCATCTTCTTCTGCGCTTCGGTCAATTCCCGCACAACCTTGCCGGGTGAGCCCATCACCAGCGAACCGTCAGGAATCTCCTTGCCTTCGCCGATCAGCGAGTTGGCGCCGATGATGCAGTTCTTGCCGATCTTCGCGCCGTTGAGGATCACCGCATTGATGCCGATAAGGCTGTAGTCCCCCACCGTGCAACCGTGAAGCATGGCGTTATGGCCGATGGTCACGCCGGTGCCGATGGTCAGCGGGAAGCCCATGTCGGTGTGCATCACCGTGCCGTCCTGCACGTTGCTGTTTTTGCCGATCAGGATCAGTTCGTTATCGCCACGCAGCACCGCGTTGAACCAGACATTGGCGCCTTCTTCGAGGCGGACCTTGCCCACCAATGTGGCGTTGGGGGCGACCCAGCTCTGTGGGTGGGTTTCGACACGGGCATCACCCAGGCGGTATTTCATGAGGTTCCTCGGGGCTTCAGGTATTGATGAAAGTCTTGGGCGGGGTGTGCAGGTCGATGCCGGCGTCGAACATCAGGTTGACCAGCTCGACCACCATGATCGCCGTCAGGCCCCAGATCTTGTACTCGCCAAAACGATAGCTGGGCACATACCAACTGCAGCCCTGGTAGTCGATGCGATGAGTGTGCTCGCGCGGGTCCTTGCGAAAGAACTCCAGCGGTACGCTGAACACCGCGGCGATCTCGGCATCGTTGGCCTGGTATTCGACGTAATCGGGAATCACCCCCACGTAGGGCGTGACCTTGATGCCGTGCAGCGAGATCAAGGGACTGAGGGGGCCGATCACTTCCACCAGGCCGGGGGGCAGGCCGATTTCTTCTTCGGCTTCGCGCAAGGCGGTGAAAATCAGGTCCGGGTCTTCCGGGTCGCGGCGCCCACCGGGAAATGCAACCTCGCCGCCATGGGTCGAAAGCCCGCTGGCGCGCAGGGTCAGGACCAGTTCCGGCTCGTCACTGCGGGTAATGGGCACCAGCACCGCCGCTTCAGGGAAACGTCGGTCAGTCTCCAGATCACGTGGGGTATGGTTGCTTACTCGATGCAGTAGCTCGTCCAGCATGAGACTTCTCGATTTATTCGCTACCTTGCATCATGCACCAATCAGGCAAGCCGCCCAACCCCCGCACTGCGACGTGTCGCGAAACGACAACTTGCCGACAGCCGCCCGCAGACGCCAAGATAGGCGCAGCATTCAGGAACCCAAGCATGAAATTCTGCAGCCAGTGCGGTAACCCGGTAACCCAGCGTATCCCCGAAGGCGACTCGCGCTTGCGCTTTGTCTGCGATACCTGCCACACCATCCACTACCAGAACCCCAATATCGTGGCCGGTTGCGTGCCGACCTGGGGCAGCAAAGTGCTGCTGTGCCGGCGTGCCATCGAGCCACGGCGCGGTTACTGGACATTGCCGGCAGGTTTCATGGAGAACGGCGAAACCGTCGAGCAGGCCGCCGTGCGCGAGACCGCCGAAGAAGCCTGCGCCCGCGTGCGCAACCTGAGCATTTATACGCTGATCGATGTTCCGCATATCAGCCAGGTGCATGTATTCTTCCGCGCCGAGCTGGTGGACGAAGATTTCGCCGCCGGGCCCGAGAGCCTGGAAGTGAAACTGTTCGACGAAGCGGACATTCCCTGGGACGAGCTGGCTTTCCGCACGGTGGGCCGTACCCTAGAATACTTCTATGCTGACCGGCGAACCGAGGACTACCCGGTGCGATCCGAATCGATCCCGCCGCTGGCCCAGCCTGCCAATACCTAAAAATCCATAATAGCCGCGACACCTCTAGGGATATCGTTTCAATGCGCTGGTTGCTTGTCCTGTTCTGCTTGTCGTTCGCTGCGGTGTCCCAGGCTTCTGCGGTGGGAACCTACAACGGCAAGACCATCGAAAAAGTGCTGGTGCTCAAGTCCGCCCATCAATTGCAATTGATCAACGACGGCAAACCACTGAAGACCTATCGCATTTCTTTGGGCAAGGGCGCCAAAAAAGGCCCCAAGCTCATCGAAGGCGACAAGCGCACCCCCGAGGGTTTCTACTGGATCGACTGGCGCAAGACCAGCGACCGCTTCTACCTGTCGATGCACATTTCCTACCCCAACATCAGCGACGCCGCCCGCGCCCGCCGCGAAGGCGTGGAACCGGGGGGCATGATCATGATCCATGGCACCCCGGATTCCGAAGAAAACCCTGAGCAGCTGTTCCACACCCTGGACTGGACCGACGGCTGCATTGCCATGCGCAATGTGGACATGCGCGAGGTGTGGAACCTGGTGCCGGATGGCACCATGATCGAGATCCGGCCGTAGCGCCCGACCACACATGAGTTCCCTGTGGCGAGGGGATTTATCCCCGTTGGACTGCGCAGCAGTCCCCTAAGCCAACAACTCAATCTGCCTGAAACACCGAATTGCCTGGCTTGAGGGCTGCTGCGCAGCCCAACGGGGATAAATCCCCTCGCCACAGGTCCGTGTCCACAGTTGTGTTTCAACCTATATCGCGACCAATAAAAAACCCGCTGAATCAATCAGCGGGCTTCTCATTCAACGGCCGGACGATCAAAAATCCTCCAACCGCCACACTTCATAAGCCGGTGTCTCATAGGGATGGCTCTGCTTCAACGCCGCCACCGCCGCACGAATCAACTCATCGGCCACGACAAGCTCCACTTTCCATTCCTCGACCTGCTCGACCTGCCCCGCTTCGCCAATGAACGGCTGGCTGCCGTCCAAGGGGCGGAACTGGCCCAGGCCCAGCACTTGCCAGGCGCAGTGGTCATAGGCGCCGATCCGTCCGCCACCGGCGGCGAATACGGCGCTTTTGACCACGTCCAGGTGGCTGGCCGGGACGAAGAAGCAGAGCTTGTACACGCCCTTAGTTCACCCAGACGCGAGCGTTGCGGAACATGCGCATCCATGGCGCGTCTTCGTTCCAGTCGTCCGAACGCCATGAGTTCTGCACCGCGCGGAACACACGTTCCGGGTGCGGCATCATGATCGTGACGCGGCCGTCGCGGCTGGTCAGGCCGGTGATCCCGCGCGGCGAGCCGTTCGGGTTGGCCGGGTAGGTTTCGGTGACCTTGCCGTGGTTGTCGACGAACCGCAGCGACACGCAACCGGACAAATCGGCTTCGAGCAGGGCTTCTTCGCTTTCGAATTCCGCATGGCCTTCGCCGTGGGCGATGGCGATCGGCATGCGCGAACCGGCCATGCCCTGCAGGAAGATCGAGTTGGATTCCTGGACCTGGACCATCGCCACGCGCGCTTCGAACTGCTCGGAACGGTTACGCACGAAGTGCGGCCAGAACTCGCTGCCCGGGATCAACTCGTGCAGGTTGGACATCATCTGGCAACCGTTGCACACGCCGAGGGTGAAGCTGTCGGTGCGTTCGAAGAAGCCCTGGAACGCGTCGCGGGCGCGGCTGTTGAACAGTGCCGACTTGGCCCAGCCTTCACCGGCACCCAGCACGTCGCCGTAGGAGAAACCGCCACAGGCGACCATGCCCTTGAAGTCGTTCAGGTCGACACGGCCGGCCAGGATATCGCTCATGTGCACGTCGATCGCGTTGAAACCGGCGCGGTCGAACGCCGCCGCCATTTCCACCTGACCGTTGACACCCTGCTCACGCAGCACCGCCACTTGTGGGCGAATGCCTTTCTTGATGTAAGGCGCGGCCACGTCATGATTGACGTCGTAGCTGAGCTTGGCGCTCAAACCCGGGTTGTCTTCTTCCAGCAGCGCGTCGAATTCCTGCTCGGCGCAGTCGGCATTGTCCCGCAAGCGCTGGATCTGGTAGCTGGTTTCCGCCCACTGGCGCTGCAACAGACGGCGCTGGCCTTCGAAGACGGTGTCGCCGTTGAAGGTGATGTTGATGTGGGCGTTGTTGATCGGCTGGCCGATCACCGAGACGCAGTCGGCCAGGCCCGCTGCGCTGAACTGGGCAAGGATGTCCGGGGTGGCGTCCTGGCGAACCTGGATCACCGCGCCCAGTTCCTCGTTGAACAGGATGGCCGGGATTTCAGCCGTAGACTCGGCAACGCTGTCGAGGGTCAGGCTCAGGCCGCAATGGCCGGCGAAAGCCATTTCCACCACGGTGGTCAGCAAACCACCGTCGGAACGGTCGTGGTAGGCCAGCAGATGACCGTCGGCGTTGAGGCCCTGGATGACCGCGAAGAACGCCTTCAGGTCTTCGGCATCGTCGACGTCCGGCGCTTGCGAGCCGAGCTTGCCGTGCACCTGGGCGAGGATCGAGGCGCCCATGCGGTTCTGGCCACGGCCCAGGTCGATCAGGATCAGGTCGGTGGTGCCCTTGTCCATGCGCAGTTGCGGGGTCAGGGTCTGGCGGATGTCGGTGACCGGGGCGAAACCGGTGACGATCAGCGACAGCGGCGAGGTGACGCTCTTGTCCACGCCTTCGTCGTTCCAGCGCGTGGCCATGGACATGGAGTCCTTGCCCACCGGAATGGTGATGCCCAGCTCCGGGCACAGCTCCATGCCGACAGCCTTGACGGTGTCGTACAGGCGGGCGTCTTCACCCGGGTGACCGGCGGCGGACATCCAGTTGGCCGACAGTTTGATGTCGGAGATCTTGCCGATGCGCGAGGCCGCGATGTTGGTCAGGGTCTCGCCAATCGCCATGCGGCCCGACGCCGGAGCGTCCAGCAACGCCAACGGCGTGCGCTCGCCCATGGCCATGGCTTCGCCGGTGTAGACGTCGAAGCTGGTGGCGGTCACGGCAACGTCGGCCACCGGCACCTGCCACGGGCCGACCATTTGATCACGGGCCACAAGACCGGTGATGGTGCGGTCGCCGATGGTGATCAGGAAACTTTTGCTCGCCACGGCCGGGTGGTGCAGAACGCGCTCGATGGAATCGGCAACGTCGAGCGTCGACGGGTCGAAATCATCGCCCAGCTCGGCTTCGCGAACGGCCGAACGGTGCATGCGCGGGGCCTTGCCCAGCAGCACTTCCAGCGGCATGTCCACCGGACTGTTGCCGAAGTGGCTGTCGGTGACGGTCAGTTGCGGCTCGGCAGTGGCTTCGCCGACCACGGCGAACGGGCAGCGCTCGCGTTCGCAAATGGCCTGGAAACGCTCAAAGTCGGCCGGGCCGACCGCCAGGACATAACGTTCCTGGGATTCGTTGCTCCAGATTTCGTGCGGGGCCATGCCCGGCTCGTCGTTCGGAATGTTGCGCAGTTCGAAGCGGCCACCACGGCCACCGTCGTTGACCAATTCCGGGAAGGCGTTGGACAGGCCGCCCGCGCCGACGTCGTGGATGAAGCTGATGGGGTTGTGTTCACCCAACTGCCAGCAACGGTCGATGACTTCCTGGCAACGGCGTTCCATTTCCGGGTTTTCCCGCTGGACCGAGGCGAAGTCCAGGTCCGCCGAGCTGGTGCCGGTGGCCATGGAGGAAGCGGCGCCGCCGCCCAGGCCGATCAGCATGGCCGGGCCACCGAGGACGATCAGCTTGGAACCGACCAGGATCTCGCCTTTCTGCACGTGTTCGGCGCGGATGTTGCCCATGCCGCCGGCGAGCATGATCGGCTTGTGGTAGCCGCGCACTTCTTCACCGCGCGGAGTGCTGATGGATTGCTCGAAGGTACGGAAGTAACCGGTCAGGGCCGGACGGCCGAATTCGTTGTTGAACGCCGCGCCCCCAAGAGGACCTTCGATCATGATGTCCAGGGCGTTGACGATGCGCTCGGGCTTGCCGTAGGGCTTTTCCCACGGCTGTTCAAAGCCCGGGATCTGCAGGTTCGATACGGTGAAGCCGGTCAGGCCAGCCTTGGGCTTGGCACCGCGACCGGTGGCGCCTTCGTCGCGGATCTCGCCACCGGAACCGGTGGACGCACCCGGGAACGGGGCGATGGCGGTCGGGTGGTTGTGAGTCTCGACCTTCATCAGGATGTGCACCGGCTCCTGGACCGCACCGTACTGGCGGGTCTCAGGGTTCGGGTAGAAACGCCCGGCGACGTTGCCGACGATCACCGCGGCGTTGTCCTTGTAGGCCGAGAGCACACCTTCGTTGTGCATCTGATAGGTGTTCTTGATCATGCCGAACAGGCTTTTTTCCTGGCTCTGGCCATCAATGTCCCAACTGGCGTTGAAGATCTTGTGCCGGCAGTGCTCGGAGTTGGCCTGGGCGAACATCATCAGTTCGATGTCGTGGGGGTTGCGCTTCAAGCCCTGGAAGGCGTTGACCAGGTAATCGATCTCGTCTTCGGCCAGGGCCAGGCCCAGTTCGGCGTTGGCTTTTTCCAGTGCGGCACGGCCACCGCCCAGCACATCGATGGCGGTCAGCGGTTTTGGCTCGGCATGGCTGAACAGGCCCGCGGCCTGCTCCAGGTTGCCCAGGACGATCTGGGTCATGCGGTCATGCAAGCCCTCGGCGATCAGTTGGGCCTCGGCCTCGCTGAACTCACCGGCAACATAAAAGGCAATGCCGCGCTCCAGGCGCTGGATTTTCGCCAGGCCGCAGTTACGGGCGATGTCGCTGGCCTTGCTCGACCATGGCGAAATGGTGCCGAAACGTGGCAGCACCAGGAACAGACGACCGGTCGGCTCCTGGACAGGAACACTGGGACCGTACTTCAGAAGGCGCGCGAGCACCTGCTGTTCGTCGCCGGTCAAACCGCCGGTGACTTCGGCGAAGTGAGCGAATTCAGCATACAAGCCACTGACAGCCGGAACCTTCTGGCTCAGTTGCTCAAGGAGTTTGCTGTGGCGAAAGGCAGAAAGGGCAGGAGCGCCGCGCAGGATCAACATCTTCGGGACAGCCTCGGGAAGGGGGTGTGCTTTGAGGCCGTGCATTCTAGCCTAAACCGCTGGCGACGGCACCCGAAACGGCACGTACGATGCTGGCCGAATGTCGGTCTTTGCAGGAATGGCTCTTCCGGCCCCCGTTTGCACGGTCGTACCGAGATATTTTTCATCGGGGCAAAACACGGGGCCCCCCGGCCCGCCTGTGTTGCGGACACGTTTTGCAACCGCTAGCAGACTGGCCTTCTGCTGTCGAGATATGGCGGTCGGGGCCGTTTGCGTATACTGCGCAGATGTTTTCCCCAACGGCTTTGCGTCCGCGGTACGCCAAGTGGCTGATCGCAACCGGACTCTTCCTGGTGCTCAGTGGTTGTGTTGAGAAACCCAACACACTGGAGCGCGTGAAGGAGGATGGCGTGCTGCGGGTGGTTACCCGAAACAGCCCCGCCACCTACTTCCAGGATCGCAATGGTGAAACCGGCTTCGAATACGAGCTGGTGAAGCGTTTCGCCGACGATTTGGGGGTGGAGCTGAAAATCGAGACCGCCGACAACCTCGATGACCTTTTCACCCAGCTGGGCAAGCCCAACGGCCCGGTACTGGCTGCCGCCGGTCTGGTCAGCAGCGAAAAACGCAAGAGTCAGGTGCGATTTTCCCACTCCTACCTCGAAGTCACCCCACAAATCATCTACCGCAACGGCCAGTCACGCCCCACCGACCCGGCCGCCCTGGAGGGCAAGAAGATCATGGTGCTCAAGGGCAGCACCCACGCCGAACAATTGGCGCAGTTGAAACAGAAATATCCCGGCATCGAATACGAAGAGTCCGACGCGGTAGAAGTCGTCGACCTGCTGCGCATGGTGGATGAAGGCCAGATCGACCTGACGCTGGTGGACTCCAACGAAGTGGCAATGAACCAGGTGTACTTCCCCAACGTGCGGGTCGCTTTCGACCTGGGCGATGCCAGCAACCAGAGCTGGGCCGTGGCCCCTGGCGAAGACAACAGCCTGCTCAACGAAATCAACGCCTACCTGGACAAAGTGCAGAAGAATGGCACCCTGCAACGCCTGAAGGATCGCTACTACGGGCACGTTGATGTCCTGGGTTATGTCGGCGCCTACACCTTCGCCCAGCATTTGCAGCAACGTCTGCCCAAGTATGAGAAGCATTTCAAGAACTACGCCAAGGCCGAAAAAGTCGACTGGCGCCTGCTGGCGGCCATCGGCTACCAGGAATCACTGTGGCAGCCGACAGTCACGTCCAAGACCGGTGTGCGCGGCCTGATGATGCTGACCCAGAACACCGCCCAGGCCATGGGTGTGTCCAATCGCCTGGATCCCAAGCAGAGCATCATGGGTGGCGCCAAGTACCTGGCCTACATAAAAGAACAACTGGACGAGAGCATCGAGGAGCCGGACCGCACCTGGTTCGCCCTCGCCGCCTATAACGTGGGTGGCGGTCACCTGGATGACGCTCGCAAACTGGCGGCCAAGGAAGGGTTGAATCCGAACAAGTGGCTGGATGTGAAGAAGATCCTGCCGCGCCTTTCCCAGAAGAAGTGGTACAGCAAAACCCGCTACGGCTACGCCCGGGGCGGTGAACCGGTGCATTTCGTGGCGAACATCCGTCGCTACTACGACATCCTGACCTGGGTCACACAGCCGCAGCTCGAAGGCGACCAAGTGGCCGAGGGCAACCTGCACGTGCCGGGCGTCGACAAGAGCAAGCCGAACCCGGAAACCCCGCCGCTCTGAATCCCCAATACACTGAGGCCCCCTTGTGGGAGCGAGCCTGCTCGCGATAGCGGTGTGTCAGTCGACATCAATGGTGAATGTCAGACCGCTATCGCGAGCAGGCTCGCTCCCACACGGGCCCTGCGTATGCATCAAACTTTGGCGGCTGCCAGGATCAGCGCTTTCATTTCAGCCACCGCCGACTTGAACCCGACAAACAATGCATGGGCCACCAGCGCATGGCCAATGTTCAGTTCATTGATGCCCTTGATGGCCGCGACGGCCTCGACGTTGTGGTAATGCAAGCCATGGCCAGCATTCACAATCAGGCCCTGGGCCAGGCCGAAGGCGACGCCATCGGCTACCCGCTGCAGCTCTTCAGCTACCTCGGTGGGCGTTTGCGCATCGGCATAACGGCCAGTGTGCAGTTCGATGGCCGGGGCACCGACGCGCCTGGAGGCTTCGATCTGCCGCTCGTCGGCGTCGATGAACAGCGACACCTCTGCGCCGATCTTCGACAAACGCTCCACCGCCGCCCTGATCCGTGCTTCCTGCCCCGCTACGTCCAGGCCGCCTTCGGTGGTCAGCTCCTGACGCGTCTCGGGCACCAGGCAAATGTGCGCGGGGCGGATGCGTTCGGCAAACACCATCATTTCTTCGGTCACGCCCATTTCGAAATTCATGCGCGTTTGCAGCACGTCCTTGAGCAGCAGTACGTCGCGCTCCTGGATGTGACGGCGGTCTTCACGCAGGTGCACGGTGATGCCGTCGGCGCCTGCCTCTTCAGCATCCAGCGCGGCCTTGACCGGGTCCGGGTAGCGGGTACCACGGGCTTGGCGCAGGGTGGCGACATGGTCGATGTTCACGCCGAGAAGAATGCGATTGCTGGTGCTCACGAAAAGCGCTCCTGAGATGGACAGAGATTCGGCCCACAGCATACGGGTTGATCAAGGCTTGCGAAACAGCTCGCGACTGACCAGCGGCCGACCGCCCAAATGAACCGCCAGGGCCTGGCGCATCAGACGCTTGGCCGCCGAGAGCGCGCCCGGCGCACTCCAGTCGGCCTCGGCCATGGCCAGAAGTTCGGTGCCATTGAACAACCCGGGTTGCAGCAGGTAGACCTGTTCCAGGCCGGCATCCACCTGCAGCCGATACAGACCGTCCGCTGCGATGGGCTCGCCATGCAGGTCGGTGTTCAGGGCAAAACCGTAGCCCAGATCGTCCAGTAGCCGCCATTCGAAGGAACGCAACAGCGGTTCCAGAGGGCGACCTTCGGCCAGGGCCAACAGTGTGGCGGCATAGTGATCGAACACTGCGGGATGGGGGTCTTCGGCGGGCAACAGGCGGATCAGCAGCTCGTTGAGATAAAGGCCGCTGAACAACGCCTCGCCGTTAAGCCAGGCCGCAACACCGTTGCTTTCCATGCGCCCGACGTTCTTCAACTCGCCCCGCCCCCGGAATTCCACTTCCAGCGGCACGAACGGCCGCGCCAGCGTTCCGGCCTTGCCACGCGCGCCCCGCAACACCGCCCGCAGTCGCCCCTGGGGCGTAAGAAAGTCCACCAAGGCGCTGCTTTCGCGGTAGGCGCGCGAATGCAGAACGTAGGCGGGTTGGGCGGTGGGTTGGGTTGGCGGCATGGGATCGCAGCTCTCAATGAGTAAACGCAGTATTACTGACAACCACAAACCACTGTGGGAGCGAGCCTGCTCGCGATGAGGGACTGATATTCAACAGGAATGTTGACTGACAGACCGCTATCGCGAGCAGGCTCGCTCCCACAATGGAAATTCATGCACTCAGGAAGAGCTTTACAGGTCGCCGTAACCCAACGACCGCAGCGCCCGCTCATCATCGGACCAACCACCCTTCACCTTGACCCACAGGTTGAGCATGATCTTGGAGTCGAACAACAGCTCCATGTCCTTGCGCGCTTCGGTGCCGATGCGCTTGATACGCTCGCCCTTGTCGCCAATGATGATTTTTTTCTGGCCGTCGCGTTCGACGAGGATCAGCGCATGGATGTGCAGGGTCTTGCCCTGCTGCTTGAACTCTTCGATTTCCACGGTGATCTGGTACGGCAGCTCTGCGCCCAATTGGCGCATGATTTTCTCGCGCACCAGTTCGGCGGCCAGGAAGCGGCTGCTGCGGTCGGTGATCTGGTCTTCGGGGAAGAAGTGATCGTTTTCCGGCAGGTGCTCGGCGATCACCCGCTCCAGCGCATCGAGATTGTGGCCGTGCTGGGCCGAGATGGGCATGATCTGGGCGTTGGGCAGTTGCTCCTGCAACCAGCTCAGGTGCGGCATCAATTCGGCCTTGTCTTCGATGCGGTCGGTCTTGTTCAGCGCCACGATCAAGGGACCTGTCACGTACTGGACGCGTTCGAGAACCATCTGGTCTTCTTCGGTCCACTTGGTGCGATCAACCACGAAGATCACCACATCGACGTCTTTCAGCGCCGCCGAAGCAGTCTTGTTCATGTAGCGGTTCAGCGCTTTTTCGCCACCTTTGTGCATGCCGGGGGTATCAACGTAGATCGCCTGTACGGCGCCTTCGGTCTTGATACCCAGCATGTTGTGGCGGGTGGTCTGAGGCTTGCGCGAAGTGATCGCCAGCTTCTGGCCCAGGATGTGATTGAGCAGCGTGGACTTGCCCACGTTCGGCCGGCCGACAATGGCGACATAGCCGCAGCGGGTGACGGTTGTATCAGTCATTGCCATTCTCCACGCCCAGGGCAATCAGTGCTGCGGCGGCCGCTACCTGTTCGGCAATACGACGACTCACACCCTGACCCCGGCTTTTTTCATTCAATAAGACCACTTCGCATTCAACGAAGAAGGTTCGGCAATGCGGCTCGCCCTGGATATCCACCACTTCGTAACGCGGCAACTCGCAACTGCGCGATTGCAGGAATTCCTGCAAACGGGTTTTCGGGTCCTTGTTGGTGTCCACCAGCGTCAGGCTGTCGATCTCGGAGGTCAGCCAGGCCAGCACGCGCTCGCGCGCCATTTCCATGCCGGCGTCCAGGTAGATCGCGCCAATCAGCGCTTCCAGGGCATCGGCCAGAATCGACTCACGACGGAAACCGCCGCTCTTCAATTCACCGGAGCCCAGGCGCAGGTACTCACCCAGGTCGAAACCGCGGGCCAGCACGGCCAGGGTCTCACCTTTGACCAGGCGCGCGCGCAAACGCGACAACTGGCCTTCCCGAGCCAGCGGGAAGCGTTCGAACAATGCCTCGCCAGCCACGAAGTTGAGGATGGCATCACCCAGAAACTCCAGGCGTTCGTTGTTGCGCCCGGCAAAACTGCGGTGAGTGAGAGCCAGAAGCATCAGCTCCTGATCCTTGAAAGTGTAGCCGAGCTGACGCTCGAGACGGCTTAGAGAAACGCTCACGGTTTACCCACGCTGAGTTCGTGGCTGGATTCCACCACCACGGCCGCGAAGTGCCGTTGGCTTGGGACAATTAACGCTGTGTTCAAAAATGACGTCCTGACTATCGTTGGCTTCATGCCTTCGGGCAACCTTGTGCAGGCTCCAGAAATGCATTCGGCGCTGTGTTCAACAGCGCCGTGTGTGATTACTTGATCAGGCCAACCCGCGAGAAATTCGGCAGGTGACTGAGTTTGGGTTCCGGCCAGCTCATCCAGACCGCAAAGGCCTTGCCGACGATATTACGGTCGGGGACCATGCCCAGCATGTCCTTGGGAATGTTCGGATCATCCCAGTACCGGCTGTCGTTGGAGTTGTCGCGGTTGTCGCCCATCATGAAATAGTGCCCGGCCGGCACGGTCCACGAATGGTCCGGTGCGGCGCGGTAACGGCTCATTTCCTTGCGGATAAGGTGTTCGGCCTCGCCGAGTTTTTCCTGGTAGAGCTCGGCGCTGCCCAGTGTGCCCGGCTCGGAGCCGATCAACCGTTCGGCCACCAGTTCGCCGTTGACGAACAGGCGCTTGTCGGCGCTGTAGCGAATCTTGTCTCCCGGCAAGCCGACCACACGCTTGATGTAGTTGACGTTCGGATCGCTCGGAAAACGGAACACCATGACATCGCCGCGTTGCGGGTCACCGATTTCGATGACCTTCTTGTCGATCACCGGCAGGCGGATCCCGTAGGAGAACTTGTTCACCAGGATGAAGTCGCCCACATCCAGGGTCGGCTTCATTGAGCCGGACGGGATCTGGAACGGTTCCACCAGGAACGAGCGCAGCACCAGTACGATGAACAACACCGGAAAGAACGACTTGCCGTATTCGACCAGCAGCGGTTCCTTGTTGAGTTTTTCGACCACCACCCCATCAGGCTGGCTGACGCTGCCCTGATAGGAGGCGATGGCAGCCCGGCGCCGCGGCGCCAGGAACAACAGATCAAGCAACGCCAACAGGCCGCAGACGAACACGGCGATAACCAGCAACAGCGGGAAATTTAGCGACATAGGACCTAACTATCCAACCTGAGCACCGCAAGGAAGGCTTCCTGTGGAATTTCCACGTTACCAACCTGCTTCATGCGTTTTTTACCGGCCTTCTGCTTTTCCAACAGCTTGCGCTTACGGCTGACGTCGCCGCCATAGCATTTGGCCAATACGTTCTTTCTGAGCGCCTTGACGGTTGTACGCGCCACAATCTGCCCACCAATGGCGGCCTGGATTGCCACATCGAACATCTGCCGCGGAATCAGTTCCTTCATCTTCTCGGTCAATGCACGACCTTTGTAGTGCGCGTTGTCACGGTGCACGATCAATGCCAGGGCATCGACTTTCTCACCGTTGATCAGCACATCCAGCTTCACCAGATTAGCCGATTGGTAACGATCGAAATGATAGTCCAGCGAAGCATAGCCGCGACTGGTGGATTTCAGGCGATCGAAGAAGTCCAGCACCACTTCGTTCATCGGCAGGTCGTAGGTCACCTGGACCTGGGTACCGAGGAACAGCATGTCGTGCTGCACGCCACGCTTTTCGATGCACAGGGTAATGACGTTGCCCAGATGCTCCTGCGGCACAAGGATGTTGGCCCGCACGATCGGCTCGCGCATATCCTCGATGGCCGACAGGTCCGGCAACTTGGACGGGTTGTCGACGTAGATGGTTTCGCCGTTCTTGAGCAGCAGCTCGAAAATTACCGTCGGCGCCGTGGTGATCAGGTCCAGGTCGTACTCGCGCTCCAGGCGCTCCTGGATGATCTCCATGTGCAGCATGCCCAGGAATCCGCAACGGAAGCCAAAGCCCAGGGCGTCGGAGCTTTCCGGGGTGTATTGCAGGGACGAGTCGTTCAGGGTCAGCTTTTGCAGGGCTTCGCGGAAATCCTCGAAGTCGTCGGAGCTGACTGGGAACAGGCCGGCGTAGACCTGAGGCTGGATACGCTTGAAGCCGGGCAGCACATCGACGTCGGGGGTGGAGCTCAAGGTCAGGGTGTCACCGACCGGTGCACCGTGAATGTCCTTGATGCCGGCGATGATGAAACCCACTTCACCGGCCTTCAGATCAACGGTGGCGGTGTGTTTCGGGTTGAAGACACCGACGCTGTCCACCAGGTGGATCTTGCCGGTGGATTTGACCAGGATCTTGTCACCCTTCTTGACGCGGCCGTGGCGCACGCGAACCAGGGAGACGACGCCCAGGTAGTTGTCGAACCAGGAATCGATGATCAACGCTTGCAGCGGATCTTCGATATTGCCGGTCGGCGCAGGAATGGTGGTCACCAGGCGCTCGAGCACTTCGTCCACGCCCAGGCCGGTCTTGGCGCTGCAAGTGACCGCGTCGGTGGCATCGATGCCGATGATTTTCTCGATTTCTTCCTTCACGCGGTCCGGATCGGCCTGGGGCAGGTCGATCTTGTTCAGCACCGGCATGACTTCCAGGCCCTGCTCGATGGCCGTGTAGCAGTTGGCAACCGATTGCGCCTCGACGCCCTGGCCGGCATCGACCACCAGCAATGCACCTTCACAGGCCGCCAGCGACCGGCTGACTTCATAGGTGAAGTCGACGTGGCCCGGGGTATCGATGAAGTTCAGCTGATAGGTAATGCCGTCGCGGGCCTTGTAGTAGAGCGTAACGCTGTGGGCCTTGATGGTGATCCCGCGCTCACGCTCCAGATCCATGGAATCCAGGACCTGGGCTTCCATTTCACGCTCGGCCAGGCCGCCGCACATCTGGATGAAGCGATCAGCCAGCGTCGACTTGCCATGGTCAATGTGGGCGATGATGGAGAAATTGCGGATATGACTCAAATCACTCACGGATCAACACTCAAAAAGGCTGCAGGCATGGCCCGCCGAAAAATAGCCGGGAATTGTACCTGATACACCGCGCAAGTGGGAGCAAGCTTTGCTCCCACACAGCCTTGCCCCCCGCAGCCCCCTCGCCATCGGTGCGCTGATCAACCGGCCCGGCGCAACAGCCAGAGCCCGGCCAAGGCGCAGACGGCGGCCGGTACCAGCACCGCAAACAGCGGCGAGAAACCGAATACCAGGCTCGACGGCCCCAGCAAATCCTGGGCAATACGGAAGGTGAAACCCACCAGTACGCCGGTAAACACACGCTGACCGAGGGTCACCGAACGCAGCGGGCCGAAGATGAAGGAAATCGCCATCAGCACCAAGGCTGCGGTGACCAGCGGCTGCAACACCTTGACCCAAAAAGCCAACCAGTAGCGACCGTTGTTCAAGCCCTGATCCGCCAGATAGTGGATATACCCCCACAAACCGGTAATCGACAGGGAGTCCGGCGCCATCACCACGGTGCTGAGCAACTGCGGGCTCAGCGCCACGTCCCAACGCTCTTGCGGCGCAGCGACCACTTCGGTGCGCTTGTCATGGAACAACGTGGTGGTGACATCATTGAGCTGCCAGTGATCTTCAACAAACTTGGCGCGCTTGGCGAAGCTCGACGACAGCATGTGCCGCTGGTCGTCGAAGCGGTAGCGGGTCACGCCGTACAGGACACCGTTGGGCTGGACCGAGTTGATGTGGATGAACTCGTCACCCTGGCGGTGCCACAGGCCATGCTTGGCGCTTTGTGCGTCGCCGCCACCCTGGGCCAGGGAACGGTTGGCCTGGGCAGTGTTTTCGGTGGCCGGGGCAACGTATTCGCCGACCAGCAAACCCACCAGCATCAGCACCAGCATCGGTTTCATCACGGCCCAGACGATCCGACCAACGGAAACACCGGCGGCGCGCATGATGGTCAGCTCGCTGTTGCTCGCCAGGCTGCCCAGCCCGATCAGGCAACCGATCAGCGCCGCCATCGGCAGCATGTCGTAGAGCCGCCGCGGGGCGGTCAGCAATACGTAGCTCAACACGTCCATCAAGGTATAGGTGTCGCTGACATCACCCATTTCATCGATGAAGGCGAACAGGGTCGCCAGGCCAAGAATGATCCCCAGCACCGCGAGAATCGCCATGAACACACTGCTGCCGATGTACCGATCGAGTTTAACCACGGGCCACCTCCAGCGCGCTGCGACGACTGGCCAGCTTCAGGCGCAGTGGTTCCCAGTAGAGCAACCCGAGGCCAATCGCCAGGAAGATCGAATGCACCCACCAAAGGCCCAGCGCGGGCGGGATCTTGCCTTTCTCCAGAGCGCTACGGGCGGAAATCAGGATGGTCAGGTAAGCCATATACAGAAGAATCGCCGGTAGCAGCTTGAGGAAACGGCCCTGGCGCGGATTGACTCGCGCCAGCGGGACCGCCATGAGGGTCACGATGAATACCAGCAGCGGCAGCGAAAGGCGCCATTGCAATTCAGTGCGCGCCCGAATGTCGTTGTTGCCCAGCAAACTCGAGGTGGGCATGGCATCGCGGTCGGTGACTTCGTCGCTGACCTCGGGCTTGGGCAGCAATACGCCATAGGTGTCGTACTTGATGGCCCGGTAATCGGCCTGCCCCGGCTTGCCGTCGTAGCGGTAGCCGTTTTCCAGGATCAGGTAGCGGTTGCCGTCGGGGTTGATTTCCTGACGCCCCTTCTCAGCCACCAGCACCGAAATGCCGCGGTCCTTCTTGGTGTCGGAAGACACGTTCTTTTGCGTAATGAAGACGCCGCCCAGGTCGACCCGGTCTTCCGAGAGTTCTTCGGTATAGGTGACGCGAGTCCCGTCGCGCAGGGCCTGGAAGCGCCCGGGCACCAAGGTGTCGAACTCGGTCAGGGCGTCCTGCTGGTTGATCAGCATCTGGAACTGGTTGGCTCCCTGGGGCGCCAGGCTAAGACTCAGCCAGGCCACAACCAGCGCCACCAGAGTGGCCGGGAAGAGGGTCATGCGAAACAGGCGTTGCTGGCTCATGCCGGTGGCCGACAGCACGGTCATTTCGCTGTCCAGGTACAACCGGCCGTAGGCCAGCAGAATACCCAGGAACAACCCCAGCGGCAGGATCAGTTGCAAAAAGCCCGGCAGGCGAAAGCCCATGATCAGGAACAGCGAGCCTGGATCCAGGGCACCGGAGGCCGCTTGGGCGAGGTATTTGATGAAGCGCCCGCTCATGATGATGACCAGCAGCACGGCGCTGACGGCGCTCAGGGTCAGCAGGACTTCGCGGGATAGATAACGGAAGACGATCACACCAGACACTCCAGGGCTGTCAGGCTAGGATTTGTACGAAAAGTGCCTGCGCGACGATCATGCTGCGTTGAAAACAGGCTCGGAATGCTCATTGACAACCAGTCAACTCCGCTTCCTCGCCTGTTTTCGCCTTGCCTGATCGCCGCTCGGCGACTTTTCATACAAACCCTAAGGCGGCCAAACAAGCAAACGTATCGAGCCGGCCCGCCACAGCGCGCCGCCGAAAAAAGAGCCGCATTATCCTGTGATTGGGGGCGCCTGTCACTTCGCACGCTTTAACCCGGTGCTTAAAGCCACAATTTAGCGCTGTCGGTGGGGTTGTCAGGCCCTGGCGCCGGGGTTCAAACTGCGGCCTTTGTCGCCGGCAAGCACCGGCGCTTCTCTTATATAGAAGAAGCTCGCTCAGCGCGCCATTGTGTCGGCGCCTGGCATCTTGACCATTCATTCAGGGATCCGGACATGGAACTGGTTGTAAAAAGCGTCAGCCCAGAAACGTTGAAAACCGCCACGCTGGTGGTTGCCGTCGGTGAAAACCGCCAGCTCGGCGTCGTCGCCACCCAACTCGACAGCCTGAGCGGCGGTGCCATCAGCGCTGTGCTCAAGCGCGGCGACCTGGCTGGCAAAGTCGGCCAGAGCCTGTTGCTGCACAACCTGCCCAACCTCAAGGCCGAGCGCGTGCTGCTGGTGGGCGTGGGCAAGGACGCCGAACTGGGCGACCGTCCGTTCCGTAAAATCATCGCCGGCGTGTTGGGCACCCTCAAGGGTCTGGGTGGCGCTGATGCCGTCCTGGCGCTGGACGAGTTGGTGGTCAAGGGTCGCGACAGCTACGGCAAAAACCGCCTGCTGGCTGAAACCCTGGTGGACGGCGAATACCAGTTCGACCAGTTCAAGAGCCAGAAAGCCGAACCCCGCGCCCTGAAAAAAATCACCCTGCTGACCATCAAGGCTGCCCAGGCTGAAGTTCAGCGTGCCGTGACCCACGCCACCGCGATCGCCAACGGCATGGCCTTCACCCGCGACCTGGGCAATCTGCCACCGAACATCTGCCACCCGACGTTCATGGGTGAACAGGCCAAGGCGTTGGGCAAGGAATTCAAGGGCTTGAAAGTCGAAGTCTTCGACGAAAAGAAAATCAAAGACCTGGGCATGGGCTCGTTCTACTCCGTCGGCCAGGGCAGCGCACAGCCGCCACGCCTGATCGTCATGCAATACAACGGTGGCAAGAAGTCCGAGAAGCCGTACGCACTGGTCGGCAAGGGCATCACCTTCGACACCGGCGGCATCAGCCTCAAGCCGGGCGCCGGCATGGATGAAATGAAGTACGACATGGGCGGCGCCGCGAGCGTGTTCGGCACCCTGCGCGCCGTGCTCGAACTGCAACTGCCGATCAACCTGGTGTGCATCCTGGCCTGCGCCGAGAACATGCCCAGCGGTAACGCCTCGCGTCCAGGCGACATCGTCACCACCATGAGCGGCCAGACCGTGGAAATCCTCAACACCGACGCCGAAGGCCGCCTGGTGCTGTGTGACGCCCTCACCTACTCCGAACGCTTCAAGCCGCAAGCGGTGATCGACATCGCCACCCTGACCGGCGCCTGCGTCGTCGCCCTCGGCGCCCACACCTCGGGCCTGCTGGGCAACAACGACGAGCTGATCGGCCAACTGCTCAGCGCCGGCCAGCAAGCCGACGACCGCGCCTGGCAATTGCCGCTGTTCGACGAATACCAGGAGCAGCTGGACAGCCCGTTCGCCGACATCGCCAACATCGGCGGCCCGAAAGCCGGGACGATCACCGCGGCGTGCTTCCTCTCGCGCTTCACCAAGAACCTGAACTGGGCGCACCTGGATATCGCCGGCACAGCCTGGACCAGCGGCGGCAAGGACAAGGGCGCCACCGGCCGGCCGGTTCCCCTGCTGACCCAATACCTGCTGGACCGCGCCAAGGCCTGACACCGATGACCGGCGTTGGCGTCGCCTTCGGGCGGCGCCAATGGCGGCTCAGGAACTGCAATGACCAAAGTCGATTTCTACATCCTGCCCAGCGCCGATCCGTCGGCGCGGCTGGATTTCGCCTGCAAGCTCACCGAAAAGGCCTGGCGCATGGGCCACCGCATCTACCTGCATTGCAGCGATGCCGCCCAGCGCGATGACCTCGATGCACGTCTGTGGGCCTTCAAGGGCGAGAGCTTCGTACCCCATGGCCCGGCCGAAAACGAACCCGAAGGATTGATCGTGCTCGGGCTGGGAGATGACTGCGGTCAGCACCAGGACTTGCTGGTCAACCTTGACCTGAAAGTGCCGCCTTTTGCCCAGCGCTTCGCCCGTGTGGCGGAAGTGGTGGTGGAAGACCCGGGCATCCGGCAAGCCGCGCGGGAGAGTTTCCGTTTCTACCGCGAACAGGGCTATCCTCTGCAAGACCACCGTTTACAGCGACTCTGAGCCCACGATGGACACTCCAAAACCGCCACAAAAGCCCACGCACCTGCTGGACGACCTCGAGTCGATCCGCCAACTGCTCGGCGACGACAACCTGCAACCACCGCTGTTGACCGATACGGTGGAGCACGAGCCCGAGCATGACGAGCAGATTCCACTGCTGTTCGAGCCGATCAACGGCCAGCCCGAACCCAAGCCGGCGCCCAAGGCCGAGGCCAAAGGCCCCGATGCGCTGTTGCACCTGGAAAGCGAACTGCGCGCCGCCGCGCAATTGATCATGCAAGACGTCATCGACGACTTCGCTCCGCACATCGAGACCGAGATCAAGCGCCGGCTGGATGCGCGGATGGAGCGATTGCTGAGTCAGTACGAATAACGCCCTCTGCCTCATTGTGAACATCCTGCGGGAGCGAGCCTGCTCGCGATAACGGACTGTCAGTCCCCATTGATGTTGAATCTGCTGGCCTCATCGCGAGCAGGCTCGCTTCCACAGGGTTCAACCGTGTCCGGCTTCTCGCTTGCTGCGTGTGGCTTGCATCTCCCCCGCCCGCTATACTTCCCGGCTTTTCCTGAATAAATGCCAATAGGGTCCCGCCGCGCATGGATAAGACCTACCAGCCGCACGCCATTGAAACTTCCTGGTACAACACCTGGGAGTCCGAGAATTATTTCGCTCCGCAAGGCGCGGGCGATTCCTACACCATCATGATCCCGCCGCCGAACGTCACCGGCAGCCTGCACATGGGCCACGGTTTCAACAACGCGATCATGGATGCCCTGATCCGTTTCCGCCGCATGCAAGGCCGCAACACCCTTTGGCAGCCGGGCACCGACCACGCTGGCATCGCCACGCAGATGCTGGTGGAACGTCGCCTCGAAGCCCAGGGCCAGAACCGCCATGACCTGGGACGCGAGAAATTCCTCGAGAAAGTCTGGGAATGGAAAGACGAGTCCGGTGGCAACATCAGCCGCCAGATCCGTCGCCTGGGCTCGTCCGTGGACTGGAGCCGCGAACGCTTCACCATGGATGACGGTCTTTCGGAAGCGGTGAAGGAAGCCTTCGTGCGCCTGCATGAAGACGGCCTGATCTATCGCGGCAAGCGCCTGGTCAACTGGGACACCAAGTTGCACACGGCCATTTCCGACCTCGAAGTGGAGAACCACGACGAGAAAGGCTTCCTGTGGAACCTGAAGTACCCGCTGGCCGACGGCGCCAAGACCGCCGAAGGCAAGGATTACCTGATCGTCGCCACCACGCGCCCGGAAACCATGCTGGGTGACTCCGCCGTTGCGGTGAACCCGAACGATGAGCGCTACCAAGCCCTGATTGGCAAGTTCGTCGAGCTGCCCCTGGTTGGCCGGCGCATTCCGATCATCGGCGACGATTACTGCGACCCCGAATTCGGCACCGGTTGCGTGAAAATCACCCCGGCCCACGATTTCAACGACTACGAAGTCGGCAAGCGCCACAACCTGCCGCTGCTGAACATCTTCGACAAGAACGCCAACGTGTTGCCGGCGGCCCAGGTGTTCAACCTCGACGGCACGCTGAACGAAAGCGTCGACGGCCAGATCCCGGCCGAATACGCCGGCCTGGACCGCTTTGAAGCGCGCAAGCAGATCGTCGCGGCATTCGACGCAGCCGGCCTGCTGGTCAGCGTCGATGATCACGGCCTGAAAGTGCCGAAAGGCGACCGCTCCGGCACCATTATCGAGCCGTGGCTGACCGATCAGTGGTACGTATCCACCAAACCGCTGGCCGAGCCTGCGATCGCTGCGGTAGAAGATGGCCGCATCCAGTTCGTGCCCAAGCAATACGAAAACATGTACTTCTCGTGGATGCGTGACATCCAGGACTGGTGCATCAGCCGCCAACTGTGGTGGGGCCACCGCATCCCGGCCTGGTACGACGAGTCAGGCAAGGTCTACGTCGGCCGCGATGAAGCCGAAGTCCGCGCCAAGCACAACCTCGGTCCGGACGTAGCTCTGCAACAGGACAACGACGTACTCGATACCTGGTTCAGCTCGGGCCTGTGGACCTTCTCCACCCTGGGCTGGCCACAGCAGACCGAGTTCCTGAAGAAATTCCACTCCACCGACGTACTGGTCACCGGCTTCGACATCATTTTCTTCTGGGTCGCCCGGATGATCATGCTGACCATGCACCTGGTGAAAAACGAAGACGGCACGCCACAAGTCCCGTTCAAGACCGTCTACGTGCACGGCCTGGTGCGCGATGGTCAGGGCCAGAAGATGTCCAAGTCCAAGGGCAACGTCCTGGACCCGCTGGACATCATCGACGGCATCGATCTGGAAACCCTGGTGCAGAAACGCACTTCGGGCCTGATGCAGCCAAAACTGGCGAAGAAGATCGAGAAGGCCACCCGCGAAGAATTCGCCGACGGCATCGCCAGCTACGGCACCGACGCCCTGCGCTTCACCTTCTGCTCGCTGGCGTCCACCGGTCGTGACATCAAGTTCGACATGGGCCGCGTCGAGGGTTATCGCAACTTCTGCAACAAGATCTGGAACGCCGCGCGCTACGTGCTGGACAAGGGCGAAGACTGCGGCCAGAACGGCGAAGCCTTTGAGCTGACCCTGGCTGATCGCTGGATTATTTCCCAGCTGCAACGCACCGAAGCCGAAGTGACCCGCCAGCTCGATCAGTTCCGTTTCGACCTGGCGGCACAAGCGTTGTACGAGTTCATCTGGAACCAGTATTGCGACTGGTACCTGGAGCTGTCCAAACCAGTGCTGTGGGACGAAAACGCCCCGGTCGAACGCCAGCGCGGCACCCGCCGCACCCTGGTGCGCGTGCTGGAAGTCGCCCTGCGCCTGGCGCATCCGTTCATGCCGTTCATCACCGAGGAAATCTGGCAGCGTGTCGCTCCGCTGGCGGGCGCCCAAGGCAAGACGATCATGCTGCAACCGTGGCCGGTGGCCAACGAAACCCGCATCGACCCGGCCGCCGAAGACGACATTGAATGGCTCAAGACCTTCATGCTGAGCCTGCGTAACATCCGCGCCGAAATGAACATCGGCCCGGGCAAACCGCTGAACCTGTTCCTGAACAATGCCAGCGCCGAAGACCTGCGCCGCCTCCACGAGAACGAAGCACTGCTCAAGAAACTGGCCAAGCTCGAATCGGTGACCGTCCTGGCCGCTGGCGAAGAAGCACCGCTGTCCGCCACCGCCTTGGTTGGCGAGATGGAAGTGCTGGTGCCGATGGCCGGCCTGATCGACAAGGCTGCCGAACTGGCGCGCCTGGATAAGGAAATCCTGCGTTTGAAGGGCGAAGTCCAGCGTGTCGGCGGCAAACTGTCCAACGCCGGTTTCGTTGACAAGGCGCCGGCTGAAGTCATCGAGAAGGAACGCGCCAAACTGGCCGAGGCTGAACAGGCCTTGGGCAAGCTGGCCGAGCAACATGCGCGGATCTCCAGCCTGTAACGGGGATTTGCAATGAAGAAGGAGGTCCTGATGGACCTCCTTTTTTATGCCTGGTACTTTCTAGTGAACACGCTTACCCCCTGTGGGAGCGAGCCTACTCGCGATGACGGCGGTACATCCAACATTGGTGCAAGCTGACCCACCGCTATCGCGAGCAGGCTCGCTCCCACAGTAGATCGCGCCGATCGTTGCAGTTGGGTTCGCAGGGGCAGGATGTGGGACAATACCCGCCACTTTTTTGAACCCTCCCCGAATCGACCCGCACATGACCGCCCCTCGCACGCCCAAGCCAGCACGCTCCAAGCCCAAACCCGCCATCGAGGCCAAAGTGCCGCGGGAGAAAGCCAGCCTGCACCCACGCAATCGCCACCAGGGTCACTACGACTTCCCGGCATTGATCAAGTCCACGCCCGAATTGGCGAAGTTCGTGATCATCAACCCCTATGGCAAGGAAAGCATCGACTTCGCCAGCCCGGAAGCCGTAAGGGTGTTCAACCGGGCGCTGCTCAAGTCCTTCTACGACATCGCCCATTGGGACATTCCGGCCGACTACCTGTGCCCTCCGGTGCCAGGACGCGCGGACTACGTGCATTTCCTCGCTGATTTACTGGCCAGCCACAACGAAGGAACGATTCCACGCGGGGCGGCGGTGAAGGTGCTGGACATCGGCACGGGGGCCAACTGCGTGTACCCGCTGATCGGCTACAGCGATTACCGCTGGCATTTCCTCGGTTCGGAAATCGATCCGACGGCCATTGCCTCGGCCAAAGCCATTGTCCAGTCCAACGGGCTGAACAAAGCCATCCAACTGCGCCAGCAAGCCAACCGCAAGCAGATCCTGTTGGGTTTGCTGGAAGAGGCCGAGCGGTTCGACCTGACAATGTGCAACCCACCCTTCCACGCCTCCCTGGAGGAAGCCACCAAGGGCAGCCAGCGCAAATGGCGTGCGCTGGGCAAGGCCGACCCGAAGCGCAAGCTGCCGGTGCTGAATTTTGGCGGTCAGGCGGCGGAGTTGTGGTGCGAGGGCGGAGAGGCCCGGTTTGTGACGCAACTGATCGGCGAGAGCGCACAGGTGGCCAGCCAGGTGCTGTGGTTCAGCACGCTGGTGTCAAAGGCGTCGAATCTACCGGCGATTCAAACCGCCTTGAAAAAGGCCGGGGCGCTGCACAGCCAGGTGGTGGAAATGTCCCAGGGGCAGAAGCAGAGCCGCTTTGTGGCCTGGACCTTCCAGACCGAGGCACAGCAGCAGGCGTGGCGCCAGTCGCGTTGGGTTCGCAAGGGCTGAGTGGGAGCAAGGCCTTGCTGCCACAAATGCCCTGACCACAGACCACTTTTTCCAAGGCAATAAAAAACCGTGCCCGGATCACTCCGCAGCACGGTTTTCTTTTAAACGCGATCTTACTTGTTGATGCCGTCGGTCAGCGCTTTGGCTGGAACGAACTTAACAACTTTCTTGGCAGCGATTTCGATGGCTGCGCCAGTCGAAGGGTTGCGGCCGGTGCGGGCAGGACGCTCGGTGACTTTCAGCTTGCCGATGCCTGGCAAGGTGATTTCGCCGCCATTTTCCAGCTGATCGGCAACGATCTGACCCAGTTGGTCCAAAGCGTTACGCGCGGTGGTTTTAGGCGCGTCGATAGCTTCAGCGATGTCAGCGATCAGTTGGTCTTTAGTAAGAGCCATGTAGTGTTCCTTCCCTATCAAATTCATATGGATTGCAGAGTGCAGTGTCAGCCATCGAGCCCGATCTCAGAGGATCAGACACCCTCGGTAATCACCACGACGGATCGGGGTAATAGATGCCGAAAACCGGGTTTGGTTCGACCTGACAAATGCTGAATGCACGCTTAACGCAGTGACTTCGCGTAAGACCGGGCAAAACTAGCACAACGCCTGTGAAATATCCGCCTCTAGCTACCCATTTGGTCAGCTTTCTTGCGCGAAAACGGTAAAAAAATGCATATGGCGTGTCGGACGGGTCTGAAAGGGGCTTTGCAGGGTTCCAAAACCAGTGATTGCGGTACACTGGGCCTTTTTGGGGGAGCGCGCCCTCCTCTCTTTCATCAGCCGAGAAATCCATGCCGATCCGTCATTGCATCGTCCACCTGATCGACAAAAAACCCGACGGCACGCCCGCCGTGCTCCATGCCCGTGACTCCGAGTTGAGCGAGTCCACGGCCATCGAGAACATGCTCGCCGACCTCAACGAGAGCTACAACGCCAAACAAGGCAAGGCCTGGGGCTTCTTCCATGCCGAGTCCGGGGCGCACCCGTTCAGCGGCTGGCTGAAGGAGTATCTCGACGGCGGCAAGGACTTCACCGCATTCAGTCGCGTAGCGGTGGAACACCTGCAAAAGCTGATGGAAGAGTCCAACCTCTCGGTGGGCGGCCACGTGCTGTTTGCCCATTATCAACAGGGCATGACCGATTACCTGGCGATCGCCCTGCTGCACCACAGCGAAGGCGTGGCGGTCACCGACGAGCTGGACGTGACCCCGTCCCGTCACCTTGATCTGGGCCAACTGCACCTGGCAGCGCGGATCAATGTGTCGGAATGGCAGAACAACAAACAGTCCAAGCAGTACATCTCGTTCATCAAGGGCAAGAACGGCAAGAAGGTCTCGGAATATTTCCGCGACTTCATCGGCTGCCAGGAAGGCGTCGACGGCCCCGGCGAGACCCGCACCCTGCTCAAGGCCTTCAGTGATTTCGTCGAAAGCGAAGACCTGCCCGAGGACGACGCCCGGGAGAAAACCAAGACCCTGGTGGATTACGCCAGCAGCCAGGCCAAGCTCGGCGAGCCGATGGGCCTGGAAGAGCTGTCCGAACTGATCGACGAAGATCGCCCGAAAGCCTTCTACGACCACATTCGCAACAAGGACTACGGGTTGTCGCCGGAGATTCCGGCGGATAAACGCACCCTCAACCAGTTCCGCCGCTTCACCGGCCGCGCCGAAGGCTTGTCCATCAGTTTCGAAGCCCACCTGCTGGGCTCCAAGATCGAATATGACGAAGAAGCCGGCACGCTGATCATCAAGGGCCTGCCCACGTCGCTGACCGATCAGCTCAAGCGCCGTAACTGATGCTCGCAAAGGCCCTGAAGAAGTTTCTGCTGATTTTGCTGGTGGTTGTGGCGTACCAGAACTGGGGCAAGATCGAGCGGGTATTCAATCCCTCGCAGATGCTGCCTGAACAGATCCGGGCCGATGCCCGGGTTGTGCTGTACGCCACCGACTGGTGCGGTTACTGCAAGGCGACCCGGCGGTTCCTGGATGAAAAAGGCGTGCCCTATCGCGAGTTCGATATCGAGAAAAACGCTCAGGCGCGCAAGGCCTATGAGGCGCTGGGCGGGCGCGGGATCCCGATTCTGGATGTAAATGGCACGCTGATTCGTGGTTTTGAGCCGCAGAACATCCTTGAGGCACTGTCCGCGAAATAGGTTTGTCCGCTAGCGATGATGCTGGATCGGATGGCCTCATCGCGAGCAGGCTCGCTCCCACAGGGATTCGTGGCGGACGCCAAGCCTGTTACCACTGCAAATCCAGTGTGGGAGCGAGCTTGCTCGCGATGGCGGTGGTCCAGTCAGAGCGCAAGCCCTGGGTAGACGGTAAGCGCCCATTAGTCGGGACTGTCAACTCCTACAGTATCAATGCCTGAAATAGCGTTCATTTTTTATATGCCCCCTCAGCCGAAGCCGTCGCTGAGCCGAACCTCTTGCGAGAACGCCTGAACAGACGGAGCATATAAAATGAACTCGATACAGCACTACCCAGCCCGAAACCGCGTTATAAAAAACACCCACCGCGCCCTGGTGTTGTCTTTCATTGCGATCTACGCCGGTTCCGCCTCTGCCGCGCAATACACCTGCCAACTCTTCCTGCCACCGAATCAAACCGTCATACAGACCACCACCGTTTTCAACGGGAGCAGCACGAGCGATGCAATCCGCCGCGCCACAACGATCTTCGACCTGCAAGGCCTTATTCCTCCCAATGCGCCACACCTGGTTCTATGCGAGCTGTAATATCGGGTGATCGCTTCTGGAATAAACGCCCGGAATTGCCTGCTCCGGGCGACAGATCGACTTTAATCGAGCGCCTGACTTTCTTATCAGGTTGATAATTGAAAACCCAGCCGTGGAAAGTGCACATGCACCACACCGCCAAGCGCGTCTTCGCGACGCAGGATCAGCTCTTCACGACCGGCAAACAACAACTCTCCGGCCACCGGGTCGACGCCATAATCGGTTGCGGCAATCGTCACCTGCTGCCCTTTCGTGAACCCATTCGGCTCCTCGAATGACTCATCCGGCAGCGCTGCCGGCGTAGCGTTGCGAGCCACTTCCAAAGCCTCTTCGGAACTCATCGCGTTCGACGCGCCATGGCCAAAACCCAGCACTCGCGCCAACCATGCCGAGATCGCCGGGTAGGTGTCTACCAGCGGCGAAGTCACCGCAGTGCCTTTGAGAAACCACAGAGGGTGAGCCATGGCGAAGTCGGCAATCGATGGATCGCCCAACAGAAAGTCACCCTCCTCGCGCTGCAACTGTTGCTCAAGACGCGCCATGATCGTGGGCCATTGGTGCTTGGCCTGTTCGGCAGACAGATGCTTGGTCGTACCGCCACTGAACAGCCCGGCCCGATCGCTGATAAACGTCTTGATGACTTCAGGCGGCAACTTGGCGAAACGCACCGCCACCGACTCCGGCTGAAACACCAGGCTTACCGCATGTTGAAACACCACCGAATCGGCCCATGCGGCAAAAGACGCTGCAATCATCTCCCGGCCTTCGGGAAACAACGCCGGCGAAGCTTTTTCCTGCTCCAACCGACGGGCGATCAGCGCCGTGTCGCAATAGATATCCGCGCCGATCTGCAATACCGGGGTCTTGCGGTAGCCGCCCGTCAGTGCCGTCAGGTCGGGCTTGGGCATCATTGGCGGTATGTTCACCGAACGCCAGGACAGGCCCTTGAAACCCAGTAACAAGCGGGCTTTCTCGGCGAAGGGAGACGTCGGGTAATGATGAAGAATCAGCTCTGACATGAGGTTCGCCACTGCGGGGAGGAAGTCCCGCAGCTTAGCGTGCCAGGGTCCGACAGCCTACCCTTCTGATGAAGCCGTATCAGCGCGGTTGATGGAACATCGATGCGCTCGCCACCAGGCACTCCTTGGCGCTTTTCTTGAGTTTCTTGATCAATCGCTCCTGGCGCAGGGCTTCGCCCTTGTCGCGACAGGCTTCGGTGTACACCAACGCCACCGCCGGGCTGGAAAGGAAAAAACGCGCGCCCTTGCCGCTTTGATGCTTGGCGAAACGCCGAACCGGGTCATCACTGATGCCGCAATACAGCGAACCGTTGGCGGCCCGCACCAGGTAGACGAACCAGGGTTTGCCCGGTTCGGCTGCAGCTTGCCCTGGCAGGTCGGAGGATGGGTTGGCGGTCGTCACAGGATGTTCAGCAGACGTGTAGAAAACAAGCCGCAATCTTATCAGCGACTGGCCTGAAACGCCCGTAGCCCCTTGAGGGCCTGGGCTCTGACGGCATTGCGCACCAGGGGCGTCCAACCCAGCAGCAGGCCCTTGGTGCCCAATGCCTGGCGAGACCAGCGCCACAGATCAAAACTGTCATGGTGCTCGCAAATCTTGCCGTCGCGAAACACGAACCGTGCCTGAATGTCATTGACCACCGTGTTGCCGGTCTGACTGAACAGGTAAGTCGCGACCCAGTGGGCACCGCCGGTACGCTCATCGCTGCGCACGTTATCGAAGGTCAGGGAAAAATCCTTGGCCCGAGTGGTGAGCATGCGCCACATGTCGCCGGCATCGCGCCCGCGCAGTTCACCGAACGCCGGGTCGCTGAACACCACGTCGTCGGTGTAGCAGGCGCTCATGGCGTCGGCATCCAGACGCTGGAAGGCCTGGTAGAAGCGGGTGATCAAGGCGTTGTGGGCATCACTCATGGACAAGCTCCGAAAATCTTCAGTAGAGCTGCACGATAATCTGCTCTGGCGAGGAACACTATCGTCATTCGCCATGAAAATAACATCAGCGAAGATCACTGACTCTTTCGCTGCTGACCCCAACGTATAGCGCCCGGCCGGCCCCGATGCCCGCGATGATCGCGCCCAGGCCAATCACGCCGAAGATCCAGCCCAGGGCACTCCAGCCGCCGGTCCAGTCGTGGACCACCCCGACCGCGAACGGCCCCATGGACGCCAATGTGTAGCCGAACCCTTGGGCCATGCTGGAAAGATTCGCCGCCACATGGGCGTCCCGCGAGCGCAGCACGATCAGCGTCAGCGCCAGGCTGAACGTTGCTCCCTGCCCAAGCCCCAGCAGGATCGCCCAACCCCACAAACCTTCAATGGGCGCATAGAGGCATCCAAACAGCCCGCCCAGAGTCATGACCATGACGATCACAATGGCCAGGCGTTGATCCTTGCCCCGAGTCGCCAGCCAGGGCGCCGCCAGGGAACTGATCAGTTGCACGATGACCGAGCCGGACAACACCAGCCCGGCCTGGGTCGGCGTCAGGCCACGGCCAATTAGGATCGACGGCAGCCAGCCGAACACGATGTAGGCCAGGGACGACTGCAACCCCATGTACAACGTCACCTGCCAGGCCAACGGGTCACGCAGCAAACCGCGAACCCGATATGCCACCTGATGAGCACCGTGTTTCTGGCCCACTTGCGGCAGCCAGAACACGGCGGCCAGCAGCGCCGGCACCACCCAGAACCCCAGGCCCATCGCCCAGCTGTGATTCAGATGCTCGCTCAACGGCACGGTGGCCCCGGCCGCCATCGCCGCCCCCAGGCACAGCGCCATGGTGTAGACGCCGGTCATGGCGCCGGCGTGTTTGGCGAAGTCACGCTTGACGATGCCCGGCAACAGCACACCGATCACACCAATGCTCGCGCCGGCCAGGATGCTGCCAGCAAACAGGCCGATCTGGCCGAAAGAACTGCGCAAAATGATCCCACCGGCCAGGGCCAGCAAGATTCCCAACACTACCCGCTCAGCTCCAAAGCGCCGCGCCAGCACCGGCGCCAGCGGTGCGAACAGGCCCAGGCAAAGCACTGGCAGCGTCGTCAGCAAGCCGGCCTGGGCAGCCGACAAACCAAGGCTTTTTGAAACTTCACTAAGCAATGGGGCCATGCTCGACAGCGCCGGACGCAGGTTCAGCGCCACCAGGATCAACCCGAGCAGTAACAGCCAGGGTTTGCGCAGCAATGGAGGGGCCTGCTGGGTCTGCTCATCGTCGGTTTCGGCGTCGATCAGCAAATGTTCAAGCTCTGCGGCGCGTTTGGGCGTCGTCGGGGTCATGCGGTCAAGCGTATCGCGGGACATGGAAAGCTCTGGTTCAGGGTTCATTGATCAACTGTCGACGGAGGGCCTTGGCCCATTGCCGAACCTGTTGTTCGACAGCGTCGAGGATTCGATGTGCAGATCGAACACCGGTTGAGGACGAGGACGAAGCTCTGGCGCCACTGCGCGCCGATGACGCTTGGGAAGTCACGATAGCCTTCGCTGAGCGCAGGGGTAGGCAGCATGGGTTGAATTTTCTGACAGATTAGTCAGCTTCTTGTAGGACGGCAACCGCCTAAGGTCAATGCGAGGGAAAAGGAGCGAAATTTTCGATTGGTCAAAATTACCCCTTAAGGGTAATTTTAAGGACAAGGCATACAGTTCTATGGAAAAGAGCACACCCCACTACGACCTGGCAGTCGTCAAGGCCGAAGTCCTCAGGCTGGGGAACAAGGCATTCACAATGAGCGCTCAGCAAGGCGCTCGAAGAATGTCGTTAAGCACTGCCCGGATGCTGCAAATCATGGCCTCGCTGGAGTACAGGATGTTGCACAAATCGATGACGACCTATGCCGATCATCGAATCTGGCAGGACGTTTATCACACCACATTTCAGGATCGGGAGATTTACATCAAGGTGACCTACCGCCCTGGCGGTGGGCATCCGGTAGTCTCCTTCAAGGAGAAAGACCAATGAAAACGCAGCAATGTGTCAACTGCGGTACTCAAGACGCCATGCAACACTTTGAGGGCCGCAGCTTTACCATCGACTACAAGCAGGTAGCACGGCAGGTGCACGACATCGCCGGATGGGAGTGCCGGGTCTGTGGTGAAATCGAATTTGATCACGACACCGACAGCGCGCAACGTTATTCCCAGGCGAGCGATCAGTTGCTCGAAGATTGTGCCCAGGCGATGGCGGCGGAGATGAAACGCATCCGCCGCAAACTGCACCTCACGCAAAAAGACGCGGTGAAACTGCTGTCTGGCGGCGGACACAACGCCTTTTCCCGTTACGAGCGTGGCGAAGTCGCCCCACCGCAACCACTGTTCATGCTGATGCGCCTGCTCGATCGTCATCCCCACCTGATGGCGGAAGTACTCGCACTGAGCGAGGGCACCGATTTGAAGCAGTTGTTGACTACCCGCCATCCGGAACAGGCAACCGTTCTGACACCCTGAATCCCAGGCAAAAATAAACCCGGACAAGTCCGGGTCTATTTCAATGCCTAAGGCCGGATCAATGCAGAATCTGGCTCAGGAACAGCTTGGTGCGGTCGTTCTGCGGGTTATCGAAGAAGTCGTTCGGCGCGGCCTGTTCGACGATTTCGCCCTTGTCCATGAAGATCACACGGTTGGCCACGGTGCGGGCAAAGCCCATTTCGTGGGTCACGCAGAGCATGGTCATGCCGTCTTCGGCCAGGCCGATCATGGTGTCCAGAACCTCTTTCACCATTTCCGGGTCGAGCGCTGAAGTCGGTTCATCGAACAGCATGATTTTCGGTTTCATGCACAGGGCACGGGCGATGGCCACACGCTGCTGCTGGCCGCCGGAGAGCTGGCCCGGGTATTTGTGCGCCTGCTCTGGAATGCGTACGCGCTCCAGGTAATGCATGGCGATTTCCTCGGCCTTGCGCTTGGGCATCTTGCGCACCCACATCGGCGCCAGGGTGCAGTTCTGCAGGATGGTCAAGTGCGGGAACAGGTTGAAGTGCTGGAACACCATGCCGACTTCACGGCGGATCGCTTCGATCTGCTTGAGGTCGTTGGTCAGTTCCACGCCATCGACCACGATGCGACCCTGCTGGTGTTCTTCCAGGCGGTTGAGGCAACGGATGGTGGTGGACTTGCCGGAACCCGACGGGCCGCACAGCACGATACGCTCGCCCTGCTGGACGTTCAGGTTGATGTCTTTCAACACGTGGAACTGGCCGTACCACTTGTTCACGCCCTGCATCTGAATAATGCCTTCAGGGCTCACAGGCTGTTTGATCGCTTCACTCATAAACTACGCTCCTAACGCTTGTGGCCAGTGTCCAGCTTGCGTTCCAAATGCATGGAATAGCGGGACATACCAAAACAGAAAATCCAGAACACCAGGGCGGCGAACACATAGCCTTCGGTGGCCATGCCCAGCCATTTCGGGTCGGCGGCAGCTTGTTTCACGCTGTTGAGCAGGTCGAACAGGCCGATGATGATCACCAGGCTGGTGTCCTTGAACAACGCGATGAAGGTGTTGACGATACCCGGGATCACCATCTTCAGGGCTTGCGGCAGAATCACCAGGCCCATGCTGCGCCAGTAGCCCAGGCCCATCGCCGCGGCCGCTTCGTACTGACCTTTGGGAATGGCTTGCAAGCCGCCACGCACCACTTCAGCCACGTAGGCCGACTGGAACAGGATCACGCCGATCAGTGCCCGCAGCAGCTTGTCGAAGTTCATGCCTTCAGGCAGGAACAGCGGCAGCATCACCGAGGACATGAACAGCACCGTGATCAACGGCACGCCGCGCCAGAATTCGATGAAGGTCACGCAGACCACACGAATCGCCGGCATGTTCGAACGCCGCCCCAAAGCCAGCACGATGCCCAACGGCAAAGCCCCGGCGATACCGACGGTGGCGATCACCAGGGTCAGCATCAGGCCGCCCCATTGGCTGGTCGGCACGGTGGTCAAGCCGAATACACCACCGTGCAACAGGCACCAGGCGATGATCGGATACAGCACCAGGAAACTCAGGCCGTAGACCGCCTTGCGCGGGAAGCGCGAGATGAACAGCGGAGCCACACCAATGACAGCCAACCACACGGTCAGGTCCACGCGCCAGCGCAGGTCCGTCGGATAGTAGCCGTACATGAACTGGCCGAAGCGCTGCTGGATGAACACCCAGCAGGCGCCCTCCTTGGTGCAGTCAGCCTGTGTGGTGCCGACCCAGTTGGCGTCGAGGATCGCCCAACTGATGATCGGTGGAACGACCAGGTAAATCAGGTAGAACGCAAACAACGTCAGCAAGGTGTTGAGCCAGCTGGAGAACATGTTCGCGCGCATCCACGCCACCACGCCGATGCTACTGCTCGGTGGGGGCATGTCAGGTTTGAAAGTATGGGATGTCATGCGCGTTTTTCCTCACCGCTCGATCAGCGCAATGCGCTTGTTGTACCAGTTCATCAGCAGGGAAATGCTGATACTGATCGCCAGGTACACGCTCATGGTGATCGCAATAACTTCGATCGCCTGCCCGGTCTGGTTCAGCACCGTACCGGCAAACAGCGAAACCATTTCCGGATAACCGATACCGGCCGCCAGCGAGGAGTTCTTCGCCAGGTTCAGGTATTGGCTGGTCAGCGGCGGGATGATCACGCGCAGGGCTTGCGGGATGATCACCTTGCGCAAGGTCGGACCGTTACGCAGGCCCAGGGAATGGGCGGCTTCGGTCTGGCCGTGGCTGACCGACTTGATGCCCGAACGCACGATCTCGGCGATGAACGCCGCGGTGTACACCGTCAGTGCCAACGTCAATGCCAGCAATTCGGGAATCAGCACCCAGCCACCGACGAAGTTGAAGCCCTTGAGTTCCGGCATTTCCCAGTGCACAGGGGCTCCGAAGACCAGGGCGCACAGCGCCGGGATTACCAGGAACAGCGCCAGGCCCACCCAGAATTTATGGAACGGCTCACCCGTGGCTTCGAAACGCTTGTTGGCCCAGCGGGTCATCAGCACGATGGCGACGATGGCCAGCACGACGCTGATCACGAATGGCCAAAACCCGTCCGCCACCAGCGCGGCCGGCATGTTCAGGCCCCGGCTGCTGACAAAGAAGGTGTCGCCGAAGTTATGGGCGGCGCGGGGCCCCGGCATGGTGAGGAATACCGCGAAGTACCAGAACAGGATCTGCAGCAGTGGCGGGATATTACGGAAAACCTCCACATACACCGTTGCCACTTTGGCGATGATCCAGTTTTTCGACAGTCGGGCCACGCCGACAATGAAACCGAGAATCGTCGCCAGGATCACGCCGATGAACGTCACCAGCAGAGTGTTGAGCAACCCGATGACAAAGACGCGGGCATAGCTGTCCGCTTCGGTGTAGTCGATCAGGGTTTGAGCGATGCCGAACCCGGCACTGCGCTCCAGAAAGCTGAAGCCGGAGGTGATGCCCCGGTGCTCTAGGTTGGTTTGCGTGTTGTCGAACAGAAACCAGCCCAGTGAAACCACCGCCACAATGGTGACGATCTGAAATACCCAGGCACGCACGCGTGGATCGCTGAGGCTAAGCCTCTGCTTAGGTGCGCCGATTGAATTTTGCATGAAGTGCCCCGCAAAGAATGGAACAGAACATCACCCGGTGGTTGGCCCACCGGGTGATAGAACCATCAGCGCACTGGTGGTGCGTATTGAATGCCGCCGTTGGTCCACAGCGCGTTCAGGCCGCGATCGATTTCCAGCGGGGTGCCTTTGCCGAGGTTGCGCTCGAACACTTCACCGTAGTTACCGACTTGTTTGACGATCTGGACAACCCAGTCTTTGGGCAGCTTCAGGTCTTTACCATATTCACCGTCAGCGCCGAGCATACGGGCGACGTCCGGGTTCTTGGTGGATTTGGCTTCAGCTTCAACGTTCTTCGAAGTGATGCCGGCTTCTTCGGCGTTGAGCATGGCGTAGCCAGTCCAGCGCACAACGGCCAGCCACTCGTCATCGCCGTTACGCACGACCGGGCCCAGTGGTTCCTTGGAAATGGTTTCCGGCAGAACCACGTAGTCCTTCGGCGCGGCCAGCTTGCTGCGCTGGGCAAACAGCTGGGACTTGTCGGAGGTCAGCACGTCGCAACGACCGGATTCCAGCGACTTGGCGCTTTCATCGGAGGTGTCGAAGGTGATCGGGGTGTATTTGAGGCCATTGCCACGGAAGTAGTCGGAGACGTTCAGCTCGGTAGTGGTACCGGCCTGGATGCAGATGGTTGCACCGTCCAGTTCCTTGGCGCTCTTGACGCCCAGCTTGTTGTTTACCAGGAAGCCGATGCCGTCGTAGTAGGTGATGAAGCCTGGAAATTTCAGGCCCATGCCCGCGTCACGGGAACTGGTCATGGTGGTGTTGCGCGAAAGGATGTCGATTTCGCCGGACTGCAGCGCGGTGAAGCGCTCCTTGGCGTTCAACTGGCTGAACTTCACCTTAGTCGCATCGCCAAACACAGCAGCCGCCACGGCACGGCAGAAGTCCGCGTCAATGCCGAGAATCTTGCCACTTGCATCGGGTACCGAGAAACCCGGCAAGCCATCACTCACGCCACATTGCACAAAGCCTTTCTTCTGTACGGCATCCAGGGTTGCACCCGCCTGAGCGAACCCGCTGACGCCGAGCACTGCTGCTGCAGTCACGACGGCCAGGGTGGATTTCAGTAACTTCATTCAAACCTCCAGTTTTGCTCTTGTTGTGTCGGAGCTCGAGCCCTGTCGCACCCTTATGGGGCATTGCCGACCCTTGTTGGCTTTTTTTAGGGTCAACCGACGTCTGGACCTTCGCTATGAGTCTAATAATGAGAATGCCCCTAAACAGGGCGCCTGCCTCATCTCTCACCAATCGGCCGAACGGGCTGTAGCCCTTCACGTTCGCGAAGCCCGTAGCGGCTATTGGCGAACATCCATCACCGGATTTCTGATATCCCATGCGGCGCGTCAAGCTGATAGTGTTACCGCGCAGCGTAAGAATCATCACTCAAGCTACCTCAAAGCAAACGCCGTACCACACCGCTGCGCTTGACCCTTATGAGACACGTCAAGACAAAAACTTTTAAGATTGCGACATCTAATTAACTGAGGCACCGGGCCCGCACTGTAATAACGCACTGAATGAGCGCGCCCGCACAGATTTGGAGCAGACCATGACCGACCCCTTGATTCTCGAGCCCAGCGCCACCGCCGACGCGTGCGTCATCTGGCTCCACGGCCTGGGCGCCGATCGTTACGACTTCCTGCCGGTGGCCGAAATGCTGCAGCAAAGCCTGCTCACGACACGTTTCGTTCTGCCTCAAGCGCCGACCCAGCCGGTGACCATCAACGGCGGCTACGCCATGCCGAGTTGGTACGATATCCGCGCCCTGAGCCCCGCGCGGGCCATCGACGAGCAACAGCTGGAAGTGTCGGCGCAGCGGGTCATCGACCTGATCGAAGCCCAGCGAGCCCTTGGAATAGACGCCTCGCGGATTTTCCTCGCAGGTTTCTCCCAAGGCGGCGCGGTGGTCTATCACACCGCGTTCGTGAAATGGCAGGGTCCATTGGGGGGCGTAGTCGCGCTGTCCACTTATGCACCGACTTTCAGCGAAGAACTGCAATTGTCGGCCAGCCAGCAGCGCATTCCGGTATTGGCGCTACACGGCCAGTACGACGAAGTGGTACTCAACCCCATGGGGCGGACCGCGAAAGAGTATTTGAAACAGCATGGTGTCACCGTGACATGGCAAGAATACCCAATGGGCCATGAAGTGTTACCCGAAGAGATTCGCGACATCGGCACCTGGCTGAGCGAGCGGTTGCGCTAAGCGGGCGTGAGGACATGTCAACCCCTTGACGATCACACTACGCCGCGCCCGTTTCTTGCATTACACTGGCCGGCGTACATTCCTTAACCAATCGATGAGATGACCGTGCTCAAAGCACTCAAGAAGATGTTCGGTAAAAGCGAGGCCGAGCAGCTCGTGCCTGGCCCCAGCGCACCTGCCCACAGCCCGAGTCGTGCCGAGGTGCAAAAAAAGCCGCGGCGGACAACGCCTGTTGCGAACACAGAAAAAGACGCGGCCACCGCGCCTGTCGCTCCCGCGCCGCAACAGCCACACAACGAAGCCCCCAAGCCACGCCGCGAGCGCGCCCCAAAACCGCCGGTCGTCGCCTGGAAGCTCGAGGATTTCGTCGTAGAACCCCAGGAAGGCAAGACCCGCTTCCATGATTTCAAACTCGCCCCTGAACTGATGCATGCCATCCAGGACCTGGGCTTCCCCTACTGCACGCCAATCCAGGCGCAGGTACTGGGATTCACCCTCGCCGGTAAAGATGCCATCGGCCGCGCCCAGACCGGTACCGGCAAGACCGCCGCGTTCCTGATTTCCATCATTACCCAGTTGCTGCAGACCCCGCCGCCCAAAGAACGCTACATGGGCGAGCCACGGGCGCTGATCATCGCACCGACCCGCGAGCTGGTGGTGCAGATCGCCAAGGACGCCGCCGACCTGACCAAGTACACCGGACTGAACGTCATGACGTTCGTCGGCGGCATGGACTTCGAAAAGCAGCTCAAGCACCTCGAAGCCCGTCACTGCGACATTCTGGTGGCAACACCGGGACGCCTGCTGGACTTCAACCAGCGCGGCGATGTGCACCTGGACATGGTCGAAGTGATGGTGCTGGACGAAGCCGACCGCATGCTCGACATGGGTTTCATCCCGCAAGTGCGCCAGATCATTCGCCAGACCCCACCGAAAAGCGAACGCCAGACCCTGCTGTTTTCCGCCACGTTCACCGAAGACGTGATGAACCTGGCCAAGCAATGGACCACCGACCCGTCCATCGTCGAGATCGAAGCGCTGAACGTCGCCAGCGAAAACGTCGAGCAGCACATCTACGCTGTGGCCGGCGCCGACAAGTACAAGCTGCTCTACAACCTGGTCAACGACAACGGTTGGGAGCGCGTGATGGTGTTCGCCAACCGCAAGGACGAAGTACGCCGTATCGAGGAGCGCCTGGTACGCGATGGCGTCAACGCAGCCCAGTTGTCGGGCGACGTGCCGCAACACAAGCGTATCAAGACGCTGGAAGGCTTTCGCGAAGGCAAGATCCGTGTGCTGGTGGCCACCGATGTGGCCGGGCGCGGGATTCATATCGACGGGATCAGCCACGTGATCAACTTCACCCTGCCGGAAGTGCCGGATGACTATGTGCACCGGATCGGGCGTACTGGGCGTGCAGGCGCCGCTGGCGTATCGATCAGCTTCGCCGGTGAGGATGACTCCTATCAGTTGCCGTCCATCGAAGCGTTGCTGGGGAAGAAGATCAATTGCGAAACCCCACCGACTCATCTGCTTCGGCCGGTTGAGCGCAAACGCCCTTAACCGTCGTCAGGAACCAGAAAGCGCAGCCGCAAACGCTGCGCTTTTTTTTCGTCCGGGATATTGCCCAACAGAACTATAAGTCCATAATGGACAAATTAGTTTACACAAAGCACCCCGGAGTTCCGATGTCCAGCACGCCCTACGTGATGACACAAGCCCAGGCCCGAGAGCTGCTCGGCCAAGTCGACGTACCGCAGATTTTACGCAAGCTGTTCCACGACCTTGCCGCCGGACAGGCCGTCCAACCGCCCCAGCAACTTGTGGCGTTTCCCCAAGGCGCCGGGGATTTCATCAACTACCTGGGCGTGCTGGCTGAAGAGCAGGTCTACGGGGTCAAGACCTCACCGTATATCGTGCGCGAGCAAGGTCCATTGGTGACCGCCTGGACTTTGCTGATGTCGATGCAGACCGGCCAGCCACTGCTGCTGTGCGATGCCGCCGAACTGACGACCGCCCGCACCGCAGCCACCACTGCCGTCGCCGTGGATGCCCTTGCCCCATTCCAGGCCCGGCGCTTGGCAGTCATCGGCAGCGGCGCAGTGGCAAGGGCCCACGTGCAATACGTCAAGGGTCTGCGGGATTGGCAAAGCATCAGCCTCTATTCGCCCAGCCTGCAGAATAAATCGGCGCAAGAGCGTGCTTCGCTCACCGAGCTGGATCCGCGCCTGCAAATCGCGGCCAGCCTTGAAGCGGCGCTGCACGACGCCGATGTGGTGATGCTCTGCACCTCGTCCGCCAAGGCAGTGCTCGACCCACAGACACTGAGCAAGCCAGCCCTGATTACCTCCATCAGCACCAATGCTCCGCGCGCCCACGAAGTGCCCCCCCAGAGCCTCAACGACATGGACGTGTTCTGTGACTATCGTCAGACCACCCCCGGTTCGGCCGGTGAAATGTTGATTGCCGCTGAACAGCACGGCTGGGACGCGTCACGCCTGGTTGGGGATTTGCCTGAACTGCTCAGCGAACACGTAGCGCGTCCCGGCTATGAGCGCCATGTGTTTTTCCGCTCCATCGGCCTGGGGTTGGAAGACGTTGCGCTGGCGAATGCGCTTTATCAGTTGCACAACTGACACAGCCAATTTCCCCAGAAGGTTTTACTAACTCCCGGCACCGCGCTCCACAGGAGAGCTTCATGACCTCAGCAGACTTCATCATCATCGGCGGTGGCATCGCCGGTGCTTCCACCGGTTACTGGCTGGCCCCCCACGGTCGGGTCATTGTGCTCGAGCGCGAATCCCATCCGGGCTACCACTCCACAGGGCGCTCGGCGGCGCTGTACAGCGCCGCCTATGGCACGCCTCAGGTGCGGGCGCTGACCCAGGCCAGCCGTGACTTTTTCGACGCCCCACCGGCCGGTTTCTGCGAGCACCCGCTGCTCACCCCACGGGGCGAAATGACCGTGGATTTCACCGGCGACCCGGCCGAGCTGAACAACCAGTACCTCAGCGCCAAGGCCACGGTGCCGCAGATGCAGCTACTCAGCGCCGAAGAAGCCTGTGTGCGACTGCCAATCCTGCGACGGGACAAGGTGCATGGTGCAATCTACGACCCCACCGCCTGTGACATCGACACCGACGCGCTGCACCAAGGCTACCTGCGCGGTATCCGCCGCAACGGCGGTCAGGTGCACACCGACACCGAAGTGCTGGGCCTGAGCCGCGACGATCAGGGGATGTGGCAGGTAGAAACCGCTGGCCAGACCTTCAGCGCTCCGGTGCTGATCAACGCGGCCGGCGCCTGGGCCGATCACATTGCCGAAATGGCCGGCGCGCGCAAGCTGGGCCTGCAACCCAAGCGGCGGGCGGCATTCATTTTTGCCGGCCCCGAGGGCGTGGACATTCATGACTGGCCGATGCTGGTGAGCCTCGACGAGTCGTTCTATATGAAGCCCGACGCCGGCATGTTCCTCGGCTCGCCGGCAAATGCCGATCCGGTGGAACCTCACGACGTGCAGCCTGAAGAACTGGACATTGCCATGGGCATCTACCAGATCGAAGAAGCCACCACCCTGACCATCCGCCGTCCGACCCGCACCTGGGCCGGGTTGCGCAGTTTCGTCCCCGACGGCGACCTCTTGTCCGGTTTCGATCCCCAGGTACCGGGGTTGTTCTGGGTCGCGGCCCAGGGCGGATACGGCATCCAGACGTCCCCGGCCATGGGTCAGGCCAGCGCGGCCCTGGTGCGCGGTGAGCCATTGCCCGAGACCTTGACCCGTTTCGGCCTGAGCACCACCCAGCTGTCGCCGGCACGCCTGGCTTGAACCCACCCAGGTGACGCATCGCCACGATTGCGGCACACTCCTGCGCGCCCCTGCTTCACGGGGCGCTGACGCTGCCCGGAGCCCTGTCATGAATGCCCCGCAACCTGATCCGACACTGGATAATTTCCGCACCATCGCCGACGCCATCGCCACGCTGTTCTACCCTCACGCCGAAGTGGTGCTGCACGACCTGCGTACGCAGAAAGTCGACTACATCGCCAACAACCTGTCCAAGCGCGTGATAGGGGATGACTCGTCCCTGGAGGACATGCTCAGCGAAGAGATCAGCGAACGGAACATCGGCCCATACGAAAAACTCAATTGGGACGGGCAGAAAATCCGCAGCCTCAGCAGCGTCCTGCGCGATGCAGGGGGGCGCCCGCTGGCGGTGCTGTGCATCAATCTGAATATTTCGCTGTTCGAGAATGCCAAGGCCGCGCTGGACCTGTTCCTGTCGCCGGGCAAGTTGATCCCGCAGCCGGACTCACTGTTTCGCGATGACTGGCAGGAACGGATCAACACCTTCCTCCACGCCTGGATGCGCGAGCGTCAGTTGAGCCTGAACCTGCTGACCCGCGACCATAAACGCGAACTGGTGCTGGCGCTGCATGCCGAAGGCGCGTTCAAGGGCAAGAGCGCGTCCAACTATGTGGCCAATGTGCTGAACATGGGACGAGCGACGGTTTACAAGCATTTGAAGGAGTTGAAGGGCTGAGGTTTTTGTTGCCTGACCTAGCCTCATCGCGAGCAGGCTCGCTCCCACAGGGGGTCTGTGTCGAACACGCTATTTGTGTTCAATGAGATCCAATGTGGGAGCGAGCCTGCTCGCGATAACGATCAATCAGTCGCCATAGATATCCGACTTGAAATACTTGGCCTGGATCTTCTGATACTCCCCACTGGCCCGAATCCCGTCGATGGCCTTGTTCAAGTCCGACACCAGTTGGGTATTGCCCTTGCGCACCGCGATCCCCGCGCCTTCACCGACGTATTTCGGGTCCTTGAGCTCCGGCCCGACAAACGCGTAGCCCTTGCCCCGGGGCATCGACAGAAAATCTTCGAGCGGGATGGTGTCAGCGAATATCGCGTCCAGTCGACCGGACGCCAGGTCCATGTAGATTTCTTCGTTGTTGCTGTAGCGCTTGACTGTCACGCCCTTGGGTTCGAAGACCTCCGTAGCGAAGCGGTCGGTGGTGGTCGCCCGTTGCACACCCACGGTCTTGCCTTTGAGACTGGCGTACTGATCATCGACCACCGCGCCCTCCTTCATGACCAGCCGCGACGAGGTGAAGTAGTACTTGTGAGTAAAATCCACCGACTTCTTGCGCTCTTCGGTGATGGTCATGGACGACAGCGCCATGTCGATTTTCTTCACCTTGAGCGACGGAATCAGCCCGTCAAACTCACTTTCGATCCACTGGCACTTGACCTTCATCTGCGCGCACAGCGCATTGCCAATGTCATAGTCAAATCCCTCGATCTTTCCTTCGGAGGTCTTGGAAGCAAACGGCGGATACGCCGCTTCGATGCCGATACGCAAAGTCTTCTCGGCGGCGAACAGACTGCTGGAGGCCAGCAGGCTCAAGGCCAGGCCGGTGATGAGGGGGAGCTTTTTCATGATCGATCTCTCGCGGGTTTGTTGTTGGTTTTGGCAGAGAAAGGTGAAGCGACGGATTTTATGTACTTATAAATCCATACTGGACTTTAATGTACATATCGTCAATTGGGGCAACCGCGAAAAGTGATGGGAGGCTAATGGCCTCATCGCGAGCAGGCTCGCTCCCACAGGAGGCCTGCGTCGAACACGAATACTGTGTACAACCTGGATCCCTTGTGGGAGCGAGCCTGCTCGCGATAGCGGTTGGCAGGCAATGAATCAGCAACAGGCTATCTACCGCTTCCAGCGATCCGCCGCCGCATGATCACTGTCACGCCCTTCGACCCAGCGCGGGCCATCGGCGGTGTTTTCCTTTTTCCAGAACGGCGCACGGGTCTTGAGGTAGTCCATTACAAAGGCGCAGGCGTCGAATGCCGCCTGGCGATGGGCACTGGCGGCCGCCACGAAGACGATCGGTTCGCCCGGCTCCAGGGCACCGATGCGATGCAGGACCTCCAGCTTGAGCAACGGCCAGCGCTGCTCGGCCTCGGCAGCGATCTTGCCCAAGGCTTTTTCAGTCATGCCCGGGTAGTGCTCCAGGAACATCCCGGACACATCAAGGCCGTCATTGAAGTCACGCACGTAGCCGACAAAACTCACCACCGCCCCCACGCCGACATTGGCCGCGTGCATCGCGTTGACTTCGGCGCCCGGGTCGAACGGATCGGCTTGCACCCGAATCGCCATGGCTCAGCCTCCGGTCACGGTGGGAAAGAATGCCACTTCGTCACCATCGACCAGCGGCTCGTCGAGCTGGCACAGGTCTTCGTTGCGGGCGCACATCAGGTTTTGTTCTTTCAAGACATCGAAACCATCACGCGCAGCCAACACTTTCCGCACGTCGTCCACCGTGGAAAAATCGCCCTCGACCCTCTGCGAATCAATGCCCAACGCTTCGCGATAACGCGCAAAGAACTTCACGGTAATTTTCATGGTGCATCCGCCTGGAAGTGGCCGCTCTTGCCGCCGAGTTTCTCCAGCACCCGCACGCCTTCGATGGTCATGCCCCGATCCACGGCCTTGCACATATCGTAGATGGTCAGCGCGGCAACACTGGCGGCGGTGAGGGCTTCCATCTCCACGCCGGTCTGCCCCGACAGTTTGCAACGGGCAACAATGCGCACCCGGTCCTCGCCTTCGGCATTGAGCTCGACCTTGACGCTGGTGAGCATCAGCGGATGGCAGAGCGGAATCAGGTCACTGGTTTTTTTCGCCGCCTGAATGCCGGCAATGCGCGCAACGGCGAACACATCGCCTTTGGGATGACCACCGCTGACGATCATCTGCAGTGTTTCGGGCAGCATGCGCACAAATGCTTCGGCCGTGGCTTCACGGAACGTCACGGCCTTGTCGGTCACATCGACCATGTTGGCGCGACCTTGGGAATCGAGATGAGTCAGCACAGGGTTACTCCTGATCGGGAGCATCGATTGTAAACCTGTGAGTCAGATTCCGGCAGGCCTGATTGTCGCACCTGTGGCGAGCGCAATTGCCCAATCACCGCAAATCCCCCTGTGGGAGCGAGCCTGCTCGCGATAGCGGTGTATCAGATAAAAATAGGTGGCTGATGCACCGCTATCGCGAGCAGGCTCGCTCCCACAGGGTTTTCGTACAGTCATAAAAAAACCGGCGACCTTGAGGTCGCCCGGTTCTGATGGTCAGTTACAGGTGAGATTCGGCGTATTCGGCCAGGATCGAGCGCGGTACGCCCTGCAGGGTGATGTGGACCCCGTTGGGGAAGTCTTTGAAGCGTTCGGTCAGGTAGGTCAGCCCGGAACTGGTCGCGGACAGGTAAGGGGTGTCGATCTGTGCCAGGTTGCCCAGGCACACCACTTTGGAACCGGCGCCAGCACGGGTGATGATGGTTTTCATCTGGTGCGGGGTGAGGTTCTGGCATTCGTCGATCAGGATCAGGCTCTGCTGGAAGCTGCGGCCGCGAATGTAGTTGAGGGATTTGAACTGCAACGGCACTTTGCTGAGGATGTAGTCGACGCTGCCATGAGTGCTTTCGTCATCCATGTGCAAGGCTTCAAGGTTATCGGTGATGGCGCCCAGCCAAGGCTCCATTTTTTCCGCTTCGGTGCCGGGCAAAAAGCCGATTTCCTGGTCCAGGCCCTGCACGCTACGGGTGGCGATGATGCGCCGGTAGCGCTTGCTGACCATGGTCTGTTCGATGGCGGCGGCCAGGGCCAGGATGGTCTTGCCCGAACCGGCGGCGCCGGACAGGTTGACCAGGTGGATATCCGGGTCGAGCAAGGCGAACAAGGCCAGGCTCTGGTAAATATCCCGCGGCTTGAGGCCCCAGGCCTCCTGATGCAGCAGGGGCTCCTGGTGCAGATCGAGAATCAGCAGCTTGTCGACCTGGATTTCCTTGATCCAGCCGACGAAACCCTGTTCGTCGATGATGAACTCATTGATGTGCACCGCCGGCAGATTGTCGATCAACTGCACCTGGTGCCAGGTGCGACCATGGTCCTGACGGGTCTCGACCTTGCTCACCCGGTCCCAGAAGGAGCCGGTCATGGTGTGATAGCCGTTGGGCAGCAGTGATACGTCGTCGACCAATTGGTCGGTGCTGTAGTCCTCCGCCGCGATCCCGCAGGCGCGGGCCTTGAGGCGCATGTTGATGTCTTTGGTCACCAGCACCACGGCCTGATCCTGGTTGCGCGCGTGCAGGTCGATCAACTGGTTGATGATGATGTTGTCGTTCAGGTGTTCGGGCAGCACCAGGTTGGGTTCGGTGCGCTTGCTCATCAGGATCGAGAGCAGGCCTTTGGGACCACTTTTGCCACGCTGGATCGGCACACCCAGTTCAACGTCCTCGGGCGACGCGTCTCCCAGGGTCTTGTCGATCAGGCGGATCGCCTGCCGGCATTCGGCGGCGACGCTGTGATGCCCGCTCTTGAGCTTGTCCAGCTCCTCGAGCACGGTCATCGGGATGGCAACATGGTGTTCTTCGAAGTTCAGGAGTGCGTTTGGATCGTGGATCAATACGTTGGTATCGAGTACATAGAGGATTGGCTGGTTGGAGGAAGGGCTACGTCCGTGGTCATCCATACTCGGTCACCTTTGTGGGGGCCATTCGACGCAATACCGTGACAGTGCTGCGCCTCGAAGTAGCCACCGAATTCACCCGCAAGGCTTGAGGTGAACTGCACACAACTGGGTCTTGGAAGACGCCACCTGTGTTGCAGGTTTCGGCGGTCTGACTTCTTGATACTCCAAAACACATGACAGGAAAAAGCACTTTGACGCTTTTTTGAAGTTTATTTTTCAGAGTGACGAATAACGCTTGGCGTTGCGCCGTTGCGCCGTTAAAGTCGGAAGTCCGGTCGTCATGAAAGTGCGCCGAATTCTCCTCCTCCCCCAGTGTTTCCGGGCCTTTGGCCAAATCAGCGAAACGCGACCCGACAATCTTCCCAGCCGATCCCGCTTTGCGCCGTTTGCGTAATGAGCCAGGGCAGCGCCGTTTTCAGCGCATCCTGCTTGACGTTGAAATTGATCACGCCGCGGCGCCACAACAGCATCAGGGTCAGTGTGCGCTGGGCGCTTTGCTCGGGGTTGAGCCGGCCGGCGCTGTCCTGAGGGTCGATATCCCAGAGCGCCACCTGCAGGCCCTGGTTGCGGAAAAATGCGCCGGCATCGCCACGGCGCTGGCCCTGGGGCGGGCGAAACAGCGGCACGTAGTTTTCCGGCAGCTTGCCCTTGACCAGATCGACGCTGCGCCGCACCGAGTCCTGCCAATCCTGCCAATGGCTGTGGGAGCGGAACTCCCACCCCTGGACACCGACGCATTGCCCCGAATACAAGGCCTGGAGGTGGTTGACCGAGCGCTCTGCAAGCCGCGCCTGGATGTCCTTGCCCAGCACGAAGAAGGTGCCGTTCATGTTCGACTTGCGCAGGTATTCAGTCAGCCACGGGGTATTGTCCGGCGTGATGTTGGCCGCGCTGTCGAAGGTCAGCAGGAACAGCCGGTCATTCAGATCATCACCGTTGCGCTCGTAATCGCCGAAACGCGCAATTTCGCTGCTGGTCTGCGGAAACAACGCGGCCTTGCGCAGCAACTCGTCCAGATATTGAGCGTGGAAGATCCGGCTCGGCTCAGCCCACTTGATGTAGTAGGAGTTTTCATCGAGCGTGAGCCTGCCCGCCTCTTCGCGCAACGTCGCCAGGTCTTCCACCAGAAAACAGAACGAAGCGTCCTGATCGCAGCTTTGCTGAGCGAAGTTGTAGTTGCTCAGCAGTCGCTGCCACAACCGCGCGCGCAGGGTGTCGATCGCCGCCATATTGATTGTGCGCAGCCCCAGGTGCTGCTTGAGGGCGATTTCGTCCATGGCATCGGTGTCCAGCAGGACCCGGGCGAACATCAGGATCTCAGCTCGCGAGGCCACGTCGAACAGCGTCGGGCTGGTGAGCTGTTCCGGCCAGGTGCTGCGGTCCAGGGTGGCGATGTCGCTGGGTGCGGCAATGGCCGCGAAACTCAGGAACCAGGCCGACAATAGAAGGACGATGCGCAAAAGGGATGTCTCCATAACGAAACCCGCGCCGCATCATAGCCGATCCTGAAGCAATACCCTTGTGGTCAGAGGACTCGGTGGAAGCAAGGCTTGCCCATCCATCACCTATCACCCCAATAGCTGGAGTCCACCCGGACAACCCCCTAGAATCGCCGCACCTTTGAAGGAGACGATTACATGCTGATGGTGATTTCCCCCGCCAAGACCCTCGATTACGAAACACCGCCGGCCACCGAGCGTTTTACCCAGCCGCAGTACCTGGATCATTCCCAGGAACTGATCGAACAGTTGCGCGAACTCTCGCCGGCACAGATCAGCGAGCTGATGCACGTCTCCGACAAGATCGGCGGTCTCAATGCCGCACGATTCGGCAGCTGGACGCCGGCGTTCACCCCGGCCAATGCCAAACAGGCTCTGCTGGCTTTCAAGGGTGATGTGTACACCGGCCTCGATGCACAAAGCTTTGCCGAAGCCGATTTCGACTATGCCCAGGAGCATCTGCGCATGCTCTCCGGTCTTTATGGCTTGCTGCGCCCACTGGACCTGATGCAACCCTATCGCCTGGAGATGGGCACGAAGCTGGCCAATGCCCGCGGCAAAGACTTGTATGCCTTCTGGGGCACACGCATCAGCGAATGGCTGAACGAAGCGCTGGCTGACCAGGGCGACGACATACTGTTGAACCTGGCCTCCAATGAATACTTCTCGGCGGTCAAACGCAGCGCGCTCAAAGCACGGGTCATTGATACCGAGTTCAAGGACCTGAAGAACGGCCAGTACAAAATCATCAGCTTCTACGCCAAGAAGGCCCGCGGCCTGATGAGCCGCTTCGTGATTCAGGAACGCATCAACGATCCAGCAGCACTCAAGCAGTTCGATGCCCAGGGCTACCGTTTCAATGCTCAACAATCGAGCGCGGACAAACTGGTGTTCCTGCGTGACCATGCCCCCGAATAAAGCACATCTTTATATGGCCCCTTGATCAGGGGCCTTGATCAAACCCGAACACGTCATCCAACTTCCCCGCCCACTTCGTCAGTTCCATGACGCCAATAAATCGCCCCCTTCCCTCGCTAACTTTTGTTTCACTCGACACCTGTCAGTTTTTTACGTAGTGGCACCAAATTTTTTATTCGGTAGTGGCACAAAAATATCTACCCCTCTTAACTCCCCGTTATCAAAGGTCAAAACGGCAAGTGCCATCATCATGAGGTCAGTGCCATCTTTCATAATATTTCGAAAAATTTCGAAAATCGCGATGAGCGGATCGGAACTATGTGAAATTGCACGGCTCATACCACCCGTAACGATTCTCGCCGTGCGTGTAAGAGATGACTTACATAGGCCGTCGATCCAAGTAACCAAGTTGTCATGGCAATTTAGCGAAACGGTCGCCTATTTGGATCCATCTTATAAAGGACAGGAGATAACGCACCATTACTATCCCCTACAAGGCCAAGGCTGCGCCCCTATAACGTGCTCGCCAGAGCACACAAGCTTCTGATTTTGTGGGCTTTTTGCCAGGGATCGGAGGTGAAGGACCTTTGCACGAACGTTCCCGAATACGAGGACTGGCTGCATAACAGGGCAGGTCATAACAACTAGGCCGCATTGCGCACAACTTGAGTGCACTTATTTAGACACTCGGAACTTAGTATGCCTGCACACGGCACTGTGGCGCCTGCATTCCACACTTCCGAGTGCACTATGACCGCTGAACACTATTAACTCCGGCCATTTAATGGCGTGAAAAACAGAGGTAAATGCGATGCGCATTAGCATATTTGGTTTGGGTTACGTCGGTGCAGTATGTGCCGGTTGCCTGTCTGCACGGGGCCATGATGTCGTTGGCGTAGATGTCGCCAAAGACAAAATCGACATGATCAACGCCGGTAAATCGCCGATCGTTGAACCCGGTCTGGGCGAGCTGTTGGCACAAGGTATTGAAACAGGCCGTCTGCGCGGAACCACCAACTTCGCCGAAGCGATTCGTGATACTGACCTGTCGATGATTTGCGTCGGTACACCGAGCAAGAAGAACGGCGATCTGGAACTCAACTACATCGAAGCGGTGTGCCGCGAGATCGGTTTTGTTCTGCGCGACAAGACCACCCGCCACACCGTCGTGGTTCGCAGCACCGTGCTGCCAGGCACCGTGGCGAATGTGGTCATCCCGATTCTGGAAGACTGCTCCGGCAAAAAAGCCGGTGTCGATTTCGGCGTCGCGGTCAACCCTGAATTCCTGCGTGAAAGTACCGCGATCAAGGACTACGACCTGCCACCGATGACCGTTATCGGCGAGTTCGACAAAGCCTCCGGCGACGTTCTGCAATCGCTGTACGAAGAGCTCGATGCGCCGATCATCCGCAAGGACATCGCTGTCGCCGAGATGATCAAGTACACCTGCAACGTCTGGCACGCCACCAAGGTGACCTTCGCCAACGAGATCGGCAACATCGCCAAGGCAGTCGGCGTCGATGGCCGTGAAGTGATGGACGTGGTCTGCCAAGACAAGACCCTGAACCTGTCCCAGTACTACATGCGCCCAGGCTTCGCCTTCGGCGGCTCGTGCCTGCCCAAGGACGTTCGCGCCCTGACCTACCGCGCCGGTTCCCTGGACGTGGAAGCGCCGCTGCTCAACTCGCTGATGCGCAGCAACGAATCCCAGGTGCAGAACGCCTTCGACATCGTTTCCAGCCACGACAAGCGCAAAGTCGCCCTGCTGGGCCTGAGCTTCAAGGCCGGCACCGACGACCTGCGTGAAAGTCCATTGGTGGAACTGGCGGAAATGCTGATCGGCAAGGGTTTCGACCTGAAGATCTACGACAGCAACGTCGAATACGCCCGCGTCCACGGTGCGAACAAGGATTACATCGAGTCGAAGATTCCTCACGTCTCGTCCTTGCTCAACGCCGACTTCGACTCGGTGATCGACAGCTCCGACATCATCATCCTGGGCAACCGCGACGAGAAGTTCCGCGCGCTGACCGAGAACGTACCGGAAGGCAAGCAGGTCATCGACCTGGTTGGCTTCATGTCCAAGGCCACCAACCCGAGTGGCCGGACCGAAGGCATCTGCTGGTAAGTCTGTTTGCCGGCCGGGCCCAGGCCCGGCCGGCCTTTCGCCTGCCTTAACCCATCGGGCCGCCCACAAGGCCCGCCCGAGATAGAGACGGATGCAGATTATGCACAGGCTAAAGCACGGCCTGCTTCAGGCCGCCGGTTGGCTGTTTTACTTGAGTTTATTGATGGGCATCGCCATGGCGTTGCCCACGTCCACGTTCGACTCCGAATCCAAGGATTTCATTTTCCTGATCGGCGCCGTGGGCATTTGGCGTTACTCCATGGGAGCGACGCATTTCGTGCGCGGCATGATCTTCCTGTACATCGTCTACCCGCATCTGCGCCGCAAGGTACGCAAGCTGGGCAAGGCGGCGGATCCGTCCCACGTGTACCTGATGGTCACCAGCTTCCGGATCGACGCACTGACGACCGCCCAGGTCTACAGTTCGGTAATCCGCGAAGCCATCGACTGCGGGCTGCCGACCACTGTGGTCTGCTCCATCGTGGAAATGTCCGACGAACTGCTGGTCAAGAGCCTCTGGGCCCGCATGAACCCGCCAGAGCACGTCAAGCTGGACTTCGTGCGCATTCCTGGCACCGGCAAGCGTGACGGCCTGGCCTTCGGTTTCCGCGCCATCTCCCGCCACTTGCCGGACGACCGTGCAGTGGTCGCCGTGATCGATGGCGATACCGTGCTCGGCGAAGGCGTGGTGCGCAAGACCGTGCCGTGGTTCCAGCTGTTCGGCAACGTCGGCGGCCTGACCACCAACGAGTTCTGCGAGGTGCGCGGCGGCTACATCATGAGCGAATGGCACAAACTGCGCTTCGCTCAGCGCCACATCAACATGTGCTCCATGGCCCTGTCCAAGCGTGTGCTGACCATGACCGGCCGCATGTCGGTGTTCCGCGCCACCGTGGTCACCAACCCGGATTTCATCGCCGACGTGGAAAGCGACTCGCTGCAACACTGGCGCCTGGGCCGCTTCAAGTTTCTCACCGGCGACGACAAATCGAGCTGGTTCAGCCTGATGCGCCTGGGCTACGACACGTTCTACGTACCCGATGCGGCGATCAACACCGTCGAGCACCCGCCGGAAAAAAGCTTCATCAAGGCCAGTCGCAAGCTGATGTTCCGCTGGTATGGCAACAACCTGCGGCAGAACTCCCGGGCACTGGGCCTGGGCATGAAGCGTCTGGGCCTGTTCACCTCGGTGGTGCTGTTCGACCAGCGCGTGTCGATGTGGACCTCGCTGCTGGGCCTGACCGTGGCGCTGATTGCCAGCTTCAAGTACGGCACCGCGTTCATCCTGGTGTACCTGCTGTGGATCGGCATCACCCGGTTGCTCTTGACCCTGTTGCTGTCGTGCTCCGGACATCGGATCGGTCCGGCCTACCCGGCGATTCTGTATTACAACCAGATCGTTGGCGCGCTGGTGAAAATCTACGTGTTCTTCCGCCTCGACCAACAGTCCTGGACTCGCCAGCCCACCCATCTGACCCGTGATCTCGCCAGCTTTCAACGTTGGTTCAACACTTGGTCGTCTCGGACCATGACCTTCTCCGCCGGCAGCGTTTTCGTTGCCGTGCTGCTGATGATGGTCTGACCGAACTCGCCTGAATTAACTAGGAAATCGCCCCTATGAACACCGCCGTGAATGTCAACGTAGTGCATGAATCCGAAGCCCAGCGCCAACACGCCCGAGTGAAAATCCCGGCCAAATTGCGCTTCTTCGGTCCCGACCGTACCCCCATGGAAGTCAAGGTCCTGGACCTGTCGGCCGGAGGCCTGTGCTTCAACGCCGGCCAGATGCCGCTCAAGGTCGGCGAAGCGTACAAAGGCCGCCTGCAATTCGTGATCGACAACCTTGGCCTGGCCATGGACGTGGAACTGCAGGTTCGCTCCTACGACCGCCAGACCGGTCGTACCGGTTGCCAGTTCCAGAATCTGGAGCCTCGGGACATCTCGACGCTGCGTCACATCATCACCTCGCACCTGGCCGGCGACATCGTCGGCGTCGGCGATGTGCTGGCGACCTTGCAACGCGACAACTTCACCAAGGCGCGCAAGCAGAAGGACGACAACGGTGGCATGACCGCCCTGGGCCGCCTGCGGGCCGTGACCTTCAGCCTGGCGATTTTTATCGTCGGCCTGGCGGCATTCGGCTTCATCTTCAAGTCGGTGTACGGCATGTACTTCGTCAGCCACGCCCAGGCGGGCCTGGTGAACGTACCGGGCATGGCTATCACCATGCCGCGCGACGGCACCGTGCAGAGTCTGGTCAAGGCCGACGGCGTTGCTGCCAAAGGCGCCCCGCTGGCCACGTTCAGCACCAGCATGCTCGATGTGCTCAAGGGCCATCTGGACGACAACCAGCTGCAACCGGCCAAGGTCGAGGAGCTGTTCGGCAAGCAAATGACCGGCACCCTGACCTCGCCGTGCGACTGCATCGTGTCCCAGCAACTGGTGTCCGACGGTCAGTACGCCAGCAAGGGTGACGTGATCTTCCAACTGGTCCCACGGGGCACCGAAGCCAACGTCGAAGCACGCTTCTCCTATCGCCAGTTCGGCGACGTGCGCCCAGGCACTCCGGTCAGCTTCCAGGTTGCCGGCGAAGACACCACCCGTACCGGCAAGATCGTCAGCAGCACCAGCCTGAAAAGTGCCGACCTGTCGTCCGATATCCGCGTACTGATCCAGCCTGACGAACCCCTGGACAGCTCGCTGGCCGGCCGGCCGGTAGAAGTTACCAGCGACCGTGGCCCGAACCTGAACTGGCTGATCGACAAAGCCATGGCTGTCGGTATTTAAGCGGAGGACATGCTCGTGACGACTCCACAAGACAACAAGACGCCGCATACCCTGTGGGCGCGAGCCTGCTCGCGATGGGATCAAAGCGGTGTGCCTGGTGTATCGAGCGGCCTGCATCGCGAGCAGGCTCGCTCCCACACAGGGTATGCGTTGTGTGCGCTGGCGCTGGCAATCGGCCTCAGCGGCTGCGCCGGCCTGCCCGACCAGCGCCTGGCCAACGAAGCCCTCAAGCGCGGTGACACGACGCTGGCACAGCAGAACTATCAGCAACTGGCAGACCTGGGCTACAGCGAAGCCCAGGTCGGCCTGGCCGACATCCAGGTGGACAGCCGCGACCCCGAGCAGATGAAAAAGGCCGAGGCGACTTACCGCGCCGCGGCCGATATCTCGCCACGGGCCCAGGCTCGCCTGGGCCGCCTGCTGGTGGCCAAGCCCGGCTCCAGCGAAGCGGAAAAGCACGAAGCCGAAGGCCTGTTGAAGAAAGCCTTCGCCAACGGTCAGGGCGGCACCCTGATCCCGCTGGCGATGCTGTACCTGCAATATCCCCAAAGCTTCCCGAACGTCAACGCTCAGCAGCAGATCAGCCAATGGCGCAGCGCCGGTTACCCGGAAGCGGGCCTGGCGCAGATTCTGCTCTATCGCACCCAGGGCACCTACGACCAGCATCTGGATGAAGTGGAAAAAGTCTGCAAGGCGGCATTGGCCACCACCGACATCTGCTACGTCGAACTGGCCACGGTCTATCAGAAACGCGGCCAGCCTGAACAGCAGGCCGAGTTGCTCAAGCAAATGCAGGCCGGTCACCAGAGTGGCACCGTCTCCGCCCAGCGTGTGGACAGCGTCGCCCGCGTCCTGGCCGATACGAGCCTGGGCAAGACCGACGAAAAAACCGCACAGTCGTTGCTCGAAGGTATCGCCCCTGGCTATCCCGCTGCCTGGGTCAGCCTGGCGCAGATTCTCTACGACTTCCCCGAGTTGGGTGACGTCGACAAGATGATGCAGTACCTGGAAAACGGCCGCGCCGCCGATCAGTCACGTGCCGATCTGTTGCTGGGCAAGCTGTACTACGAAGGCAAATGGGTGCCGGCTGACGCCAAGGTCGCCGAAGCGCATTTCCAGAAAGCCGTTGGCCGCGAAGTGGCCGCCGATTACTACCTGGGCCAGATCTATCGCCGTGGTTACCTGGGCCAGGTGTACTCGCAAAAGGCCCTGGACCATCTGCTCAAGGCCGCCCGCAACGGCCAGAACAGCGCCGATTTCGCCATTGCCCAGTTGTTCTCCCAAGGCAAGGGCACCAAGCCCGACCCGGTCAATGCCTATGTGTTCAGTCAATTGGCCAAGGCCCAGAACACCCCGCAAGCCATCGAGCTTGCCCAGACCCTCGAAGCCCAATTACCGCCGAACCAGCTTGCACAAGCCCAGCGCCTGCTACAACAAGAGCAGGCCATTCGCGGCTCCATGAGCCCCGATACGCTGGAACTGCAAGCCCTAAAAGAAGATGACGGCGAGGAACCTCTATGAAGCCTTTGAAGCTCAATCCTTTTGTGCAGGCCGGTATTGGCCTGTCGTTTGCCCTGCTGTGGTCCTGTCCGACCCTGGCGGCCCTGACTGAAGACCAGAACTTCGGTCTGGACGTGAAAATCACCGCCCAGTCCGAAGACGATCGCGACCTCGGCACCCAGCGCGGCGGCGACGTCAACGGTATCGGTCTGGACCTGCGTCCCTGGATCTACGGTGAGCGCGGTGCCTGGAGCGCCTACGCCATGGCCCAGGCCGTGACGTCTACCGACACCATCGAGACCGACACCCTGCAACAGTCCGATGACGCGACCGCGCAAACCGACAGCGGTGATCGCGAAGTCAAGAAGAACTACCTGGCCATGCGCGAATTCTGGATTGGCTATCGGGGCCTGACCCCTTACCCGGGCGAACAGCTGAAATTCGGTCGCCAACGCCTGCGCAACGAAGACGGCCAATGGCGCGACACCAACATCGAAGCCCTGAACTGGACCTTCGATACCACCTTGTTGCGGGCCAACCTGGGTGTCGCCGAGCGCTTCAGCGAATACCGCACCGACCTCAAGGAATTGTCGCCTGACGACAAGGACCGCCTGCACGTCTACGGTGACGTGGGCTACCAGTGGATGCCAGGCCAGTGGGCCGGAATCCGTGCCCACCATACCCACGACAATGGCAGCCTCGATTACCCGACCCCGGGCGAAGCCACCGATTCCCTGGACAAGACCCAGAACGGTGACCTGTCCTGGCTAGGCCTGGAAGCCAACAGTGACGCCTACAACTGGCGTAACACCAACACCGTCAATTACTGGGCCAGCCTGACCGGCATGACCGGCGATCGCGACACCGTCAACCCGCTCAACGCCGATGGCACGCGCCCCACGCAACTCAAGCGCAGTGACGACGTCGATGGCTGGGCCACCGACCTGGGCATCCGTCTGCGCCTGGATCCGCAGTGGCAAGTCGGTGCGGCCTATGCCCGCGCCAGCGAGGACTACGAACAGAACGGTCTGCAAAGCAACCGCTCGAACTACACCGGTACCCGCTCGCGGGTCCACCGTTTCGGTGAAGCCTTCCGTGGCGAAATGGCCAACACCCAGAGCGCCAGCCTGTTCGGTTCCTGGCAGTTGCGTGACGAATACGACGCAAGCCTGGTGTACCACAAGTTCTGGCGCGTGGACGGCAACAAGCCTGTGGGCAGTAACGGCATCAACGCGGTGGAAAACAACACCGACGATGTGACCGGCGCGATCCTGTCCACCTCGTCCCTGCCACTGCGCGACGGTAACAAGGACCTGGGCCAGGAAGTCGACCTTGTGGTCACCAAGTACTTCAAGCAAGGCCTGCTGCCGGCAGCGCTGAGCCAGTCCATCGACGAGCCGTCGGCGCTGGTGCGCTTTCGTGGCGGTGTGTTCAAGCCTGGCGACGCCTACGGCAAAGAGGTCGATTCATACATGCATCGCGCCTTTGTCGACGTGATCTGGCGCTTCTGATGCGAATGACCATGGGAGTGCCCGATATGAACCGCTACCTCAGGAACAGCCAGGCGATGAAAGGTTCGATCAGCCTGTTGGCCGCAGCGATGCTGCTGGCCGGCTCGTCGGCGTTCGCCAACGTTGAACCGGTGGTCAAACCGGGCAACGTGGTCAAGGAACTGCAGCAGGCCAAGACCTACACCGTCAGCAGCGCGCCGACCGCTCCGCTGGAACTGGCTGCGCCGACCCTGCCCGACCTCACAGGCTTCACCGCCGAAGCGGCCGCGGCCAAGATCGTGCGCAGCAAGCCCGGCAAGGTCAGCGTGCGCCGGATGATGCAGGAAAACGCCTTGAAGGACTTCATCGGCGGTGACAACAAGATGGCCGAGTGGGTGGTGCGCCAGCACGGCATCCCACAGGCCATCTTCATCGACGATGGCTACATGAACCTCAAGGACCTGGCCAAGAAAGTGCCCAAGCAGTACCTCAGGGAAACCTCGCCAGGTGTCTTCCTGGCCAGGATTCCGATTGTGGTGGGTGAAAAAGGCATTCTGGAAATCGACCAACAGACCCAGGAACTGCGCCTGTCCCAAGAGGGCGGCTCCTTCCTGGTCAACGATGGAAAGATGTTCATCCGCGACACCAAGGTCACCGGCTGGCGCGAAAAGGACAATGGCCCCGCCACGTTCCGCTCGGCCAACGAATTCCGTCCGTTCCTGCTGTCCTGGGGCGGCACCGAGACTTACATCGTCAATACCAAAATGGCCAGCTTCGGCTACGCCAACAGTAAGTCGTACGGGGTCAGTATTTCCCAGTACACGCCCAACATGGCCAAGGTCCTCAAGCGCCCGGAACCGACCGGCTGGATCATCGATTCCGAGTTCTCGGACATGTGGTACGGCTTCTATTGCTACGAAACCAACGACTTTGTGGTCAAGGGCAACACCTACAAGGACAACATCGTCTACGGCATTGACCCCCACGACCGTTCCCATCGGCTGATCATCGCCGACAACACCGTCTACGGGACCAAGAAGAAGCACGGGATCATTATTTCCCGTGAGGTCAACGACAGCTTCATTTTCAACAACCGCAGCTACGACAACAAACTCTCGGGCCTGGTGATCGACCGTAACAGCGTGAACAACGTGATCGCCTACAACGAGATCTACAAGAACCACACCGACGGCATCACGCTTTACGAGAGTGGTGACAACCTGTTGTGGGGCAACAAAGTGATCAGCAACCGGCGCCACGGCATCCGGATTCGTAACAGCGTGAACATCCGCCTTTACGAAAACGTGTCCATGGCCAACGGCCTGACCGGTCTTTACGGCCACATCAAGGACCTGTCCGACACCGACCGGGACATCAAGCTCGACCCGTTCGACGCCCAGGTCTCGCTGATCGTGGTCGGTGGTGAACTGGCTGCCAACGGCAGCGGCCCATTGTCCATCGACTCACCGTTGAGCGTTGAGCTCTACCGCGTGTCCATGCTCGCGCCGACCAAATCCAGCGGCATCAGCTTCTCGGGGATCCTGGGCGAGCGCCAGGATGAAATTCTCGACCTGCTGGTGCGCCAGCAGAAAGCCGTGCTGATCGACCCTGTCGAACGCCAGACTGAATTGCGGGACTGAGGATGACCTTTATGAACCCACAGATGATCAAACTTCTGGGCCTGTCCGCCCTGACTGCCGGCATTCTCGCCGCCACAAGCGGCGCGCGCGCCGCTGAAACCACAGCGCCTGTGTTCACTGCCGAACCGTGCTGCAACCTGTGCCCGGCTGCTTATGACGCGAAGAACTACACCACGCGCTATCAGCAGAACTTCACCACGCTGGTACAGGCCCAGGGCGATTGGCTGTTCCGTACCCAGGAAGACCTGCGTACCGAATTCAATACCACCCCGGCCGGCTACAAGCGCATGCAGCAGTTGCACGACGCGTTCAAGAAAAAAGGCGTTGAGCTGGTGCTTGTGTATCAACCGACCCGGGGCCTGGTGAACCGCAACAAACTCAACCCTCAGGAAAAGGCCAGTTACGACTTCGACAAGGCCCTGACCAACTACAAGAGCATGCTCGGGCGTTTCGCGCAGATGGGTTATGTGGTGCCGGACCTGTCGCCGTTGACCAACGAAAACCTGCCCGACACCCTGCCGGCCCACGATTTCTACTTCCGTGGCGACCAGCACTGGACCCCGTACGGCGCCCAGCGCACGGCGAAGATCGTGGCCGAGAAGGTCAAGCAGATCCCGGCCTTTGCCGACATTCCCAAGCGTGAGTTCGAGACCAAGAAGTCCGGCCGCATGGGCAAGACCGGCACCCTGCACAATATGGCCGGCCAGCTGTGCGGCACCAGCTACGCGGTCCAGTACATGGACCAGTTCACCACCGAGCCTAAAGGCGAGGCCGGCGACGGCGACCTGTTCGGCGACTCCAGTGATCCGCAAATCACCCTCGTGGGCACCAGTCACAGCGGCAAGAACTACAACTTCGCCGGCTTCCTTCAAGAAGCCATCGGCGCTGACATCCTCAACGTCGCCTTTCCCGGCGGCGGTCTGGAAGGCGCGATGATCCAGTACCTGGGCAGCGAAGAATTCCAGAAAAGCCCGCCGAAAATCCTCATCTGGGAATTCTCGCCGCTGTATCGCCTCGACCAGGAAACCATCTACCGCCAGATGATGGCGTTGCTGGACAACAACGGTTGCGAAGGCAAGCCCGCGCTGATGAGCAGCAAGACTGCCCTCAAGCCCGGCAAGAACGAATTGATGGTCAACAGCAAGAACATGGACCTGCGTAACGGCAGCCACCAGATCGATATCCGCTTCGCCGATACGTCGGTGAAAACCTTACAAGCCACCCTCTGGTACATGAATGGGCGCCACGAGGATATCAAGATCGAAAAACCGGACACTTCCGAAACCGACGGACGTTTCGCCTTCCAATTGCGCACCGACGAGGACTGGGCTTCCCAGAACCTGCTGGCTGTAGAAGTCCAGGGACCTGAAGCCGGTGCCGAGCCACAGCAAATCGAAGCGAAAGTCTGCAAACGCAACGCATCTCCGCAAGCCGGGCAACAAACGGCTCAAATCGGACAATGAGGTCTCGTCTCATGACCAGAACCATGCGCACCCGAACGTTGAAAACGCTGCTGGCGCCGTCCCTGCTGACCCTGGCGATATTCGCCGGCGCGACGCAGGCCGCGGCCCCGCTACGCCCGCCCCAGGGTTACTTCGCACCGATTGAAAAATTCAAGACGGGCAGCTCTGACGAGCGCTGCGAGGCAGTACCGACGCCCTACACGGGCGCCCTGCAATTTCGCAGCAAGTACGAGGGTTCCGACAAGGCCCGCGCAACGCTGAACGTGAAATCGGAAAAAGCCTTCCGTGATGCCACTTCCGACATCACCCGGATCGAACGCGGCGTCAGCAAGCAAGTGATGCAATTCATGCGTGACGGCCGCCCCGAGCAGCTGGAATGCACCCTGAACTGGCTGACCGCCTGGGCCAAGGCCGATGCGCTGATGTCCAAGGACTTCAACCACACCGGCAAGTCCATGCGCAAATGGGCCCTGGGAAGCATGGCTTCGGCCTACGTACGCCTGAAGTTCTCCGAGTCTCGCCCACTGGCCAATCACCAGGAGCAGGCGCAACTGATCGAAGGCTGGTTCAGCAAGATGGCCGATCAGGTGGTGAGCGACTGGGACAACCTGCCGCTGAAAAAAATCAACAACCACTCCTACTGGGCCGCCTGGTCGGTGATGGCCACCGCCGTGGCGACCAACCGCCGCGACCTGTTCGATTGGGCCGTCAAGGAATACAAGGTCGGCGCCAACCAGGTCGACGCCGAGGGCTTCTTGCCCAACGAACTCAAGCGCAAGCAACGAGCCCTGTCCTACCACAACTATGCCCTGCCGCCCCTGGCGATGATCGCCAGTTTCGCCCAGGTCAACGGCGTGGACCTGCGCCAGGAAAACAACGGCGCCCTCAAGCGCCTGGGTGACCAGGTGCTGGCCGGGGTGAAAGACCCGGAGATATTCGAAGACAAGAACGGCGATGAGCAGGACATGAAGGATCTGAAAATCGATTCCAAGTTCGCCTGGCTGGAACCGTTCTGCAGCCTCTACACCTGCCCCGAGGATGTGCTGGAACGCAAGCATGAAATGCAACCGTTCAAGACGTTCCGCCTCGGCGGGGACTTGACCAAGGTGTACGACCCGTCATGGGAAAAAGGCGAAAAAGGTAGCTGATGCCGTATCCCCTGCCTGGCAGGGGAGCTGTGGGAGCAAAACGTCTGAAATGTAATAAAACCTCCCGGTTTTCATGGGGGGGTTTGGGGGGGCTCTGGCCCTTGACTGTTGATTCAACATGGAGAGATCGGGATGGTATTTTCATCCAATGTGTTCCTGTTCCTGTTCTTGCCGATCTTTCTCGGCTTGTACTACTTGAGCGGGCAACGCTATCGCAACCTGCTGTTATTGCTGGCCAGCTATGTGTTCTATGCCTGGTGGCGCGTGGACTTCCTTGCGCTGTTCGCCGGCGTCACCCTGTGGAACTATTGGATCGGCCTGAAAGTCGGCGCCGCCGGCGTGCGCACCAAACCGGCCCAGCGCTGGCTGTTGCTCGGCGTGGGTGTGGATCTGTGCATCCTGGGCTACTTCAAGTACGCCAACTTCGGTGTGGACAGCCTCAACGCGATCATTACCGGCTTCGGTCTCAATCCGTTCATCCTGACCCACGTGTTGTTGCCGATCGGGATCTCGTTCTACATCTTCGAGTCCATCAGCTACATCATCGACGTGTATCGCGGTGATACCCCGGCAACTCACAACCTGATCGACTTCGCAGCGTTCGTGGCGATCTTCCCGCACCTGATCGCCGGCCCCGTGTTGCGTTTCCGCGACCTGGCCGATCAGTTCAACAACCGCACCCACACCCTGGACAAGTTCTCCGAAGGCTGCACGCGCTTCATGCAGGGCTTCATCAAGAAGGTGTTCATCGCCGACACCCTGGCGGTGGTGGCCGATCATTGCTTTGCCCTGGAGAACCCGACCACGGGCGATGCCTGGCTCGGCGCCCTGGCCTACACCGCACAACTGTACTTCGACTTCTCCGGCTACAGCGACATGGCCATCGGCCTGGGCTTGATGATGGGCTTCCGTTTCATGGAGAACTTCAAGCAGCCCTACATCAGCCAGTCGATTACCGAGTTCTGGCGGCGCTGGCACATCAGCCTGTCGACCTGGCTGCGCGATTACCTCTACATCACCCTGGGCGGCAATCGCAAAGGCACGCTGATGACCTATCGCAACCTGTTCCTGACCATGCTGCTCGGTGGTCTGTGGCACGGCGCGAACATCACCTACGTGATCTGGGGTGCCTGGCACGGTATGTGGCTGGCCATCGAAAAAGCGGTGGGTATCAACACCACGCCACGCAGCATCAATCCGATCCGTTGGGCACTGACGTTCCTGCTGGTGGTGATGGGCTGGGTGATCTTCCGTGCCGAGAACCTGCATGTGGCCGGCCGCATGTATGGCGCCATGTTCAGCTTCGGTGACTTGTCGCTGTCGGAACTGACCCGTGCCAACCTCACCGGCCTGCAAATCGCCACGCTGGCGGTGGCCTACGCCACCCTCGCCTTCTTTGGCCTGCGCGATCTCTACACCAATCGTCCACCGGTCAAGACCAAGCCTGAAGTGAACACCGAGGCCGATGGCCCGGCCACTGCACAACCGGGACTGATCAAGGCTGTACCGGGCGACAACCCGTCGAGCATTCATCAACCGGGCTACACCGTGGGCGTCGAAGCCCAGGTGCAACCGGCGTACTGGGTCGCTGACTGGCCGCGCTACGTGATGCGCACGCTGGTGCTGGTGCTGTTCATCGCCTCGATTCTCAAACTCTCGGCGCAAAGCTTCTCGCCGTTCCTTTACTTCCAGTTCTGAGGGATCTGAACATGACCCGCTCATTACGCATCTTCTACATCGCACTGTTCCTGCTGACCTTGACGGTCCTGGGCCTGTGGTCGGTGCGCAGCTTCTTCGGCTTCAGCACCAACCCTGATGCGACCGTGCTCAACGGTCGTTGGAGCAAAGCCGTCGAGACGCACTACGACGACGAGTTCCCGATCAAGCGCCTGGGCACCAACATCTGGGCGGCACTGGACTACAAGCTGTTCAACGAGGGCCGCAAAGGCGTGGTCCTGGGTCGCGATCAGTGGCTGTACAGCGACGAAGAGTTCAATCCGATCGTCAACGAAGAGCAAAACCTGCAAGGCAACTACGCGCTGGTCGAAGGCGTGCGCCAGAAGCTCAAGGAACAGGGCATTACCCTGGTGATGGCGATCGTGCCAGCCAAGGCGCGCCTCTACCCGGAACACTTGGGTGAAGTGAAGCCGTCCAGCATTCACGCCAACCTCTATCAGGATTTCCATGCCCGTGTGGCGGCAGACAAGATCCTGGCCCCTGACCTGCTCGGCCCGATGCAACAGGCCAAGCAAAACGGCCAACAAGTGTTCCTGCGCACCGACACCCACTGGACTCCCGAAGGCGCGCAGGTCGCCGCCGAGATGCTGGCGAAGACGATTGCCGAGCGCACCCCACTCAACGGCGAGCCACAACGTTTCGTGACAACGCCAGCGGAAAAAATCATCCACAAGGGCGACCTGCGTCAGTTCCTGCCTCTGGACCCGCTGTTCGAAAACCTGATGCCAGCCCAGGAGCCGCTGGTCAAGCGCACCACCCGTGAAGCCGACGATCAGCCGGCCGAAGGCGACGCGCTGTTTGCCGATGCCCAAGTGCCGGTGGCGCTGATCGGCACCAGCTACAGCGCCAACCCCACCTGGAACTTCGTCGGTGCCCTCAAGCAGGCCCTGAACAGCGACGTCGTGAACTACGCCGAAGACGGCCATGGCCCGATTCTGCCGATGCTCAGCTACCTCAAGAGCGACGCCTTCAAGAACAGCCCGCCCCAGGTACTGATCTGGGAGTTTCCTGAACGTTATCTGCCTGTGAACAACGAAATCGGTGACGCCGACCCGCAGTGGGTCGCAGAACTCAAGCAAGCCGGCGCACGCCAACAGAACGTAGCCGCCAACACCCCATCCGAGACGCCCGACCGGGCGCAAAACTGAAAGAGAGGTCCACCATGACTTTCACTACAACTCCTCGCCGTCTCGCCGCTCGCTCCCTCAAGGCCGTTGCCCTGGTTGCCAGCATGAGCGCCCTTTCACTGTCCGCCTTTGCCGGAGGTGACTCGGCCCTGTATGGCCCGGTTGCGCCAAAAGGGTCGAGCTTCGTGCGGATATACAACGCCAGCAACGCCGAAGTCAGCGCCACCGTCGGCAGCACCAACCTGAGCGACGTAGCACCACTGGCCAGCACCGACTTCAGCTTCATGCCTGGCGGCGACTACAGTGCCAAGGTCGGCAGCCAGACCGTCCCGGTAAAACTGGCTCCCGATCACTATTACACCCTGGTCAACAACGCCAGCGGCCAGCCTCAGTTGATCGAAGAACCGCCATTCAAGAACAAGCAGAAATCCCTGGTTCGCGTGCAGAACCTTAGCGACAAGCCGCTGACCCTCAAGACCGCCGACGGCAAGACCGAAGTGGTCAAGACCGTAGCGGCCAAGAGCCGTGGCGAGCGTGAAATCAACCCGGTGAAAGTGAGCCTGGCGCTGTTCGACGGCGACAAGAAAGTCGGCGACCTCAAGCCCGTGGCCCTGGAACGCGGCGAAGCGGCCGTGCTGTACGTCACCGGCTCCGGCAGCAGCCTGTCGCCAGTGTGGGTAAAACGCCCGGTGTCGACCCGATAAGAGCAGCGGCAAGTTTCCAGCTTCAAGCGGCAAGCTTTTGCTTGCAGCTTGAAGCTCAAGGCTTGCCACTGCCGCAGGAACAACAACAAGAGAGTGAAACGACAGAACGCAGTAGCTCTAAAAACCATTTCGATTTGTAGGAGTAACAAACATGATTCCGGTGATCTTGTCAGGTGGTAGCGGCTCACGTCTTTGGCCGCTTTCGCGCAAGCAATTCCCTAAACAGTTCCTGGCCCTGACCGGCGAACATACCCTGTTCCAGCAGACCCTCGAGCGCCTGGTGTTCGAAGGCATGGACACCCCGATCGTGGTCTGCAACAAAGACCACCGGTTCATCGTCAACGAGCAGTTGACCAACCGCAAGCTGGAAGCCCAGCGCATCCTGATGGAACCGTTCGGGCGCAACACCGCGCCGGCCGTGGCCCTGACGGCGATGATGCTGGTCAATGAAGGCCGCGACGAGCTGATGCTGGTCCTGCCAGCCGACCACGTGCTGGAAGACCAGAAAGCCCTGCAACGTGCGTTGGCCCTGGCCACCGTGGCCGCCGAGCGTGGCGAAATGGTGCTGTTCGGCGTACCGGCCACCAAACCGGAAACCGGTTATGGCTACATCAAGTCGACCAACGATGCCCTGCTGCCTGAAGGGGTGAGCCGCGTTTCGCACTTCGTCGAAAAACCCGACGTCAAGCGCGCTACCGAGTTCGTCGAAGCCGGTGGTTACTTCTGGAACAGCGGCATGTTCCTGTTCCGCGCCAGCCGTTTCCTCGAAGAGCTGAAAAAACACGATCCGGACATCTACGACACCTGCCTGCTGACCCTGGAGCGCAGCGAACAGACGGCCGATACCATCACCTTTGACGAAGCCACTTTCGCCTGCTGCCCGGACAACTCCATCGACTACGCGGTGATGGAAAAGACCCAGCGCGCCTGCGTGGTGCCACTGTCGGCCGGCTGGAGCGATGTCGGCTGCTGGTCGTCGCTGTGGGAAGTCAACGCCAAGGATGCCAACGGCAACGTCACCAAGGGCGACGTCGTCGTCCAGGACAGCCGCAACTGCATGATCCACGGCAATGGCAAGCTGGTGTCGGTGATCGGCCTGGACAACATCGTGGTGGTCGAAACCAAGGACGCCATGATGATCGCCCACAAGGACAAGGTCCAAGGCGTCAAGCAAATGGTCAACACCCTCAACGCCCAGGGCCGCACCGAAACCCAGAACCACTGCGAGGTCTATCGTCCATGGGGTTCCTATGACTCGGTGGACATGGGCGGTCGTTTCCAGGTCAAGCACATCTCGGTCAAGCCGGGCGCATGCCTGTCGCTGCAGATGCACCACCACCGCGCCGAACATTGGATCGTGGTCAGCGGCACCGCTGAAGTGACCTGCGACGAGAACGTGTTCCTGCTCTGCGAAAACCAGTCGACCTACATCCCGATCGCCTCGGTTCATCGCCTGCGCAACCCGGGCAAGATCCCGCTGGAAATCATCGAAGTGCAGTCCGGCAGCTACCTGGGCGAAGACGATATCGAACGCTTCGAAGACATCTACGGTCGCTCCACCCCGGTCGAACGCGGCGTGTCGGTGAAAACCATCGCCCAATAACGATCAGCAACGATCAGCAGAACAAGAAGCCCCCGTCCAGCCCACTGCGTCCCCTATCCGCAGTGGGTTGGGTGGGGGCTTTTTTATTGATTGACCACTCGCTTGGCATCAAACTTTTCGGCAATCCTGGCCGAGCGCGGATTGACCGCGTCCGTTCTGATTTTTCTGATGTCCGCGCCCTTCGAAATGGCCTTGATTGCATGCACCGTCAAGAATGTACCCACCCCCTTCAGGATCGGCAGTCGCGCCACTGAGGTGGCCTGCGCCAACGCCTCTTTCTTCAAGGTCCCGCCATCCTGGGTTTCAGGGTGGACGACCACTTGCACAACATCCACTTCGGTTTTTCCCTTCGTTGTAAACGCGTTCAATTCGGCCAGACCATAAATCTGTCGCTCTTCAGGTGGTTTCAACTTGTCGGATTTTTTCATGACCGCGAAAAAGCGCCGCTCAACGACGAAATCAGGGTGCCTGTTCAACGCGTCCGGATCGATCGGCTCGTCCACGAATACATCATTGGCACTGCGCAACATGTAACTGGAAATGCTTGCCCCCAGACCGAAGTTTGAAGGTTGCCCAACGACCTTCGAACTCGATGTTTCGCTGGAGAGGGCTTTATAGCGTTGCTTGTAGCGTTGTAGATTCTGTTTGACCTCATCCCCTCCCACCAGATAGTCATTGAATGCACCGACCTCCACCACTTTGAAGTCATTCACATCGCTGAACTTTCCTGTGGCTTCCTTGAACACGCCAACCCTGCTCGTAAGCGCTGCCGCTGTGAGCTTCAGTCGGTTTTTTACGCCCACTTCTATTTCGTACTTGCCAGTCTTGTTGAGCCCGTCGGCGTCCCGAAAAGTCAGCGGGTTATTGCTCACCATCGCGTACAGATTCAGCCCATCGATATCTCCCGCAGGGTCCGGATTCAGCCAGCGCTGCAGACCGGGCATGTAGTACCGATAGCCGTAGTAATAGAACCCTGTTGCATCCCGCTCCTTGCCCGAGTAACGAACCGTCTTGTAACTGACCTCGATCACATCTTCCCCGGCCAGGTACGCGGTCTCGCCGAAAGGATAGAAGTGCTCGCGGCTGATGATTCTCCCGTCCTGGGCAAGCTCCAGACTGGTCGAACCCAATTGGTCGGTAAAACTGTATCGATAGAGGTCATTGGCCCCCGCAGGTGATGGGCTTTCCCAATGCAATACCCGCACACTGTTGAGCCCACCCTGGACGATGATGACCTGGAGAGACTCCCCAGTGCCGCTGTCGGCACGCAGTTCCAGCCCAGGCAAATAACGCACCTCGGCGGTCAGCGTCCGGGCACCGGCTTGCAGAGTGCGCAATTTGCGAACGCGCAGACCGCTGCCGTCGTAAACATAAATCTCACCGTCGTTAAGCCTTGAGGCGCGTTCGATGGGGGTGACCGAACTCAACTGGTTGCGCAGATCCCAAGCCAGGAAACGCCCCTCGTCCTGTTCCAGACAATTGCCCCGCGCATCGAACGCGGCGCAGATTTCATCTTCCGTTGGGGGCACGCCGTTGCGGTACGGCAAACAACGATTGCTGTAGCGGGCCGCTTGCAACTGGCGGCCATGATTCTGAGCGCCGACATGGGTCAGCTCCAGCAGGTTGCCGCTTTCGTCGTAGCGATAGGTCTGCCGGTAGTTGCTCACCGCCGCCGGGTCGACGCGACCAACGGACTCCGGTCCCTGATTGGCAGCGCCCGCCTCCCAGCCGTTGGCTTCAAGCAATTGGTAGAGACTGTCGTAGATAAAACGACTGATCGGGTTGATACGCTGATTGGCGAAGTAGCGCACCGGCAGAGCCTTGTCCTCGATACTCAGCACGTTACCCATGGGGTCATATGTGTAGAACAGGTCTTGCAGCACCTGTTCCGCGCACCTGGCGTGGCGTTCCATCAACCGGCCATCATCGGGACTGTATCGAAGTGTGGTCTGCACGCCGTTCCCGGCCGTTTCTTGCTCTATTTGCCCCTCGGCGCTGTAACGGATATCCCTGACCAGCGGCTGCCATGTGTCCTGCCCGTTTAATAACAAGTGATTTTCATGCAACCGGCCATCGCGGGTCAGTCTCTTGCTTTGTCGATGGCCCAGGGCATCCATTTGCTCCAGCACGTCGCCCTGGGGGCCAAGGCACCAGGTTGACCGGGCGCCCTCGCCGGGCTCGAGCAGTGTTTCGCGCTCGGCTTCCGGCTCCGGCCAGTCGGGAGTGACGGCATCAAGGATGAAGCGACGGTTCTGGACAAGGTTTTGCGCGGTGAGGGAAAACGACTCCAGCAGCACGCTACCCGCCGGGTCATCGTGACGGATCAACTGCCCGTACTGGTTATGGTCGCGATCGCCCCGGCCCGGGGAACCGTACTTCAACCGCTCCATGCACCGACGCAGTTGCCCGGCGCCTTGTTCGAGCACCACCACGGGACGGAGCAGGTCGTCGTAGCCCACCTCGCGATGCGTGCCCCGACCGTCCCACGCCCGCAAACCCTCGCCGGCGAGCCCAGGCAGATCGATCTGCCTGCCCGCATCGACGCTATCGGTACGCAGCGCGGCAGCGGACAGCGAATAAACCGTCGTAAGGTTGGCCGGCGCCGACTGATCGTCTTGTTGCAAGCGCCACAATCGAGGATCCCACTGTTTTGCCAAACGACCGGCGGCATCGAAAAGGCTGCGAGTGACGCGCTCTTGCGTGGGCCCGTTCTCGATGTTGCGCCAATAGTCGACCGAACGAACCGGTAAATTCCTTGGGTCAAAGGCCATCAGCCTCGGGGTTCTCTGATCCATGCCCATCTAATCAGACCTCTTGGTCGTAGCACCGCAGCGTCGTAAACGGCATCTAACAAGGGCAGACAACCCTTGCCTACTGTCAGATATGACAGCGGCGACCGACGGCCCGAGACGGATGAATACCCACGGCCCGCCCCCTCCGGTAGGATGGTGTGACGGTAACGGAGGCTTCAACCATGCTTATCGGCGTCTTGCTGGTCATCACCTGGCTCATCCTGCTGCTGCGCTATCCGGCCAAGGCGTTGCCGGTGTCCCTGGCGGCGTTCGTCGGGTTGGGACTGGTGGCCGCGTGGGTACTCTGGGAGGACAACCGCGAAACCCGGCAACTGGCGCGCCTGGATCTGCGCGTCACTTACGCCCCCGAACGCTGCCCGGCCGACCGTCCGCTGTTGCTGAACATGACCAATGGCAACGATGTACCGCTGATCGAACTGCGCTGGCGAATCGCGGCGTATGCACCCGGCGACACCATCAACCTGGCCGACAATCAGTACACCGCACCTCGTTACAGAGGCCCAGGCGAGTTGCAGCCCTGCGCGGACTGGCAGGATTGCCTGCCCCTGCCGCCACTGCGTCCCGGCTACCGCCCACAAACCCTGGAGTTTCGCGCCGAACGATTGCAAGGCAGCTTCTCCAACTGATCCCCTCTCACTGTTTGCATAAGGAATGGCTATGCCCGTTGCGTTGATTACCGGATGTTCCAGCGGCATCGGCCGCGCCCTCGCCGATGCCTTCAAGGCCGCCGGCTATCAAGTATGGGCCAGTGCACGCAAGGATGAGGACGTGGCGCTGCTCAGTGCTGCCGGGTTTACCGCCGTACAACTGGACGTCAATGATGGCCAGGCCTTGGAACAGTTGAGCGAACGCATCAACCAACAACACGGCGGTCTCGATGTGCTGATCAACAATGCCGGCTACGGCGCCATGGGTCCCTTGTTGGACGGTGGTGTGCCGGCCATGCAGCGCCAGTTCGAAACCAACGTGTTCGCGGTCGTCGGAGTGACCCGCGCACTGTTCCCGGTGCTGCGCCGGGCCAAGGGATTGGTGGTGAACATCGGCAGCGTTTCCGGCGTGCTGGTGACGCCATTTGCCGGCGCCTATTGCGCCTCGAAGGCGGCGGTGCATGCCTTGAGCGATGCGCTGCGCATGGAACTGGCACCGTTCGGCATCCGCGTGATGGAAGTCCAGCCCGGCGCCATTGCCTCCAGCTTCGCCAAAAATGCCGGCCATGAAGCCGAGCAACTGATCAGCGAACAGTCACCCTGGTGGCCTCTGCGCGACGGCATCCGCAGCCGCGCCAAGGCGTCCCAGGACAACCCGACCCCGGCCAGCGATTTTGCCGCAGGACTGCTCAAGGCCGTGCAGCAACCCAGGCCCCCGCGCCTGCTGCGCTTGGGCAATGGCAGCCGGGCGTTGCCGTTGATGGCCGGTTTGCTGCCCAAGGGGTTGCTGGAAAAAGGCTTGATGAAGCGGTTCGGGTTGGGTGGGTCGCTGTAAAACACAGGGTAAACACGCATGAAACCCTGTGGGAGCGAGCCTGCTCGCGATAGCGACGGCACAACCAACCTCCTTGCCCACTGAAACACCGCTATCGCGAGCAGGCTCGCGCCCACAATTATCCGTGGGCGTCAGCGCTCGGTTTGGGATCGACCACCACCGTACAGGTCATCCCCGCCGCCAGCAGCACGCCGTCCGGCACTTCGTCGATATGGATCCGCACCGGCACCCGCTGCGCCAGGCGAACCCAGTTGAAGGTCGGGTTCACATCGGCGATCAACTCGCGGCTTGCGGGGTTGTCACGGTCGTAGATGCCCCGCGAGATGCTTTCCACATGCCCCTTGAGCACCTCGCCGCTCATCAACTGCAACTGCGCCGAATCACCGACCCGCACCTTGGGCAGCTTGGTTTCTTCGAAGAAGCCGTAGACCCAGAACGAATTCATGTCCACCACGGCCATTTTCGCCTCGCCGATGCGCGCATAGTCGCCCCGATGCACGTTGAGGTTGGTGACATAACCGTCCACCGCCGCGCGGACCTGGGTACGGGCCAGATTCAGTTCGGCGGCCTCCAGTTGCGCCTGTGCGTGCTGGTAATCAGCCAGGGCCGAGTCGGCAATGTTACTGGCGTCGTCACGGTTTTCCCGGGAGATCACCAGGCTGTCCAGGTCGGCACGCCGATGCGCGTTGACCTTGCGCATTTCCCAGGTCGCCTTGCGCGAGGCCACCAAAGAGCGAGCCTGTTTCACCGCAATGCGGTAATGCTCGGGGTCGATGCGCATCAGCAGGTCGCCCTTTTTTACCAACTGGTTATCACGCACCGGTACCTCGACCACCTCACCACTGACGTCGGCGGCGACGTTGATGATGTCGGCGCGTACCCGACCATCACGGGTCCACGGAGTGTTCATGTAGTGCACCCACAACACCCGGCCGATCCACAGGGCAAGGGCCAGCACCAACAGCGTCGCAAGCAGGCTGAAAAACTTTTTCATCGCATTGATCTCAACGGTAGACCGTCAGCGCCAGCGCGCCAAACAGGCAGGTAAACAGACTCAGGCGCAGCAGCGCCGGGTGCCAGAAGAAGCGGTACAGGTCCAACCCCGACAGAAAACGATCCAGGGCCCAGGCCAGGGCGGCGGCGATGAAAAACATCAGGGTCATGGTGGGCATGTACACGCCATGGAAGGCGATTTCACGAGGCATGTTCGGGTTCCTGGGGCAGCGGCCTGGCGTAGGCCGCCAATGGCGATTGCGGGTCCAACAGCGAGGTGCGGATGAAATGCAGGTAGCTTTTCACCCGGCGCAGGGCTGAGGTGTCGAAATGCGGGGCGAAGGGTTCGTCACTGGCCTGTACGCGGCTGATGGCATGGTCGACCGCCAGCAGGGCGCGCTCCAGATTGCTCTGGCCGGGCTGACGAAACAGCCGCACCAACGCCCGCCCCATCACGCGGATCGCCTGGCGCCAGGGCTGGCTTGGGGCATAGGCCGGATGCACGGGCAAGATCGCCTGTTCCTTGCGCAATTCGATAATCGCGTGGCCGACTTCCAGGACCACAAACATCCAGCGCAACAGATCCCGCTGCACCCCAGGTTGCCCCGCCGCCAGTCCATAAGCCTGATGCAGCAAGTCCCGGGTGCGACTTTCAAAGCCCGAGGCCAGGCCCTTGAGCCGGCCGCTGATGGCAAACACCACCTGCTCGCGCAGGTCTTGTTCGAGCCGGCGCCACAACCAGCGACTGTTGGGCGGCAGAATGATTGCCCCGGCAGCGGCACATACCAGCATGCCAAGGATCATCGCGAGGTAATCGTTGATGAAGGTGTAGGGGTTGTAGACCGTCAGGTTGTCGGGCACCGAGCCTGTGCAGAAGAAGATCAACAACCCCAACCCGACCCCGGCGTATTGCGGTCGCGAGCTGAGGAATGAGCCCAACATGATCACCGGCGCCAACATCACGCAGAGCAAGGGAAAGCCATCGATCAGCGGGAAGATGAAAAACATCTCGACGAAACCGATCAAGGCCCCGAGCAGCGTGCCACACGCCATCTGGAACGCCATGCGTTTGGGGTTGGGCGTGGCGGCCGACAAGCCCACCGTGGCGGCGGCAATCATCGTCATGGTCGCACCGCTCGGCCAGGCCGTGGCGACCCAATAGCTGCCCAGCACCAGCAGGATGAACGCTGCCCGAAACCCCGACGCCGCAGCCGCCAGACCGTTGGTCTGCGGCATGAAAGGTTGGTCCCATTGCTCGCGTTCGTGGCGATGATCAGCCAGCGACGCATGGGTCTGGGCGTAGCCGTGCAAGTCATCGACGAAGCGATACAGCAGCTCGTAAGCGGTGTGAAAGTCCAGCCGTTCTGCCTCGCTCGGATCTGTTTCTTCGAACACCCCACGCAGCCTGCGGACCTGTGCCGGCAAATCGGCTTTATAGGTTGCCAGCTCCGCCGCCAGGCGCGCGGCGTCTTTATCGGTCAGGGCGCGGGCGCTAAAACCGTCCAGCAACTCGGCCAACGTTAGCAGACCCGGTTTAATGGCATTCACCACATGATCCACCCCGCGGCTGCGTAGACGTTCGAGCAACTGGTGCAAGGCGTTGAATCGGGTGGTGATGCCCATGAACTCGCTGTTCAAGCGGCTGAGCCGACCGTTGCGACGACGCATGTGCGGGTCTTCGAACACCGTCACGCTGCGCAGGCTTTCCAGGCCCACGGCTTCGGCAATGAAACCGACGTTACGCGCCTCGAATGCCTCGCGTTTGCTGCGTCCACGCAAGCCATCCGTGACAAACAGGGCGAACACTCCAAAGCGTTGGTACAGGGCGTTGCGCATGGCGGCGCTGGCGGTTTGCGGCAAGATCGCGGCGCTGATCAGGGTCGCGCAGAGAATCCCCAGGGAAATTTCCAGCACACGCCAGACCGCCGCCATGAACGCACCTTCCGGATGAGCCAGGGCCGGCAGACCGATCATGGCCGCGGTGTAGCCGGCCAGCACAAAACCATAGGCCCTGAAGTTGCGATAACGCGCCGCGCCCGCGGAACAGACACCGACCCAGATCGCCAGGCTGCCCAGAAACAGTTCGGTGTTCTGGGCGAACAAGGCAATCAGCGCCACCATCACCGCCGAGCCGGCCAGCGTGCCGAGCAAGCGATAGAAACTCTTGGCGAACACCTGCCCGCTCTGGGGCTGCATGACGATAAACACCGTGATCATGGCCGTGCGCGGTTGCGGCAGCTCCAGACGCATCGCCAGCCACAATGTCAGGAAGGCGGCGAGCAGCACTTTGAAAATGTAGACCCACGTCACACCGTCGCTGCGAGCCCAGTCGAAGAAACCACGGCGCCATTCTAGGCGGTACAGCCAGCGGGCAGGAGCGAATAAAGACATCACAATAGAACTACTCAACATGGCTCAAGTCAGGGATGTCCTTGCCGGCGTCCAGGCCACCGCCCAACGCCGTCACCAGGTCGGCGTGGGCCGTCAGGCGCGCCGCCTCCACTTGCTGCTGCACCTGTTGCTGCTTGAACAACAGGCTTTGGGCGTTGAGCACGTTGAGGTAGTCAGTGAGCCCGCGCTGGAACGCAACCATCGCGATGTCGTAGGTGCGTTGCGCGGCGGCCACCGACTCAGCAGCGAAGACGTGTTGTTTGTCCATGGACTCACGGCGGATCAACTGATCGGAAATGCTCTTGAGTGCATCGACCAACGTCTGGTTGTAGTGGGCCACGGCGATGTCATAACCGGCCGCCGCCTCCCCCAACTGTGAGCGCAGGCGCCCACCGTCGAAAATCGGCAGTGTGATGGCCGGTCCGACGCTGTAGTTGAGCTTCTTGCCGGTCAAGAACTCCAGCGCCCCGCCACCGGTCGCCATGTAGCCGATACTGCCCACCAGGTCGACATTGGGATAAAACCCGGCACGCGCGACATCGATACCCCGTGCCTGAGCGGCCACTTGCCAACGCCCGGCCACCACGTCCGGACGCTGGCCGAGCAATTCGGCGGGCAAGGCCGACGGCAACTTCAAGGGCGCACCGAGGGCCAGGGTCGGGCGCTGCAGCCGCGCCCCGTCTCCTGGCCCTTTGCCCGCCAGCGCCGCCAGTTGATTGCGGCTCAAGGCAATGGCTTCGTCGAGGGCGTCGAGTTGCCGATGGGTCTCAGGCAATGGCGCCTGGGCCTGGCTGACTTCGAAATGGGTGCCGATGCCGCCGTCCAGACGCTTTTGCGCCAGTTCGAGAATCTGCTCCTGCTGATGGAGGGTCGCCACGACGATATCGCGCTGGGCATAGTGCAACGCGAACTGGATATAGGTGCGCACGATGTTGTTCTGCAACTCCAACTGCGCCTGCCGCGCCTCGGCCACGCTGACATGAGCCAGGTCGACGGCCCGCTCACTGGCGTTGCGCTCGCGGCCCCACAGGTCCAGCGCATAGCTCAAGCCCAGGCCCGCGTTATTGTCCCAAGTGGTGGTGTCGGCCAACTCGCCAGGGCCATAGAACTGATCGGTGGGCCAGTTGTGGCGCTTGAGGGTCGCTTGACCATTGATCTGTAGCGACTCGGCAGCCTCGACGACACCGGCCATGGCCTTGGCCTGCCGCACGCGGGCAGCGGCCAGGGCCAGGCTCGGGCTGTCATGCACGGCCAGGTCGATCCAGCGATCCAGTTGCCGGTCGCCATAGGCATTCCACCACTGGCCGGTGGGCCAGTGAGCATCACGGGCAGCCTCGCGGATCGCTTCATCGGTGGCCAGTTGATTGGCCGACAATGCCTGGCCTTGCGGCGCAATCCCTCCCGTGCCGATGCAACCGCTGATGGTGAACGTTAAAAGCCAAACACTGAGAGTCTTCAGCTCTCTGCTGATGCAACGCGGCACTTGCGCAAAATTCCTGAGATGGGGAGGCGTGAAGAGGCTGAATGCCCGGTGACGCAACTGTGGGAGCGAGCCTGCTCGCGATAGCGTCCAGGCAGACACATTGAGGGGAATGTGATGCCGCCATCGCGAGCAGGCTCGCTCCCACAGCAATCAGCGATCCAGGATTGGCCGCAATTCTAGGCACCCCATCGAACGGCGATAAGCCGACCTTTCTGCGAATCTTTGTTACCGTTACTGCGATAATCCATTAGTCGGGGTCCGCGGCGCTGTAACTTCGTGTCACAATTTGCCATCTCCCAAGAGAGCCTCCCATGGACACTTTGCAAAACATGCGTGCGTTCAGCTGTGTTGCTGAAGCGGGCAGTTTCACCGCCGCCGCCGTGCAACTGGATACCACCACAGCCAACGTTTCGCGTGCGGTTTCCAACCTGGAAGCCCATCTGCAAACCCGCCTGCTCAACCGCACCACCCGCCGCATCGCCCTGACCGAGGCCGGCAAACGTTATCTGCTGCGTTGCGAGCAGATCCTGGCGTATGTCGAGGAGGCTGAAGCCGAGGCCAGCGATGCTCACGCACGTCCTGCCGGGCAGTTGAAGGTCCATACCATGACCGGCATCGGCCAGCATTTCGTGATCGATGCCATCGCCCGCTATCGTAAAACCCATCCCGACGTGACTTTCGACCTGACCCTGGCCAATCGTGTGCCGGACATCCTGGACGAGGGTTACGACGTTTCCATCGTACTGGCCAGCGAATTGCCGGACTCGGGCTTTGTCTCCCAGCGCCTGGGGATCACCTACAGCATCGTCTGCGCATCACCTGCCTACGTGAAAGCCAGCGGCTGCCCGCAGAAACCCGGCGACCTGCTCAACCACGCCTGCCTGCGCCTGGTCAGCCCGGTCATTCCGCTGGAGAAATGGGTATTTGACGGCCCCGAAGGCCAAGAGATGGTCACCATCAGCAACTCACCGTTCCTGGTGAACTCCGCCGATGCCATGAAAACCGCGATCACCAGTGGCATGGGCGTGGGCGTGTTGCCGGTGTATGCCGCCATTGAGGGCTTGCGCAATGGCACGCTGGTGCGGGTCATGCCCAACTACCGCTCCCAGGAACTGAACCTCTACGCCATCTATCCTTCGCGCCAGTACCTGGATGCGAAGATCAAGACCTGGGTCGAGTACCTGCGCGGCTCGCTGCCGGAAATCCTCGCGGCGCACCAGGCCGAACTGACGGCCTATGAGTTGAGTGGCAGTCTGGCCGGTGCACGGGTCGCGAACTGATTTCGCGCCCGTGCTCCAAGGGTGATATCAGCGCTTGCCCATCGAGCGACGCGTGCCGGGAGGCGCGGCGCCAGGGGTCTTGGTATGACCGTTCTTCGCGCCGTTCTTGTACCAAGGCTGCTGCCCGGCCCCTTTGGCCGCGGCCAGCTCACCGGGCTTGAACGGAAACTTGAAGGTCGGGATCGCGTTGACGCTCTCGCCGCTGGAAACATCGCTGTCGGGCCGGTCGGCCTGTTCGCCGTTCGGGCGTTCGTCCGCGGGCGAAGGTGTTGGGGAAGTCATGTAAAGCTCCGGGTAATGCGTGCAAGTCGGGCCCGGAGAGCGAGCCGCGAAAGTCGGCAGTATACCCGCCCGATACCAGCGCGCGCAGGGCGGATTCAATCGGCCCTTCACTCGTCTGACAGCAAGTCGGGACAAAACTGACAAGCCCGTCAGTTAGGCGTCACCTTCCTGACCACCTCACAACGCTATATAAGAAAGATAAAAATCCCTCTGTCCTGAACCGGCCTCCCACATCCATGCACATCCAGAAAAAAACCGTCTTGCTCGTCGCGCTCCTGGTCGCTCTGGCAGCTGTCGCCCTCTGGTATGTCATGAAACCTGTCACCGCCAAGCCCGGCGCGCCCTTGGCCGTGCCGGTAAGGGTCGTCAGCGTGGTGCAAAAGGATGTGCCGCGCTTTGCCAGTGGCATCGGCACGGTGTTGTCACTGCACAGCGTGGTGATCCGCCCGCAGATCGACGGCATCCTCACTCAACTGCTGGTCAAGGAAGGGCAACAGGTCAAGAAGGGGGAACTGCTGGCCACCATCGACGACCGCTCGATCCGCGCCAGCCTTGACCAGGCCAGGGCCCAACTCGGTGAAAGCCAGGCACAACTGGCGGTCGCCCAGGTCAATCTCAAGCGTTACAAATTGCTCAGTGTCGACGACGGCGTATCGAAACAGACCTACGACCAGCAACAGGCACTGGTCAACCAGCTCAAGGCCACCGCCCAGGGCAATCAGGCGGCCATCGATGCCGCCCAGGTGCAGTTGTCCTACACCCGGATCCGCTCCCCGGTGACCGGTCGCGTCGGCATTCGCAACGTGGACGAAGGCAACTTCCTGCGCACCAGCGACACCGAGGGCTTGTTCACCGTGACCCAGATCGACCCGATCGCAGTGGAGTTCGCCCTGCCCCAACAAATGCTGCCCACCTTGCAACGGTTGATGGCCGCCCCCGAGCAAGCGCTGGTCCAGGCCTACATAGGCGCTGATGGGACCTCCGGTGAAATGCTCGGCGAGGGCCGCCTGAGCCTGATCGACAACCAGATCAACGCCAACACCGGCACCCTGCGGGCCAAGGCTGAATTCAGCAACGCTGCGCAACGGCTATGGCCAGGGCAGTTGGTGACATTGAAAATCCAGACCGCACTCGACAAGGACGCCCTGGTGGTTCCACCGACCGTGGTTCAGCGCGGCCTGGAGCAACCTTTCGTGTACCGAATCACCGGCGACCGGGTAGAGAGCGTACCGGTGGTGATGGTCTACCAGGACAGTGACCTGCACATCATCAAAGGGGTGAGCGCGGGCGATCAACTGGTGAGCGACGGTCAGTCACGGCTCAAGCCGGGCAGCCGCATCCAGGTGCTCGGTGACCCAGTGGCCCAGGCCAATGTGTCGGAGCCAAAACCATGAAGGGCCGCGGTTCGGTTTCGGCGTGGTGCATCGACCATCCCATCGCCACGGTCCTGATGACCTTCGCCCTGATACTGCTGGGATTGATCGCCTTTCCTCGCCTGCCTGTCGCGCCGTTACCTGAAGCGGAATTCCCGACCATCCAGGTCAGGGCTCTGTTGCCCGGCGCCAGCCCCGAAACCATGGCGTCGTCGGTGGCGACCCCACTGGAAGTGCAATTCAGCGCCATTTCCGGCATTACCCAGATGACCTCAAGCAGTGCCCTGGGCTCGACCAACCTGACCTTGCAGTTCAGCCTGGACAAAAGCATCGACACCGCCGCCCAGGAAGTGCAAGCGGCCATCAATACCGCCTCCGGCAAACTGCCCCAGGACATGCCGAATCTGCCCACCTGGCGCAAAGTCAATCCGGCCGACAGCCCGGTGTTGATCCTCAGCATCAGCTCCAGCCTGATGCCCGGCACCGAATTGAGCGACTACGTCGAAACCCTGCTCGCCCGGCAACTCAGCCAGATCGATGGCGTGGGACAAATCTACATCACCGGCCAGCAACGTCCGGCGATCCGGGTACAGGCCTCGGCGGACCGACTCGCCGCCATCGGTCTGACCCTGGCCGACATTCGCGTGGCGCTCCAGCAGGCCAGCCTCAACCTGGCCAAGGGGGCGCTTTACGGCGAGTCGAGCGTTTCCACCCTGTCCACCAACGATCAGCTGTTCCAGCCGGAGGAATATGGTGAGTTGATCGTGTCCTACAAGGATGGGGCACCGGTTCATCTCAAGGACGTCGCCAAAGTCATCAATGGTTCGGAAGACGCCTACATTCAGGCCTGGTCCGATGAGCAACCGGGGCTCAACCTGGTGATTTTCCGTCAGCCGGGGGCGAACATCGTCGACACCGTCGACCGCATCCAGGCAGCCTTGCCGACCCTGGAAGCCATGCTGCCTGCGGCCGTGCAAGTCAAGGTACTGAACGACCGTACACAGACTATCCGCGCTTCGCTGCATGAGGTGGAGATCACCTTGCTGATCGCGGTGCTGCTGGTGGTGGCGGTGATGGCGCTGTTCCTGCGCCAGCTCTCGGCGACCCTGATTGTCTCAGCGGTCCTGGGCGTGTCGCTGATCGCCAGTTTCGCCCTGATGTATGTGATGGGCTTCAGTCTGAACAACCTGACCCTGGTGGCTATCGTGATCTCGGTCGGGTTCGTAGTGGACGATGCGATCGTAGTGGTGGAGAACATTCACCGGCACCTGGAGGCGGGTGATGGCATGCGCGAAGCGGCGATCAAAGGAGCTGGCGAAATCGGCTTCACGGTGATCTCCATCAGTTTTTCGCTGATAGCCGCGTTCATTCCCCTGCTCTTCATGGGTGGCGTGGTCGGGCGTCTGTTCAAGGAGTTTGCCCTGACCGCCACTTCGACCATCCTGATTTCGGTGGTGGTGTCCCTGACCCTGGCACCGACCCTGGCCGCGCTGTTCATGCGCGCCCCGACGCCTCATGCCCACGGCAAGCGAAGTTTCGGCGAACGCCTGCTGGGTGGGTATGAACGGACACTGCGCTGGGCCCTGGCCCATCAGAGACTGATGATCGGCGTGTTCGGCATGACCCTGGCGCTGGCAGTGGCGGGCTACGTATTCATTCCCAAGGGTTTCTTCCCGGTACAAGACACCGGCCTGGTGCTGGGCACCAGCGAAGCCGCCGCCGACGTGTCATTCCCGGACATGGTGGCCAAACACAAGGCCCTGGCCGAGATCGTCGCCGCCGACCCGGCGGTGCAGAGCTTTTCTCACGCTGTCGGCGTCTCGGGTTCCAACCAGACCATCGCCAATGGTCGCTTCTGGATCGCCCTCAAGCCCCAGGATCAGCGTGACGTGTCGGCCAGCGCATTCATCGACCGGATCCGCCCCAAACTGCTGGGCATCCCCGGCGTGGTGCTGTACCTGAGGGCCGGGCAGGACATCAACCTCAGTCCCGGTCCGAGCCGCGCCCAATATCAATACGTGCTCAAGAGCAACGACGGACCGACGCTCAACACCTGGACACAAAAACTCACCGACAGGCTGCGCGGTAACCCCGCGTTCCGGGACATCTCCAACGACCTGCAACTGGGCGGCAGCATCACCCACATCAACATCGACCGCAGCGCGGCGGCGCGCTTTGGCCTCACCGCCAGCGATGTCGACCAGGCCCTGTACGACGCCTTCGGCCAGCGGCAGATCAACGAATTCCAGACTGAAACCAACCAGTACAACGTGATCCTGGAGCTCGACACCGCGCAACGCGGCAAGGCCGAGAGCCTGGCCTATTTCTACCTGCGCTCGCCGCTCAGTGGAGAGATGGTCCCGCTCTCGGCCCTGGCCCGCTTCGATGCGCCGACCAACGGCCCGCTGTCCATTGCCCACGACGGCATGTTCCCGGCCGCCAATCTGTCGTTCAACCTGGCGCCTGGCGTGGCATTGGGGGATGCGGTGCGCATGCTCGACCAGGCCAAGAACGAGGTCGGCATGCCGGCCTCCATTACCGGCAACTTCCAGGGCGCGGCCCAGGCGTTCCAAAGCTCCCTGGCCAGCCAGCCATGGCTGATCCTCGCCGCGCTGTTGGCGGTGTACATCATCCTCGGCGTGCTCTACGAGAGTTTCGTACACCCGTTGACGATCATCTCCACCCTGCCCTCGGCCGGCCTCGGCGCGCTGGTCATGCTGTGGTTGCTGGGCCAGGATTTTTCGATCATGGCGCTGATCGGGCTGGTGCTGCTGATCGGCATCGTCAAGAAAAACGGCATCCTGATGATCGACTTCGCTCTCGACGCCCAGCGCAAGGGTGGGTTGACGCCCCAGGAAGCGATTTTCCAGGCATGCCTGACCCGGTTTCGCCCGATCATCATGACCACCCTGGCCGCCCTGCTGGGCGCCCTGCCGCTGATGCTCGGCTCCGGCCCCGGCGCAGAACTGCGCCAGCCGTTGGGCATTGCAGTGGTCGGCGGCCTGCTGGTGAGCCAGGCGCTGACGTTGTTCACTACACCGGTCATATACTTATGGCTCGAGCGACTGTTTCATCGGCCCGTCCAGCAGCCCGGACCTGCGCCGACGACGCTGGCGACCACAGACTGAGGCGGGGCCATGCGCGTTCTGATCATCGAAGACGAAGAAAAAACCGCGGACTATCTGCATCGCGGCCTGAGCGAACAGGGCTACACCGTGGATGTGGCGCCGGACGGCGTCGAGGGGCTGCACCTGGCGCTGGAAAGCGACTACGCGGTGATCGTGCTGGACGTCATGCTGCCAGGCCTGGACGGCTTCGGCGTGCTGCGGGCCCTGCGCGCCCGCAAACAGACGCCGGTGATCATGCTCACCGCCCGTGAACGGGTCGAAGACCGCATCAAGGGCTTGCGAGACGGCGCCGATGATTACCTGGGCAAGCCGTTCTCCTTCCTGGAGCTGGTGGCCCGCCTGCAAGCCCTGACCCGCCGCAGCGGCAGTCATGAACCGGTGCAGGTCAGCATCGCCGACCTGTGGATCGACCTGATCAGCCGCAAGGCCACCCGAGCAGGCCAACGCCTGGACCTGACGGCCAAGGAGTTCTCGCTGCTCAGCGTCCTGGCACGTCGCCAGGGCGAAATACTGTCGAAAACCGCCATTGCCGAAATGGTCTGGGACATCAACTTCGACAGCGACGCCAATGTGGTGGAAGTGGCCATCAAACGCTTGCGGGCCAAGCTCGACGGGCCGTTCGAACAGAAACTGCTGCACACGATTCGTGGAATGGGTTATGTGCTGGAGAGCAGAGAGTGACTTTGCCCGACAGTATTGCCCTGCGCCTGAGCGGCATGTTCACGCTGGTGGCGGCATTGGTGTTCCTGTTGATCGGCGGAGCCTTGTACCAGCAAGTCGAAAAGGGTCTGGGCCTGCTGCCGGAAGCCGAACTCGATGCGCGCTACAGCGTGCTCGAATCCACGGTCGGTCGCTACGGCACACCCGAGCACTGGGTGAAGATCAATAACAAGTTGCGCCTGCTGGGAGAGGAAGACAAACGCATTCACTTCTGGATCGTCAGTGGCGATCCACGCTTTGAATATGGCAACCCCGATCCACAGATTCGTGCCTTCGCCGAAGGTTCGCTGGGCAAGCGCGACCTGAAACTGGCGGCCCAGCAATACCCGATGAAAGTACTCGTCAGCCAGTTCCCGGCCAAGGACCAGCGTCCACCGTTGCGCTTCATGATCGGCATCGACACCCAGACGTTCTACCAGACCCAACACTATTTGCTCGTGGCACTGGTGAGCCTGGCGATTGTCGGGGTGATCCTGGCCTCCTTGCTGGGCTACTGGGTAGCGCGTATCGGCCTCAAGCCGCTGATCAAACTGTCCGATGAGGCCAGACGCCTGACACCACCGCGCTTGTCCGGGCGCTTGCAGATGTCACCGTTGGCGCCGGAGCTCAGTCAATTCGTCAGTTCCTTCAACGCCACCCTCGACCGGGTCGAACAGGCGTACTCGCGACTGGAGTCGTTCAACGCCGACGTCGCCCATGAACTGCGCTCGCCCCTGACCAACCTGATCGGCCAGACCCAGGTGGCGCTGACCCGTGGGCGCTCGGCCGAACATTACTTCGAGGTGCTGCAATCGAATCTCGAAGAGCTGGAGCGACTGCGCTCGATCATCAACGACATGCTGTTCCTCGCCAGCGCCGACCAGGGCAACAAAGCCACCAAACTCACCAGCACCTCCCTGGCCGGCGAAGTGGCGACCACCCTCGACTACCTGGACTTCATCCTTGAAGACGCCCAGGTCCAGGTCAGGGTCAGCGGTGACGCCCAGGCCAACATCGAGATCGCCCACCTGCGCCGCGCACTGATCAACCTGCTGAGCAACGCGGTGCGACACACCGCCCCGGGGCAAGTGATCAATGTGCGCATCGAGGCCCTGGGCGACCAGATCACCCTCGCCGTCACCAACCCCGGCGAACCGATTGCCGATGAACACCTGCCACGCCTGTTCGAACGGTTCTACCGGGTAGATGCCTCCCGCAGCAACAGTGGCGCCAACCACGGGTTGGGGCTGGCCATCGTCAAGGCGATTGCGCTGATGCACGGCGGGGATGTCTTCGTGCGCAGTGACCGGGGCGTGAATACCTTCGGGATCCGCTTGCCGGCCTGACACCCCACGCTGTTTAGATCGTATTGGGATGAATTCCAGGCGATTGAATGCTGGATGAAAGCCAAATCAAGCAAAGTAAAAAGATCTGCGCCTTCGGCAGCGCTCACGCGTTATTGCGCGAACACTGATTGCCCGCTCTCACCGATCCAAGCACAATCAGCAAAAGGCCAGCATCTGGTGCATTGCCGGTTATGCAACCCTTTGGGACGGATCCCAGCCACATGACAAATGCAGACATCGGAACCATGAGCGCGAGCAGTGCGACACCCGGCAATACCCCGTTTTCGATACGCTCGGAACGGGTACTCGTACTGGCCAGTTCGTTGGTTGTCATTGCCATCCTGAGCATCGTGACCTTCCTGCTGATCCGCGAATACGCCGCTGCCCAACAGGCCGCGACACGTTCGGCGACCAATATCGTGCAACTGATTGATGCCGACGTGCTGCGCAACGTGGAGCTCTACGATCTGTCGCTACAAGGTTTGGTCGCCGCCGCCCAACGCAACGACCTGAAAGACGTTTCGCCGACGATTCGCCACTTGGCCCTCTTCGACCGTGCCACCGCCGCCCCCTATAAAGGCGACATCCTGCTGCTCGACAAGCGCGGCAATGTAGTCGCCGACTCCGCCTCGATCGAGCCACGAAAGGGCAACTACGCCGACCGGGAATACTTCCAGTCCCATGTCCATAACCCAAGCCCGGGCATGATGATCAGTCGCCCGTTTCGCTCCAGAAGTGCCGCGCAGGACTGGCGTATCAGTTTCAGCTACAGACTAAACGACGAACAAGGGGAGTTCCTGGGCGTGGCGGAAGCCGCGATGCGCTTGAACTATTTCAACCAATTGTTCAAGAGCCTGAACATCGGTCATGGCGGCACAGTCAATCTGGTGAGCAGCGAAGGCTTTCTGTTGGCCCAGGAGCCGCCCCTGGCCGAGGACCTGATTGGCAAGGATTTCAGCAACCGCCCGAACTTCATGCGCATCCTGCGCGAAGGCAACGGCAGCTTCACCAGCGTATCCGGTCAGGACCAGAAGCCGCGCCTGTACACCTTCTCCCAAGTGGGCGACCTGCCTTTGATCGTGGTGGTAGCGCTCTCCTCCGATGAAGTCTTCGCCTCCTGGAAACGCACGGCGCTGCTGGTCAGCGGTGCTACGGGGGCATTGTGCATCGGTTTGCTCTGGCTCACCTGGCTGCTGCGTCATGAACTTAGGCGGCGCCACCATGCTGAACGGGAACTGGCGCAACTGGCGTCCATCGACTCGCTGACGGGCCTGGCCAACCGCCGGACTCTGGACGAAACGCTGCAACAGGAATGGCTGCGGGCCCAGCGTTCGGGCCAACCGCTGTCAGTCATGATGATCGATGCCGATCACTTCAAGGCATTCAACGATCGCCACGGCCACCCAAGTGGTGATGAGGCCTTGCGCACCCTGGCGCATCTGATCGGTAGGCATGTCCGCCGACCGGCCGACCTGGCAGCGCGCTACGGCGGTGAGGAGTTCGCGGTGGTACTGCCGGAAACCACCACCGCCGGAGCCTTTACCATGGCCCAGAACATTCGCGAAGCGGTGGAACAGTTGCCGCCCTTCATTCCCGGCGCAGCCCCCATGACCGTCAGCATTGGCATTGCCACCTGGGCCCAAGGACCTTATGGCGAACTCGAGCAGCTCATGTTCGCTGCTGACAAGGCGCTATACCAGGCCAAGGCCAGTGGGCGCAATCGTGTGGTTTGTGCGATGTAACGGACCCTTCCATGTGGCTATTCGACCGATTTGGGTAGGTGTGTATCCATTGCTGCGGTAACGGGGCGCCGAGATCAACGTCCACCGCGAGGCGGCCTGACAGCCGACCTGTTTTTTGATGACCGCGTTCATCCTGTGGGAGCGAGCCTGCTCACGATGACGGTGGTTCAGTCAATGAGGATGTTGAATGTGCCGGCCTCTTCGCGAGCAGGCTCGCTCCCACAATTGGATCGGAGTACTACCACAAGAAATAGGCCGGCTGTCAGGCCGCCTTCGCGAGCAAGCTTTGCTCCCACAGATCTGACAGGTGTACGACCGAAAGAACCAGGCCGGCTGTCAGGCCGCCTCGCGGTGGACGTTGATCTCGGCGCCCCGTTAACCACGCTGGCCGAACGCAGGCATTGTGGAGTGGGCATCCCGGCATGGATGCCGGGATAGCCGCGCTGGACCATGGATGGTCCTTCGCGGCGGGCCCACGGAGCAATGCCGGAGTGAGGGCATGCCGAGCCTAAGCGAGGCACCTAGTGGTGGGGCATGAGCGCTTTGGTTACTTTCGCGCTTTTCGAAAGTGACCCGCCGTAAGGGCGGAACCGCCAGTGGCCATTACCGCAGAAACGGATATGTACCCCAACTCAACTCAACTCAACTCAACTCAACTCAAAAAACAGCATTCCCCCTATTGCCACAAACGTCCCAGAAAGCAGCCATAAAAAAAGGCCACCCGAAGGCAGCCTTTAAAAACTAGAGAGGTTTTTATGCTTACACGGCCGCTACAGGGCGCATGTAAGAGATTGGTGCGGTGCTGGCGTCTTCGAACGTCACGACTTCCCAAGCATCTTTCTGCTCAATCAACTTGCGCAGCAGCTGGTTGTTCAGCGCGTGGCCGGACTTGAAGCCTTTGAACTCACCAATCAGGCTATTGCCCAGCAGGTAGAGGTCGCCGATTGCATCGAGAATCTTGTGCTTGACGAACTCGTCTTCATAACGAAGGCCGTCTTCGTTCAACACACCATCGGAATCGACCACGATCGCGTTTTCAACACTGCCGCCGAGTGCGAGGTTGTGCTTGCGCAGGTACTCGATGTCACTCATGAAACCAAAGGTACGGGCGCGGCTGACTTCTTTTACGAACGAAGTGCTGGAAAAGTCCACGCTTGCACTCTGGGTGCGGTCACGGAAAACCGGGTGATCGAAATCGATCTCGAAGCTCACCTTGAAACCTTCGAAAGGCACGAAAGTGGCGCGTTTGTCGCCGTCTTCCACTGTCACTTCCCGCAGGATACGGATGAACTTCTTGGCTGCGTCCTGCTCTTCCAGGCCAGCCGATTGAATCAGGAATACGAAGGGTCCGGCACTGCCATCCATGATCGGGACTTCGGACGCGGAGAGCTCGACGTAGGCGTTATCGATGCCCAGGCCAGCCATGGCCGAGAGCAAATGCTCCACCGTATCCACTTTGGTGTCACCGTTGACCAGTGTGGTCGACATAGTGGTTTCACCAACGTTTTCCGCGCGAGCAGGGATCTGCACCACAGGGTCGAGGTCGGCACGACAAAACACGATGCCAGTATCGACAGGCGCGGGCTTGAGGGTCAGGTAGACCTTCTCACCGGAGTGCAAGCCGACACCTGTGGCACGGATAATATTCTTCAGGGTGCGTTGTTTAATCATGGCATGGGCCGCTTCAGCGCAAATTGCGAACTGGTATCAACAAAGGCTGGCGATAATAGCAGACCAGACCTTTGCTGAACACCAATCACCCGTATCCCCCTGATACATTTCATCAATCGGCCTGACGACGCAGGAATGCCGGGATGTCCAGGTAATCCAGATCGTCTTGCGGATTCATCTTCGCGGCAGTCGCAGCACCGGCCTGAGCCTGGTTGCGCATGACGGTCGGACGGTCCAGGTCACGGTAGTTCACCGCGGGTTGTTCCTGACGAGCGGCTGCTTGTTGCTGCGGCTGCGATGCCAGGGAGGTCTGAACGGTGTTGTCGATCACCTTCATCGGTTTCTCGATTTTCGCGCCCAGGCCAGTGGCAACCACGGTCACGTGCAGCTCGTCACGCATGTCAGGATCGATCACGGTGCCGACCTTGACCATGGCGTGGTCGGAAGCGAACGCTTCGATGATGCTACCCACGTCGGAGTACTCGCCCAGGGACAGGTCCGGACCGGCGGTGATGTTCACCAGGATGCCACGGGCGCCCTGCAGGTTGACGTCTTCGAGCAACGGGTTGCGGATAGCCGCTTCGGTGGCTTCGCGAGCACGGTTCGGACCGCTGGCGCAGCCAGTGCCCATCATCGCCATGCCCATTTCGGACATCACGGTGCGTACGTCGGCGAAGTCGACGTTGATCATGCCTGGACGCTTGATGATGTCGGAGATACCGCGAACGGCACCGGCCAGTACGTCATCGGCCTTGGCGAAAGCCGACAGCAGGCTTGCGTCCTTACCCAGGATGGTCAGCAGCTTCTCGTTGGGAATGGTGATCAACGAGTCGACGCTTTCGCTCAGCGCGCGGATGCCCTCATCGGCAATCTGCATGCGCTTGCGGCCTTCGAACGGGAACGGACGGGTCACCACCGCAACGGTGAGGATGCCCATTTCCTTGGCTACTTCGGCGATGATCGGCGCCGCACCGGTACCGGTACCGCCGCCCATGCCAGTGGTGATGAACACCATGTTGGTGCCAGCCAGGACTTCAGCGATGCGCTCGCGGTCTTCCAGGGCAGCCTGACGGCCAACCTCGGGATTGGCGCCGGCACCCAGGCCCTTGGTCACGCCGGTACCCAGTTGAAGGATGGTTCGCGCGCCGATGTTTTTCAGCGCTTGAGCATCAGTGTTGGCGCAAATGAATTCGACGCCTTCGATGTTGCTCTTGACCATGTGGTTGACAGCGTTGCCGCCGCCACCGCCGACACCGATTACCTTGATAACCGGGCTAGCGGGGATGTTGTCTACGAGTTCGAACATTTTCCCTCTCCTTTCATTCTCTAGTTTTTTCGCCTACTGCGTTTGTTGCATCTTCCAGTGCCAAGCCAGAGGCTCGTCGCTTGAAGCTTTAAACCTGTTGCTAAAAATTGCCCTTCACCCAAGCCTGGAGCCGCTCGAAAAGCGGCGCCTTCGGCTCGTCGCTGTTGTAGCTGTCGCGGCTGCCGATGCCCGAGAACGAAACCCCGTCGGACTGCTTCTGCAGGCCGTACATCAACAGGCCCACGCCGGTGGAGTAAATCGGGTTGCGGACCACGTCATCCAGGCCCTTGACGCCATGGGGCACGCCCAGGCGCACCGGCATGTGGAAAATCTCTTCGGCCAGTTCGACCGCGCCTTCCATCTTCGACGTACCGCCGGTCAGCACGATGCCGGCCGGGATCAGGTCTTCGTAGCCACTGCGACGCAGCTCAGCCTGGATCAGCGTGAACAGCTCGTCGTAACGCGGCTCGACCACTTCGGCCAACGCCTGGCGGGACAACTCGCGCGGAGGACGTTCGCCAACACTTGGCACTTTGATGGTTTCACCGGCACCGGCCAGTTTCGCCAGGGCGCAGGCGTAGCGGATCTTGATTTCTTCGGCGTACTGGGTCGGAGTGCGCAAGGCCATGGCGATGTCGTTGGTGACCTGATCACCGGCAATCGGGATCACTGCCGTGTGGCGGATCGCGCCTTCGGTGAAGATCGCGATGTCGGTGGTGCCGCCGCCGATGTCCACCAGGCACACGCCCAGTTCCTTCTCGTCGTCAGTCAGTACCGAGTAGGCCGAGGCCAGTTGCTCGAGGATGATGTCGTCGATTTCCAGGCCGCAACGGCGCACGCATTTCTCGATGTTCTGCGCGGCGTTCACGGCACAGGTCACCACGTGGACCTTGGCTTCCAGGCGCACGCCGGACATGCCCAGGGGCTCACGCACGCCTTCCTGGTTATCGATCACGTAATCCTGCGGCAGGGTGTGCAGCACACGCTGGTCGGCCGGGATCGCCACGGCCTGCGCCGCGTCGAGCACGCGCTCAAGGTCAGCGGAGCTGACTTCACGGTCACGAATCGCCACGATGCCGTGGGAGTTCAGGCTGCGGATGTGATTACCTGCCACACCGACGAACGCCGAGTGGATCCGGCAACCGGCCATCAGCTGCGCTTCTTCAATGGCGCGCTGGATCGATTGCACGGTGGACTCGATGTTCACCACCACGCCTTTTTTCAAGCCACGGGACGGGTGGGTACCGATCCCGACGATGACCAGCGTGCCGTCGTCCGCGACCTCGCCTACCAGCGCAACCACCTTGGAAGTGCCGATATCCAGACCGACGATCATTTTTCCGCTTTGCACGTTTGCCATGGGTCCTGCCTCTTCTTAATTCTTCGCGACGGCGGGTTCAGCCGTCGTGGGCGCTACAGGTTCCCGCCAGCCAACAGCCAGGCCGTTGGCGTAGCGCAGATCGATGCGCGCGATGTTCGTAATCTGGTCTTTGAGCGTCTTGTCATAGATGGCAATGAAGCGGCGCATCTTTTCCACCTGATTGCCGCGCCCGAGCAGCAGCTCGATGCCCGGCCCCGAGCTGCCCGCGCCAGTGGTCAGGAACCAGCTGCCGCGCTCACGCAACTCCAGGCGCGCGATGGAGAAGCCCAGCGGCCGCAACATCTGACTCAACACCTGGTACTGCTGCATTACTTTCTGCTGGGCCCGCTGAGGACCAAACAGTTGTGGCAAATGTTCGTAGTTGGCCAGTTCCCGCGGCGTGAACGCCTGGCCCTGGTTGTTCAACAGCGACTCGTCACCCCAGCGGGCCACGGGCAGTTGTTCTTCCAGGCGGATCGATACCTGGTCAGGCCATACCCGCCGCACTTCGGCATGGGCGATCCAGGGCATCTGCTCCAGTTCCTTGCGCATGCCCGCCAGGTCGATGGTGAAGAAGCTCGACGCCACGAATGGGGCGATCCGCTGCTGCACGGCTTGCTGACTGATGTAGCTCAGGTCGCCCTGCACATTGATCCGGGCGATCGGCCGATCCGCATAGGGCAGCAACCGCTGGGCCCCTTCGTACGTACCGAACCCCAACGCCACCAACAACACCGGCCAGAACAGACTCTTGAGAAAACCGAAGTTGGCTTTCGGCAGGCGCGCCGACATCGGCTCTTTGGCCACCATTCGGCTGGCACCCCGCGGCACCGGCTTGCGACCGGGTGCGGATGGCTGATGACGAAGCGATGCGCCTTGCATGCTTAACCTCTTGGCTCTTGAGAGCCGACACTGGCGGCCAGGATCGACAGCACCAGTTGCTGGAAATCCAGGCCGGCGGCACGGGCCGCCATCGGTACCAGGCTGTGATCGGTCATGCCTGGGGCGGTGTTGACTTCCAGGAACCAGAACTGCCCGTCGGCGTCCTGCATCACGTCCGCCCGGCCCCAACCGGCAATACCCAGCGCCTCACAGGCCTTGGCCGTGAGGTCCATCAGTTGTTTTTCCTTGGCGCTGTCCAGCCCGCATGGAATGCGGTACTGGGTGTCATTGGCCACGTACTTGGCGTCGTAGTCGTAGAACGTGTGCGGCGTGCCCAGGGCAATCGGGGGCAACACCTGGTCACGCAGGGTGGCGATGGTGAACTCGGGACCGGTGATCCACTGCTCGACCAACACTTGCGAATCGTAGGAACTGGCGTCTTTCCATGCCGCGGTCAACTCAGGCAGCGAAGTCACTTTCGCCATGCCGATACTTGAACCTTCATGGGCCGGTTTGACGATCAAAGGGAAGCCCAGTTCCGTGGCCGCCGAAATACAATCGGCCTCGGATGCCAGCACGGCGTGACGGGGCGTGGGAATGCCGAGACTGTGCCAGACCTGCTTGGTGCGCAGTTTGTCCATGGCCAAGGCAGACGCCAGGATGCCGCTGCCGGTGTAGGGAATACCCAGGCATTCGAGCAGGCCCTGCATGCTGCCGTCTTCGCCGCCGCGGCCATGAAGAATGATGAACGCGCGGTCGATTTTTTCGTTCAGCAGGCGCTGCAAAAAGTCGTCGCCTACGTCGATGCCGAACGCGTCGACACCGGCACTTTGCAGGGCTTGCAGCACGGCGTTGCCAGACTTGAGGGACACTTCGCGCTCGGCGCTCTTGCCGCCGAACAGCACGGCGACGCGGCCGAAGGCTTTCGGGTCCAGGGTCGAAACCAGGTTGGCGTAGGCAGCAGTCATTTCAGTTTCCCCTCGCTGGATGCCACGATTGCCCCGGCGAATAACGGACTTTTCAACAGTTTCGGGGCCAGGCCACCGATGTCACCGGCGCCTTGGCACAGCAGGATGTCGCCAGCGCGCAGCAGCGGTTTGACCAGCGGTGCGAGGTCCACGCCGCGCTCGATGTAGATCGGGTCCAACTGACCGCGTTGGCGAATGCTGTGGCACAGCTGACGGCTGTCGGCGCCCGGGATCGGCTCCTCGCCGGCCGGATAGACTTCCATCAGCAGCAGCACATTGGCGTCGGCCAAAACCTGGACGAAATCGTCGTACAGGTCGCGGGTACGGCTGTAGCGGTGCGGCTGGTAGACCATCACCAGGCGCCGCTCCGGCCAGCCACCGCGCACGGCCTTGATCACCGCCGCGACTTCGGTCGGGTGGTGGCCGTAATCGTCCACCAGCATCACGTTGCCGCCGTCCACCGGCAGTTCGCCGTAGACCTGGAAACGTCGTCCCACGCCCTGGAACCCGGACAGGCCCTGGACAATGGCTTCGTCACTGACACCTTCGTCGGTGGCGATGCAAATGGTGGCCAGGGCATTGAGCACGTTGTGGTTGCCCGGCATGTTCACCGACACATCCAGCGGCTCGCGGTCAGGGCGCAGCACCGTGAAGAACGTCTGCATGCCCTGCTGGCGCACGTTGATGGCGCGCACGTCGACTTCTTCGCCGAAACCGTAGGTCACGGTCGGGCGCTTGATCAGCGGCAGGATCTCGCGCACCACCGGATCGTCCAGGCACACCACTGCCAAACCGTAGAACGGCAGGTTGTGGAGGAACTCGACGAAGGTTTTCTTCAGTTTGTTGAAGTCACCGTCGTAGGTCGCCATGTGGTCGGCGTCGATGTTGGTGACCACGGCCACCAGCGGCTGCAGGTGCAAGAAGCTCGCATCGCTTTCGTCGGCTTCGGCGATCAGGTAACGGCTGGTGCCCAGCTGGGCATTGGTGCCCGCGGCATTCAGACGACCGCCGATCACGAAAGTCGGGTCCAGGCCACCGGCAGCGAACACCGAGGCGATCAGGCTGGTGGTGGTGGTCTTGCCATGGGTACCGGCAACGGCGATGCCGTGGCGATAACGCATCAGTTCGGCCAGCATCTCGGCACGCGGCACCACGGGAATGCGCCGTTCCAGGGCGGTGGCGACTTCCGGGTTGGAGGTGTTCACGGCGCTGGAGACCACCAGCACATCAGCGTTGGCGGCGTTCTCGGCACGGTGGCCGATGAAAATCTGCGCGCCAAAGGATTCCAGGCGCTCGGTAACCGGCGAGGCTTTCAGGTCGGAACCGGAAACCTCATAGCCCAGGTTCAGCAACACTTCGGCGATCCCGCACATGCCCACCCCGCCGATACCGACGAAATGGATGCGGCGGATACGGCGCATTTCCGGTTGCGGCATGGCTTTGCGATTCTCAACCATGGGCCACCTCCAGGCAGGTATCGACCACTTGAACCGTGGCGTCGGGTTTGGCCAGGCGACGGGCGGCGCGGGCCATGTCTTCGATTGTTTGCGGTTGCATCAAAACCTCTGTCAGGCGCGCGGCAAGATCCGCGGCACCAGTCGTTCTTTGCGGCATCAGGAAGGCAGCGCCTTCACGGGCCAAATAATCGGCGTTGCGGGTCTGGTGGTCGTCGATGGCGTGGGGCAAAGGCACCAGCATCGAGGGCAGACCGGCGGCGGCCAGTTCGCTGATGGTCAACGCGCCTGCGCGGCAGACCACCAGGTCGGCCCAGCCATAGGCTTGGGCCATGTCTTTGATGAAAGGCTGCACTTGCGCCTCGACGCCTGCGGCGCGGTAGCGCTCGGCGGTGACTTCATCGTGGTTTTTGCCGGCCTGGTGAAACACCTCGGGCCGCAGTTCGGGAGCGACCTGCGACAAGGCTTCGGGCAGCAATTTGTTCAACGGCTCCGCCCCCAGGCTTCCGCCCAGGATCAGCAAACGCGCCTTGCGTCCGGCCAGGGCCGGGCGCGGTGTATCGAGGAACAGCTCGGTACGCACCGGGTTACCGGTGGTACGACGGCTGCCCGACAGGGTAAAGGTGTCGGGAAAGGCTTCACAGACTCGAGCGGCCAACGGCACCAGTAACCGATTGGCGGTACCGGCCACGGCGTTCTGCTCGTGAACGATAACCGGCACACCGGCCAGTTTTGCCGCAACACCGCCAGGACCGGTCACATAACCACCAAAGCCCACCACGCATACCGGCCGCAACCGACGAATGATCGCCCGGGCCTGCCAGATCGACTTGAGCAGCATCAGCGGCGCCTTGAGCAGCGACAACTTGCCTTTGCCCCGCAGGCCGCTGGCGCTGATCCGGTGCAGTTCCAGGCCGGCGGCGGGCACCAGTTCGTTCTCGATGCCCCGTGGCGTGCCCAGCCAGTGCACGGTGTAACCGCGCGCCTGGAACTCCCGGGCACAGGCCAGCGCCGGGAACACATGCCCCCCGGTTCCGCCGGCCATGATCAGCACGTTAGCGCCCATGAGTCGGCTCCTCGGCGAAGTCGCTCTCCTGGAATTCCATCTCTTCGCTGCCCAGGTGGGTTCGACTCTCCCATTCGATGCGCAACAACAAGCCCAGGCAGGCACAGCAAATCACCAGGGAACTGCCGCCGTAACTGAGGAACGGCAGCGTCAGGCCTTTGGTTGGCAACAGGCCGACGTTCACGCCGATGTTGATCAGGAACTGACCGATCCACAGGAACGACAAGCCATACGCCACGTACGCGGCGAAATACTGCTTGGCCCGCTCGGCCCACAAACCGATGTACATGCCGCGCACACAGACAAATACGAACAACCCGACGGTGAGCAGCGAACCGACCACGCCCAGTTCTTCGGCCAATACCGAGAACACGAAGTCGGTATGGGCTTCGGGCAGATAGAACTGCTTCTGCACGCTGTTGCCCAGGCCTACGCCCAGCCATTCGCCGCGACCGAAGGCGATCAGGGCCTGGGTCAATTGATAACCGGAACCGAACTGGTCGGCCCACGGGTCGGTAAACGTGATCAGACGCGCCATCCGGTAAGGTTGCGCCTGCACCAGCACCGTCACCGCGCCGACCGCCAGCGCCACCATCAGGGTGAAGCGAAACAGCCCGACACCGCCGAGGAACAACATCGCCGCTGCGGCCCCCATCATCACCACCGTGGCGCCGAAATCCGGCTCCATCAGCAGCAGGCCGGCCATCGGCAGCAACACAATGAACGGCTTGAAAAAACCCATCCAGCTCTCGCGCACTTCTTTCTGACGACGCACCAGATACCCGGCGAGGTAGATCACCACGAAGACCTTGGCGATTTCCGAAGGCTGTACGTTGAAGAAGCTGAAGCCGATCCAGCGCATCGAGCCGTTGACCTCGCGACCGATGCCCGGCAACAGCACCATCACCAACAGACCAAAGGCACCGAGCAACATCATCCAGCCCAGGCGTTGCCAGGTGGCGATCGGCACCATCATGGTGACAATGCACGCGACCAAACCGATCACCAGGTAAATCAGGTGACGAATCATGTGATAAAGGGTGTTGCCCGATTGCACGGCAGCCACTTCCGACGATGCGGAAGTGATCATCACCAGGCCCAGGCCCAGCAGCGCCAGGCAACCGACGAGCATCGGGAAATCCAGGTCGATGCCGCGCCCGGTGATCAGCGGGGATGGGTATGGCTTGATGATGTTCATCAGGTTCATGCCAAGCCCTCCACGGCCCGGGCGAACAACTGCCCGCGCTCTTCGTAGTTCTTGAACATGTCGAAACTGGCGCAGGCCGGCGACAACAGCACGGCATCGCCCGACTGTGCGAGGGCGCGGCATTGCTGCACCGCTTCGTCCAGCGAAGCGACGCGAACCAGCGGCACCCCGTCACCGAGGGCCTGGGCGATCAATTCGCGGTCACGCCCCATCAGCACCACGGCCCGGCAGTTGACCGCAACCGGATCGCGCAGGTCCTTGAAGTCGGCACCCTTGCCGTCGCCGCCGGCGATCAGCACGAGCTTGCCTTGGATGTCCGCGCCCAGGCCCTCAATGGCAGCCAGCGCGGCACCCACGTTGGTGGCCTTGGAATCGTTGTACCAGGCCACCCCGTCAAGATCGCGAACCCACTGGCAGCGGTGCTCGAGCCCGGCAAACGTGCGCAGGGCCGACAGCATGGCGTCGAACGGCAGACCGACCGCATGTCCCAGGGCCAGCGCCGCCAGGGCATTGGCCTGGTTGTGGGCGCCGCGAATCTTCAACTCGCGCACCGGCATCAGGTTCTGGAATTCGAAGGCCAGGTATTTCTCGCCATTCTCTTCGCGCAACCCGAAGCCTTTGAAATCCGGCACACCGAGGCCGAAGGACCAGCATGGCATGCCCTCGCCCAGCAACGGACGAGTCAGGGCGTCCTGACGGTTGAACACTACCTGCCGAGCCCCCCGGAAAATCCGGTGCTTGGCCAGGTGATAAGCCGGCAGGCCGCTGTAGCGGTCCATGTGGTCTTCGCTGATGTTGAGTACGGTCGCCACTTCGGCGCCCAAGTGGTCGGTGGTTTCAAGCTGGAAGCTCGACAACTCCATCACGTACAGCTCGACGTCATCACTGAGCAGATCCAGCGCCGGGGTTCCCAGGTTGCCACCCACGGCAACCCGCTTACCGGCCGCCGCAGCCATTTCACCCACCAGGGTGGTGACGGTGCTTTTTGCGTTGGAGCCGCTGATGGCGATGATCGGCGCCTTGGCGTGACGGGCGAACAGCTCGATGTCACCGGACAACTTCACGCCACGGGCGGCGGCGGCCTGCAAGGCCGGGGTTGCCAGCGCAAGGCCGGGGCTCACGTAGAGCTCGTCGGCGCGGCACAGGAACTCGACATCCAGCTCGCCACAACGCACGTCCACCTGCGGGTAGTCACGACGCAGCGTGGCCAGCTCAGGTGGATTTTCCCGCGTATCGGCCACGGCAAACGACACGCCCCGGTTCGCCAGGAAGCGAACCAGGGACATGCCGCTCTTGCCGAGGCCGACAACGATGCGGAAGTGGTCAGAAGCGATCAGGGACACTCGTTCTACCTCAGCTTCAGGGTGGCAAGGCCGACCAGGACCAGAATTACGGTGATGATCCAGAAACGGACAATCACACGCGGCTCGGGCCAGCCCTTGAGTTCAAAGTGGTGGTGGATCGGCGCCATGCGAAATACCCGGCGGCCGGTCAATTTAAAGGAAGCAACCTGAATGACGACTGACAGCGTCTCCATCACGAACACACCGCCCATGATGAACAGGACGATTTCCTGGCGAACGATGACGGCGATGGTGCCCAGGGCCGCGCCCAGCGCCAGCGCGCCGACATCGCCCATGAAGACCTGCGCCGGGTAGGTGTTGAACCACAGGAAACCCAGGCCGGCGCCGATCAGCGCACCGCAGAACACGATCAGCTCGCCCGCCCCCGGCACATAAGGGATCAGCAGGTATTCAGCGAATTTCACGTTACCCGACAGGTAGCAGAAGATCCCCAGCGCGCCGCCCACCATCACGGTCGGCATGATCGCCAGGCCATCGAGGCCATCAGTCAGGTTGACCGCGTTGCTCGAGCCGACGATCACCAGGTAGGTCAGCACGATGAAGCCTGCGCCCAGCGGGATGCTGTAGTCCTTGAGCATCGGCAGAATCAGGGTGGTTTCCACCGGGGAGGCTGCGGTCATATAAAGGAAGATCGCCGCGCCGAGGCCGAATACCGACTGCCAGAAATACTTCCAGCGGCTCGGCAGCCCCCGGGAGTTCTTCTCGATGACCTTGCGGTAGTCGTCGACCCAGCCGATGGCGCCGAACAACAGGGTCACCAGCAATACCACCCACACATACCGGTTCGCCAGGTCGGCCCAGAGCACGGTACTGATGCCAATGGACGACAGGATCAGCGCGCCGCCCATGGTTGGAGTACCGGATTTGGACAGGTGCGATTGCGGGCCGTCGTTGCGGACCGACTGACCGATTTGCAGGTTCTGCAAGGTGCGGATCATCCACGGGCCCAGGAACAGCGACAACGACAACGCGGTCAGCACACCCAGGATCCCGCGCAGGGTCAGGTACTGGAAGACCGCGAAGCCTTTGTGGAACTGTTGCAGGTACTCCGCTAGCAGCAGCAGCATTAATGTTTCTCCATACGGGAACCGCACAGCGCCGCGACGATGTTTTCCATCGCGGCACTGCGTGAGCCCTTGATCAATAAGGTGGTGTTCGGGTCCTGCTCGGCGCTCAGGGCCTGAATCAATTCGGCCTGAGTGCTGAAATGCTGTGCGTGCTCGCCAAACGCGGCCACCGCATGGGCCATCATCGGACCGACGGCATACAGTGCATCGACCTTGCCACGCGCGTAGGCGCCGACATCGTGATGCCCCTGTTGCGCCCATTCGCCCAACTCGCCGATATCTCCCAGCACCAGCACGGTACGGCCGGGGAAACCGGCGAGGATATCGACCGCGGCGCACATGGACGTCGGGTTGGCGTTGTAGGTGTCGTCGATCACGCGCATGCCGTTGCTGGCCAATTGCGCAACGGAACGCCCCTTGACCGGTTGCACCGCGTTCAAGCCGGCCACGATGCCCGGCAACGACACGCCCAAAGCATGGGCCGCAGCCGCAGCGGCCAGGGCGTTGGCGACGTTATGGGTGCCAAGCAGGTTCAACTGGACCCGCTCTGCACCGTCGGGGCTGTGCAGGTTGAAGGCCGGGCAGCCGCGAGCATCGCGGTCCAGGTCGCTGGCGTAAAAATTCGCCGCCACATTGCTCAAGGCAAATGTCAGGACCTTGCGCCCAGCCGCCCGGGTCTTCCAGATTTCGAAGGCCTTGTCGTCAAGATTCAGCACGGCGACGCCATCGGCATCCAGCCCCTCGAGAATCTCGCCCTTGGCCTCAACGATTTTGTCCGGACCACCGAACTCACCGACGTGGGCGGTCCCGGCGTTGTTGATCACGGCCACGTGAGGTTTGGTCATGCCCACGGTGTAGGCGATCTCACCGAGCCGCGAGGCACCGAGCTCAATGACCGCGGCACTGTGTTGCGGTGCCAGTTCCAGCAATGTCAGGGGTACACCCAGGTCATTATTAAGATTGCCACGAGTCGCCAACACCGGACCGCGGGTGCGCAAGATGCTCGCGAGCATTTCCTTGACCGTGGTCTTGCCACTGGAGCCGGTGATGGCCGCGACCGGGTTGCGGTATGCGGCGCGGTTCAATGCACCGAGCTGGCCCAGGGCCTGGCGAGTGTCGTTTACCTGCAATTGCGCCAGCGTGCTGTTGGTCACTTCCCGCTCGACCAGCGCCGCGACCGCACCTTTGGCGGCCACATCGTTCAGGTAATCGTGGCCGTCAAAACGCGGCCCGGCCAGGGCAACGAACAACTGCCCCGGGGCAATCGCCCGGCTGTCGATGCTCACCCCATCGAAACTGGCGTCAGCCGCGATCAGCCGCGCCTGCAGGACATTCGTCAGCTCGCTGAGCTTCAAAGCCTTAAGCATGGGCCACCTCCCACGCGGCCAGGGCATGATCGGCTTCCACCAAATCGGAAAATGCGTGGCGTTCGCCGTTGATTTCCTGATAGTCCTCATGGCCTTTACCGGCCAGGACAATGACGTCGTCCGCCGACGCACCGGCGATCAACTGGGCAATGGCCTGGCCGCGACCGGCCACGAAGGTGACGTTATCCACCGCCGAGAAGCCGGCGCGGATGTCGTCGAAAATCTGCGACGGGTCTTCGGTGCGCGGATTGTCGTCGGTGACCACTACGCCGTCGGCCAAGCGCTCCACCACTTCGGCCATCAGCGCACGCTTGCCACGGTCACGATCACCGCCGCAGCCGAACAGGCACAGCAACTTGCCCTTGGCGTGTGGCCGCAGGGCCATCAGGACTTTTTCCAACGCATCCGGGGTATGGGCGTAATCGACCACCACCAACGGTTGCGTTCCGCCGCCCAGCCGTTGCATACGTCCGGCCGGCCCTTCGAGTTTGGGCAGGACCTTGAGGATTTCATCCAGGGCGTAGTCCAGGCCAAGCAAGGCACCCACGGCGGCCAACACATTGCTCAGGTTGAAACGCCCCAACAAGGTGCTGCGCAGGTGGTGTTCGCCTTGAGGTGTAACCAAGGTCGCGCGCACGCCTTCGTCATCGAATTGCGCCTGGCGTACATAAAGGTAGGCGCTGGCATCTTCCAGGCTGTAGGTGATCAACCGGGACTCGCGCTTATCGGCGGCCAATTGCCGGCCGAACGCGTCGTCAAGGTTGAGGACCCGGCACTTCAAGTCATTCCAGGCAAACAACCTGGCTTTTGCTTCGCCGTAAGCCTGCATGGTGCCGTGGTAATCCAGGTGATCGCGCGACAGGTTGGTCAATACCGCGACGTCGAACGCCAAGGCTGTCACGCGCCCCTGATCCAGGCCATGGGAAGAGACTTCCATCGCCACAGCCTTGGCTCCGGCCTTTTTCAGATCGGCCAGGGTTGCTTGCACGGCGATCGGGTTCGGCGTGGTGTGCAGGCCACTCTCCAGCGCGCCGTGGAATCCGTTACCCAAGGTCCCGACGATGCCGCAATGCTGACCCAGCAGATCCAGGGCCTGGGCCACCAGTTGGGAAACGCTGGTCTTGCCGTTGGTGCCGGTCACGCCAATCAGGTTCAAGTGACGACTCGGGTCGCCGTAAAAACGCCCGGCAATGTCCGACAACTGGGCCGCCAGGCCCTTGACCGGAATCAGCGGCACATCAGTGATCGGTAGCACGGTCGCGCCGTCGACTTCATAAGCCACGGCAGCCGCGCCGCGCTTCAAGGCGTCGGCGATGTGGGCGCGACCGTCGAACCGGGCACCCGGTACGGCCAGGAACAGATCCCCGGCACGCACGTGGCGGCTGTCCAGGGCCAATTCGCGAATCAGCAGATCGTGGCCCGCATGGGCAAAAATCTTGTTCAGGCTCAGGGACATCAGCCACGCCCTCCTTCGGCTTTCAAGGGTACGACCGGCGCGGTATTGGCTTGCTGGGTCGGCGGCAGGTTATCCGGGGTGATATTCATCAGGCGCAGGGTGCCGGACATCACTTTGCTGAACACCGGTGCCGAAACCAGCCCCCCGAAGTAGCCGGCCTTGCTCGGTTCGTCGATGACCACCACGACGGCGTAGCGCGGGTCGCTCATCGGGCCGAAACCGGCGAACAGCGAACGGTAGGAATTCTCGGCATAGCCCTTGACGCCCGCGGAGGTTTTGCGGGCCGTACCCGACTTGCCGCCCACGTGATAGGCCGGCACCTGGGCGCGGTACACCCCACGCGGCGCTTCGATCACCTGTTGCAGCATGCCTTGCATGGTCTTGGCGACGTCCTCCGGAATGACCTGAGTAGCCTCCGGGGCCTTGTCGGTTTTGATCAGTGACAGCGGTGTCATGCGGCCGTTGTTGGCCAGCACCGAAAACGCGTGGGCCAACTGGATCGCGGTCACGGAAACACCGTAGCCGTATGACAACGTGGCCGTTTCGGCCTTGCGCCACTCACGGTAGTTCGGCAGATTGCCGACCCGCTCGCCAGGAAAGCCCAGGCCAGTGCCCTGGCCAAGACCGATTTTCTGGGCAAGACGGTAAATCGTTTCCCCACCGATATCGAAGGCGATCTTGCTCATGCCCACGTTACTGGAGTTGATCAGGATGCCGGTCAGGTCAAGCACCGGACCTTCGGTCTTGGAGACGTCCCGAATGGTGTACTTGCCGATCTGCAAAGTGCCTGGATACACCTCGACCGTATCCCCCGGCTTCCAGCGCCCGGTTTCCAGAGCCGCCGCCATGGAAACGGCTTTCATGGTCGAGCCCGGTTCGAACACGTCGATCATCGCGCGGTTGCGCATCATCGCCGGTTGCAGGTTGCGGCGATTGTTCGGGTTGTAGGTGGGCTGGTTGACCATGGCCAGGATCTCGCCGGTCTTCACGTCGAGAATCACCAGGCTGCCGGCCTTGGCACCGTTCTCGACGATGGCATTGCGCAGCTCACGGTTGGCCAGATATTGCAGGCGCAGATCAATGGACAACGCCAAGGGCTTGCCGGCCTTGGCGTTTTTGGTGACCTGGACATCCTTGATCAGCCTGCCACGCCGATCCTTGATGACCTGACGCTTGCCGGGAACCCCGGCGAGCCATTCGTCGTAGGCCAACTCGACCCCTTCTCGCCCCCGGTCGTCGATGTCCGTAAAGCCGACCATGTGGGCGGTCACTTCACCGGCCGGGTAGAAACGCCGGAACTCTTCGATGCCGTAGACGCCCGGCACTTTCAGGTCGAGCACCCTCTGGCCTTGCTCGGGCGTCAACCCGCGCACCAGATAGATGAATTCTTTGCTGGCCTGGGCTTCAAGGCGTTCGGCCAGGGCCTTGGGGTCCTGGCCAAGGGCGACGGCCAGGGCCGGCCACTTTTCCTTGGCCTGCTGCATTTCCTTGGCGTTTGCCCACAGGGTAGTCACCGGGGTGCTCACAGCCAACGGTTCGCCATTGCGGTCGGTGATCAGGCCACGGTGAGCCGGGATCGGGATGTGCCGCATGCTACGGGCATCACCCTGCTCTTTGAGGAAGTCACGGTCGACCACTTGCAGATCGATGATCCGCCAGACGATGGCCGCCACCATGATCCCGAGCAGGCCCAGGACCAGGCGGAAGCGCCACGGAAAGAGTGCCCCTTCGAGCTTCATCATGGCGCCACCATCTGCACTTCGGCAGCCCCGGGAATGCGCATTTTCAGCTGTTCGGTCGCCAGTACTTCGATGCGGCTATGGGCGGTCCAGGTGCTCTGCTCCAGGATCAACCGGCCCCACTCGGCCTGGGCCTTGTCGCGCACGCTCAGTTCGCTGTAAAGGGTGTTGAGCAACTGCCGGTTCCAGTGCGCGCTGTAGGACACGGCGATGGCCGACACGAGCACGCCGATAAACAACAGCAGCATGAAAAAGCTGCCGCCAGGCAGGGGCTTGGCGAAGAGCTTGCTCACCGCAACTTCTCCGCAACACGCATGACGGCGCTACGGGCACGCGGGTTGGCCTTGAGTTCAGCCTCGGAGGCGAACTGCGCCTTGCCATGAATCTTGATTTTCGGCACGAAGGCTTCGAAACGCACCGGCAGGTTGCGCGGCAGGTTATCGGCCTCACCCTTGGTGAGCTTGCGCATGAACAGTTTGACGATACGGTCTTCCAGGGAATGGAAGCTGATCACCACCAGTCGCCCGCCGACCTCAAGTGCTTCAAGTGCCGCCTCAAGGCCGGCCTCCAGATCACCCAGTTCATTATTGACGTGGATGCGCAAACCCTGGAAAGCCCGGGTAGCCGGGTTCTTGCCCTTCTCCCATGCCGGGTTGGCGACTTTGAGCACTTCGGCCAGGTCGCCGGTGCGCTCGAACGGTTTGATATCGCGACGCTCAACCACGGCACGGGCCATGCGACCGGAAAAACGTTCTTCGCCGTATTCCTTGAAAACACGGGCGATTTCTTCCACCGTAGCGGTATTGACGAATTCGGCGGCGCTGATTCCGCGGGACGGATCCATGCGCATGTCCAGCGGGCCATCATTGAGAAAACTGAAGCCGCGCTCAGGGTCGTCCAACTGCGGCGAAGACACGCCCAGGTCAAGCAAGACGCCACTGACTTTGCCAGCCAGGCCACGCTGGGCGACTTCCGATCCCAGCTCCGCAAAGCTGCGCTGCACAACGACAAAGCGGCCGTCTTCGGCCGCTAGCGCTTGCCCGGTGGCAATCGCTTGAGGATCCTTGTCGAACCCCAGCAGCCGACCGTCCGGACCGAGCTTGCTGAGGATCAGCCGGCTATGCCCGCCGCGCCCGAACGTGCCATCCAGATAGCAGCCATCAGGACGTACGGCGAGAGCCTCGACGGCTTCGTCAAGCAGTACGGTGATGTGGTTAAAGCCGCTATCAATAGTCACAGGATCAAATCACGCAGTTCATCAGGCATGGCGCCCGGTTGTTGAATAGCAGCAAGGTCAGCGGCAGAGACCGCATTCCAGGCATCTTCGTCCCACAGTTGGAACTTGTTCAGTTGGCCCACCAGCATCGCGCGCTTGTCCAGCTTGGCGTATTCGCGCAGGCGCGGCGGAACCAGGAAACGACCGCTGCCGTCGAGTTCGAGGTCGACGGCGTTACCGATCAGCAAGCGTTGCAGGCGGCGGTTTTCTTCACGCAGTGAAGGCAGTGCGCGCAGTTTGGTTTCGATGATTTCCCACTCATCAAGAGGGTAAACACACAAACATGGGTCAACGGCGTCGATCGTGACGATTAACTGCCCGGAACTACGCGAAACGAGCTCGTCACGGTACCGGCTCGGCATGGCGAGACGGCCCTTTGCATCGAGACTGATAGCGTTAGCTCCGCGAAACACGTCAGCGTTTCTCCAAAAATTTTGCGTTTTACGCTCAAAAAACCCACTTCATGCCACTTTCCGCCACTTGCGCACACTATAGGAATGCGCCCACCGCACCGTCAAGGCGCGGAGTGAAGGAAAAGCCTTATAGATCGGAGATTTAGGAGCGTATCTGGAGGGGCGATGGGAATCTGACGTAGGATTTTTCGCCACAACTTCAGCGAACACAGGAAGCTGCGCTCAGAAGTTAAAGTGATTTGTTAAGAGTAAGATTTTTTTGGTCTTAGCAATTGCGTCTGCCAGCGATTCTGGCAGGAGGGGAAAAGGTGGAGAGTCGATCTGTAAGCCGGGTTCTGTCTTGAACAGTCATTCGTCTACGATGGCCATCACTGGACATCTTTAGCAACCTACCCGGTCCCAGCGCGGGCCACGCCTTGGGACCCTATTTGGTCTTGCTCCAAGTGGGGTTTACCTAGCCACGAACTGTTGCCAGCCGTGCGGTGCGCTCTTACCGCACCTTTTCACCCTTACCGGCGCCGAAACGCTTAGGCGGTTATTTTCTGTGGCACTTTCCGTAGGCTCACGCCTCCCAGGCATTACCTGGCACTTCGCCCTATGGAGCCCGGACTTTCCTCCCCCCCCTAATTTTCATAGAGGGCAGCGACTGTCCGATCGACTCTCCGCCGCGAAGGTTAACGGCAGAGCGGCCGAAGAACAAGCGCTAAAAGCCCTTGGCCAGCCCCGCGCCCCGGTTTCACTGGCCCTTCTGTTTTTCCAGCGCGACCTGATACAGGACGTTCTTACGCTCGCCGGTAATCTGCGCCGCGAGAGCGGCGGCGCGCTTGAGGGGCATTTCCTCAAGCAGCAGGTCCAGGATGCGCATCGCTTCACTGCTGACGGTCTCTTCATTGTCCGGCGCCGTCCAGCCCGCCACCAGCACGACGCATTCACCGCGCTGCTGGTTGCTATCGCCTTCGACGAAGGCGCGCAACTGCGCCAGCGGCAACCCCTTGAGGGTTTCGAAGGTTTTGGTCAGCTCCCTGGCGAGCAGCGCCGGGCGCTCCGGACCAAACACCAGCTCCATGTCCTGCAGGCATTCAAGGATGCGGTGCGGCGCCTCATAAAAGATCAACGTACGCGGCTCCTCCTTTATAGACTCCAGGCGCGCCCGTCGCCCCACCGCCTTGGCTGGCAGAAAACCTTCGAAAATGAAACGGTCCGACGGCAGGCCCGCCGCCGAAAGGGCTGCGATCAAGGCGCACGCCCCCGGCACCGGCACTACGCTGATACCGGCCGCCCGAGCCTGGCGCACCAGGTGATAGCCAGGGTCGGAAATCAGCGGTGTACCCGCGTCGGAAATCAGCGCGACGTTATCGCCCGCCAACAAACGAGTGATAAAACGACTGCCTTCTTCCCGCTCGTTGTGCTCATGACAGGCCGCCAACGGCGTTGAAATGCCGAAATGTTGCAACAAGCGTTGAGAGTGGCGCGTATCTTCGGCCGCAATGAGGGCCACCTCCTGCAGGATTTTCAGCGCCCGGGCACTGATATCGTCCAGGTTGCCGATGGGCGTCGCCACCACATAAAGCGAGCCGGCAGCGGAATTCAAAGCACCTGGAGCAGTCAAAGCGCACACCTCATGATCGGTAAAACCGCCATTGTAGCGCGTAGTGTGCGTCACGACTGCCCGCAGCGCCTCGCTGTCCGGCGACCTGCCGTGCTGCGCCGCAACATTTGAAATACCTAAATTGATCGATTCACGCCACTAACATCGCGCCCCGGCCAGTGCTTGGGTACAATTCGACGCTAATTTGATCTCGTATCAGGAACATTTACATGATCGCTTGCCTGCGGCTGCTCTCCGCCCTCTGCCTCGCTGCCCTTCTGGCGGCCTGCGCCAGCTCGCCCTCCTCCAGCCTTGGCGAACTTCCACGGACCCCGGATGCCAGTATCGAGCAGTTGCTCGAACAGGCCACTCAAAGCAAAACCCCGGAAAAAGCCGCCCTGTTGCGCCTGAGTGCAGCAGACCTGGCCTACCGCCAGGGCAATGCCGGCCAGTCCGCGCAGATCCTGCAACAGGTGCCGATGGAGCAACTCAAGCCCGGCCAGCAGATTTTCGCCAGCACTCTGGCGGCCGAACTGGCAATGACGCGCAATCAACCCAAAGCAGCGCTGAGCGCCCTGAGCCACCCGAGCCTGCAGCACCTGGGCGAGCTACCGGTGGAACAGCAGGTCCGTACCGGCACCGTCCACGCCCGCGCCCTCGAGGCCGATGGCCAGACCCTGGCCGCCGCCAAGGAACGGATCTTCATTGCGCCCCTGCTTGAAAACGAAGCGGCGGCGAAAAACCACGAGGCGATCTGGTCGTTGATCGCCTCGCTGCCCACCGATCAACTGCAACCGACCACCACCGACGACCTGGGTGGCTGGCTGAGTTTGGCCCAGGCTGTAAAAACTGCCGGTACGCTGGAACAGCAACAGGCGGCTATCGACAGCTGGCGCGAGCAGAACCCCAAGCACCCGGCCGCGCTCCAGTTGCCGACGCCGCTGGTCAAGCTCAAGGAACTGGCGAGTCAGCCCCTGAGCAAGATCGCCTTGCTGCTGCCCCAGGATGGCCCGCTGTCCTCGGTCGCCAGAGCTTTGCGCGAAGGTTTCATGGCTGCCCACTATCAGGCCCAACAAGCCGGGCAGAACCCGCCAAGCATTCAGTTTTATGACAGCTCGCGCCTGACCTCCCTGGATGATTTCTATCGCAAGGCGCAGGCCGACGGCGTGCAACTGGTGGTCGGCCCGCTGGAAAAACCCTTGGTCAAGCAGCTCAGCACCCGCCCGCAACTGCCGATCACGACCCTCGCGCTCAATTACAGCGAAGGCGAGCAAGGCCCGGCCCAACTGTTCCAGTTTGGCCTGGCCGCGGAAGACGAAGCCCGCGAAGTATCGCGTCGCGCCCGTACGGACGGCCTGCATCGTGCCGCCGTCATGGTGCCAAAAGGTGAATGGGGCGATCGCGTCCTCAAAGCCTTCAGCGAGGACTGGCAGGCCAATGGCGGCACCATCATCGCTGTCGAACGTATCGATCAACCCGTACAACTGGCCCAGCAGATTGCCGACATGTTCCATCTGCGCCAGAGCGAAGGTCGCGCCAAGCGCCTGCAAAGCACAGTCGACACCGCCGTCGCGGCCCAGCCGTCCCGCCGCCAGGACATCGAATTCCTGTTCCTGGCCTCGACCCCGCAACAGGCCCAGCAGATCAAGCCGACCCTGAACTTCCAGTACGCCGGCGACGTACCTGTGTACGCCACCTCGCATGTGTTCAGCGCCAGTGGCGACCAGAATCAGTACAACGACATGAGCGGCGTGCGCTTCTGCGAAACCCCGTGGCTGCTCGATGCCAACGACCCGCTGCGCAAGCAGGTCACCGCCCAGTGGCCCCAGGCCGGCGGTAGCCTGGGTCGGTTGTACGCGATGGGAGCGGATGCTTATCGTCTGGCTCCGCGCCTGGGTCAGCTAAAGACATTACCGGACACCCGCATCGAGGGGTTGTCGGGCAGCCTGGCAGTGTCGCAGTCCCAGCGCGTGCAACGTCAACTGCCGTGGGCCGAATTCGTCAACGGTCAGGTGCAGCGCCTGCCAGACACTCAGCGCTGATGCCTGACCGATCTCGCCAGCAAAGCGGACGGGATGCCGAGAGCCAGGCTCTCGCGCATCTTCAGCAACAAGGTCTGCGGCTGCTGGCGAAGAACTGGCTGTGTAAACGTGGCGAGCTTGATCTGGTCATGCTTGACGGCGATACAGTAGTATTCGTCGAAGTCCGCTACAGAAAAAATACTCAATGGGGTGGCGCGCTCGACAGCATCGATGCACGCAAGCGCCAGAAGCTGGTTTTCGCCGCGCAGTATTTCCTGCAAATCGAGTCTCGCTGGGCCGATCATCCCTGCCGCTTCGACGTGGTTGCCATCGACAGCAACGCCGATCAGTTGAACTGGTTGCAGAATGCCTTCGACAGTTGAACGTCAACACCCATGACGAGCCGAGCCGGACACCTTCACCCAATTTTTGCTCTTTGCTTTGCGCGCCGCACATGCTTGTGCCGATAAGCCGCGCTACTTAAGGTCACACAGATGGACATGCAATCGCGAATTCGCCAGCTTTTTCAGGCCAGTATCGACACCAAGCAACAGGCGATGGACGTACTTGCACCGCACATCGAGCAAGCCAGCCAAGTGATGGTCAACGCCCTGCTCAACGAAGGCAAAATGCTTTCGTGCGGCAATGGCGGTTCTGCCGGCGACGCCCAGCATTTCTCATCGGAGCTGCTCAACCGCTTCGAGCGCGAGCGCCCCAGCCTGCCGGCCATTGCATTGACCACCGACAGCTCGACGATCACCTCGATCGCCAACGACTACAGCTACAACGAAGTGTTCTCCAAACAGATCCGCGCCCTGGGCCAGCCCGGCGATGTGTTGCTGGCGATCTCCACCAGCGGCAACTCGGCCAATATTATTCAGGCGATCCAGGCCGCACATGATCGCGAAATGATTGTCGTAGCATTGACCGGTCGCGATGGCGGCGGCATGGCGTCACTGCTGTTGCCTGAGGACGTCGAGATTCGCGTACCGGCCAATGTCACTGCACGCATTCAGGAAGTCCACCTGCTGGCGATTCATTGTCTTTGCGACTTGATCGACAGCCAACTGTTCGGGAGTGAAGAATGACCCCTAATCGCCTAGGCCTTCTGGCCCTGACCCTGTGCCTCGGCATCAGCGGCTGCACATCGGTGGTTAACGCCAGCCGGGAAAAGCCGATTGAAGACGACCGCGGCACCCGCACCTTCGGCAGCAAGATCGACGATTCGTTGATCGAAACCAAGGCAGGCGTGAACATCGCCAAGGCCGACCCGGACCTGGACAACAACTCGCACATCGTCGTCACCAGCTTCAACGGTGTCGTGCTGCTGGCCGGCCAGACCCCACGCGCGGATCTCAAGGCCAAGGCCGAACAGGCTGCAAGCGCCGTGCAGCGGGTCAAGACCGTGCACAACGAACTGCAGGTCCTGCCACCTTCCTCGTTGCTGGCGCGTCAGAACGATGCCTGGCTGACTACCAAGATCAAGACGCAGATGCTCACCGACGCCAGCATTCCCGGCTCGCGCATCAAGGTCGTGACTGAGAATGGCATCGTCTATCTGCTGGGGCTGCTGACCAAGCAGGAGGCTGCGCAGGCGACCAATCTGGTGCAAGGGGTTTCCGGGGTGCAGAAGATCGTCAAGTTGTTTGAGTACATTGACTGATACTGAACTTCAGGTACTCAAGAAAAACGGCGCTTCTTCCGAGACGGAAAGCGCCGTTTTTTTTGGCTTCATTTTTTTTTGGGGGGTGATTGGTGTGTATATCCGTTGCTGCGGTAACGGCTGCTTATGGTTCCGCTCTTACAGCGGGTCACTTTTGGAAGAGCGCCAAAAGTAACCAAAAGCGCTTTGCCCCACCACTCGGTGCCTCGCCTAGGCTCGGCATGCCCTCACTCCGGCATTGCTCCGTGGGCCCGCCGCGAAGGGCCATCCATGGCCCAGCGCGGCTACCTCGGCATCCATGCCGAGGTGCCCACTACGCAATACCTGCGTTCGGCCAGCGTGGTTAACGGGGCGCCCCAGATCAAAATCAAAAACGAGGCGGCCTGACAGCCGGCCTGTTCTGGAGCGAACGGGTTTCCCCTGTGGGAGCGAGCTTGCTCGCGAAAGTGGAGGGTCAGTTTGCAGTGATGCTTGGATGTACCGGCGTCATCGCGAGCAGGCTCGCTCCCACAGGTTTTTGTGTCGCTTGCAGATGTGTGAGCCCCCACAAATCAATGTGGGAGCGAGCCTGCTCGCGATAGCGGTAGTTCAGCTAAATAGATACTGGCATCTACCCCGCTCTTGCTCTTGCTCTGCTTTTGATCTTGATCTTGATCTCGACGCCCCGTTAAACCACGCTGGCCGAACGCAGGTATTGCGCAGTGGGCATCCCGGCATGGATGCCGGGATAGCCGC
>NZ_JAXUDQ010000009.1:0-183765 GCF_034555295.1 Pseudomonas sp. N-137
GCCTAAAATCGTTTAACTCATTGAAACTCAAGGAGTTTTTCGTTTCGACTGCGCCGGAAGTGGGGCGAATTATAGACGTCCAGAATTTGCCGTCAACCCTTAATTTGATTTTTCTATCCAGCCAGAAGCACCTCGCTGAAATCCTCCTTATATATAGACGGAATCGCTGCGATTGCGCAGTATATTGCGCAAACCAGCCTTCCCCCGCTTTTATCTTGGACGACGCTTAGCAATGACTCTCCCACATCGCAGCCTGGCAACCACTCTTTACCCGGTCGCCCTTCTATTGATTGCCATGGCATCCATCCAGTCGGGAGCTTCACTTGCCAAAAGCATGTTCCCGGTTGTGGGCGCACAAGGCACCACGACGCTGCGGCTTATCTTTGCCAGCCTCATCATGCTGTTGTTGCTGCGACCATGGCGCGCCAAGCTCTCAGCTCAATCCCTGCGCACCGTGATCGTCTACGGGATGGCGTTGGGCGGCATGAACTTTCTTTTCTATATGTCGCTGCAAACGGTTCCGCTGGGAATTGCCGTGGCACTGGAATTTACCGGCCCTCTGGCGGTTGCCATTTACGCTTCGCGGCGAGCCATCGATTTTCTCTGGATTGCCCTGGCGATCACCGGCCTGCTTCTATTGATACCCACCGGAGCCACCAGCAGCGGTATCGACCTGGTCGGTGCCGGTTATGCCCTGGGGGCGGGATTCTGCTGGGCACTGTACATCCTGTTTGGCCAGAAGGCCGGCGCGGACAACGGCGTGCAAACCGCCGCACTGGGGGTAATGATCGCGGCCCTCTTCGTCGCGCCTATCGGCATCGTCCACGCAGGGGCCGCATTACTGACGCCGAGCCTGATTCCGATCGCCATTGGCGTCGCCATTCTGTCCACTGCCCTGCCCTACACGCTGGAGATGATCTCCCTCACACGGATGCCAGCCCGTACTTTCGGCACACTCATGAGCATAGAACCTGCCTTCGGTGCGCTCTCAGGACTGGTGTTTCTTCAGGAGTACTTATCCCTGGCTCAATGGGCCGCCATTGGCTGCATTATCCTGGCGTCAGTCGGCGCAACGCTGACGATGGGTAGCGCCGCGAAGCCCGCCATCGCGGTTGATTGAGGCAGGATTTAACGAAGCTCTGGTATTTACCGCACATTTAGGCCATGTTTAGCCCGTAACCTAATGTCAGACATGGAATTTTCATACAGGACGTCACGAACGCTTAAAGCAAAAGCGAACACAATCGCAAGCAGACATAAGATCCGCGGCGGTGATAAGGACGGGAATGAAACGAATTTTGATATTGATCGTTGTGCTTGCAATTGCGGGCTGCGCAGCGACAACAAAGACTGAAGTCAAACGCGGTAAAAAGGGTTTGCACATCAACTGCTCCGGCTTGTCCTCGTCCTGGGAACAATGCGCCGCCAGCGCCGCCAATTCATGCGCCCCCAAAGGTTACAGGGTGATCGCAAAGTCGGGCGACGCTGTCGAGGAGCCGGGGGATTATCCTTTCGGACTCAACCCCGCCGGCTATACCAGTCGCAGCATGATCGTCATCTGTAAATAGGCAGCGGGTCAGTCGGGCCGCTGCTGGGCTATTCGACGACTGATCTCATCATGACTGGACTTGAGGACCTCACGCTGGATCTCTGGCGTGGCCAGCATGCGGGCGACAACCAACGCGCCCACGCATTGCGACAGAATGGCCCAAGACAGGCTTTCGCTTCCCAATATCCGCGCCCAGCTTTCATGCAAACGACAGATCCATGTTTGCGCCGCCTCCCTCACCTGCACATCGGACCGCGCGATCTCAGCGCCCAGCACCGGCAGCGCACACCCCGCCTCCGGCTGTTCGACGTGGCTCATGCTCAGGTACTGCTTGAGACATCGCTCCAGTTTTTGTGAGTCCAGAACCTTCTCACCGCTCAAGCGCTCCAGGCTTTGCGCCAACTCTCGCTCGACGATCGCCTTGAAAAGCTCATCCTTGGATGAGAAGTGACTGTAGAACGCCCCGCCGCTCAAGCCGATCGCCTTCATCAGGCCATCGACACCGACAGTGGAAAACCCCGATTTCTTGGCGGACATGGCACTGCTGGCGAGCAGTTTCTCTCGGGTCTCCAATTTGTGATTGGCTGAATAACGCATATATCTGGCCTCTGATTGCCCACCTTGACGCTTGCCGGATCTTAGCATAACGTCCGTTTAGCTAACGATCGTTTACCAATGAGGCTAATCATGAATAACAAGAAGGTCGTACTGGTTGTTGGCGCAGGCGATGCCACCGGAGGCGCAATAGCCAAACGTTTTGCGCAGGAAGGTTTCGTGGCCTGTGTTACCCGCCGCAGCGCTGACAAACTCGCGCCATTGGTCGATTCAATTCGGGCTCAGGGCGGTGATGCGCATGGTTTTGCCTGTGACGCGCGCAAGGAAGACGAGGTGGTCGTGCTGATCGAGCAAATCGAAAGCCAGATCGGTCCGATTGAAGCCTTTGTATTCAACATCGGCGCCAACGTGCCCTGCAGCATCCTTGAAGAGACCGCGCGCAAATATTTCAAGATTTGGGAGATGGCCTGTTTTTCCGGTTTCCTCAATGCTCGGGAAGTGGCCAAACGCATGGCCTCGCGCCAGCGCGGGACGATTCTGTTCACCGGGGCCACAGCAGGACTGCGCGGGGCTTCAGGGTTCGCCGCCTTCGCTGGGGCCAAACATGGCATCCGCGCATTGGCCCAAAGCATGGCCCGTGAACTGGGCCCGATGAATATTCATGTGGCCCATGTGGTGGTGGACGGCGCCATCGACACCGACTTCATCCGCGATAACTTTCCGGAAAAATATGCAACCAAGGATGCGGACGGCATTCTCAATCCCGAACACATCGCCGACAACTATTGGTATCTGCACACCCAACCCCGCGACGCCTGGACCTTCGAGCTAGACCTGCGGCCCTGGAGCGAACGCTGGTAAACCGCCCCCCCTCACAATAACAAGAGCGCAGATACCATGAGCAAATCCGTGGAGTTTTTCTTCGACCTCGGCAGCCCGACCACCTACCTGGCCTATACCCAACTACCGACCCTGTGCGCACAAACCAACAGCCAGTTGATCTACCGTCCGATGCTGCTTGGCGGCGTCTTCAAGGCGACCGGCAATGCGTCACCGGTTACCGTGCCGGCCAAAGGGCCTTATCTATTCAAGGATTTGAATCGCTTCGCCAACCGCTACGGCGTTGACTTCAAGCTCAATCCGCACTTCCCGATCAATACGCTGTTACTGATGCGCGCCGTGACCGGCATGCAACTGCACCATCCCGAACGATTCGAGGCCTTCATCGATTGCCTGTTTCGCGCCCTGTGGGTGGACGGCCGCAATCTCAACGACCCGGCAACAGTCGCCGAGGTTTTGAACCAAGGCCATTTTGATCCCGATCATGTGCTGGCCCTGACGAGCAACGAGCAGGTCAAGGAAGCACTCAAGATCACCACCGAAGAAGCGATTAAACGGGGCGTGTTCGGCGCCCCGAGCATGTTCGTCGGCGACGAGCTGTTCTTCGGCCAGGATCGGCTGGACTTCGTCCGTGAAGCCCTGGGCTGATGCCTTACATCAGATCGCCTGCGTCCGCGTGTTCAGCCATTGCAGCGCGTCGCCTTCCAGCAACGGGCTCAATCGACGCTGAACCTCGGCATGGTAGGCGTTGAACCAGTCTTTTTCGTCCTGGGTCAGCAAGGACGGCTCCAGGCAGCGCGTGTCGATCGGGCACAGGGTCAGGGTTTCGAACTCGAGGAAGTCGCCGAACTCGCTGCTCCCCGCCTCGCGATTCAACACCAGGTTCTCGATGCGTACCCCCCAACGGCCCGGACGATAAGTGCCCGGTTCGATAGAGGTGATCATGCCCGCCTGCATCGCTGTTTGCGGCGCGGCGGCGGCCTGATAGGCAATCACCTGCGGGCCTTCATGAACGTTGAGAAAGTAACCGACGCCGTGGCCAGTGCCATGACCGTAGTCCACCTGCTCGGCCCAGATCGGCGCGCGAGCGATGGCGTCCAGCAAGGGCGACAGAATGCCCCGTGGAAATTTGGCGCGAGACAAGGCAATCACGCCCTTGAGCACGCGAGTGCAATCCCGCTTCTGCTCCACGGTAGGCGTTCCGACTGGCACCATACGGGTGATATCGGTGGTACCACCCAGGTATTGGCCGCCAGAATCGATCAGCAGCAAGCCATCGCCCTCGATGACCGCGTGGGCTTGCTCCGTGGCGTGGTAATGGGGCATCGCGCCGTTGGCGTTGAACGCGGCAATGGTATTGAAGCTCAGTGAGACAAATTCCGGCCGGCGTGTACGGGCGGCGGTCAGGTGCTCATCGATGGTCAGTTCGGTAATGCGCTCGCGACCCCAGGCGCTTTCCAGCCAGGCAAAGAACTCGCAAAGCGCCGCACCGTCCTGCTCCATGGCCCGACGAATGTGCTCGGCGTCGGCCAGGCTTTTGCGAGACTTGGCCAGCGTCGTAGGGTTGAGTCCCTCGACCAGCTTCACGCCACTGTCCAGATTATCCAGCAAACCGACCGTGACCCGCGCCGGATCGATCTGCAGGCTCGCGCCACTGGGCACTTCCCGCAATGCGGCCGCCGCTTCGCTGTAATCACGCAGCGTCACGCCGTCCTGTTCAAGAACGGCACGCAGCGACGCATCGACCTTATCCAGGGCCACGAACAGCGTTGCCTGTTGCTGGCTGATCAAGGCAAAGGAAACGAATACCGGGTTGAACGACACATCCGCACCGCGCAAGTTGAACAGCCAGGCGATGTCATCCAGCGTGGCGATGAAATGCCACTGGGCACCGCGCTCCTTGAGGGTTTCCCGCAGCTTGGCGAGTTTCTCGACCCGGCTGACGGTCGCCTGCGGCGGCAGATGGGCATAAACCGGTTGGCTCGGCAGGCTTGGGCGGTCGCTCCAGGCCTCCTTGAGCAGATCCATGTCGGTGCGCAACCGCGCCCCGCGTGCCTGAAGCTTGTCGCTCAGGGTCCGGGCCGAGGCCACAGCCATGACCGCGCCATCAACCGCCACCGCTGCGCCTTCAGGCGTCTGTTCGGCCAGCCAATCCAGCGGGCCAGCCTGACCGGGAATGAGCTTGACCAGTTCAATACCGCTGCCTTCAAGCTCCTTGGTGGCCTGCTCCCAATAACGGCTGTCCGCCCAGACGCCCGCGAAGTCCGCCGTGACGATCAGAGTCCCAACCGAGCCATGAAACCCCGACAGCCATTGCCGTCCTTGCCAATAGCCCGGCAGGTATTCCGACAGATGCGGGTCGGCCGATGGCACCAGCAATGCGTGAATGCCTTCGCGATTCATCAATTGGCGGATTCGGGCCAGGCGCTGGGGAACCAGTCCATGGGTCAAAGGCTCGGTACTCATCGTTTCTCCTGCTCGTAAAATAGTGTTGTTCGCTTGCACCAAGGGCTCTGGATATCAACCACAGCGACTGATCAGCGAGCTTAACAGGCATCCGCCCCAAGCTCAGCCCTTAGCCGATGCTTTCGAGCAGCAACGGATACAACGAGGCGACCAATAACAGCGCCATCCCCCAGTTGAACAGGCGCAGCCAGCGACGATCACGCAAAAGATTGCGTAACAGGCTGCCGCACACCACCCACAGGCTCACGCTCGGCAGGTTGATCAGGGCAAACACCGCAGCGATAACCAGCACATTGAAGAAATAACCTTGAAGCGGCGTGTAGGTGCTGATGGCGCCGATGGCCATGATCCAGGCCTTGGGATTGACCCACTGAAACGCCGCCGCGCCCCAATAGCTGATGGGCGTGCTGTCCCCTGGCCGGTTTTCAGAGACCGGCCCGGAGTGGGCGATTTTCCACGCCAGGTACAACAGGTAGGTCGCACCTACATAGCGCAGTACGGTGTAGAGCAGAGGGTAGGTCTGGAACACCGCGCCCAGGCCAAGCCCCACCGCCAGCACCAGGGAAAAGAAGCCGCAGGTGATGCCCAGCATGTGAGGAATCGTGCGGTTGAAACCGAAATTGACGCCCGAGGCCAGCAACATGGTGTTGTTGGGACCGGGGGTGATCGAGGTCACCAGGGCAAACAGGGCGAAGCCCAGCAACAGGTCAAGCGAAAGGGTCATGGCAGGCATATCCAATGGGACGGTCAGTCAAGTCATGACCCTACCCCACGTCCTGAGCCAAACCCATGGACAGTTAGGCAAAACTTCGAGCAGTACAGTCCTCAGCTCGGCCGCCCAGACCGCTTCATGGCTCGCTCGGCGCTCATTTGCCCCTGGTCGTCGAAACCCACGTTTTTCTGCGAAGGACCGAGCAACTCGGCTTTTTTCGCGTGATATTCCTCAAACGACAGGCCCCGGCGATTCAAGGCTTCAAGGGCCAGTTCACGGGTTTCTTCGGCGGTGTAGGGGCGCAACTCCGGCGACGAAGAGGCGCAGCCGCTCAACACAGTGGCCGTTAACAGCAGCAAAACAGCAAAAGTCCGATTCATGGCAAGTATCCAATGTTCTGAAGTGGGGCGATGAACAAAGGCTACCCGCCGCCTTCACGCGGCAGAAATCAACCCGTTTGATAGTGGGTATTGCTGGCTCGGATCGTCCGCTGCGCTTAACCGACCAACTGGCAATGCAGGGCGTTGTCGGCACTGCGTTCGATGTTGCGCAACACCTGGAACGAGCCGAATGTCACGGCCTTGGCCCTGTGGGCCTGGATCAGCCGCCAGAAATCCTGCTCACCACGCTCGAAACTCTGAAACGCCGCTTCGCCCGCCTCGCGGTTTTGCCAATGCAAATAGTTGAGAACCCGTCGTCCGTCCTCGCTGACCTGGATACTGGCACTCAGAAATCCTGCATGCCCCCGGGCCAGCCGCTCGGTCTGCTCTGACAGGGCCGTCACCAGCGCCTGTTGCCATTGAGGTTCGATGTCGAACTCCATCAACTGGGTAAAACTCTGATTGTTCCTTGGTGATTGCATGAAAGGTCCTCGCTGTACGTAGGGCGGATCTTGCGGTCCGATGGCGTGCAGGGTAAAACCTCTAGTTAACTCAAGGTCAAGCAGAGAATGCAGGCGATGACACAGATAAACGTCCACAAGGAACTCACCGTCGGCCAAGTGGCCGCCCGCAGTGGCGTGGCCGTCACCGCCCTGCACTTCTATGAATCCAAGGGGCTGATCAAAAGTAATCGTAACCAGGGCAACCAACGCCGCTATCCACGGGAAGTGTTGCGACGTGTGGCGCTGATCAAGGTCGCCCAAGGCCTTGGCATTCCGTTGGCCGAAATCGGCAGCGCCTTGAGAACCTTGCCCGACGACCGCGCCCCAACGGCGAACGACTGGAAGATCCTCTCAGCCCAGTGGAGCCGCGAGCTGGATCAGCGCATCAACCACTTGATCGCGCTGCGCGATCGACTCAACGGCTGCATCGGTTGCGGCTGCCTGTCGATGGAAGGTTGCCCGCTGCGCAACCAGGGCGATGTGTTGGGCAAGCGCGGGCCGGGAGCGCATCTGCTGGACGCGCCGTGAAACGTTCGTCGGGTCATGCGCCGCCCCCAAGTCGCTGTCCTATAGTGGATGGGCGCAAATCGGCGAGGCCCTCTTCGCCTCCCCATAACAACAAGGAGAAACGTCATGGGTGTCAAAGCCATTCCTGAAGGTTTCCATAGCATCACGCCCTACCTGGGCATTCAAAAAGCCGCTGAAGCCATCGAGTTCTACAAAAAAGCCTTCAATGCCACCGAGGTCATGCGCCTGGACATGCCGGACGGGGGCGTCGGTCATGCCGAGCTGCGGATTGGCGATTGCCCGATCATGCTCGGCACGCCTTGTGATCAAGGGCCGTTGCGTAACCCCGAACAATCGGTGCCGGTAGGCCTGCACCTCTATGTCGAAGATGTGGACAAAGCATTCGCCCAAGCGATTGCCGCTGGTGGCACGGTGATTTCCGAGGTCAAGGATCAGTTCTATGGTGATCGCAGCGGCACCTTGAAAGACCCCTTTGGGCATGTGTGGTTTCTGGCTACGCACAAGGAGGATCTGACTCAGGAACAGATTGAACAGCGGGCCAGGGAGATGTTTCAACAGCAGGGCTGACGGCCAACCTGCTCTTGTGGCGAGGGGCCCCATCCCCTTGCCGCAGTTTTTTTACATTTTCCGCCCCGCCGATTTGCTGGAGCCAGGATGGGAAATACATCCGGTTCGCAAACGCGAAACATTTTCTTTCATCTTTCGCTTCAGGATTTCCATTGCTCGTTCGTCTTAATTAGATGCAGCAGGTCGCGTCGGCAAAAGCCACGACCGGCTTTTCAGGGTTCAGGGGATTACGAAGCCCGTAATACCGAGCCTTTCATCGAATCAAGACGTTCAAACCATGTCGAAGAAATCCCGCTCCAAACTCTGGTTTCTGGTTCATAGCTGGCTGGCACTGCCCATCTGGTTTTTCGTCCTCATCGTTTGCGTCACCGGCACGCTGGCGGTGGTCAGCCAGGAGATCGTCTGGCTGGTCAATCCCGAGATGCGCGCCAGCAAACCCTCGGACGACGCAGCGCTGCTCAGCTACGACCAGGTCGTCGCCGCCATCAAGCAAGCCCAGCCGCAAACCCAGGTGCAGAGCATCGTACGCCCGGATGAGTCGCATTTTGCCCTGGAGGTCGGCGTGACCTACCCCGACGGGCGCCCCGACAAGATCTACGTCAACCCATACAGCGGCATCGTCCAGGGCTCGGCGCCGACGTTCAATTTCAGAGGTTTTACCCGTGCCCTGCATGGCTGGTGGCTGGTACCGTTCACCAATGGTTACAGCTGGGGATGGTACCTGGTGTCACTCCTCGGCCTGCCGCTGCTGGCATCCCTGGTGACCGGGCTGGTGGTCTACAAGCGTTTCTGGAAGGGGTTTTTCCGTCCGACCCTGCGGATCCGCCACGGCGCACGCATTTTCTGGGGCGATTTCCACAGGCTCAGCGGCATCTGGTCGATCTGGTTCATCGCGGTCATTTCCATTACCGGCACCTGGTTCCTGATCGAGGCGTTGCTGTCGGACAACCAGATTTCCATTTCCAGCGCACCGGTCATTCCGGTGGTATCACGTGAAAGTGTCCCACTGTCAGCCGACGGTACCGCGCCATCACAACTGAACCTGGACCGCGCGATTGAAATCGCCCGCCAGCAAATCCCTGGCCTGGAAACCAGCTTCGTCAGCCTGCCCGGCAACGCTTACAGCCACTTGGAAATCGGTGGACGTGGTTGGTATCCGCTGATGTTCCAGACCGCCACCATCAATCCCTATAACGGTGAGGTAGCCGCCTCGCGACTGCTGTCGGACCGCACAGCGCTGGAATTCGTCACCGAATCCATGCGTCCGTTGCACACCGGGGACTTCGGCGGCCTCTGGATCAAGCTCATCTGGTTCTTCTTCGGTTTGATCATGAGCATGATGGTCCTCAGCGGACTGCTGATCTGGACCAAACGCACCGCCCTGGCTACCGCGAATGCCTTCAAGCGCAGCCAAAAACCTTCCCGGCAAGCTCGAACTGCGCCGTTGTTGCAGCCGTCCATCCACCGTGAATCGCCGGAGGGCAACCTGTGACCCCGTCCACCACCGCGCAGCCATCGCGTTTAAGTGTGTTCTGGCAAAAATGGCGCTTTCACCTCAACGTGCTGCTATTGCTGATCCCACTGGGTTTCATGCCCAAGTACTTCTCCGAAGCCGCGTTGTTCCGCGGTGATGCCGGGCTGGGTGAGCGGGAGGTCGGTGAAGTCCAGGTCGGCCCCTGGAGCCTGCGCCTTGCAGAGTTTCGCGACGAAGCGCCACGTCTCGATGGACCGGCAGGCCATATGAAGCACTTCAACGCCGCGCTGTGCCAAAGCTGCATCAGCCAGGTCAAGGCTACTTATCTGCGTATCGGCAAACCTCGCAGCCTGCGGGCCGCCGGGGTGATTTTCTTCGGCTCGCCCTATCGCATGGGCGCCTTGTTGCCGGTGCCGCAAAAGACCCGGCTCGACGCCGAACTGTGGATCACCCTTGAAGGCTGGGACGGCTCGATGCACCAGGCTTCCATACCCCTGAGCCAGGCCTCGCCGGCCACCATCGCCTGGCTGAAAACCCAAGGAGCCCAACCATGACTGCCCGCGGCTATCTCAACAGCCTGGTGCTGCTGTTCTGCGCAGGTGCCAGCAGCAACGCCCTGGCCCATAACCCGATGTGTGAATGCAAGGCCATCGACGCCGAGCAGATCCAGTGCACCGGCGGTTTTTCCGACGGCAGTGGCGCGCCCGGCGTGACCCTGGATGTGATCGGCTACGACGAAACCATCCTGGTGCCGGGCAAGCTCGGCGCCGATTCGACGCTGACATTCAAGAAGCCCAACGCCGAGTTCTACGTACTCTTCGACGCCGGCCCCGGCCACGTGGTGGAAATCGACCAAGCCGATATCGAGGCCCCATGAGCAATCCCACCACCCAAGTGATCCGTCCCGCCGGCGCCGGCCATGAAACCCTGTATGTGTTGCTGCTGTGCCTGATCATCATTCTGGTGGCCGGATCGGTGGTGGCCTGGCACGGCGAAACCCATGACGTCAGCGAGGTGCCTGCCCATCAAGTTGACGCCCGCCGCGATCTCAGCGCTGCCGAGCAAGGCATCTATGCCGACCTGCGGGTGACCCTGGATGAGATCCGTCTGCTACGCGAAGAGCAACAGTCCCTACCCACCCCGCAAATCCTGGCCGAAGAGGGCTTTGCCCCGTTCGCTCAGGACGCCAGTTCCGTCAGCCGAGGCGGACATGTCTGGCGGCAGGTGGAGAACCGGGCCTACTTCGGCGCCAGTGCAAATCCATCCGTCGCCGGTTCGTTTCTGATGCGCATCGGCGAAGCATCCGACGCCGCTCCGGACATCTGGCTCAATCGCGGCAACAGCGTCGCCGTCTCCAGCGATCTGGACGACACCGCTTTGTCCGCCGCCGGCTGGAAGCAGATCGTCGCGCAGTTCGACGCCGGCGTAACCCGCCAGCACCGGCACTGACCCCACGTCCTCATTCGAGAGAAGACCGTTTGCCCATGTCTATTGCATTTCAACGCCGCCCTTTGCTGGGCCTGCTGATCGGCCTGCTCGCCTGTCTGTTCACACCACTGGCCAGCGCCGAAGCGGCCAAGCGCCTGCGTATTGGCATCACCCTGCATCCTTATTACAGCTACGTGGCCAACATCGTCGGCGACAAGGCCGAAGTGGTGCCGCTGATCCCGGCCGGCTTCAACCCCCACGCCTACGAACCTCGTGCCGAGGACATCAAGCGCATCAGTGGGCTCGATGTGATCGTGCTCAACGGTGTGGGTCATGACGATTTCGCCGACCGGATGATCGCCGCCAGCGAAACCCCGAACGTGAACGTGATCGAAGCCAATGAAAACGTACCGCTGCTGGCTGCCACCGGGATCGCCGCCCGGGGCGCCGGCAAGGTCGTGAACCCGCATACCTTCCTGTCCATCAGCGCCTCCATTGCCCAGGTCAATAGCATCGCCCGGGAGCTGGGCAAGCTTGATCCGGACAACGCCAAGGCATACACCCAGAACGCCCGCGCCTATGGCAAGCGCCTGCGACAAATGCGTGCCGCGGCCCTGGCAAAGTTGACCCAGGCCCCCAATGCCGAGTTGCGGGTCGCCACGGTCCACGCCGCCTACGATTATCTGCTGCGCGAATTCGGCCTGGAGGTCACCGCCGTGGTCGAGCCGGCCCATGGCATCGAGCCAAGCCCGAGCCAGTTGAAGAAGACCATCGACCAACTGCGCGAACTGGACGTGAAAGTGATCTTCTCGGAGATGGACTTTCCGTCCACCTACGTCGACACCATCCAGCGGGAGTCGGGGGTCAAACTGTACCCGCTCTCGCACATTTCCTACGGCGACTACAGCGCCGAGAAGTACGAAAAGGAAATGACCGGCAACCTCGACACCGTGGTCCGGGCCATTCAGGAGTCCGGCGCATGACTGTCCAGGAAACGCTCACCTTGCAACACGTCGGCCCCTTGATCGAGTTCGACGATGTCAGCCTGAACCTGGGCCGCACCACGATTCTCGATGCGGTGGCCTTCCAGGTGCAGCCGGGCAGCATTCATGCGCTGGTGGGTCCGAACGGCGGAGGCAAGAGTTCGCTGATCAAGACCTTGCTCGGGCAGATGCCCCACCTGGGACGCTTGAGCCTGCAATGGCCGGGTGAGCCCGGTGTCATCGGCTATGTGCCCCAAGCCTTGGAATTCGACCGCGGCCTGCCTATGACCGTGGATGATTTCATGGCAGCGATGTGCCAACGCCGGCCGGCCTTTCTCGGCCTGAGCAAGCATTACGTCGGCGCTATCGGCCAGGCCCTGGAACGGGTCGGCATGCAGGACAAACGCAAGCGTCGCATGGGCGCGCTGTCCGGCGGTGAACGCCAGCGGGTGTTGTTGGCCCAGGGGCTGATTCCTGCGCCGCAACTGCTGGTGCTGGATGAACCGATGTCGGCGCTGGACGAGGCCGGCGTCCAGGTGTTTGAACACCTGCTGCGAGACTGGCGCCAGGCCGGCATCACGGTGCTGTGGATCGAACATGACCTGGAAGCCGTCGGGCGCCTGGCTGACCGCGTCACCGGCCTGAACCGCCGCGTGCTGTTCGATGGCCCGCCGCGCCAGACCCTGACGCCGGAGCGCTTGCTGACGCTGTTTTCCACCCATCCACGCCCGAACGGGAGCGCCGCCTGATGAGTTACGAAGCCTTTCGTTTGATGGTCCAGGGTTGGGCGTCGTCCGGCTATCTGCCCGAAGCGCTGGCTTACGGGTTTGTGGTCAATGCGTTGCTGGCCGGGCTGCTGATCGGCCCGGTGCTGGGTGGCCTCGGCACCCTGGTGGTGGTCAAGCGCTTCGCGTTTTTCTCTGAAGCCGTGGGCCACGCGGCGCTGACCGGCGTGGCGGTCGGCATCCTGCTCGGCGAACCCTACACCGGGCCCTACGGCAGCCTGTTCGGCTATTGCCTGCTGTTCGGCATCCTGCTCAATTACCTGCGCAACCGCACCGGCCTGGCACCGGACACGCTGATCGGCGTTTTCCTCTCGGTGTCCCTGGCCCTGGGCGCCAGCCTGCTGCTGATCCTGGCGGGCAAGATCAACGTGCACATTCTGGAAAACGTGCTGTTCGGCTCGGTGCTGACGGTCAATGGCAATGACCTGCTGGTGCTGGCGGTGGTCGGTTCACTGGTGATGGCTTTGGCGTTGCCGCTGTACAACCGCATCATGCTCGCCAGTTTCAACCCGCAACTGGCGGCGGTGCGCGGGGTGGCGGTCAAGACGCTGGATTACCTGTTCGTGGTGTTGGTGACGCTGATCACCGTGGCGGCGGTAAAGGTCATCGGCGCGATTCTGGTGGGGGCCTTGCTGGTGATTCCGGCGGCTGCGGCGCGTCTGCTCAGCCAGTCGTTGAAAGGGTTTTTCTGGTGCTCCGTGCTGATCGCAACCGTCAGCACCCTGTGCGGGATTCTCGCACCGATTGTCTTCGACCTGCCGATCCCGTCCGGTGCCGCGATCATTCTGGTGGCCGGCATCGCATTTGCCCTGGCCGCCATTGCCCGGGGTGTTGTCCCCAGCCTCAAAGGGAATCTTGGATAAATGGTTTTTTCATTGCGACAACTGGCATTGGCCGTGGCCCTGTGCGGCCTGGTAAACAGCCCTTCTTTCGCCGCCGAAGGCACACCGGTGCGCCTGCTTGCTTCGTTGCCGGTCACCTACGGCTTGGGTGAAGCGTTGCTCAAGGGCACCGATGTCAGCCTGGAGCGCGCCGCGCCGGCCAATCTGCCCGGTACGCGCCAGAATGCCTACTTCAGCGGCCGTGGCGCGCCGGCCCTGAGCAAGCTGGCCAGCGATGCCGACGCGGTGATCGGGCTGCGTTCGTTGTGGCCGGATGATCCGCTGTACCCCATGGCCCGCCGCAGCAACATCCGCATCGTCGAAGTCGATGCCGCCCGCCCGGTGGACGGCGCCCTGCCCGGCATCGCCGTGCAACCGGGATCGGTCGATGGCCTGGCGAGCCAACCGTGGATGGCCAGCCATAACCTGGGACGGATGGCCGATGTCATCGCCGCCGACCTGGTGCGCCTGGCACCGACGGCCAAACCGAAGATCGACGCCAACCTGGCGGCGCTCAAGCAACGCCTGCTCAAGCTCAGCGCCGAGAGTGAAAAGCGCCTGGCCAGTGCCGACAACCTGAGCGTGGTCAGCCTGAGCGAGCATTTTGGCTACTTGATCAGCGGCTTGAATCTGGACGGGATCAGCACCGATGCCCGGCCCGACGCCGAATGGACACCCGAAGCCCTCAAGCAATTGACCGCCACGTTGAAAGACAACGACGTGAAGCGGGTGCTGCATCATCGTCAGCCCGCGGATGCCGTGAAAGCGGCCATCACTGAGGGCGGCAGTCAGTTACTGGTCCTGAGCACCGACGCCGCCGACCCGGTGGCGGAGCTGGAGAGCAATGTGAACCTGGTCGTCACGGCGTTGACAGGGGGCTGACTGCAGGAATGCGCGCCCCTGTGGGAGCGGGCTTGCTCGCGATAGCGGTGGATCAGGCGACATCAATGCTGACTGTGCCGGCCTCATCGCGAGCAGGCTCGCTCCCACAGGTTCAATCGCGGATGTTCGCAGATTCTGTGCTCACCACAAATCCACTGTGGGAGCGAGCCTGCTCGCGATGAGGCCGGCACATCCAACCTCTTTGCGGGCTGTACCATCGCTATCGCGAGCAGGCTCGCTCCCACAGTTTTGATCGCGGATGCTCGCAGACGCCGCGTTCACCACGGGTTTGCCTGGGTCAAGTGTCAGTTCAGAACATCCCCCGGTACCCGCACAAACCCTTCCATCAATACCCGCGCGCTGCGGCTCATGATGGCTTTTTTCACGGTCCATTCGCCATTGACCTGGCTGGCCTCAGCGCCGACGCGCAGGGTGCCGGAGGGATGGCCGAAGCGCACAGCGGTGCGGTCGATGCCGCCGGCCGCCAGGTTCACCAGCGTGCCGCTGATCGCCGCCGCCGTGCCGATGGCGACCGCCGCGGTGCCCATCATCGCGTGGTGCAGTTTGCCCATGGACAGTGCTCGCACCAGCAAGTCGACGTCCCGCGTCGTCACGGCTTTACCGCTGGAGGAGAGGTAGTCCGCCGGCGGTGCGACAAACGCCACCTTCGGCGTGTGCTGGCGCTGGGCGGCTTCGTCCAGATGCTGAATCAGGCCCATGCGCAAGGCGCCGTGGGCACGGATGGTTTCGAACATGGCCAGGGCCTTGGGATCGCCATTGATGGCGCCCTGCAATTCGGTGCCGGTATAACCAACGTCCCGGGCATTGATGAAGATCGTCGGGATGCCGGCGTTGATCAGGGTCGCCTTGAAGGTACCAACACCAGGCACCTCAAGGTCGTCCACCAGGTTGCCGGTGGGAAACATCGAGCCGCCACCGCCCTCCTCCTCGGCCGCCGGGTCCATGAATTCCAGTTGCACTTCAGCCGCCGGAAAGGTCACGCCGTCGAGCTCGAAGTCACCGGTTTCCTGCACCGCGCCGTCGGTGATCGGCACATGGGCGATGATGGTCTTGCTGATATTGGCTTGCCAGATCCGCACCACGGCCACGCCGTTTTGTGGGATGCGACTGGCGTCCACCAAACCACTGCTGATGGCGAATGAACCGACCGCCGCCGACAGGTTGCCGCAGTTGCCGCTCCAGTCCACGAACGGCTTGTCGATGGACACCTGACCGAACAGGTAATCGACATCGTGATCGGCTCGGGTGCTCTTGGACAGGATCACGGTCTTGCTGGTGCTCGACGTCGCGCCGCCCATGCCATCGATCTGCTTCTCGTATGGATCGGGGCTGCCGATCACCCGCAGCAGCAAAGCATCCCGGACCGAGCCGGGAACGCGGGCCGCTTCGGGCAGGTCCTGCAAGCTGAAGAACACGCCTTTGCTGGTGCCACCACGCATGTAAGTGGCGGGGATTCTGATTTGCGGTGCGTGAGCCATGATGCTCCTCAAGCGGGCCCGCAAGGGTGCCCGCTGCTGTGATTTAGACGGCAACCGCCGATTCCAGGAAGTCCTGGGCAAAGCGCTGCAATACGCCGCCGGCTTCGTAGATCGACACTTCTTCGGCGGTATCGAGACGGCAGGTCACCGGCACTTCGACGCGCTCGCCGTTCTTGCGGGTGATGACCAGGGTCAGCGTCGCACGCGGGGTGCGCTCGCCGATCACGTCATAGACCTCGCTGCCGTCGATGCCCAGGGTCTTGCGATCGGTGCCCGGCTGGAACTCCAGCGGCAACACCCCCATCCCCACCAGATTGGTGCGGTGGATACGCTCGAAACCTTCAGCGGCAATCGCCTCGACACCGGCCAGGCGCACGCCCTTGGCCGCCCAGTCCCGGGACGAACCCTGGCCGTAGTCGGCACCGGCGATGATGATCAGCGGCTGCTTGCGCTCCATGTAGGTTTCGATGGCTTCCCACATGCGCATGACCTGGCCTTCCGGCTCGACCCGGGCCAGAGAACCCTGCTTGACCTTGCCGTTTTCCAGGACCATCTCGTTGAACAGTTTCGGGTTGGCGAAGGTCGCACGCTGGGCGGTCAAATGGTCGCCCCGATGGGTTGCGTAAGAGTTGAAATCTTCTTCCGGCAGGCCCATTTTCGCCAGGTATTCGCCAGCGGCACTGTCGAGCATGATGGCGTTGGACGGCGACAGGTGATCGGTGGTGATGTTGTCCGGCAGCACCGCCAGCGGACGCATGCCCTTGAGCGGCCGCGCACCGGCCAGCGCTCCTTCCCAATACGGCGGGCGACGGATATAGGTGCTTTGCGGGCGCCAGTCATACAGCGGCGTCACTTTTGGCCCGGTGTCCTCCTGGATGGCGAACATCGGGATGTACACCTGACGGAACTGCTCCGGCTTCACCGAGGCCTTGACCACCGCATCGATTTCTTCGTCGCTCGGCCAGATGTCCTTGAGGCGGATCTCGCGACCGTCCACCACGCCCAGCACATCCTTCTCGATGTCGAAGCGGATGGTCCCGGCGATGGCATAAGCGACCACCAGCGGCGGCGAGGCAAGGAACGCCTGTTTGGCGTACGGATGGATGCGCCCGTCGAAGTTGCGGTTGCCCGACAACACGGCCGTGGCGTACAGGTCGCGGTCGATGATTTCCTGCTGGATCAGCGGGTCCAGCGCACCGGACATGCCATTGCAGGTGGTGCAGGCGAAGGCCACGACACCAAAACCCAATTGCTCCAGCTCTTTGGTCAGACCGGCTTCATCCAGGTACAGCGCCACGGTTTTCGACCCCGGCGCCAGGGACGACTTGACCCATGGCTTGCGGGTCAGGCCTAGGCGATTAGCGTTGCGCGCCAGCAGGCCGGCAGCGATCACGTTGCGTGGGTTGCTGGTGTTGGTGCAACTGGTGATGGCGGCGATGATCACGGCGCCGTCGGGCATTTGCCCGGGCACATCGTCCCACTGACCGGAGATACCTTTGGCGGCCAGATCCGACACCGCGACGCGGGCGTGGGGGTTGCTGGGACCAGCCATGTTGCGCACCACCGACGACAGATCAAAGGTCAAGCCGCGCTCGTATTGCGCGCCCTTGAGCGTGTCGGCCCACAGGCCTGCCTGCTTGGCGTAAGTCTCGACCAGTTGAACCTGCTGGTCTTCGCGGCCGGTGAGCTTCAGGTAATCGATAGTCTGTTGGTCGATGTAGAACATCGCCGCCGTGGCGCCGTATTCCGGGGCCATGTTGGAAATGGTCGCGCGGTCGCCCAAGGTCAGGGCGCTGGCGCCTTCACCGAAAAACTCCAGCCAGGCACCGACGACTTTTTGTTTGCGCAGGAATTCGGTCAGCGCCAGCACCATGTCGGTGGCGGTGATGCCCGGTTGCAGCCTGCCGGTCAGCTCGACGCCAATGATTTCCGGCAGGCGCATCCACGAGGCACGCCCCAACATCACGCTTTCGGCTTCCAGGCCGCCAACGCCGATGGCGATCACGCCCAAGGCATCGACGTGGGGGGTGTGGCTGTCAGTGCCCACGCAGGTATCGGGGAACGCCACGCCGTCACGCTGCTGGATCACCGGTGACATTTTTTCCAGGTTGATCTGGTGCATGATCCCGTTGCCCGGCGGAATCACGTCGACGTTCTTGAAGGCTTTCTTGGTCCAGTTGATGAAGTGAAAGCGGTCTTCGTTGCGCCGGTCTTCGATGGCGCGGTTCTTGGCGAACGCCTGGGGGTCGGAACCGCCGCTTTCCACCGCCAGGGAATGGTCAACGATCAGTTGGGTCGGTACCACCGGGTTGACCTGCGCCGGGTCACCGCCTTGCAGGGCGATGGCGTCGCGCAGGCCAGCCAGGTCCACCAGGGCGGTCTGGCCGAGGATGTCATGGCACACCACTCGAGCCGGGAACCACGGGAAATCCAGGTCGCGCTTGCGCTCGATCAGTTGCAGCAGCGACTCGCCCAGCGTCGCCGGGTCGCAGCGACGCACCAGGTTTTCCGCCAGCACCCTGGAGGTATACGGCAGGCCATCGTAAGCGCCAGGCCGGATGGCATCCACGGCCCCGCGAACGTCGAAATAATCCAGCGAAGTGCCGGGCAGCGGTTTGCGAAATTCTGTGTTCATCGTCAGCACTCGGGTCACGGTGGTTTCAGAAGGGGTTGGCGCAGCTACTGAAGTGAACCTGTTCCCCTGTGGGAGCGAGCCTGCTCGCGATGACTGAGTCGCAGCCGACATCGATGTCGTCTGGCCCACCGCTATCGCGAGCAGGCTCGCTCCCACAATGGTTTTCGGTTCCTTCAGTTGCAGCGTCAGCGCCCTCCAGTTCAGCGTTGTTCGATTGGCACGAACTTGCGCTGTTCGACGCCGGTGTATTCGGCGCTCGGTCGGATGATGCGGTTGTTGGCACGTTGTTCGTAGACGTGGGCGGCCCAGCCGGTCAGGCGCGAGCAAACGAAGATCGGCGTGAACAGCTTGGTCGGAATGCCCATGAAGTGGTACGCCGAGGCATGGTAGAAGTCGGCGTTGGGGAACAGTTTTTTCTGCTCCCACATGGTCTTGTCGATGGCCTCGGAAACCGGGAACAACACCGTGTCACCCACCTCGTCGGCGAGTTTTTTCGACCAGCCCTTGATCACCTCGTTGCGCGGGTCGTTGTCCTTATAGATCGCGTGGCCGAAGCCCATGATCTTGTCCTTGCGCTCGAGCATCCCGAGGGTGCCCTTGATCGCTTCCTCCGGCGACTGGAAGCGCTGGATCATTTCCATCGCCGCTTCGTTGGCCCCACCGTGCAACGGGCCGCGTAGCGAACCGATGGCGGCGGTGATGCAAGAAAACAGGTCAGACAGGGTCGAGGCACACACCCGCGCCGTGAAGGTCGAGGCATTGAACTCGTGCTCGGCATACAGAATCAGCGAGACGTTCATCACCTTGACGTGCAGCTCGCTCGGCTTCTTGCCATGCAACAGGTGCAGGAAATGGCCGCCGATGGAGGTTTCGTCGGTCACACACTCGATGCGCTGGCCTTCGTGGCTGAAGCGATACCAGTAGCACATGATCGCCGGGAACGCGGCCAACAGGCGGTCGGTCTTGTCATGTTGTTCGGAGAAATTCTGCTCCGGTTCCAGGTTGCCCAGGAACGAGCAGCCGGTGCGCATCACGTCCATTGGGTGGGCGTCGGCGGGAATGCGCTCCAACACCTCTTTCAAGGCTTGGGGCAAGTCCCGCAATTGGCTCAGTTTGCCTGTGTAGGCGTCCAGTTGCGCCTGGGTCGGCAGCTCGCCGTACAGCAGCAGATAAGCCACTTCTTCAAATTGCGCGTCAGCCGCCAGTTCGCGGACGTCGTAACCGCGATAGGTCAGGCCGGCTCCTGACTGGCCTACGGTGGACAATGCGGTTTGCCCGGCCACCTGGCCACGGAGCCCGGCGCCACTGAGTACTTTTGCTTCGGCCATTTGCTGTCTCCATTTTTTTAGATTTGTAGAGGCTGCGCTCTGTTCATTTTTTCGCCGCGAACAACGCATCGAGCTTTTGCTCGAAGGTGTGGTAGTCAATGCGATCGTAAAGCTCCATGCGAGTCTGCATGGTGTCGATGACGTTCTGTTGCGTACCGTCGCGGCGGATTGCGGTATAGACGTTCTCGGCCGCTTTGTTCATGGCGCGGAAGGCCGACAGTGGGTACAGCACCAGGGACACGTCGGCGCCCGCCAGTTGTTCGGTGGTGTACAGCGGTGTCGCGCCGAATTCAGTGATGTTGGCCAGGATCGGGGCTTTCACCCGGCTGGCGAACAGCTTGTACATCTCAAGTTCGGTGATGGCTTCCGGAAAGATCATGTCGGCACCGGCCTCGATGCACGCGGCGGCGCGGTCCAGGGCCGATTCCAAGCCCTCCACGGCCAGGGCGTCGGTACGGGCCATGATCACGAAGCTGTCATCGGTGCGCGCGTCGACGGCGGCTTTGATGCGGTCGACCATTTCCTGTTGCGAGACGATCTCTTTGTTCGGACGGTGACCGCAACGCTTGGCGCCGACCTGGTCTTCAATATGAATGGCCGCCGCGCCGAACTTGATCATCGACTTGACCGTGCGGGCCACATTGAACGCCGAGGAGCCAAACCCGGTATCCACGTCCACCAGCAACGGCAGGTCGCAGACGTCGGTGATACGGCGCACATCGGTCAGCACGTCATCCAGGCCGGTGATGCCCAGGTCCGGCACGCCAAGGGAGCCGGCCGCCACGCCGCCGCCCGACAGGTAGATCGCCTTGAAACCGGCGCGTTTGGCCAGCAGCGCGTGGTTGGCGTTGATCGTGCCCACCACTTGCAGCGGATGCTCGTTGGCGACCGCATCGCGAAAACGCTGGCCTGGAGTGCTGTTGCTCATGACTCACCTCGTTCAGTGGCGGCGCTGTCCTGGAAATGACGCGCGATGTTGCGTTTGGAAGCGCCGATGTGCCGGCGCATCAATAATTCAGCCAGTTCACCGTCACGGTCGGCGATGGCATCGAGAATCCTGTGGTGCTCGGCAAAGGCCTGGCGCGGACGGTTGGGCGTGGTGGAAAACTGGATGCGGTACATGCGCACCAACTGATACAGCTCGCCGCAGAGCATTTGCGTCAGGGTGCGGTTGCCGCTGCCCTGGATGATCCGGTAATGGAAATCGAAGTCGCCTTCCTGCTGGTAATAGCCGACACCGGCCTGGAACGCCGCGTCGCGCTCATGGGTTTCCAGGACCCGGCGCAGCTCGTCGATTTCTTCCAGGGTCATGCGCTCGGCCGCCAGACGGCAGGCCATGCCTTCCAGGGACTCGCGGATTTCATAGAGTTCCAGCAACTCGGCGTGGCTCAGGGATACCACCCTGGCGCCCACGTGAGGCACCCGCACCAGCAAGCGCTGGCCTTCCAGGCGATGGATGGCCTCGCGCAGCGGGCCGCGGCTGATGCCGTAGGTGCGTGCCAGTTCGGGCTCGGAGATCTTGCTGCCAGGCGCGATATCGCCTCGCACGATTGCGGCCTGGATACGCCGGAAGACGTTCTCGGAAAGGGTTTCCGATTCCTCTTGGGCCAAGACCGGTGATTCGAGCTGATCGAGCATATTGTCGACACCTTATAAATCTATAAGGCAAAAACTAACCAATCACTGCGCTTTCGTCAAAGTAAAATTAGACATTGTCGACAATTGTCTAATAAGGGCCTCCTCCATAACCAAGTGCGTCGGATAAGCGGTTGCGTCCGGGCGGCGGTGGCGTCAGAAAACCACCGTGCTAGAATGCCGCCGCAATTTGCCGCTCTGCATCTATTAAGAGAAGGCAACCCAGGGAGCTTGTGCAGCAATGCCAGGGCCTGAACCGACGAACGGAACACTGTGCATCAGGATTTATGACACTCAAGCCCTTAACTGCTGTCCTTTGTTTCACGTGCCTGCCGGGGCTTGTCCTGGCGGGTGAAAAGACCGTGTACGGCCTCAATGAATACGCCGCCCTGCAGGGCATCGACCTGGAGGTTGCCGCCAAGTTGGACACCGGGGCCAAAACCGCTTCGCTCAGCGCCCGGGACATCAAGCGCTTCAAACGCGATGGCGAATCCTGGGTGCGTTTTTACCTGGCCATCGACGCGGCGCATTCGCACCCTATCGAACGTCCGCTGGCCCGGGTCAGCAAGATCAAACGCCGCGCCGGTGACTATGACCCCGAAGAAGGCAAGAACTACACGGCTCGGCCGGTCATCGAGCTGGACATCTGCATGGGCTCGGCCCTGCGCAGCATCGAAGTGAACCTCACCGACCGCAGCGCTTTCCAATACCCGCTACTGATCGGCTCCGAAGCCCTCAAACGCTTCGACGCGCTGGTCGACCCCAGTCTCAAATACGCTGCCGGCAAACCCGCCTGCGCCAATGCCGCTCAAACCGCAGAGTAATTCCAATGCGCTCTCTTACCCTCCATTTGAAAATGCTGATCGCCATCCTGGTGGTGCTGGGCCTGTCGGTGACGGCCTATCAGATTTTCGTGCTCGGCATTCCGGTGACCGAAGACGCCACCGACGACTTGTGGAACATCGACGCCAAGATCGAGTTCGTCCCCAATGCCAAGGATCCGGTGAAGATCCAGATGTTCGTGCCGCCGCTGAGCATGGACTACGTCAGCCTCAACGAGAGCTTCATCTCCAATAACTACGGTGTGGCGGTGAACCGGGTGGACGGTAACCGCAAGGTCACGTGGTCGGCCCGTCGGGCCAAGGGCAACCAGACCCTGTATTACCGCCTGGTGCTGACCAAGCGCTATACCTCGGAAAAATCCAAGATCAAGGGCCCGACCTTCCGCGACAGCATCGCCGTCGAGGGCCCCGAGAAGCTGGCCGCCGAAGCCCTGCTCGCGCCGATCCGCCAGCACTCGGCCGACGTCGAGACCTTCATCAGTGAAGCGATCAAACGGGTCAACAACCCCAACGACGACAACGTCAAGCTGCTGCTGGCTGGCGATCCGTCCATAGCCAGCAAGGCCAGAGTCGTCGAACTGGTGCTGTCTATCGCCCACGTGCCGGTGGAGAAGGTCCATACCATCCGCCTGGTTGCCGACCAACCGCAGTCGCCTGAACTGTGGCTGCGCAGTTTCAACGGCACCGACTGGCTGTATTTCAACCCGGATACCGCTGAGCGGGGCCTGCCCAGCGACCGTCTGCTGTGGTGGACCGGTGATGAAAACCTGATCACCGTCGATGGCGGCAAAAAAGCCACCGTCACCTTCACCATGAACAACAGCGAAATGAACGCCATTCGCCTGGCCAAGCTGACGGACGAAAACACCGACGCCAACTTCCTCGAATACTCGCTCTACGGCCTGCCGCTGCAAACCCAGCAAACGTTCATGATCATGGTGATGATCCCGATCGGCGTGCTGGTGATTCTGGTGCTGCGCAACCTGATCGGCCTGCAGACCCTGGGCACGTTCACACCGGTGTTGATCGCCCTGGCCTTCCGCGAAACCCAGCTGGGCTTCGGCATCATCCTGTTTACAGTCATCACGACGCTGGGCCTGTCCCTGCGCTCCTATCTGGAACATCTCAAGCTGCAAATGCTGCCAAGGCTTTCGGTGGTGCTGACGTTCGTGGTGGTGCTGATCGCCGCCATCAGCCTGTTCAGCCACAAGCTGGGCCTGGAACGCGGGCTGTCGGTCGCGCTGTTCCCGATGGTGATTCTGACCATGACCATCGAACGCCTGTCCATTACCTGGGAAGAACGCGGCGCCAGCCACGCCATGAAGGTGGCCATCGGCACCCTGTTCGCCGCCGCCCTGGCGCACCTGATCATGAGCGTGCCGGAGCTGGTGTACTTCGTGTTCACCTTCCCGGCCATCCTGCTGATTCTGGTAGGTTTCATGCTGGCCATGGGTCGCTACCGCGGCTACCGCCTGACCGAGCTGGTACGGTTCAAGGCCTTCGTCAAGGCTGACTCATAATGTTCGGCCTGTGGAAGACCTGGAAGGCTCTGGAGGCCCGGGGCATCATGGGCATCAATCGGCGTAACGCCGACTATGTGCTCAAATACAACAAGCGCAGCCTGTACCCGATCGTCGATGACAAGATCATCACCAAGGAACGGGCCATCGCTGCCGGCATCCATGTGCCGGAGCTGTACGGGGTGATCTCCACCGAGAAGGAAATCGACAAGCTCGACGAGATCATCGGCGGGCGCACCGACTTCGTGATCAAGCCGGCCCAGGGCGCGGGTGGCGACGGCATCATCGTCATTGCCGACCGCTTCGAGGGCCGCTATCGCACGGTGTCCGGCAAGATCATCAGCCATGAAGAAATCGAACACCATGTGTCTAGCATCCTTACCGGTCTGTACTCCCTGGGTGGCCACCGGGACCGGGCACTGATCGAGTATCGCGTGACGCCGGACCAGATCTTCAAGAGCATCAGCTATGAAGGCGTGCCGGACATTCGCATCATCGTACTGATGGGCTATCCGGTGATGGCCATGCTGCGCTTGCCAACCCGCCAGTCCGGCGGCAAGGCCAACCTGCACCAGGGCGCCATCGGCGTGGGTGTCGACCTTGCCACCGGCCTGACCCTGCGCGGTACCTGGCTGAACAACATCATCACCAAACACCCTGACACCACCAACGCGGTGGACGGCGTGCAGCTGCCCTACTGGGACGGCTTCATGAAACTGGCCGCCGGTTGCTACGAACTGTGCGGGCTGGGCTACATCGGCGTGGACATGGTGCTGGACCAGGAAAAAGGTCCGTTGATCCTGGAGCTCAACGCCCGACCGGGTCTGAACATCCAGATCGCCAACGACTGCGGCCTGACTCTGCGCACCCACGCGGTGGAAGCCCGCCTGGAAGAACTCAAGGCCCGTGGCGTGGTTGAAACCGTCGAGGAGCGCGTGGCGTTTGCCCAGGAGTTGTTTGGGCATATTCCGCCGGTTGAGGGTTGAGGGTTGAAACACCCCTGTGGCGAGGGGATTTATCCCCGCTGGGTTGCGAAGCAGCCCCAAACAGGCAGATGCAGTCAGCCTGATACACCGGGGTGGTAAGTTTTAGGGTTGCTGCGCAACCCAGCGGGGATAAATCCCCTCGCCACAAGGTGTTCACAGCCAAATGTTTCGATGGCCCCATACTTACTCATCTCCGACATCCCTCTAGGAGCAAATCCTACAGAGGGATTACAATCGCCACCCCGCCTGAACGGCTGACCCACCCCGCCCATGTCAACCTGCTCCGTACACCCGCTGCCCTACCGCGCCAACCCCGCCGAGTATTTCGCGGTGATCCGCCATGCCCCGGGCAGTGTGCTGCTCGACAGCGGCCGGCCGAGTGCCGAACGCGGACGCTATGATTTGCTCAGTGCCTGGCCGCTGGAGCATCTGGCGGTACTGTCAGACGAGACCGGTGCCGATTTCCTGCAACGCTTGCGTATTCATCTGACGCAACTGGGGAGTGCTGTACTGCCGGCCTCGGTGCAATTGCCTTTCGCTGGCGGCCTGATCGGCTACCTGAGCTACGACTTCGGCCGACATCTCGAAACCCTGCCGTCCCACGCCAAAGACGATCTGCACCTGCCCGACGCGCGGTTCGGTGTGTACGACTGGGCGCTGGTCACCGACCATCAGGCCGGGACCAGCCAGTTGGTGTTTCACCCTCACTGCGCCGACAGCGAACGCCAGCGCCTGATTGCGCTCTTCAGCCAGCCAACCTCAGCGCCTGTGACCGCCTTCAGCCTTGAAGCGCCCATGACGCCCGACCTCAATAGCGATGCCTATCGCCAGGCCTTCGAACGGATCCAGGCGTATATCCAGGCCGGCGACTGCTACCAGGTCAACTTTGCCCAGCGCTTCCGCGCCCCGTGCCAAGGCGATGCCTGGGCTGCCTACCAGGCACTGCGGACGGCTTGCCCGACGCCGTTTTCCGGTTTCCAGAGCTTGCCAGACGGCGGCGCGGTGCTGAGCCTGTCACCCGAGCGTTTCGTCAAAGTCAGCGAAGGTCATGTGGAGACCCGCCCGATCAAGGGCACCCGTCCACGCGGCGCAACCCCTGACGAAGACGCCGCACACGCCGCCGAGTTGCTGGCCAGCCCCAAGGACCGGGCGGAAAACCTGATGATTGTCGATCTGCTGCGCAACGACCTGGGCCGTACCTGCCGTATCGGCTCGGTGCGCGTGCCGGAGTTGTTCAGCCTGGAAAGCTACCCCAACGTCCACCATCTGGTCAGCAGCGTGACCGGCGAGCTGGCCGACGCCAAGGACGCCCTGGACTTGATCGCAGGCAGCTTTCCCGGCGGCTCGATCACCGGCGCACCGAAAATCCGCGCCATGCAGATCATCGACGAACTCGAACCGACCCGGCGCGGGCTGTATTGCGGCTCGTTGCTGTACCTGGACGTACGCGGAGAGATGGACAGTTCCATCGCCATCCGCAGCTTGCTGGTCAAGGATGGACAGGTGTGTTGCTGGGGCGGCGGCGGGATTGTCGCGGATTCGGATTGGCAGGCGGAGTATCAGGAGTCGATTACCAAGGTGCGGGTGTTGCTCGAAACTTTGCAGAACCTCTAAAAGCATCGAGGGCAAGCCCCTGACCAGGCCCAGAACCCTGTGGGAGCGAGCCTGCTCGCGATAGCGGTGTGCCAGTTGGCTCAAATGCTGCTGACCAACGCTATCGCGAGCAGGCTCGCTCCCACAGGGGGATTGGGTTTACAAGCTTAGATTTCGATTCGAAGCCTTGATGAACTCCTGCTTCAACTCAGCAAAACTGTGCACTGCCGGGAACTGCGGGAACTCTTGAATCACATTATCCGGCGCATGGAACAGAATCCCGGCATCGGCTTCACCCAGCATCGTGGTGTCATTGTAGGAATCCCCCGCCGCAATCACCCGGTAGTACAGGCTCTTGAAGGCCAATACCGACTGGCGCTTGGGATCTTTCTGACGCAGCTGGTATCCGGTTACCCGTCCGCTGTCATCGGTAATCAAACGATGGCAGAGCAACGTCGGGAAACCCAGTTGGCGCATCAGGGGTTGGGAGAATTCGTAGAAGGTGTCGGAAAGAATCACCACCTGGAAGCGCTCGCGCAGCCAGTCGACGAACTCGATGGCGCCGTCCAGCGGCTTGAGGGTGGCGATGACTTCCTGAATATCGGAGAGCTTGAGGCCATGCTCATCAAGGATGCGCAACCGTTGCTTCATCAACACGTCGTAGTCGGGAATGTCCCGCGTGGTCGCCCTGAGGGATTCAATACCGGTTTTTTCAGCGAAGGCGATCCAGATTTCCGGGACCAGCACACCTTCCAGGTCGAGACAGGCAATTTCCACAAGACACTCCCATTTTTTTGATGTTTATCGGTTGAGCGAACAAAAGGACTGCCGACTCTAGCCATTCGCCGATGCCTGCGCAACGCACAGGAGCGCGCCAGCCCCGACAGCTTTTGTTACCATCAGCCCCATATAGAGCGCCCAGCGCCACCGACCTGTAGGAAGCCGCCCTGATGAGCCCATCGTTTGACGTCGTGGAACTCGCCACGACCTATGCCAACAAGTCCCCACAGGACATCCTCAAACTGGCCTTCGCCGAATTCGGCGATGACCTGTGGATATCTTTCAGCGGCGCCGAAGACGTGGTGCTGGTGGACATGGCCTGGAAGCTGAACAAGAACGTCAAGGTGTTCAGCCTTGACACCGGTCGCCTGCACCCGGAAACCTATCGGTTCATCGAACAGGTGCGCGAACACTACAAGATCGATATCGAACTGATCTCGCCGGACCCTGCGAAACTCGAGCCTTTCGTGAAGGAAAAAGGCCTGTTCAGCTTCTACAAGGACGGTCACGGTGAGTGCTGCGGCATTCGCAAGATCGAACCGCTGCGGCGCAAGCTGTCCGATGTCCGCGCCTGGGCCACCGGCCAGCGTCGCGATCAGAGCCCCGGCACCCGCAGCCAGGTGGCCGCACTGGAAATCGACACGGCATTTTCCACTCCGGAACGCACCCTGTACAAATTCAACCCACTGTCGCAGATGACCAGCGAAGAAGTCTGGGGCTACATCCGCATGTTGGAACTGCCCTACAACAGCCTGCATGAACGCGGCTTCATCAGCATCGGCTGCGAACCCTGCACCCGCCCGGTGCTGCCGAACCAGCACGAACGCGAAGGCCGCTGGTGGTGGGAAGAAGCCACGCAGAAAGAATGCGGGCTGCACGCCGGCAATATCATCAGCAAATCCAAGGCCTGAAAAAAACCACAGCGCCTATAAAAACCATGCGGACCGCAAGAACCTGCCATTTTGTCCATTCCTATGGATAACATCTGCCGTTGATTGTAAAAACGGCCCGCCAGACCGGGCCGCCTGTTTGCGCTTATGGAAGAGGACAGCTCATGCGAATTCTTGTGGTCAACGTCAACACCACCGAATCGATCACCCGGGCCATCGCCCAACAAGCCCAGGCCGTGGCCGCGCCGGGCACCGAGATCGTCGGGCTCACGCCGTACTTCGGCGCCGACTCCATCGAAGGCAATTTCGAAAGCTACCTGGCCGCCATCGCGGTGATGGATCGGGTGATGGCCTACGATCAGCCGTTTGATGCGGTGATCCAAGCCGGTTACGGCGAACATGGGCGCGAAGGCTTGCAGGAACTGCTCAATGTACCGGTGGTGGACATCACCGACGCGGGCGCCAGCACCGCGATGTTCCTGGGCCACGCCTATTCGGTGGTCACCACCCTGGACCGCACCGTGCCACTGATCGAGGACCGCCTAAAGCTTTCCGGCCTGTTCGATCGCTGCGCCTCGGTACGCGCCAGTGGCCTGGCAGTGCTGGAGCTTGAGCAAGATCCACAACGGGCGGTGGAAGCCATCGTGCAGCAGGCAGAACTGGCGGTCAGTCAGGACAAAGCCGAAGTGATCTGCCTGGGTTGCGGCGGCATGGCCGGGCTCGATGAGCAGATCCGCCAGCGCACCGGGGTGCCGGTGGTCGATGGCGTGACGGCGGCGGTGACCATTGCCGAAGCCCTGGTGCGGTTGGGCTTGTCCACCTCGAAAGTGCGCACCTATGCCACGCCTCGGCCCAAGACCATTATTGGCTGGCCGGGGCGGTTTGGGCGGTGAATTCACAGTTCTGAATCACATCGCCCCCATCGCGAGCAGGCTCGCTCCCACAGGGATTTTGGGTGGTCGCAACATGTGCGGTCGCCACAAAACCAATGTGGGAGCGAGCCTGCTCGCGATGGGGGGTTCGGCGCCTGATCCAGGCCATAAAAAACGCCGTTCATGGGTAATACCATGAACGGCGTTCTGTTGTGCCGCGATGTGTCGTCAGGCCCACTCCAGCTCTGGCAAACCGCACAGGCCTGGCTGGAAGATCTTCAGGGAACGAATGATCGCGTCGGCATGGGCGTATTTTTCGTCGGCCATGGCCGAATCCGGAATGGCAATGGCAGTCATTCCCGCCGCTTTCGCCGCAGTCACCCCGAACGGTGAGTCTTCGAATACCAGGCAATCGCGGGGTGCAACGCCCAGGCGTCGGGCGGCAGTGAGGAAGATATCCGGTGCCGGCTTCGCCGCGCCGACCTCCGGGTCATCCGCTGTGACGATGAAATCGAACAACGCAAACCAGTCCCGGTGCAGCGTGGTTTTCAGTGCAAACGACTGGCTCGACGAACTGGTGCCCACCGCAATCGGAACGTCATGGGCCTTCAAATGCCGCACCAGCTCTTCAGCACCGGGCATCGCCAGGGCGTGCGGAAAGCGTTCGCGCATCAAGGGCTCGCGGATCACCAGGAACTCTTCCGGGGTGATCGGCAACTCCAGCGCCTGAACGACATAGCGGGCCAGATCCCCGGCCCCACGTCCGATGATGTTCTGCTTGACGCTCCAATCAAACGTGCGCCCGTAACGCTCGGCGATGATGGAGGTCACCTCGGTGTAAATGCCCTCGGTGTCCAGCAACAGCCCATCCATGTCGAATATCACAGCTTTGATCGGGCCAAGCTCTTGCAGCGGTGCTTTCATCGCATCTGATCCGTTATCACAAGGTTCCAGAAATGGCTCAGGTTTGGCCAGAGCAACGTGTTCACCTTAAAGGATTCAGCAGAATAACGAGAGTGGCTTGGCACAGGCAACGGGAAATCTGTGTGGGCGACTGTTGCAGCGAGGGCACTTGCCCCCTCGCCGCAACAAGGATCAGGTTCAGATGATGATCAATGCGTTATTGGCTGGAACCACTCGAACCGCCGTCATCGGAGCTACCACCGCTGTCGCTGGTTCCGGCCCCGGTTCCACTGCTGGAGGCATCGCCCCCCATGGAACTGCCGCCGCTCATTGAGCCGCTGCCCGTACCGGGACTGGTGCTGCTGCCACTGGCGTCGCTGCCATTACCGCCCTCCACGGAACCCGGCGGCAAAGCGCCTCCCGTGCCCGATGGCGTGCCGGCTTCCATCTCGGTGGAGGGTGGCATCCCGCCCTTATCTACGGGGGGATTGCCGCCCGAAGACTGGGCGAAAACCGCCATGGAATTGACCGACAGAATCCCGGCCAGGGTCAGCGCGGTCACATTTGATTTCATCATGGTGAGTCTCCCTTTTTAAGGTTACCTACCTGATGTGTGGCAATCGTGACTGGCCGATGGTGCCGATAAATCGACGGGCGGAACCGGCAATCAGCTCGGTTCGCCGGAGGCGTCGTTACCGGCAATGTCCGGATCGTCCGGGCTCGCCTCGATATCCTCATCCTCACTCGGCACCTGCTCTACCCCGGCGTCGTCGTCAGGCGGGCGCTGGTCCCGGCTCAGCGAGTCGGTTGGCGAGGGCAGCGGGTATTCCGGGGTTTCATCGTCGTCAGGGACAGGCGAATCGGCAGTCATGGCAACCTCCTGATGACGGGACAACACGTCATGCAGTTTTGAGAACACGGGCGGTCAGCTTGAGCGACTTCAATCGTAGGACTCGTCCTCGATCTCAGCGTCTTCCACCTCTTCACCCTCGATCAAGGGCACCTGGGCATCGTCCATCAGCGAGCCGGGGTCTTCATTGCCCGGATCATTGACGAAAGGAACGCCCGACGGGCCTTTTTCTTCCGTACCTTCGGTTTCCGGCGTCATGACGCACCTCGCAATTGCTGATGGATGTATGAGTTCGAGGTGCGCAGAGGGGAAACGTTCCGGGTAAATAACCCGGTAAAGAAAACGCCGGACAGCCCTGTGGCCAGACAACCCTGTGAGCAGATAAACCGCAAACCCATGGCGAACAAAAAACCCGGCTCACAGGCCGGGTCTTTCTCATCCAAACATGCGCTTAGCGATGTTTGTTCTTATGTTTGTGCTTGTGCTTCTTACCACCCGAATGACCATCGTTGTCATTGGACAGGTTGCTACCCAATGCACCACCCGCCGCGCCACCAATACCTGCGCCAATGGTGGAGCCCGTCGAGCCGCCCAGGCTGTTACCGACAATCGAACCGCCGGCCGACCCCAAACCACCGCCAATGGCCGCTTCCGTACGGCTGCCCTTACGCGCCCCCACCGCACTGCCGGCTGCACCACCGACACCGGCGCCAATGGCCGCGCCTGTGCTGCCGCCCATCTGTTGGCCGACTACGTTACCCAACGCACCGCCCAGACCACCGCCAACCGCAGCAGTACCGTCACCGGCAGCCATCGCGCCTTGAGCAACCACAAGCCCAAGCACCAAGGTGGATAAAGTCAAACGCATGATAGAAACCTCAAGAATGCCGCATCGGGGAAAGATGGCCGGTACGCGCGGGCGTCAGTCTACGCCAGATAGCGTCGGGCCATGTCACTTGGACAACAAACGGAGGGGTAGTTTTATGACAGGCAAAAAAAAGCCCGCTGGGGAAACGGGCAGGTACTGCGGTTACTGCTTTCTAACGGATGAGCCAAGATTACGCGCCCGCTTGTGAAAGAAACGTGAAAGAAACCGTCGTGAAAAAAAAGATGAAGAATATTTATGCCAGAGGCTGGAATGGTGTCGTGGCGGGGAGCTTGCTCCCTCGCCACGATGACAGGACTGAATTGTAGAGTTGCAACGTTACTTCCTGACCGGGACCCTGGGCAGGAACTTGGCCTTTTCCCCTCGCGGCACTTTGGACACCTTGGTCCTGATGGATTTGATCGGCTCGTCGCCAAAGTCCGCCCTATAGGCCGATTGCCCACACTGCAAACCTTCATTGATCGGATATGCGGCTCCGTTATCCTCGCTGTACGGTGCTCCCATCGCCTTTCCCCTTTTCGTCGAGGCCCACACCGGCAACAACCCGTTGCCTGAAAAATATAGGCCTTCACGACTTTCAGACTAGTCGGTCATCAAAGGACTGATTATTCAGGCAAGCGTCTGGCCGACGAATGGAGCTGCGTGACTTGCCCACGGACCGCTTTATTCAATCCGCCCCGCCATCGCGCGGCTCAAGATCCGGGAAACCTGATCGGCCGAATAGGGCTTGGATAGAAACTCGAAATCTTCATGGCCACGGTGGGCCAGCTCCTCGCTATAACCCGACGTCAGGACCACCGGCAGATCCGGGCGGCGCCGGCGCAGTGCCTTGGCCAGGGCAATGCCGCTGATGCCGGGCATGACGACGTCGGAAAATACCGCGTCGAACGCCATCGCATCCGGGCCAACCATATCCAGAGCCTCCTCGGCGTTGGTCGCCCAGGCCGTTTCGTAGCCCAGATCCTGCAGGATCTGATTGGCAAAACGCCCGACCTCCAGGTTGTCCTCCACGATCAACACCCGACGCTTGCCCTTTTCCAGCAGCAGGGGCGTGGTTTCCTCCCGGTTGGGCTCATCAATCTCTTCGGGCTCGACTTCCGGCAGGTACAAGGTAAACACCGTCCCCTCCCCGACCACGGTCGAAACATCCACGTTGCCGCCAGACTGTTTGGCAAAACCGAACACCTGGGACAACCCCAGCCCGGTGCCCTTGCCCACTTCCTTAGTGGTAAAGAACGGCTCGAAAATATGCTCCAGGACTTCTGCCGCAATGCCGGTGCCGGTGTCCGCCAGGGCAATGGCGGCAAAAGACTGCCCGGCTCCCGCGTGACCTCGGATCGGCGGCATGCCAGCACCGCCAATGAGCCGCAGCGACAACGTGCCTTGCCCATCCATGGCATCCCTGGCATTGAGGGCCATGTTGATCAGCGCCGTTTCAAACTGGCTCAAGTCAGCGCGGATGTAACAAGGCCGGTCGCTCAGCTCGACCTTGACCTGAATCCGCGCCCCCGTGACGGTCTGCAGCATGTCGCCGAGGCTTTGCACCTGCTTGCCCACATCGATGACTTGCGGTTTCAACGGCTGACGCCGGGCGAAGGCGAGCAACTGGCTGGTCAGCTTGGCGGCACGCTCCACCGTCTCGGAAACCGCCGTCATGTAGCGGTTGCGCCGCTCATCGGACAGATTGGGCATGCGCAGAAAGTCGACGGAGGAACGAATGATCGTCAGCAGGTTGTTGAAGTCGTGGGCCACCCCGCCGGTGAGCTGGCCGATGGCTTCAAGTTTCTGCGACTGGCGCAGGGCCGCTTCGGTCTGTTTCAGGCGCGTGGTGCGTTCCTCGACCCGCTCCTCCAGTGTCGCGTTCAGTTCCGCCAGGGCCGCGAGCCCCTCGCGCACGGCGGCGTCCGCGCGGGTCCGCTCGATGTGAGCCCAGGATCGTTCGGTCACTTCCATCAGCAGCGCCAGATCGTTGCTGGACCAGACCCGCGGCGTTTTGTCGTGGATGGCCATCAATGCGGTCAAACGTCCGTTCTTGATCAGCGGCACGCAAATGGTCGCTGCGATACCGATCGCCTGGAACGTCGCCGCTTCCTCGGGCGCCAGCTCCTTGAGGTTATCGTTGACCACCAGGGGTTTGCCAGCCCGCAGGTTGGCAACCGCCAGCCGACCGAAATCCGCCAGTCGGTAATGCCCGACAATACTGGGTGACCCCGCCCGAGCCCAATCACCGCGAATGGTGAAGCCATCCTCGTCCTCATCCATATCCGCATAGGCGCAATTGGACAGGTTCAGGTGCGCCGCCAGAATCCGCGTGGTGGTGGCCATGATGGCCTGTGGGTCGGTGGCATTCGCCACGGCATTGCCAATGGCATCCAGCACCGCCAGGCGCTGGGTCATGAACACCGTGGAAGTGGTCTCGGTGACGGTGTCCAGCATGCCCACGACCTTGCCGAACTGATCACGGATGGGGCTGTAGCAGAACGTGAAATACGCCTGTTCCAGGCCGCCGCCACGCTCGATGATCAGGGGGAAATTCTCGATATAAGTCGCCTGCCCCTCGAAGGCCGCCCGCACAATCGGGCCGATGTCGCTCCAGACTTCCTTCCACACCTCATCGAACCGCCGACCCAGCGCTTGGGGTTTATTGCCGAGGATGGGCACGAAGGCATCGTTGTACAACGTGATCAGTTCCGGCCCCCACACGATGGCCTGGGGGAAATGCGAGGCGAGGCTCAACGCTACGGTGGTCTTCAGCACATCGGGCCACTGTTTCGGCGGCCCGAGCGGGCTGGCGTCCCAATCGTGGCCGCGTACCCGTTCAGCCATCTCTCCATAGCTTTGCAGCCAGTCTGTCATTGCGATCGATCCTTCTCAGCCGCCAATACAATCAGGGGGAAGCGGTTGTGACCCCAAGCCGGGCCGTATTATCCCGCGCCGGAGGGGAATGCGCGATTGGATTGTGGGACGTGTAGGGCTGTAAATGGGGGTGGAATGGCGGAATTGGCTGATTGAGCTACGGAAATGTCCCACATGTCATTGGGAAACCTCCGCGCTATCAATCCCTTGCGTAGTTTTTGCGGGGGTCTCTATAGTCGTGCAGCGCCCAGATGCCGACTGCATCCTCAGCCTTCTCCGTGCCGGAGGTACGAAATGCTTGCTACGACTTCGAACGTAAAACCCTCCACGACGCTACTGGCGGACAGCTTCTGGATGAAGATTTGGCAGAGTGGAGCTTTGAGCATCCAGGAAGCCGAAAGGCGGGCGCTGGGCTCGCAACGTTTAAAAGAGGCCTACTCGTCGGTACCCTTCTACGCCAAGAAGGCCGCTCGAGACTCGCAGTTCTGGAGCAAATTTTACGCGAGCCGCGTGAATTCGTAGAGAACGGTCATCTCACAGGGATTTTCTATTAACAATAATGAAAATCTCGCCCCATTCCTTCCCTGGCTACGCCCGTGGCTACTGCTCCTCTCCTCCATGGCATTTACCCACCAGAAGACGTAAGTGATAGCTCTGGTGAGTTGTAGGACATACAGCTCGAGCGCTGACGACTAAGGCACCGTCCTACATATGATTGGGAATCCCCTTCCCTATCAATCCCTTGCGTATTTTTTGTGGTGGCGCCTATAGTCTGGGCGTCGCCCAAAATGGCGACCGGGTTTGGCGACTCGATTGACACAAGTGCAACGGTGCTTTCTGCTGTGGCAGGAGCACCCTTGTGCCCACAGAACTGCTTTATGGCAGCTGTGCACGGGAGACCTTCGGGTCTGCCGGCTGCTTGTGTCTCCGGTTCGCCAACCTGTGTACAGCTGTCACCCTTCGTTTGGCGACGAAGTGTGACAGTTCACTCATGACACAAGGAATTGATATGAACCAATACATGAGCCTTACCAGCAACGCCGACGACCAACCCCTCTACGTCGATACTTGCGCCCCGCTACACATCCTGCTCGATGCAGCCGCCTACCGAATCCGTGCCGCTACTCAGTTTCTTGAGAATATTGCGATGCGCGATGAGCAGAGCGCTGATCCCGCGACTCTTCAGGATTTGGCACAGCTTTGCTGCATTCCGCTGCGTGACGGTTGCGACGTGATGGATGTGATTGCCAGGCGGCTGGATGCGGCGCCGGCGGGATCCGTTCTATAGGCCACAAAGCCCCTGGTTCTAAACGAATCCGGGGCTTTCATTTACCACCACCTAACGCGATACCGGCACCGCTAGTAATGTAGTAGTAAGTAGAGGAATCTCCATTGACTCAAACAGCGGTTGATAGCGTCGAGGCTAAGGTCCGCAGGCTTGCTAAAGCCCATGATGTCACTGCTGAACTTGACGACATGAGTCGTATGGCCGTGACCATTACCCGTATGGCTGGCGATGTTGTCGAGTTGGACGACATCGAACGGTTGCTCGTCAACCTCAAGAGGAAAGGCGTTCTGAGCAAGTCAGAAATCCTGACGCTTCAGGGCGAGTTCCTTCAGGAGAAGAAGCGCGTCAAGAAACGTTTTGAGATCAAGTGAGTAGATGGTCGGGCCAGTCTGCTGCAGGTCCTATACATGAGAGCTGATCTACGACTATTCAGAAAATTTGAGCCGCGCGAAAGCCTGGTCACGCGAGACTATCAATTCAAACTCGTCATCCAAAAAAATTATTGTTGGTAGTAAAGCTCTCGAGCCTCCTCTCTCAGGCGCATAGCTTTTTCGTGATTGGTTTCGCTACCCTTATTCTTGATCACCGTCACGCCCGGGACTTTCGGTTTCAGGCTGTCAAGGTACTCCTCCTGAGCCCTTAAGCGTCGCTTGATACGACCATCCCTTGTATCTTCATCAGCGGAATCCCGGACTACAATCGGAGAGTTACGAGAGGAATCCCGATCCACGCTTAGTTTTTTTTGCTGCCCAGATGATGGTTTGATGGGCTCCCCCATGTTGTTGATTTTCAGCTCTTGTAGCTCTGCGCTCCCACTTGCGGTTCCGCACCCGAAGTTCGAGAAAATCACGTGGCCATCCGGGGTGATGCATTTGTAAACATCCGCAGCTTGGACGATAGAGCTAAAAAGTGCCGCCGATACCAAGAGCGAAGCCCATTTCATGATATCCCTCCAAGAAAGCTGAACGTCACAGCAAACTGCTGTGACGCGCCCAACATCCGAACCTAATCGTAAAAAGTGCAGTTGCATTGATGATAGCCGAATGATAAAAATTTCTGCCGTGCGCGCGGTAGATTGAGCAAGCAGGGTAATTTTTCGGCCGGCGGCTTAGTTGAACTTGCCGAGGTAAGTGATAGCTACTGTGCTTTCCGGCAAACGCACTACAGGTTCAACTTGAGTGGAACTTGAACGTCGATCGCCCCAGATGGCATCCAGACCGACCATGATGAAGTGGGTGAATTCGGCCGCTTTGGAACTTACCAGCGCTCTCTCTTCTGGGCAGCGAATTTTCGTGATGACATCTTCTAGGCTGCCGGGAAATTCAACGAAATCCGGGTCCATGTGGAACTCCAGTTCCTCGGCCAATCGCCAGGTCGGATTGCGGTCTTCCCATGCGGAATACTCGGCCTCGGTTGCGCTTTCGGGAGGCTCTGACTCCCACTGTTCGAATACATACTGTTGCGCCTCGGCGTCACTGACGAAGGTCGCGCCGAATAGATGAAAGGGCCAGTAACCATCTTGCATGGCAAGGTCTCGGATCTTGAGGGATTGGTAGGGATGATAGCCGGGAAGTGATAAGTGGTCAGTTGATCAGCCAAGATGCCCCATGACGAAAGCAGCACTCGCCCCCAAAGCAGTCTGCGAGATTCCCTCACACCGGGTATGTCTTGAGTTATGAAGCTGCTTTGTCAGAAACGCTCAATCCCTAACGATAAGACGCATTTGCTCCCCCTCTGGTAAACCGTCGTTTTCTCGACAAGGTAGCCTGAAATCCCCACTAGTTGCCGGTCAAGAGTCTCAGACCGGACGCGCCGTAGCGACAATGTCGCAGCTCAAGAACCCTTCGTTCACAAGCACAACAGCTTCATCACCTTGTGAAAGAATCACGAAATAGCAAGTTTCGAAGACGATCTCGACGCCTAACTCTCAGACAAGTCGAAGATCAGTTGAGTACTAGGACCGGCCCGCCCTACCGCAGGACATATGGATAAGCGCCGATCTACGATTATCCAGCGCAGTGCGTTCTTCAATGGCAAAGGGCAAAAAGCCCAGTTTCGGATAAAGCAGCAACCCCGCCGTATTTTCATTGAAACAGGAGATATGCACCTCTGAAGCGTCATAGCGGTCGAAAGCCAGCGCTGTCATTGTCTTCACAATGAAGCTCGCCACGCCTTTACCTCGTGCCTGTTGAGCGACGATGACATTGCCAATACAACAAACCCCACCCATTTCAGCTCGATAGAAGTTGGCAAAACCGACGACGTTATTTCCCCTTTCAAAAATCGTTGAGTCAGATCGTTGGTTAATCGCGTCAGACAGCTGAACCTCAGTCAGAGGGTATTGAGCTTTCGGGAACATATAAAACAGTTCCCGAGCGTCCTGGGGAAAACTGCAGATGGTTTTGATGTCATCAACCATCACTGGCCTGTATCGCAATGTCATCGCACGTCCTTGAGATTCATACGCTTGGTTTTAGCCCTGCTCGACTCGCCTGACCGAAGCTGCCCGCCCCATCAGCGGGCAGCCTGCAGGTTTCAGGACTTCGTCAGCGGATCGCTGATACCCAGCAGATAGAAGCCGATCATGCCGATGATACCGGCCAGGACGATGTAGTACAGCGTCGGCAGCATGGTTTTGCGCAGGGTGATGCCTTCGCGGCCCAGCAGGCCGACTGTCGCCGACGCCGCCACCACGTTGTGGATGGCTATCATGTTGCCGGCCGCCGCGCCTACCGATTGCAACGCCACCATCAGCGCGCCGGAGATGCCCAACAGTTGCGCGGTGTTGAACTGGAACTGCGCCAGCATCAGGTTGGACACGGTGTTGGAGCCGGCGATGAATGCGCCCAGTGCGCCCACCGCCGGGGCGAAGAACGGGTACACGCTGCCGACACTGTCTGCGACCAGACGCGCCATTGCCACCGGCATCGACACCAGGTCCGATCCGTTCACCCCTGAGTTGATCAGGATACGCACCATCGGGATGGTGAAGATCAACACGAAACCGGCGCCCAGCAAGGTTTTGCTCGATTCGCTCACCGCTGCTACCAATTCGCTCGCGCGCATGCGGTGCAAGAAGAATGTCATCAGCGCCACCACGCAGAGCAGGCCACCTGGCAGGTAGAGCAATTCCAGGCTGGCGGACACACCCGTCTCACCCAGAATGTCTTTGGCTCCGAAGCTCAGGGACAGCAGCCAGGCCTTGAGCGGTGGAATATTGCGCGACAGCACCAACAACACGGCCAGCAGCACATAGGGTGCCCAGGCCATGGGGACGGAAATCGCTTTCTTGCCGGCCATGTCGTCGAGTTTCATCTCGATCCTGCCCATCCACTCCGCCGGCCACTCGCTGGCCGGGGCAAAATCCCAGGTGGTCTTGGGCAACAGGAAGCGCGCTTTGGCAGCCGGGATCACGATGCTCAGGCCCACCAGGGCACCAATCATCGAGGGGAATTCCGGGCCGAGGAACACCCCAGCGGCGGCGTAAGGAATGACGAAGGCGAGCCCGGTGAAGATCGCAAACGGCGCCATGACCAGGCCTTCGCGCCAGGATTGGTTCTTGCCGAAGAAGCGGGTCATGATGCTGACCATGATCAGCGGCATGAGAATCCCGCAAAGGGCATGGATGATCGCCACCCGCGAGACGATCAGATGGAAGAACATGTCCCAGTTGCTGCCGACCGCAGCCAATTGCGCGCCGAGACCGGTCTGGTCAAGTCCGCCTGTGACCCCGACCACCATGGGCGTGCCGACGGCACCAAAAGACACCGGCGTGGATTGCACCAGCATGCCGAGTACCACCGCGGCCATGGCCGGGAAGCCCAGCGCGACCATCAACGGTGCGACTACCGCCGCAGGTGTGCCAAAGCCCGAAGCGCCCTCGATGAAGCAGCCGAACAGCCAGGCCACGATCAGCGCCTGGACCCGTCGGTCCGGGCTGATATTGGCAAAGCCGAGGCGAATGGAACTGATTCCGCCGGAATGTTTGAGGGTGTTGAGCAACAAAATGGCGCCGAAAACAATCCACAGGATCGCCGCCGTGAGGACGAGGCCCTGCAGCGAGGACGCCAGGACCCGATTCCACGTCATGTCCCAGGCCCCGAGGCCGATCAGCGCCGTCAGTACGAAGACCACGGGCATGGCGTATTTGGCTGGCCAGCGAAAGCCGATCAGTAACACGCCCGCCAGTACCAGCGGCACGAAGGCCAGGATGGACAGCAGTGTTTGACTCATGGTTTTGGTTCCTTTTTATTGTTGTGAACCACAGTTTGCCGGGGGTATCCGGCGCCACGCATCCAGAGCACAGGTGCTCCGCGAACCGCGTCGACAGGGGATCACCCGTCGCCGCGCTCATGCTCAAGGGCCCCGGCAGCCATGGACTGTCGGGGCCTGTTGTACGGCGCCCCCGCTAACGCAGGGGCTTTCAGGGCTACGGTCACGACGCACACCGCAGCACCCTCGACAATTGAAGAGCGTGCCTCCTCAGGCCTGTTGCTTGAACCGTAGACGCCAGGCGTGCAACAGCGGCTCGGTGTAGCCGCTGGGTTGCTCGCGGCCTTTGAACACCAGGTCGCAGGCGGCCTGAAACGCCATCGAAGCAGCATAGTCGGCGGCCATGGGGCGATACAGCGGATCGCCGGCGTTCTGCTGATCGACCACCTTGGCCATGCGCTCAAGGCTTGCGCGCACTTGAGTCTGGCTGACGACGTTGTGGTGTAGCCAGTTAGCGATGTGTTGGCTGGAAATACGCAGGGTGGCGCGGTCTTCCATCAGGCCGACGTTGTGGATATCCGGCACTTTGGAGCAGCCCACGCCCTGCTCGACCCAGCGCACCACATAACCGAGGATGCCCTGGCAGTTGTTGTCCAGCTCTTGCTGGATCTGGCTGGCGCTCCAGTCAGGCTCGGCCACCACCGGCACGCTGAGCAGGCCATTGAGCAGGTCGTCGCGCTGACTGTTGAGGCCAATGGCTTCCAGCTCGCGCTGCACCGCCTGCACATCCACCTGGTGGTAGTGCAAGGCATGCAAGGTGGCGGCGGTCGGCGACGGGACCCAGGCCGTGTTGGCGCCGGCCTGGGGATGGGCGATCTTCTGCTCAAGCATGGCGGCCATCAGGTCCGGCATGGCCCACATCCCCTTGCCAATCTGCGCCCGACCACGCAGACCGCAGCTCAAGCCAACCAGCACGTTGTTGCGCTCGTAGGCCTGGATCCAGGCGCTGCTCTTCATGTCGCCCTTGCGCAGCATCGCGCCGGCCTCCATGGCGGTGTGCATCTCATCACCGGTGCGGTCGAGGAAGCCGGTGTTGATGAAGGCCACCCGCGCCGCCGCGCTGGCGATACACGCCTTGAGGTTGATACTGGTGCGGCGCTCTTCGTCCATGATCCCCATCTTCAGGGTGTGCCGGGGCAAGTGCAGCAGGTCTTCGATGCGCGTGAACAACTGATCGGCAAAGGCCACTTCAGCCGGGCCGTGCATCTTCGGCTTGACGATATAAATGCTGCCGGTACGCGAGTTACCGTGGCGCTGAAGGTCATGCAGGGCGATCAAGCTGGTCATCACCCCGTCAAGGATGCCTTCGGGGATCTCGTGGCCTTCGCCGTCGAGGATCGCCGGGTTGCTCATCAGGTGCCCGACGTTGCGCACAAACAGCAACGAACGGCCGTGCAGCTTCAACGCTCCGCCAGCGGCAGCGGTGTACTCGCGGTCCGGGTTCAAACGGCGCACGATGGATTTGCCGCCCTTTTCCAGCGCTTCGCTGAGGTCGCCTTTCATCAGACCGAGCCAGTTGCGGTAGATCAGCACTTTATCGACCGCATCGACCGCCGCGACGGAGTCTTCGCAGTCGAGAATGGTCGACAGCGCGGACTCCACCAGCAGATCCTTGACCCCTGCGCCATCGCTGGCGCCAATCGGGTTACCGGCATCGATCTGGATTTCCACGTGCAGGCCGTTGTTTTTCAGCAGCACCGCTGTCGGCGCGCTGGCCTGGCCCTGATAACCGACGAACTTGTCGGCCTGGGCCAAACCGGTCTGGGTGCCGTCAGCCAGGGTCACGTGCAGTTGCCCCTCACTGACTCGGTAATTGACCGAGTCGGCATGCGAGCCAATGCGTAAAGGCACTGCCTGATCGAGAAACGCGCGGGCGAAGGCGATGACTTTGTCACCACGCACTTGGTTGTAGCCCGGGCCCTTTTGAGCACCACCGTCTTCAGCGATGGCATCGGTACCGTACAACGCATCGTACAAAGAACCCCAGCGCGCGTTGGCGGCGTTCAACGCGTAGCGGGCATTCATCATCGGCACCACCAGCTGTGGACCGGCCTGGTGGGTGATCTCGCTGTCGACGTTGGCGGTGCTGACCCGCACCGTGTCTGGCTGCGGCAACAGGTAGCCGATGGACTCGAGAAAATCGCGATAGGCCGGCATGTCGCTGATCGGGCCTGGGTGCGCGCGGTGCCAGCTGTCCAGCTTCGCCTGCAGCGCATCGCGCTCGGCCAGCAGCGCACGATTGTGCGGCGCCAGGTCATGCACCAGGGCGTCGAAGCCGGCCCAGAACGCCTCGCGTTCAATCCCGGTGCCGGGCAGCACTTGCTCGTCGACGAAACGTTGCAGGTTGACGGCCACTTGCAGGCGCTGGCAATTCACGCGATCAGTCATTTTCACTCTCCAAAAAACAGTAGGTGGCCGGCGTCAGGTGTCAGCGCGGCTCACTGAACAGGCGCCTAGCCCTTGTAATCAGCCCAATGCGGCGATACCGGCTTTGGCCACTTGGGCGTCCTGATCGGCCTTGACCCCGGAAACGCCCACCGCGCCAATCACCTGGCCGTCGACAATCACCGGCACGCCACCTTCCAGCGAAGTCAGCAGCGGCGCGGACAGGAACGCGCTACGCCCGCCATTGACCATGTCTTCATAACCTTTGGTTTCACGACGCCCGATGGCGGCGCTGCGGGCCTTCTCGGCGGCGATGTAGGCGGCGATCGGTGAGCAGCCATCCAGGCGCTCCAGGGCCAGCGGGTGACCGCCGTCGTCGACCACGCTGATGCTCACGGCCCAGTGGTTTTTCTCCGCTTCACTGCGGGCAGCGGCGAGGATTTTGCTAACTTCGGTCTGGCTCAATACGGCTTTGCTAAGCATGTTGTTCTCCGGTTAATTCAGGGCTTCTTCGACCAGTTCGATCCAATGCCGCACAGGGGTGCGACCGGCGCCGTCGAGGTGGGTCTGGCAGCCGATGTTGGCGGTGACAATCACCTGCGGCTTACCGCTTTCCAGGGCATTGAGTTTGTTGTCGCGCAACTGCCTGGACAGCTGCGGCTGGGTTAACGAATAGGTCCCGGCGGAGCCGCAACACAGGTGACTGTCGGGCACAGCCGTCAAACCGAACCCGAGGCGAGCGAGCACGCTCTCCACGGCGCCACCCAGCTTCTGCGCATGTTGCAGAGTGCAGGGGCAGTGGAAAGCCACACGCTTGTCGGCATGCACACCCAATTGCTCCAGAGGTTCGACGCTGAGCACTTCAACCAGGTCTTTGGCCAGCGTACTGACGCGCCTGGCTTTCTCGGCGTAGGCCGGGTCCTGCGCCAACAGATGGCCGTAATCCTTGACGAAGGCGCCGCAGCCGCTGGCGGTCTGCACAATGGCCTCGGCGCCCTGCTCGATGGCGGGCCACCAGGCATCGATGTTGCGCCGCGCACGCTGCAAGCCTTGCTCTTGGGCGTCGAGGTGGTAGTCCACTGCGCCGCAGCAACCGGCTTCATTGATCGGCGTGACGCTGATGCCGAGGCGATCGAGCACCCGCGCCGTGGCGGCATTGGTGTTAGGTGCCAGGCCAGGCTGCACACAGCCCTCAAGCATCAGCACACGGCGTGCATAGCGTGGCTCGGGGCGGGGTTTGGCGGCACTGGCAGTACGCGGCAATTTGGCCTTGAGGCTGGCCGGCAACAGCGGACGGAAAACCTGGCCGACCTCAATCAGCCCTTTGAACAGCCGCGCATGAGGCACCACGGCACGCAGGCTTTGACGCAATACGCGCTGAGCCAGCGGGCGCGGCACGGCGGCATCGACTACCGCGCGGCCGATATCCAGCAGATTGTGATATTGCACGCCCGACGGGCAGGTGGTCTCGCAGTTGCGACAGCTCAGACAGCGATCCAGGTGCAGTTGGGTCTTGGCGGTGACTTCGTTGCCTTCCAGCACTTGCTTGATCAGGTAAATACGCCCGCGCGGGCCGTCCAGCTCGTCACCGATAAGCTGGTAGGTCGGGCAGGTGGCGTTGCAAAAGCCGCAATGCACACAGCTGCGCAGGACGCTTTCGGCTTCTTCGGCGCGGGGCAGGTGCTTGGCCTGTTCACTCAGATGGGTCTGCACAACTACACCTCGCGATACATTCGGCCAGGGTTGAAAATTCCCTGGGGGTCAAGCTGGGTTTTGAGCTGTTGGTGGTAGCGCAGCAACGGGGCGGCCAGCGGATGGAATGGACTGTCGCAGTGGCCGGCGGTGAAACAGGTGGCGTGACCACCGGCTTGGGCGGCGATCTGGCGGATCAGCGCGACATCGGCATCGGACTTGAGCCAGCGTTGGGCGCCACTCCAATCGATCAGTTGCTCACCGGGCAGCGCCAGCACGCCGGTGTTGGTCGGCACCGACAATCGCCAGAGCGGGCGCGGGTCCGCGAAGAAATCCAGGCGCTGCTCGCGCAGGTCAACCCAGTACGAGCTCTCAAGCAGCTCACCGCCGAGACGCTCACGGGCCGCTGCGACCGAGCCTTCACCACCTTCCAGGCGCAGGTGCAAAGCCTGACCATCATGGCTGGCGGCGCTCAGCGAAATGGGTTGCTGACCCCACTCGGCCAGTTTGCGCAAGGCCAGGGCGGCGTCCATCTCCAGCCGCAGACTCAGGCACTGGCGCGGCTTGGGCAGCACTTTGAGCGACACCTCGGTAATCACTCCCAGGCAGCCAAAGCTCCCGGCCAGCAGCCGCGACAGGTCGTAGCCGGCGACGTTCTTCATCACCTCGCCGCCAAAGCGCAGGTGCTTGCCCGTTCCGGTGATCAAGCGGGTGCCCAGGACCAGGTCACGAACCGCGCCGGACCAAGGCCGGCGCGGGCCCGACAGACCTGCCGCAACCATCCCGCCGAGGGTCGCGGCGCCACCAAACTGCGCAGGCTCACAGGTGAGCATCTGCCCGGCCGCGTCCAGCGCCGCCTCCAGCTCAACCAGCGGCGTGCCGGCGCGGGCGGTGATCACCAACTCGGTCGGGTCGTAGCTGACGATGCCGCGGTGGGCACGGGTATCGAGCACTTCGCCTTCGGCCTTGCGACCGAGAAACGCCTTGCTGTTACCCCCCTGAATGCGCAACGCCGTAGCACTGTTGAGGGCGTGATTGACTTGTTCCAGCAACGCCTCGCTGGCGTCGCAGTCGTGCTGCATCACCATTAGAAGCGCTCCAGTTCAGGAAAGGGCAGTTGGCCGTGGTGCACGTGCATGGCGCCGAATTCGGCACAGCGGTGCAGGGTTGGAATGTTCTTGCCGGGGTTGAGCAGGCCACGCGGATCGAAGGCTGCTTTCACCGCGTGAAACAGGGTCAGTTCATCACTGTTGAACTGAACACACATCTGATTGATCTTCTCGCGCCCCACCCCATGTTCGCCGGTAATGCTGCCGCCCACCTTGACACAGAGTTCGAGAATCTTGCCGCCCAGGGACTCGGCCCGCTCCAGCTCGCCGGGTTGGTTGGCATCAAACAGAATCAATGGGTGCATATTGCCGTCACCGGCATGGAACACGTTGGCCACACGCAGGCCGAACGCCTCGGACAGCTCACTGATGCCCTTGAGCACCCCGGGCAGTTCGCGACGTGGAATGGTGCCGTCCATGCAGTAATAGTCCGGCGAGATACGCCCGACGGCCGGGAAGGCGTTCTTGCGCCCGGCCCAAAACTTGACCCGTTCAACCTCATCGCGAGCCATGCGCACTTCGGTGGCGCCGGCCTCGCCCAGCACCGCGCGGACACGCTCGCAGTCGTCGTGCACGTCGGCCTCCACACCGTCCAGTTCGCACAGCAGGATGGCCTCGGCGTCTACCGGATAACCGGCGTGGATAAAGTCCTCGGCGGCGCGAATGGCCAGGTTGTCCATCATCTCCAGGCCGCCGGGGATGATGCCGGCCGCAATGATTTCACCCACCGCGCGCCCGGCTTTCTCCACCGAATCAAAGCTGGCCAGCAACACCTTGGCCACCTGCGGCTTGGGCAACAGCTTGACGGTGACTTCAGTGATGATCCCCAGCATGCCTTCGGAGCCGGTGAACAAAGCAAGCAGGTCAAAACCGGGGGAATCCAAGGCCTCGCTGCCCAGGGTCATGCGCTCGCCTTCAACCGTGAGGATTTCCACCTTGAGCAGGTTGTGCACGGTCAGGCCATATTTGAGGCAGTGCACGCCGCCGGCGTTCTCGGCGACGTTACCGCCAATCGAACAGGCGATCTGCGAGGATGGGTCCGGTGCGTAATACAGGTCGTAAGGGGCGGCCGCCTGGGAGATGGCCAGGTTACGAACGCCCGGCTGAACGCGAGCGAAGCGCCCTTCTGGATTGACTTCAAGGATGTGCTTGAAGCGCGCCATCACCAGCAAAATCCCCTGGACCAACGGCAGCGCACCACCGGACAAGCCCGTCCCTGCCCCGCGTGCCACCACAGGCACACCGCGTTGATAACAGAGTTTGAGCAGGCGTTCGACTTGTTCGATGCGCTCAGGCAATACCACCAGCATCGGCGTGGTGGTGTAGGCAGAGAGGCCGTCGCACTCGTAGGGTTTGAGATCTTCCTGGGTGTGCAGCACTTCCAGGTCAGGAAGCTGCTGGCGCAGTTCAGCCAGCAGCGCTGACTTGTCCACTTCAGGCAGCGCTCCATCAACGCGCTCGTCGTACAAAATACTCATGGCAGGCTTTCTCGCTTTATTGTTCTTTTTGCCGCGCCGGTAGCGAGCCGGGTTGCTTGTTATGCGCTATATGTAGAGCCTTGCAGGGTGGTCGTCTATCACCGAATAAACTGGTATGACCAGTTTATTCAAGCCAGCCTCTAACCCGTCTTTGCCAAGGGCCTTACCTATAAAGGGGTTAGTGGCTATATTGGGCGCAGCGTGAATGACCATTTAGAACTGGTACTACCAGTTAGCCGAGGCCCCTGACATGCTCGAAGAAACATCCGCCGTTCGCCGCCAGGTCAGTGATGTGGTCGCCGAGCGGATCGAACGATTGATCGTCGATGGCGTGCTCAAGGTGGGCCAGGCACTGCCCTCGGAGCGCCGTCTGTGCGAGAAACTGGGAATATCCCGCTCGGCCCTGCGTGAAGGGCTGAAAGTGCTACGCGGGCGCGGCATTATCGAGACCGCCCAAGGCCGTGACTCACGGGTGGCCACGCTGAACGGGAACCGCGATGCCAGCCCACTGATGCACCTGTTCAATTCGCAGCCGCGCACCCTGTTTGATCTTCTGGAAGTGCGCGCACTGCTGGAAGCCGAATCAGCGCGCCTGGCCGCCTTGCGCGGCACCGATGCAGACTTTGTCCTGCTCACCCGGCGCTACGAAGAAATGCTCGCTGCCCACAGCCAACCAGTACCTGCCGAGCCGCGCGAACATGCCCGCCTTGACCACGCCTTCCACCTGGCGATCTGCGAGGCCTCGCACAACCCGGTGTTGCTGCACACCCTGCAGTCGTTGACCGATTTGATGCTCAGTACGGTGTTCGCCTCGGTCAACAACCTCTACCATCGCCCCATGCAAAAACGCCAGATCGACCGCCAGCACGCCCGGCTCTATCACGCCGTCATCGAGCGCCTGCCAGAACAAGCTCAGCGCGCTGCGCGCGAACACATCCACAGCATCCGCGACAACCTCAAGGAGATCGAACAGGAAGAGCAACGCCTGGTACGTGCGACCATGCGGCTTGAGGGTTGGGGGTAGGTTTCTGGGCAGTAAGGCCGGCTGGGAAGCGCAAAATCACTGCCAGGCTTCACACCAAACTGTCACCATCATCCAAGACTTTGCAAACCGAGTAGAAAAGTATGAATCGTCGTAAAAAAATAAATCAGTTACTGAAAGCTCACGCAAAAAAGGCGAGTGCCAAACTGGCCCCGCCGAAGAAATCCAAATACATCAGTAAGGCTGACCGGTTAAAACTGGCTGCTGAACCCGCTCCAGAGTCAGTCATAACCCCTGAGAGCTGAGTCTTCGATCTTAAGCGCCAGTCGCATCAGCAATGGCGGTGAAAGTGGGGCTGCTGCGCAGCCCAGCGGGAGCAAGCTCCCTCGCCACAGTGGTTCAGGCAGGTCTTGAGTGAATCGCACCTCGATCGTTCCCACGCTCCTGCGTGGGAATGTCGCCAGGGACGCTCCGCGTTCCGCTTCTGGAAGATGACGCAGAGCGTCACGGGATGCATTCCCACGCAGAGCGTGGGAACGATCAACTTCCCAGACCTGCCAAAACGAACTCTTCAGATAAAAGTCAGCGCAAGGTTAAACAGCATGGCCGCGACGAAGCCGATGGGCGCGGCACGCAGCAGCAATTGGGGAAACAGCCGGGTTCGGCTCTGCTCATCGGCGCAGGAGCTCAGGATCAGGCTGCCGCCGGAGGAGAACGGCGAGATAGAGGTGGCTTGGGCGCCAACCACGATGCTGATGAACAGCACCATGGGGTCGATCGACATGGCGGCGGCCAGCGGCGGCACCATGGGGAACAACGCAGGTGTGACCACCCCCAAAGTGCTGGCGAAAATCGACATCAACGCGGCGACGACACCGAACACCAAGGCTACCAGCACCGGTGGGATATTGCCGCCAATCCACGATGCCAAAGCGTCGATGGCACCGGCCTTGATCGCTACCGAAATCAGCATGCCCACACCACAAATCATGATCAGTGTGCCCCACGGCAGCGAGGCGATGGCTTTGCGCTCGTCGCCCAGCTTGAGCATCAACGCGATCACCGAGAACACGCTGGCGATCAGGCCAATGTCCACCTTCGAGTTAACGAACGTCACCGTCGCATTGTCCGGGAACAGGATATGCGCGATGGGGCCGGCCAACACGATCAGCATCATCAACAAGGTCAGCCACAAGGTAATTTTCTGCTCACGGTTGAGCGGGCTCGGCGTCTCGATCGCGACCGCCGCATTCTTCAGCGCACGGCCGTGGCCAGCGAAGAACACGAACGCGGTGATGACCACCAGCGGAATAACCATGGTGCTGGCAAAGATGGCCAGGCCATTGATGAAGGCTTCACTTTCGGGAACACCCAGGCCGGTCATCAGGCCTCGGAAAATGATGCCGCTCTGGCTGGACACGAAATTGGCACCGCCCAGGGCCCCGTAGTTCACCGCCATGCCACCGAGTATCAGGCTCATGCCCGTGCGCTGGCACAGCAGCAGTGTCAGCGGGGCCATGAAAGCCAGCACCGTGTAGTAACCCGCGCCGAGCCCGGCAATCAGGCAAGCGGTCAGGAACACCGCATAAGGCAACAGGTGCGGCACGTTACGACAGAGATAGAGCAAGTGTTCGGCCAGTTTCTCCAGCGTGCCGTTGACGATGGCGAAGCTGTAGAACAGGCAGACCGAGAAGATGATGAAGAAAATCTTCAGCGGCCACATGGCGATGATTTCGGAAGGACTCAAGCCCATGCCGAAACAGCCCAGTAGATAGGCAAAGGCAATGGCGAACAGGCCGATGTTGATTTTGGTGGTGTATCCCAGCGCGACAGCAAGAACGATCGCGGCGACGACGTACAGGCTCATCATGATGTGTGTTCCGTATTATTTTGTTATGGGGAGTTCAACGCGTCGACGCAGCAAAGCCGAACAGGATCGTGGGGTTATCTACCAACACCTGCCGGCGCTCGAGCGGGTCGGGAAGCAAGGCGTGCAGAAAGGCCAATTGCGCGTCGTAGCCGGTGCGCGTCTCGAACTGGGTATGGGGCCAATCGCTGCCCCAGACAAAACGATCCATACCGCCACACGCCTGGCGCAATTGCGCCAACATGCAAGCCGCGCGGGGCAGGTCTGACTGGCTGCGATAGGCGGCAGACAACTTGACCCACAGCCGGTCCTCGCCGAGCAAGGCCAGGAAGCCCTGATGGGCAGGGTTACTCGGGTCGATACCATTGGAGGGAAGACCAAAGTGGTCCACGACTACCGTGACGCCGCTCGCCAGAACGAACGGCACAACGAGGACCAAAGCGTCGAATCCGCACTGGATCTCAACCTGCCAGCCAAGCCGCGCCAGTCGCTGGTAAAACGTCTGCCAGCGGGCATCGGTGTAGTCCTGCGGCGCCTTGCCGATCAGATTCAAGCGAACCCCTACCACGCCAGCCTTGGCCAAAGCTTGGAGCTGTGCATCCTCGATGTCCGGTTCGACCACCGCGATGCCTCGCAAACGCTGCGGGTAACGTTGCAGGGCCTCGACCATGAAACGGTTGTCGGTTCCCAAAAAGCTCGGCTGGATGAGCACACCCTGGGCAAGTCTGCAGCGATCCAGGTGCCCCAGATAGTGCTCGGCCAAGGCGTCGTAATCAGGGCTGTAGCGACGATCACTCGCCATGGGCAAGTCATGCCGGAATATGTGGGCGTGAGTATCTATGCCTTCGAACGACAGGGACATCAGAAGCTGCCTTTGTTGATTTTTTGTGGGAGCCCGCCAGGTATGTAAGGTGATTACAGACCTGAAATTCATATAGATGACTGGATGACCATATCTATAAACAACCAGCCCTGTCAACGCGACGAGTGAGGTAAAGTGGCGCATTGCTTGGATTCGGATTGACGGTATGGCCCTTACACACCTTGGACATGACGAGCGACTGCCGCTCTATCAACGATTGCGCGAAGAGATGCTGGCGAAAATCGCCGCAGGCGAATGGCTGCCCGGTGAAGCCATTCCTACCGAGGCAGAACTGACCCGCCACTATGGCGTTGCGGTAGGCACGGTACGCAAAGCGGTGGAAACGCTGGTCGGGGAAGGGTTGCTGCTGCGCGTCCAGGGCCGTGGCACGTTCGTGCGCCGGCCCAACTTCGACGGTTCACTGTTTCGTTTCTTTCGACAGGTCGATGCCAGCGGTCAATCCCAAGTGCCGCAAAGCCGCATCCTGAGTCGCACCCAGGAACCCCCGGACGCCCACGTGCGCCAGGCGCTGAATCTGACCGAGCACGACGCCACCATCCGCCTGGAGCGTCTGCGCCTCATCAACGGCCGGCCGCTGTTCCACGAGCAGATCTGGCTACCGGCCGCTCAATTTGGCGCCCTGCTCGACACCGACCTGAACGACTTCGGCACCCTGCTCTACCCCTTCTACGAAGAACGCTGCGGCATGCGCGTCGCATCAGCCCGGGAAACCCTCACCGTCACCTCGGCCGATGAGCCACTGGCCGCCACGCTGGGAGTCACCGCCGGCAGCCCAGTGGTGGTAGTTGAACGGGTGGCCCTGGGCTACGACCGTCAACCGCTGGAATACCGACTGTCGCGCGGCGCAGCTGACACTTTTCGCTATCAGGTGGAGATTTGCTGAAAACTATCGGGAATAACTCCGGAAAACGTTGCCTCTACCGGCCCGATGAGAAACACCGGTCCCCGGCCATCCCATTGAACCGTCACGCTTCCACCATCACATTCAACCTCAACACAGTGATCCAGCAAGCCACGACGAATCCCGTTCACAGCGGCGCCGCAAGAGCAGGAACCTGAGCCCAGTGCGATGCCACCGCCCCGTTCCCATATGCGCAAACGAATGTGCTTTCGATTGATGACCTGAACGAAATGCACGTTGGTCTTGAGCGGGAACAGCGCACTGCTTTCAATTGCCGGTCCGACTGTCGCGATATCAACGTCGGCCAGATCATCCACAAAGTAAGTGCAGTGTGGGTTGCCCATGCTGCACGCTATCGGGCTACCCGCCAGTGGCAGAACAGCGCTGTCCAGGTCCCCAGCCAGGGGAATGTCCGACCAGCCGAAAAGCGGCTGCCCCATGTTGACGGAAATTGCGCCGGTTGAAATTCGTTCGCACGTGAGCAGACCGCGATGGGTGCGCAGCGTTATCGAAGTCAAATTCGATTCGCGCATCAGCCGATCCGCAGCGCCCCGCGTCGCGCTGCCGCAAACGTCCAGCGTGGAGCCATCTGCATTCCAGAACATCAGGCGTGCGTCTGCATCCTCACAATCGAGCATCACCGCGAGTTGATTGAAACCGATGCCTCGGTTGCGATCACCCATCCGCCGGGCCAGGGCACTGGTTATGGGGTTGGCTGAGTTTCGCGCGTCCACGACAATAAAATCATCGCCATTGGCGTGCATTTTATGAAAGCTCAGCGGCATGCAAACGCTCTACTGGAAATAGAGATGGTGTTGCCATCAGGGTCTTTGGCATTGGCGAATGAATAGCCGTCGGCCTTGTGGGTGGCGCCAAACTTCAAGCCTTGGGCCAGGCACTTCTCCTTGAAGCCCTCAACATCCCGGGTATCAAAAACAAGCTTGACTGTGACCTGCCCCGTTTTAACGCCCTTCCCTGCCGAATGAACCATCAGAATCGCGCCTCCGTTTACAGACCTCAATTCCGTGACGCGATCATCGGCATGCTTTTCACTGACAAAGCCGAAATGTTGCTCATAGAAAGCGCAGGTTGCCGGGACGTTCCGTACGTACAGCATGATTCGATTAAATGTCGGTTCCATGTGTGCTTCCTTGCAGCGATCTTTCGTAAGCATCGGTCATAACTTCCCAGGTTTTCGCATCGGCAGGAATCAAGTGCTCAATACGCAATGAACTCATCGTGATGTCCAGCGGCATGCCGAAGGTGGTGAAGGTCGACATGAATTTCAGTTCCCCATGCAACGAGTTGACTCGCGTCAGCAACAGGGGTGGAAGTTCGTCAGACAGCGTTGAAAGGCTGTCCGGCACTGGTAGGCTTTGCAGAATATCGGCCAGTCCGGGATTGTTCAGGGCCTCTCGAGTTGCCCGTTGCCAGGCCACCCATTTTATTTCCTCGGCATTGTTCAAATGATCGCCCAAACCGCCTGGTTGCAGGAGCGTCACTAACAGGTTCAGCCCTTGCGTTGCGTCTTTGGCAAGGCCCACTAGATCAAACAACACACCGGTACTGGCGTTAGCTGCAAGAACTTCCCAGTGGCTACCCAGGACGATCGCCGGGGCAGGGTTGTTGGCGTGAAGCACATGATTGATGGCATCACGCACCACTTCCATTGACGGTGAGGTAAGCGGCGTCGCTTCGTAACGCGGGGCATAGCCGCAGGCGAGAAAGATCTCGTTACACCGCTCCAAAGGAGCGTCCAATGTCGTCAATAAGTTATGTAGGGTGCTAGGACTCGGTTTGGCACGGCCCGTTTCGATACAACTGAGATGGCGCTGAGAAACTCCGCTAATCAATGCGAGGTCCAGCTGACTTAACCCGGCTTGTTGGCGCAACTGACGCAGTTGCACACCCGCTGCGACGGGGGGCGTTGTTCGAGGAAAAGGTTGGCTGCTCATGCGCTGACTCTGGCATTTCGGGTGGGCGGCGTCCATGACCTCAGAGGTCATTGCAGCCAGGGCGGTCATATCACTAGCCTGACTCAACTGACCGATGATCTTGTCCAAGGAGGGCAAAGTGAAAAAACCCTACATAGCACTTGTCACGCTGCTGCTTTTTTCCCTTTATACGGCGAGTACTTTATTCCTCGCTGAGCAATCGCTCCTGGCGTTCGGAGTCGAACTCATGTCTAGCCCAGATACTGCGCAGGTGGTCATCGACCTCTATCTCCTCGGGTTTATGGCATGCCTCTGGATGTACAGAGACTCGCGCTCCAAAGGCAGATCGCTCCTGTCCTTGCTGCCATACTTGTTGATCACAGCGTTCTTCGTATCGATCGGTCCATTGCTGTACATCGTCGTTAACGGATTTACCCGAAAACCGCTGGCGACAGACACTCTGTGATACTTCGCTGATTGCCTTCTGAAATGACCCCGTTACTACGTCCAAAAATGTGCTGACGCTTCAACCAACCACAAGAAAAGACGCACTGGCTCGCACCACGCGCTCCTCTCCAGCGCTTATATAGGTATTGGCGAAAACCAGTCGGCTACCGGATTTTTGAATATCGACAGCCGCCTCCAACCAATCACCGACCTTAGCGGAGCCGGCGAAATCAGTGGTCATTGTGGTCGTCACGAGCTTGAGGGGCGGATCTTTCGAGAAGGCAGCGCTGTAGCCCAAAGCAATGTCAGCCAGCGCCATGAACAACCCTCCGTGAGCGAGTCCACGCGCATTAGTGTGTTTCTCCTCGATCCGAATCCCAACGGTGAATCCTTCGGCGTTTTCCCGATAGTGGAAAGGGCCCAGTAGATCAAGAAAAGGACTGCTCCGAAATAACGGTTTGAAGCCCTGTGGAATATCCATTTCACACTCCTTTACCCTGTAGGCATATTCAGGTCTGGCGACTGTAATTAATGGTCGTCAAAGGCGACCAAGCTCATTGCACCCTGCTCAAAGGCCCCAAAGCCGCTTTTTTCTCAAGCCATGCCTCCCGCGTCATTTCCCAAACTTCCTGTAGCAACGGCCCACAGACAAAATTGCCCTGCCGCGTTGCAATCATGCGCATGCCTTCGTGTTCCGAAACTTTACGCGAAGCATGATTGCCCACCGCCTTGGGGACTTGCATGACGGGACGCCCCAGGTTTTCAAACCAATAGGCGTTGATAACTTCACAGGCTTCGCGCATGTAGCCTTTGCCCTGCCATTGAGGCGCCAGCCAAAAACCTCGGTTGTTGCCCGGTTGATCGTACAGGCTGATGCTACCGATGCAATGTGCCGGATCTTCGCAAGTACGGATCATCCAATGCCACTCGCGCCCGGCCGCAATGGCGGGAAGCGCATGGTCGCGAACGTACGTCAGCGCGCCGTCTTCCGGATAGGGCCATGGCACGCGACTGTCGAGATAACGCACCACTTCCCAATGAGGAAACAGCTGTTGGATAGCTGGTGCATCGGCCAGTTGTAAAGGCGTGAGGATAAGACGGCGGGTCTGAATCGTGGGGGTGGTTTCCATCATGGATTTACGCATGATGATCGTGCGTTCAGCACCGTCAAATTCGTCACGTACCTTCTGAAATCCCAGCTCTGTGTAAAAGCTCTCTGCCGTGATGGAGGATGGCACATGCAAAGTGACCAGACCCATGTCGAGAGCGGCTGAACAAATGACCGACATTAGCCGTCTGCCAAGGCCTGCTCTTTGATACCGCGGCGCTACAAAAACACTTCTGATCACATCTCCATCGAGGCTGGCAGTCGCGACGACACGCTGATCGACAGATGCCACATACATCCGACGCCGCACCATCAATCGCTCAATCGCCAGTGGAGAAAAGTTCTGCTCTACCCGGACGATTACATCGGCCGGATAATCTTTCGTATTGGACTGACGCAGAGCGCTGATCACAACGTTGCTTATTGCTTGCGCGTCCTCGACTGTTGCGAGGCGAATGTAGGCATCCATTTCAAGTTCTCGCTCCGGGTGATCAGTGATCATAGACGCATGACAATGGACAGAAACCACGACAGAAAGATAGTTTCAAGACGTCCAGGCCGAAGGCTGAACCACGGATGCTATTGCCGATTACTCAAACGAACACGCCCAGCCTTGCCATCAACAAAAAGAGTCAAAGCATGAAAACCGCTGACCCCAATCGCCTGAAAATCTGGCAAGCCCTTTCATCACTGTTTCTCGACACCGAGATCGACGAATTAACCTACGACTACATCGCTCGCGTGATCCTTGAAACCGGCTATTCACCTAAGGTAATCCACAGCATCCTATGGAATGAAGTGTTCCCGGTCCTGGAAGCCAACCTCAGGTCCGTCGCAGGCGAATGGGCGGGATGGACGGATGAGTGGCTGCTGGAGCAGCTCACGATAAATGATCAACTCGAGGTCCGAAAACCCAGCGGCAGTATTGCCGTGGAGATCGCCAGATGCTGGAACCATGTGGCGACCCGGCTTCCACCGGGATATGCCTGATCCCGGTTTTTATCCGGCCCCTCGCGCGCCCAGGATGCCGCACTCGGCAGGCAACAATCTCACACTGATCAACGTCTTTCGGCAAAATGATAGAGCACGAAATAATGCCCCTCACACCCCATTCGCTTGTCACCTTGGTCCCCGCTCAAAACAGCGACCTGGACGATCTGGTAGCCGTCAGAATCGAAGCCATGCGCGAAAGTCTTGAGCGTGTCGGGCGATTTGATCCCGTGCGCGCACGCGAGCGATTTCTAGGCGGTTTTAAACCAGACTGCACACGCCACATCGTGGTAACAGGACAGAGGGTGGGGTTCGTAGTCATCAAACGTCACGACAATGAACTCTTGCTTGACCACTTGTACGTGCACCCTGACGCGCAGGGATCAGGAATAGGCTCTGCTGTTCTCAGCCAAATATTCAAAGAGGCGGATGCCGCTGCGCTGCCATTACGAGTGGGCGCTCTCAAAGAAAGCGCGTCGAATCGCTTCTACATTCGTCACGGTTTCCAACTCATCGAAAGCGGTGAGTTCGACAATTATTATCTGCGACAGAACGATCCTGCAGCCGGCCAAAATCGTTAGCCGCCGGCAATCTTGCTGCGATGTATCCTCGTGTATCCCGAGGATACATCGCTACATAACCTTGCACTTTTACCTCCCATTCGACACAGCCCGGATACGTTGCCCCGTTCAAATGCACCCAAGGTTTCAAGGGCATCAACCAGAGCCCCTGACCCATGGCTCGCAATGGAGGCATCACCATGAAAACGGCACTGCAGCACAGCAAAACCGGTAAAACCCATCGCCGCCTGCTCGGCTCATCCATCCTCGCTCTCAGTCTGTTCGGCGCGCTCGGGGTAGCCCACGGGAAATCCACCAGCGCCGCGCAGCCAACCGCGAACAAGTCCGGCATCACGCATACAACGCCCTCCCCGTTCGGTGCGCTGAAGCATATCAAGGCCGGTCTGCTGAACGTGGCGTACGCCGAAACCGGCCCCGCCGATGGGCCGGTGGTGATTCTGCTGCACGGCTGGCCGTACGACATTCATAGCTATGACGAAGTCGCGCCCTTGCTCGCAGCAAAGGGATACCGCGTGCTGATGCCCTATGCCCGGGGCTACGGCGATACGCATTTCCTGTCCGAAAAAACGCTTCGCAACGGTCAACCAGCCGCGTTGGCCAGTGACGTGATCGACTTCATGGATGCACTGAAAATCAAGCAAGCTGTGCTCGGTGGCTACGATTGGGGCGCACGTTCGGCGGACATCGTCGCGGCCCTGTGGCCGGAGCGGGTCAAGGCGCTGGTCGCGGTCAGCGGCTATCTGATCGGCAACCAGGCCGCCGGCCAGAACCCGCTGCCACCCAAGGCCGAGTTGCAGTGGTGGTATCAGTTTTATTTCGCCACCGACCGTGGCCGCGCCGGGTACGAGAAAAATACCCACGACTTCGCCAAGTTGATCTGGCAACTGGCGTCGCCCAAATGGGCATTCGATGACGCCACCTTCGACCGCAGCGCCAAGGCGCTGGAAAACCCCGACCACGTCGAGATCACCGTATTCAACTACCGTTGGCGTCTCGGTTTGGTCCAGGGCGAGACCCGATACGACGCGCTGGAACAGAAACTGGCGACGGCGCCCTCCATCAGCGTGCCGACCATCACCCTTGAAGGCGATGCCAACGGCGCGCCGCACCCAGCTCCCGAGGATTACGCCAAGCGCTTCACCGGCAAGTACGAGTTCCGGTTGATCAGCGGCGGCATCGGCCACAACTTGCCGCAGGAAGATCCGCAAGCGTTTGCCAAGGCTGTGATTGATGCGGATCATCTTTGATAGCCAGCCCCTTGCCTTGATAACACCGGCATAAAAAAACGGCTCGTTTATTCAACGAGCCGTCTTTTTGCGGTCTATTACCGAACAGGATCAACCCGACGCATAAGGTCATTCAACACGTAGGTGTCCAGAAAGGCTGTTACCTCTGTGATCTGGCCATCCTTGAGTGTCATGTGCCACAGGTAAGTGTTGTTGTAGGGCTTGCGGTCAAGGGCCATGGCCTCTCCCTTCCAGAGAACCACTACGACATCGCCCTCAGCCACAATGCTTTGCACGGTAGGGGAAATGGGCGTTGCCAGCCGAGCGGTGATCGGTCGTACGGCTCGTTCGATTAAATCCGTCTTGCTGTTATACACACCAGAAACCGGGCTTGATCCAGATACGGTCCACGTTGCGTCGGGCGCCAGCAGATCGAAAACCGTGCCTTGGCCTTGTTGCCAGTGGGTAAATGCTTGGCGCACCAGGTCGGTATTGATGTTTTGGTCAGCGGCTTGCGACGCTGAAACCGTGTTCGTTGAAAGCACCAAACACAGCGCGACAGCCTGAAGGCGCACAGCCAAACTCATCCATGGGGTCATGATCTTTCTCTCACAACAATACGTTGATAGGAACCTCTTCAAGAGGAACCTTAACGGCATGGGCTCGGAAGCTTTTGCTCGATACTGCTGTGAGGTTGCCCGATGCTGTTTGGTGGAACGGCGTGGGCACCTGAGCCTGGCTCCTATGCGTGGTTGCCGCCAGCACGCGGGAAGTCGCCCGCCGGCCCCATATCGCCTTTTTCCAGACGCCAAAAACCACAAACCCCCGACTTTCTCTAGGAAAATCAGGGGTTTGTGTTTGCAGAATGTGGCGGTGAAGGAGAGATTCGAACTCTCGATACAGTTTCCTGTATACACACTTTCCAGGCGTGCTCCTTAAGCCACTCGGACACTTCACCGTGTCTCGGCAAACTGTTCAGTCTGTCGAGGCGCGCTAATGTAGTCGAAAGCTTTTCCGATGGCAAAGGTTTTTTTCAGAATTTTCATGCGGTTAAGGTGATCGGACATTTCAAACGCGTCCGAGCATGGCAAACCGGCCAATCTTCGGGTTTGTGTGTGCAGTGTTCCATGGAGCAAGGCGCGGGCGATGGGGCGGTCAGGCGGTTTGTCGGGGCTGGGGGCTGACCGGTGAGTCAGTCACAGCGCTTTACCTGGCCTGCGGCGGTGGGTAACGTCTGCGTCACTTCTCTTACAAGGAATAGCGCCATGAGCGACCTGATTGCCTACCATCTCGAAGACGGTATCGCGACCCTGACCTTGAACAACGGCAAGGTCAATGCCATCTCGCCGGATGTGATTGCCGCGTTCAACACTGCGCTGGATCAGGCTGTGACGGATCGGGCGGTGGTGATCATTACCGGGCAACCGGGGATTCTGTCCGGTGGTTATGATTTGAAGGTGATGACCGCCGGTCCCAAGGAAGCGGTGAGTCTGGTCACGGCCGGCTCGACCCTGGCCCGTCGCCTGTTGTCGCACCCCTTCCCCGTCGTTGTCGCGTGCCCAGGGCATGCGGTGGCCAAGGGAGCGTTCCTGCTGCTGTCGGCGGATTATCGCATCGGTGTCGATGGACCGTTCAGCATTGGCCTGAACGAAGTGCAGATCGGCATGACCATGCACCACGCCGGTATCGAGCTGGCCCGCGATCGCCTGCGCAAATCCGCGTTTCATCGCTCGGTGATCAATGGCGAGATGTTCAACCCGCAGAGCGCGGTGGACGCCGGCTTCCTCGACAAGGTGGTGTCGACCGATGAGCTGCAGGGTGCGGCGCTGGAGGCCGCGCGTCAGTTGAAGAAAATCAACATGACCGCCCACAAGAACACCAAGCTGAAAGTGCGCAAGGCCCTGCTGGAGACGCTGGACAGTGCAATTCTGCTGGATCAGGAGCACATGGGTTAACTTGCCTCAGCGCAAAACGAAAAGCCCGACCGCTGTGTCGGGCTTTTTCTTACATGCTCCGTTTAAAAACCGACAACCGCTCTAGCCTGCTTCTGACACGTTAATCGGAAACATGCTCTCAAACATCGCCCATCTCCTACCTCTATAGCGGCAATTGCCGAAAACAGTGCACATCCGTACACTGCGCCACCTTTTGTCCCGACGGGGCCTGTAGATGCTGTTTTTATTGCGTATGTTGTTGATGGGTGTGCATTTTGTGCTGGCGGGTGTGCTCGGGGTGATCCTGGGGTTGTGTCGGCCGTTCAATCCAGACAACAGCCGTTTATGCGCCAGATTGTATGCGTGGCCCGCCATGTGCATTTTGCGTCTGCGGGTGAAGGCCGAGGTCGACACCCTGGTAAACAAGTCCCAGAGCTGCGTGATCATTGCCAACCACCAGTCCAACTATGACCTGTTCATGTTCGGTAACGTGGTGCCCTACCGCACCGTGTGCATCGGTAAGAAGAGCCTGAAGTGGGTGCCGTTGTTCGGGCAATTGTTCTGGCTGGCGGGCAATGTGCTGATTGACCGGGGTAACGCGATCAAGGCGCGCCAGTCGATGTTGACCACCACTCACACGTTGCAGCATGAGGACACATCGATCTGGGTATTCCCGGAAGGCACGCGCAATCTTGGCGAGGATCTGCTGCCCTTCAAGAAAGGCGCGTTCCAGATGGCGATCGCCGCCGGGGTACCGATTGTTCCGGTGTGCGTCAGCAGCTACATCAAGCACATGCGCCTCAATCGCTGGCGAGGCGGCGACATCCTCATACGCTCGCTACCGGCCATTCCCACGGCGGGGTTGAGCCTGGATGACATGCCCCAGCTCATCGCCCAGTGCCGTGAGCAAATGCGCGAGTGCATCGCGGTGATGGACCGGCAGGTGCAGGCTGTTTAACGAGCCTGTTAAACAATAGCCAGCCGGGCACATAACCCTGTGGCGAGGGGGTTTATCCCCTCACCACAAAAACCCGCACGATTCTGATTCCACCTGTAGGGCATTTGACTCTACCGGCGAACTCGGTGGATTTTGCTGACTCTCAAGCAGCAGGGCACACTAAGCTACAGATTGCCTGCCACTGCCATTTTCCAAGAAGAAGTGAACCACCATCATGGGTAGAGTCGTTGCTGCTGCGGTTTACAGCGCCGGTAAGAAAGTCACCAACATCACCCTCGACGAAGGCAGCGCCTGGGCAGCCAAACCGGGCCACTTTGTATGGATCGGCCTGGAAGAGCCCAGTGCCCAGGAACTGACCAACCTGCAACGTCAATTCAACCTGCATGAATTGGCGATTGAAGACGCGATGGAGAAGCACAGTCGCCCCAAGTTGGAGACCTTTGGCGATGCACTGTTTATCGTCACGTATTCGCCGGTGCGCAAGGACGGCAAGCTACAGTTCATCGAGACTCATATCTTCGCCGGCAACGGCTACATCATCACCGCCCGCAATGGCCACTCGGCGTCCTACGCCCACGTGCGACAACGCTGTGAGGCGCGGCCTATTCTGCTGGAGCACGGGGAAGATTTCGTTCTCTATGCCATCCTGGATTTCGTCATTGAAAATTACCAGCCGGTGGGTGAAGCCATTCACGCCGAGATCGATGAACTGGAGCGCAACGTACTGTGCAGCTCCCTGAACGAGCGGGATATTCAGAACTTGCACAGCTTGCGCCGTGACGTATTACGCCTGCGCCGTTATGCAGCACCGATGGTGGAAATCAGCGAAGAACTGCAAAGACTGGACTTTCCCTTCATCGACAAAAACATGAGCCCGTACTTCCGCGATGTGCAGATTCATGTCACGCGGCAGATGGAAGACCTGGCGACTTTGGCGGACATCGCCAGCCAGACCATTGAAGTCGGCGTGCTGCTCGAAGCGTCGCGCCAGAGCGTGGTGCAGCGCAAGTTCGCGGCGTGGGCGGCGATCCTGGCGTTCCCCACGGCGGTAGCCGGAATCTATGGGATGAACTTCGAGAACATGCCGGAGTTGACCTGGCACTACGGGTACTTTCTGGTGCTGGGGTTTATCGCGGTGGGCTGTACCGCGTTGTGGGGGAGCTTCAAGCGCTCGGGGTGGTTGTAAGCAAGCTTGTAGGCGGTTGAGGCTGGCGTGACATTCATCGCGAGCAGGCTCGCTCCCACACTTGATTACCTGTCTATCAAGTGTGGGGGCGATGGTGTTTTAGTCTTGGGCCGCTGCGGTTTCAGGCTTGTGCGCGACGAAACGCATCATCCATTCAGCCACCGTGGTGCCGTGATGCGCCTGTTCAAGACTGGCCATGCCTTGGCGGTAGATCTGCTCGCCAAGGTGTTGCTGGCGGATCTCCAGCAGCGCCCGGGAGTAATCGTGGATGAATTCCGGGTGGCCCTGGAAGCACAGCACCTGATCGTTGATGTGGTAGGCGGCGAACGGGCAAAAATCGCTGGACGCGATCACCGTGGCGTTTTCCGGCAGCTCGGTGACCTGGTCCTGGTGACTGATCAGCAGGGTCAGCTCTTCCATCACCGGGCTCATCCATGGCGCCTTGGCCGCGAGCTTGTAGCGGTGGGTGCCCACGCCCCAGCCTTGAGTGGCGCGCTCGGCCTTGCCGCCCAGCAACAGCGCCAGCAGTTGATGACCGAAGCACACGCCCAGCAACTTGTCGCCTCGCTGGTAGCGATCCAGCAAGAAGGTCTTGAGGGTTTGAATCCAGGGGTCGGTGCCGAAGGAGTCGGCTTTGCTGCCGGTTACCAGGTAAGCGTCGAACGACTCATCACCGTTGGGGTATTGCCCCTGCATCACGTTGTACACAATGAACTCAGCCGCGACGGGCTGTTGTGAAAACAGGCGCTGGAACATCTGCCCGTAACCCTGATATTGGTCGATCAGTTCCGGACGCAGGGTATCGGTTTCCAAAATGCAGATGCGCAGCGACATAAAAAATACCTGACACGATGATGGGAATATTGCACACCCCCTGAGCGTGCCTTGAAATACCGTCCCAAGGCAAGCCCCTTCCCCTGTCAGTCAGAACAGTTCTTGCCTGGCGGCTTTCTCCAGCAACAAGGCCGGTGGTGAAAATCGCTCGCCATACTGCTCGGCCAGATATTGAGCGCGGGCGACAAAATCCCGCAGGCCGTACTGGTTGATGAACTGCAACGCACCGCCGGTCCAGGCGGCGAAACCGATACCGAAAATCGAGCCGACGTTGGCGTCCGCCGTGGAGGTGAGCACGCCCTCCTCTACGCAGCGCACGGTTTCCAGGGCCTGGATGAACAGCAGGCGATCGCGGATGTCCTGTGGCGAGATCTGCCCGTCGGCTTTCTCGAAACGATGCTTGAGCTCCGGCCACAGGTGTTTCTGCCCGTCGGCCGGATACTCGTAGAAACCGGCCCCGGCGGCTTTGCCTGGCCGCTTGTATTCGTTGAGCAGCAGGTCAATCACGGCGAACGCCGGGTGCTCGATCGGCGTTTGCCCTTCCGCTTGCAGGTCTTTGGCGGTTTGCGCGCGGATATGGCTCATCAGGCTGAGGGAAACTTCGTCAGAGATCGCCAGAGGCCCTACCGGCATCCCGGCCTTGCGCGCCTCGGTCTCGATCATCGGCGCACTCACGCCCTCACCCAGCATGGCGATGCCTTCGTTGGTAAAGGTGCCGAATACCCGAGAGGTGAAGAAACCACGACTGTCGTTGACCACGATCGGCGTCTTGTTGATTTGCAGAACGAAATCGAAAGCTCGTGCCAGGGTCTCGTCGCTGGTGCGGGCGCCCCTGATGATTTCCACCAGAGGCATTTTCTCCACCGGGCTGAAGAAATGCAGGCCGACGAACTTCGTCTGATCCGGTACAGCCGTCGCCAGGCCGGTGATGGGCAGGGTCGAGGTGTTGGAGGCGAGCACCGCGTCCGCCCCAACAACCGCTTGGGCAGCGGCTGTGACGCTGGCTTTCAGGGCGCGATCCTCAAACACCGCCTCAATGACCAGATCGCAACCGGCCAGGTCCGCGTCGCTGTCAGTGGTTTGTATCCGCGCCAGCGTGGCTTCGCGCTGCTCGACGGTAAGCTGCCCGCGGGCGATCTTCTTATCCAGCAGCGCCGCCGTGCGGGCCTTGCCTTTCTCGGCGGCGGCAAGGCTGACGTCCTTGAGCACCACCGCAATCCCGGCCCTGGCGCTGACGTAGGCGATACCAGCCCCCATCATGCCAGCGCCGAGTACCCCGACTTTTTGGGTCAGATAAGGTGCAAAGCCCTGCGGGCGCGAACCGCCGGCCTTTATTTCATTGAGCTGGAACCAGAAAGTGCCGATCAGGTTCTTGGCCACCTGGCCAGTGGTCAGCTCAGTGAAGTAGCGGGTTTCGATCACGTGGGCGGTGTCGAAATCCACCTGGGCACCTTCCACTGCCGCGCAGAGAATTTTCTCCGGCGCGGGCAGGCAACCCTGGGTTTTGTTGCGCAGGATCGAAGGTGCTATCGCCAGCATTTGCGCGACTTTCGGGCGAGACGGCGTGCCACCCGGGATCTGATAGCCTTTCGCATCCCAAGGTTGGACCACGCTGGGGTTGGCGAGAATCCAGGCCCTGGACTTGCTCAGCAGGTCCTCGCGATCCACCGCCAGCTCATCGATCAGACCGGCCTGCAGTGCCTGTTGCGGGCGCACCTTCTTGCCCTCGAGCAAATACGGCAAGGCTTTCTCCAAGCCAAGCAACCGCACCATCCGCACCACCCCGCCGCCACCTGGCAACAGGCCCAGGGTGACTTCCGGCAAGCCAATCTGCACCGACGGGTGATCCAGCGCCACACGATGATGGCAAGCCAGGCAGATTTCCCAGCCGCCGCCCAGGGCCGCGCCATTGATGGCCGCCACCACCGGTTTTCCTAGGGTTTCCAGGGCACGCAGTTGCGCCTTGAGCCCGAGCACCATTTCATAGAATGCCTTGGCTTGGGGTTTACCGACCTTGACCAGTTCGTTGAGGTCGCCGCCAGCGAAGAAGGTCTTCTTGGCCGAGGTAATGATCACCCCGGCAATCGAGTCTTTTTCGGCGGTCAACCGAGCGACGCAGGCAGCCATGGCCTCGCGGTACGTCGCATTCATGGTGTTGGCGCTCTGGCCTGGCATGTCCAGGGTCAGGACGACGATCCGGTCCTGGCCGGTTTCGTAACGGATGGCATCGCTCATGAAAAGTATTCCTTGAAGTCGGGGCTCAGAGACGTTCGATAACGGTGGCAATGCCCATGCCGCCGCCGACACACAGCGTCGCCAGGCCATAGCGCAGGTGACGCGCCTCTAACTCATCGAGCAAGGTGCCGAGAATTGCGCAGCCTGTAGCCCCCAAGGGATGCCCCATGGCGATGGAGCCGCCGTTGACGTTGACCTTGGCGGGGTCGATGGCCATGTCCTTGATGAACTTGAGCACCACTGAGGCGAACGCTTCGTTGACTTCGAACAGGTCGATGTCCTCCACCCGCAGCCCAGCCTTGACCAGAGCCTTGCGGGTAGCCGGCGCCGGGCCGGTGAGCATGATGGTCGGATCGGTGCTGGTGACAGCCGTGGCGACGATCCGCGCCCGCGGTTGCAGCCCCAGCGCCTGCCCCTTGGCTTCGGAACCGATCAGCATCAGCGCCGCCCCATCGACGATGCCGGAACTGTTGCCCGGCGTGTGGACATGATTGATCCGTTCCACATGGCTGTAGACCCGCAGCGCCGTAGCGTCGAAGCCCATCTGGCCCATGGCTGCGAAACTCGGCTTGAGCTTGCCCAGGCCCTCCAGAGTCGAGTCCGCACGGATGAATTCGTCGTGATCCAGCAGCACGATGCCATTCTGGTCCCGCACCGCCACCAGGGATTTGTTGAACGAACCGTCGGCCCGGGCCCGGGCCGCCTTTTGCTGGGAGTGCAGCGCGAAAGCATCGACGTCCTCGCGGCTGAAGCCCTCCAGGGTTGCGATCAGGTCAGCACCGATGCCCTGAGGTGTGAAGTGGCCCTGCAGATTGGATTGAGGATCCAGCGCCCAAGCGCCGCCGTCGCTGCCCATGGGCACGCGAGACATGGATTCGACACCTCCGGCCACCACCAGATCCTCGAACCCGGAGCGCACTTTCATCGCCGCCAGGTTTACCGCTTCCAGGCCCGAGGCGCAGAACCGGTTGAGCTGCACGCCTGCCACGCTGACATCCCAATCGGCGATCAGCGCGGCGGTCTTGGCGATGTCGGCGCCCTGATCACCTATCGGCGTCACGCAACCGAGCACGATATCGTCAACCTGACTGGTGTCCAGGCCCATGCGCTGCTGCAGGGCGGCGAGCAGGCCGCCCACCAGGTTCACCGGCTTGACGCTGTGCAAAGCGCCATCGGCCTTGCCCTTGCCACGGGGGGTGCGTAATGCGTCAAAAATCAAAGCTTCGGTCATGACATCCTCAAACCACTGGGACAATGCAATGGCTCCAACCATAAGCCCAGCGGCCCGAGATTCAATGACCGCAGTGCTCAACCACGTTGACGGCCACGCTCAGACGAACGGTAGCATGCTATCGGGTTAACCGATTCAGGTGAGCAAAGTGTCTAGCAAAAGGGCCTTCACGAAGGTGGCACTAGGCCTCATACCACTTTAAGAGCGGACGGCAGCAAACTAATACGAATTGGATCTAAGCCAAGGCGGCTGCGGCCCCTAATGTAATCCTTGTACAAGATAGTCGTCGGGTTTTGCCGAGGCGCTTGTCAGACAGGAAGTGCAACGCCAGCCGTCAGGAGATATGCAGGCTGGCCTCAGGAAATAACAAAAAAGGCGGGTCAGCCATGTTCAAACATTCGAAAGTTCGCCAAGCCGGACTCATTCTCTTCGCCACGACGCTGCTGTTGATTGTGCCGAATATCACCAAGGTGATCGGCTGAATCCGGCGCGCGGGTGCCTGTACCATCGGCAAGCGGTAGCGCTTGTATCATCAAAAAATGTGACGAGTTCGTTGTTCGAGTCGCGGTGGCTGTGCCAACCTTTGCGGCACTCCCTCGACATGGAAAACGACCCTCGTGAAAGTTCTCATTGTGTTCGGCGCGCTGCTGCTCAGCACGCCCTTGTTTGCCGCGCAGCTGGTGCTGGAGCTGGGCACGACTGCCCGCACCTGGCAGACCGAAGAACTGCTCCAGCATCCTGAAGCCCGAACGATCCAGATCGCTGAAGACGTTTCCTACAAAAAGCCGATGAATTATCGCGCCGTGCCGCTGACAGCGCTGTTGACTGGCGTCGAGCCCGACGACCATCTCCAGGCCGTGGCGCTGGACGGATTTGCCGCCGAATTGCCCGCAGCACCGTTACTCAACACAAACGGCGCGCGAGCCTGGCTGGCGATCGAAGACCCGGCCCACCCCTGGCCCCCAATGGGTGAAGGCAAGGGCAGCGCCGGGCCCTTCTATCTGGTCTGGACCAACCCCCAGGCAGGTCACATCAGCCCCGAACAATGGCCGTACGCGGTGGCGACCATCAAGCGCCTGTCAGCGGTAGCCGAGCGCTTCCCTGCCCTGCTGCCGGCGCCCACGGTGACTCAGGCTGACCCGGTCTATAAGGGCTTTGAACTGTTCCAGAAAAACTGCCTGGCTTGCCATCGGCTCAACGGCGCAGGCGACGCGCAGTTTGGCCCGGACCTGAACATCCCCTTCAATCCTACCGAGTACTTTTCCGGGGATTTCCTCAAGCGCTATATCCGCGACCCACAAAGCCTGCGTCGCTGGCCCCAAGGGAAGATGCCGGCGTTCTCGGCCACGGTGCTGCCGGATGCGGAGCTGGATCTGCTGGTGGGGTATCTCAAGCACATGGCGGGGCGTAAACAGCCGTTGGCCCCATGAAGTCGGTTTTGTGCCTGAGGTGACCCGGTGGGAGCACACCTATGAAAACGGCCGACACATGGGTCAGCCGTTGCTCGGGTTGCGTGAATGAACGGTCAGGCGTGCAGGCGCCGTATTTCCTGTTTGACGCCCCACCCCTCGATGATGCCACCCAAAGGCTCCACCACCGCCTCGAAGTTTTGTTCGAAGTCTCCAATGTCATCGTAGGTGGCGTACATCACCCGGCTCAACTCCAATGACCAGGCGCCGTCATCCCGTGCGCTGATCTGTGCATTCAATGACTCACCCCGAAATTGACCTGCCGCCCTGCGCGCCCGCTCCTCATCCGGGAAAATGGCGTAGAACTCGATGGGATGGAATTGTGAGAAATCGAAACCGCCTTCTTTCATGCGGCGAAGCACACTGGTGCTGATGTCTTCTTGATAGGCTGTGCTCATGAAACGTCCTCCTCAAACCGATGGATAGACTTTCCGTCTTCCCGTGCGGGCAACCCTTGGGTTGCAGCGATACGGCATCAAATTACCGTCGGGACACAAGCATGTAGCTGACAAGACCGGACCTAAGCGATCCTTTCGCTGATCTCAATTGCAGAGTAGCTGCAAGTAGTGGTCACTGCCAAGCGGGGCCAGGCAGTGACTTCATGAAATCGGTGTAATGCTGATGATTTCGATACTGTGCTGGGATTTGAGATTCTTGACCGTAGGGTCTGCCGTGCGGCCCTCCAGGTCATTGAGATCAAGCTTGGCGGGTACGGGGAGCAGCTTTTGGCGAATCAACTGCGCAGCCTGCTCCATCGTGGGCTCCTGTTCATAGTCGAACCGCTCGGCGATGGCTTCGCCGTGATCATCAACGAAAGTGATTTCCCACTTTTGCATCGGTGTCTCCTCGATCAATTCAGGGCCTGGCTTACCTCTATCTCGACATTCAGGGCTGAACAATCGTTCCGCTCAGTCGTTGGACGGCTGCCATAAAAAAAACCGCCTCACGGGCGGTTTTTCATGCAGCGTCGGCGATTATTTCTCGGCACGTGCTTTCAAGGCTTTCAACGTATTGAACGGCGCATCCACCACGAACTTGTTGGCCAGCCAGGAAGGAACATCGCCACCTGGTTCGGTGTGGACCTGATAGATTACTTCGACCTGACCGGCGTCCTTGGGCGTGAATTTCCAGAAGCCTTCAACTTGAGTGACCCGCACAAAACCCTTTTTTTCAGGCCGGTAGGTTGGCACGCCCTTGAGGTTGCGGGTCAGGCTGCCATCGGCACCTTTGACGGTGGTCACTTGCAACACCGAGTCCCGCGGGGTAACCGGCCAGGGCGTGTTGAACTGGGTGTAGGTCCAGCTCTGGTCCCCTTCATGCTTGAGCAGCTCCTGGCTCTTGCATTCGTGAATCCAGGCACAGGCAGCCGAAACGTCTTCCTGAAGCGCTTGCAGCTTGGCCATGGTGGTTTTCATGACGGTCACGCCTTGGTAGGCCTTGTACTTGGAACCGGCCACTTCACTGAGGGAAACCTTGATGCCGTCCTCTTCCTTGGCGACTTTCCAGTCTTCTGCCTGGGCGGTAGCCGTTGCCAGCAGCACGGTCAAACCACACAACACAGCCATACGATGCAGCGAACCCATAGTTTTTTCCTTGTTATCGAAGTTCCGAACTGGCCCATTACGCTGCCGTGATTTGCTCCCACCAACCGATCAGCCGGATGGCGTCTTCAGAGCTGTTGCCGCAGACCTCGATGTCGGCCTCGAACGCCGAGCACACCCTCGGTCGCTCCGGCTGGCCGAAGATCTGGCACAGGTTATCGACTGACAGCTGCACGCAACGTTCGCCCGCCGGCTTGCCGTGGGGCATGCCAGGAATCGGCGAACTGATGGAAGGGGCGATGCAGCAGGCGCCACAGCCTTCGCGGCATTTCATGACGACAACATCCTCACGACAAGTAATGATTGGTAACAGAACACAGAGTAACGGCTAAAACACTCGTTTTAAATTACCGTCCGTGTGTTTTTTCTTGTACGCCAGGATGACCCTACAGTCAGCGACGAGAGGAAGGATTACTGCTTGAATTCGAAATCCAGCGCCGCGCCTTCGACTTCATTGCGCTCTTGATTGCGCAACGGCAGCTGCATTTCATTGCTCAACAAACGGCCATTGAGTTGGAACGGGCCCGGCTTTTCCCCAAACATGGAGGGCAGCAAAGGCTCATGCTTGGGTAACGGCACCGCACCCGGAGGCTGCAGATCCTCGACCATGTCTTGAGGCAGGCTCAAATCCAGCTTGGCCGGCGGTAACCGGGTTTTGGCGACCTCGCGGGCAGATTGACTCTTGGAGGCGACAGGGGCCCGTTTTTTCTTCGCTACCGCAGCTTTTTTAGCCGGCGCTTTTTTAACAACTGCCGGTTTTTTCTTCGAGGCGCTTTTAGTGGCACTGGCGGCCGGTTTCTCCTGCGCCGACGCAGCCACGACACCTTCCGAATGGAAGGCAGTCAACAGGCCGATCAAAACCCAGGCGGCAGGAGCAATGGCTTTCATAGACACTACGGCACTTACGGCAGAGATCCCCATGCTCGCCTGTTACTCAGCCGCTGACAAGCACATCAGGCAGGAGCCGCCAGTTTCTATCAAAAACCGCTGGCGGTCTCCTGGCACAGTTGGGTGGCCAGCAGGCCTAGCGTCATCAAGGCCCGTTCAGCCTCGCGGTTCCAAGGCGTGCCGCAATTGAGGCGGATGCAATGGTTGAACTGTTCGGTGTTACTGAAAATCAGCCCTGGTGCAATGCTGATACCTTGCTGCAACGCCCGTACATGCAACTCCTGAGTGTTGACCCGCCCCGGCAGACTGACCCACAGAATGAAGCCTCCATTAGGCCGGCTCATTTGCGTACCTTCGGGAAAGTATTGCTGCACTGCCAACTGAAAGGCACTGAGGTTTTTGCGGTACTCCTGGCGGATATAACGCAAGTGCCGATCATAGCCGCCATTTTCCAGGTACGCCGCGATGCCCATCTGCGTGACGCTGCATGCCGAATGCGTGCTGAAGGTCTGGAGCCGTTGGATTTCCTGCTGGAATTTGCCGGCAATCATCCAACCAATGCGCACGCCCGGTGACAACGTCTTGGAAAAACTCGAACAGTAAATGACTCGGTCCAACCGGTCATAGGCCTTGAGCGCCTTGGTGCGTCCCTGCTCGAACATCAACTCGCCATAAATATCGTCTTCAACGATCTGGATGTCGAAATCCGAGGCCAGGCGCAACAGTTGCTTTTGCCGCTCCTCGGGCATCGTCCCACCGAGGGGATTGCTCAAGCGCGTGGTCAGCACCAGCGCCTTGATCGACCACTGATTGGCCGCCAGTTGCAGGGCTTCCAGGCTCATGCCGGTGACCGGGTCGCTGGGGATCTCGATGACCTTGAGGCCCAGCAGATCCGCCAGTTGCAGCAAGCCGTAGTAGGTCGGCGACTCGGCGGCGATCAGGTCTCCTGGCCGGGTCAGCACCCGCAAGGACATTTGCAGCGCATCCACGCAACCGTGAGTGATCACCACCTCGGAGGGATCCACCACGACCCCGGCATCGCGCATGCGAATCGCCACTTGGCGGCGCAAGGGTTCGAAGCCCGGGCTGAACATGTAGCTGAACGCCCGCGGGCTGTGGAAGCGCGTGACCTTGGCCAGTTGCTGGTGCAGCGCTCGTACAGGCAGGTAGTCGACGCTCGGCACCGCCGCGCCCAGGGGAAATACCCCTTCGCGGCGCGACTCAACCAACACTTGCTGGATGATGCTGCTGCGCGTGACCAGCCCCGGACGCTCGACCCGCGCGATGTCCGGCGTCGGCGCCGTCAGGGCCGGGGTTTGATGCACGTAGTAACCGGACTGCGGCCGCGCACGGATCAGCCCCTGATCTTCAAGGTTGGCGTAGGCCTGCAGCACCGTCGCATGGCTGACGTTGAGCTGCGAGCTCATCTTGCGCACCGAAGGCACACGTTCGCCGGGCTGATACACACCGCGCCGGATGTCTTCAGCCAGTTGTTGGGCAATACGTTGATAGAGCAAGAGGTTGGTCATGACGCAGCACTCGATTTCACGGGCATTTTATTTTTGTGAGAGATAGTACCGGAACAGTTTAGAAGTGTACTGGGACAGTTGCCAGATTACCCGACCCTAGAGGGCAGTGACAGCCCCCAACTGTACTCATGAATCACTGATTCGCAGGCCCAAAAAAACCCGGCGCCTCTGAAGGGGCCGGGTTTTCCAGCAACGCAGCCCTTAGCGGGCGGCGCCGAGCTGGCCTTTCTCGTCGGAGAACACAATTTCAACCCGACGGTTCTGTGCCCGACCACGCTCGGAAGCGTTGACGTCGACCGGGAACTCATCACCGTAGCCTTCGACCTGAATGCGCTTTTCGTCGATCCCCAGGTCCACCAGCACGTCCGCCACCGCCTGGGCCCGGTTACGGGACAGCTTGAGGTTTTCCTGCTTGCCGCCGGTGCTGTCGGTGTAACCTTCGATACGCACCACACGCTTGGGGTTGAGCTGCAAGAATTGCACGATCTTGAGCACCACCCGGTTTGCCGAGTTCTTCAACTGCGCCTGGCCGGTGTCGAACAGCACGTCACCGAGCGTCATCACCAGGCCGCGATCGGTCTGGGTGGTGGCCATTGCCATGATCTGCTCTTCCAGCCACTTGCCCTGTTGCTGGACACTCAGCAACTTGGACTCGCGCAGGGCCAATTGCAGGCGCTGGCGCTCCAGCTCGAGCTTCGCCGCCCGCTCCTCATTGAGCACCTGATTGCTGTGCTCACGGGCAATCTCACTGTAGCGCTGGCTCAGGTAGGCGTAATGCAGCACATCTTCGCTGCTGCCCCAGTAGCTGGACAAGCGATCGGCCCGGGCCAGGGATTCACCGGCGCGGATGACATCCTTGGGCGCGGCTCGCAATACGTTGGAGTCTTCCTTGACCTTCTGGAAGTCGGCACCTGCCTTTTCCAGCGCCACTTCGCTGCGCTGACCCGCGCAACCGTACAAGCTGGCCAGGCCCGCGAGAATCAGGCCGCCAAATACTTGGGACTGCTTCATTGGGCATCATCTCTCAACTGTTTGCGCAAGCGCTCGATGCGGGTGTTAAGCACGTTCAGGTGTTCCTCGCCCTTGAGGGTCAGCACCTTCGCTTCGGCCAGGCGTGCATCCAGTTCGGCTTGCTCAGCGCGCATGCGGGCCTTCTTGAACGACTCGTCGGCCATGTTGGACTGGGCGCGGGCGAACTTTTCTTCGGCGAGTTTCAACTCGGGCACTTCTTCGGATGTGGCGCCCACGGCGCGGGCTTGCTCCAGCGCCTGTTCAGTCAGGCGAATCTGTTCATTCGGCGCCGGATCGGCTGCGCAACCCGCCAGAGCCAGTACGGCCAGGGCAGCGAAAAGAGGTCGAATAGTCACTAATGTTCCCTACTGTTTTGGGGCACCAACAGGTGGCTGCAACTGTGTTTTCCAACGCTCGATATTGCGCTGCAACACAGCCTCCGTCAGGCCGGACGCGGCCAATTCTGTCATCTTTTGCGCCAGCTGTCCGCGCAACCATGGGTCATTGCAGGCGGAGTTATGGGAAACCGCGAGGAACAGCCCCGGGGTATCCACTGGTTGCGGCGCGGCCTGCAGGTCATTGGCCATGCCCAATGTCTGGGCCATCGCCAGGCCCGAGTAACGCCCTGCCAGGACATACTCCACCTCCCCCAGCAGCAGTTTCTGAAAGGCTTCAGTCAGGTTGGGGGTACGGGTCAGGGACAATTGCTGCTCGGCAAATACGCCAAATGCCTGGGTCATTCGCGCCTTTTGCGACAATGCCCCGGGATGACCATGAAGGTCCTCGGGCTGAGCGATCACCAATGTCGAATCCTTGCGGGTCCACACCAGGTAATCGTTATTCAGCAAGGGCGGATGAACATAGTCCAGGGTTTCAAGCTCGCTGATGGTCAGCGCGGCGTCGACGAGCAGGTCCATGCGTCCGCTGCGCACTTCGTCCAGGGCCTGAGCACGCTTGCCGGCATAGAGCAATTCGATCTTGATCCCCAGCTCCGTCGCCACTTGCGCCAGCAGGTCGGCGCTGGCGCCGATCAGGTGTTTGGGATCCTGGGGGTCTTGCCACAGGTAGGGCGGCGCATCCGGGCTACCGGTGGCGATCAGACGTTCACACTTGCCGGCGGCGACAGACAGACCTGGCACGACGGCCAGCGCCCACAGCAACGACACGCCAGCCAAACGGCGAAGATCCATGGCGATATGCTCCCCTTGCAGTGACAACAACGTGCAGATAATAAAAAACCCGGCCAAAGGGCCGGGCTCTTTATAAGTGAAGACGCCGGATTAGACCAGCTTCTCCAGCTCAGGGATGGCTTCGAACAAGTCCGCTACCAGGCCATAGTCAGCCACCTGGAAGATCGGCGCTTCTTCGTCCTTGTTGATCGCGACGATCACCTTGGAGTCTTTCATGCCGGCCAGATGCTGGATCGCGCCGGAGATACCAACGGCGATGTACAGCTGTGGCGCAACGATCTTGCCGGTCTGGCCGACCTGCATGTCGTTAGGTACAAAACCTGCGTCGACCGCGGCGCGGGAAGCACCGACGGCGGCGCCCAGCTTGTCGGCCAGGGCGTACAGGTGCTTGAAGTTGTCACCGTTCTGCATGCCACGCCCGCCGGAAACGACGATCTTGGCAGCGGTCAGTTCCGGACGATCGGACTTGGCCAGTTCTTCGTTGACGAAGCTGGAGATACCGGCGTCGTGAGCAGCAGCCACCGCTTCAACAGCAGCGGAGCCACCTTCGGCGGCAACCGGGTCGAAACCGGTAGCACGTACGGTGATGACCTTGACCGCAGCATTGGACTGCACGGTAGCAATGGCGTTACCGGCATAGATCGGGCGCTTGAAGGTGTCGGCACTTTCCACCGAGATGATCTCGGAGATCTGGTCGACGTCCAGCGCAGCGGCAACGCGCGGCAGGATGTTTTTGCCGTTGGACGTGGCGGCAGCCAGGATGTGGCTGTAGCCCTTGCCCAGCTCGGCCACCAGCGGTGCAACGTTTTCCGGCAACTGGTGCGCATAGGCAGCGTTGTCGGCCGACAACACTTTTGCCACACCCGCGATTTTCGCAGCGGCTTCAGCCACGGCGCCAACGCCTTGACCGGCCACCAGAACGTGGACATCACCACCGATTTTCGCAGCGGCAGCAACGGTGTTCAGCGTGGCCGGAGCCAGCGCCTTGTTATCGTGTTCGGCGATTACCAAGATAGTCATGTCAGATTACCTTCGCTTCGTTTTTCAGTTTCTCGACCAGTTCAGCCACCGACTTGACCTTGATGCCCGCGCTGCGTGCAGCCGGCGCTTCGACTTTCAGGGTCTTGTTGGTGGAGGCGGTGGAAACGCCCAAAGCGTCCGGAGTCAGCACTTCAAGCGGCTTCTTCTTGGCTTTCATGATGTTTGGCAGGGACGCATAACGCGGCTCGTTCAAACGCAGGTCGGTGGTGACGATGGCCGGCAGTTTCAGGGAAACAGTCTGCGCGCCGCCGTCGATTTCGCGAGTCACGGCAACGCTGTCGCCGGACACTTCAACTTTGGACGCGAACGTGCCCTGACCGTAGCCGCTCAATGCCGCGAGCATCTGGCCAGTCTGGTTGTTGTCGCTGTCGATGGCCTGCTTGCCGAGGATCACCAGCTGTGGCTGTTCCTTGTCGACAACGGCCTTGAGCAGCTTGGCCACGGCCAGGGAAGTCAGGTCTTCGGCGGATTCGACGAGGATGGCGCGATCAGCACCCAGCGCCAGCGCGGTACGCAGTTGCTCCTGGGCAGTGGTCGGGCCGATGGAGACGACGACGATCTCTGTCGCCACGCCTTTTTCTTTCAGGCGTACGGCTTCTTCTACGGCGATTTCGCAGAAAGGGTTCATCGACATCTTGACGTTGGCGAGGTCGACGCCGGAGTTGTCCGCCTTGACGCGAACCTTGACGTTATAGTCGACCACTCGTTTGACAGCTACAAGAACCTTCATGGATTCCTCGTTACTCTCCGGTGAAAAGAAAGTCGCCTAGGCGAACCTGGCGGTTGATGCTCATGGGCGCAAGGGCACCTCTAAAAACGCCGGCATGAACCACACATGACCTTGCTCACGGGAGTGAAGACCGTTCGTCAGTGATGACCGACGAGTCATTCATTATCGCGGCGTGTAAACTGCGCGTCCGAACCACGCAATACGTCACTTTGTGCTGCCTTCGCCCTGTCTTTAGAGGTGCTCTTGGAACCAACAGTCAGCCTACGGCGAGCGCAAAACCGCCCGTATCTTGACCGGAACGCCCATTCCGGTCAATACGGCAAAATGGTCAGTCATAAGCCGTACGTCAGTGATTTATCTGGCCTGCGGCTATTTCAAACAAACGTTTGTATTGGACCCTGAGAGTGGTGTAGATATAATGCGCCGCTTAAGAGAGAACCGCGGGTCATTCATTGCCGCTTTCGTCGATTTCGCGAAGCAGATCGTGGATGCAACGCCAAACCTCCAATTAGAAAAAACTGTTGAGCCTTGAGTAGGAGATAGCCTGTGGAACGCGAATACATGGAATTCGACGTGGTCATCGTCGGTGCCGGCCCCGCTGGCCTGTCTGCCGCTTGCCGACTGAAACAGAAGGCCGCCGAAGCCGGTAAGGAAATCAGCGTCTGCGTGGTCGAAAAAGGCTCCGAAGTCGGTGCGCACATTCTCTCCGGTGCGGTATTCGAATCCCGCGCCCTGAACGAATTGTTCCCGGACTGGAAAGAACTCGGCGCACCGTTGAACACGCCCGTCGTGCGCGATGACATTTTTGTCCTGAGAAACGCCGAGACCGCGAGCAAAATCCCTGACTTCTTTGTGCCCAAGACCATGCACAACGAAGGCAACTATATTATTTCCCTGGGCAACCTGTGCCGCTGGCTGGCCCAGCAGGCCGAGAACCTGGGCGTGGAAATCTACCCGGGCTTCGCCGCCCAGGAAGCGCTGTTCGACGAGAACGGCGTCGTACGCGGGATCATTACCGGCGACCTCGGTGTCGACCGTGAAGGCAAGCCGAAAGAAGGCCTCTACACCCCTGGTATGGAACTGCGTGGCAAATACACGCTGTTCGCCGAAGGCTGCCGTGGTCATATCGGCAAGCAACTGATCAAGCGCTTCAACCTGGACAGCGACGCCGACGCCCAGCACTACGGCATCGGCCTGAAGGAAATCTGGGAAATCGACCCGGCCAAGCATCAACCGGGCCTGGTGGTGCACACCGCCGGCTGGCCGCTGGACATCATGGGCACCGAAAATACCGGGGGCTCTTTCCTTTATCACCTGGAAAACAACCAGGTGGTCGTCGGCCTGATCGTCGATCTGTCCTACAGCAACACTTTCCTGTCGCCGTTCGACGAGTTCCAGCGCCTCAAGCATCACCCGGTGCTCAAGCAGTACCTGGAAGGCGGCAAGCGCGTCAGCTACGGTGCGCGTGCCATCTGCAAGGGCGGCCTGAATTCGCTGCCGAAAATGGTCTTCAAGGGCGGCGCGCTGATCGGTTGCGACCTCGGCACCCTGAACTTCGCCAAGATCAAAGGCAGCCACACCGCCATGAAGTCCGGCATGCTCGCCGCCGAAGCGGTGGCCGATCGCCTGTTCGCCGAATCCGAAGGCGGCGATGAACTGACCGCCTACGTCGACAGTTTCAAGAACAGCTGGCTGTACGAAGAGCTGTTCGCCAGTCGTAACTTCGGCCCAGCGATTCACAAGTACGGCGCTATCATCGGCGGCGGCTTCAACTGGCTCGACCAGAACATCTTCGCCGGCAAGCTGCCGTTCACCCTGCATGACACCAAACCGGACTACGCCTGCCTGAAACTGGCGGCTGACTGCAAAAAGATCGACTACCCGAAACCGGACGGAAAGATCAGCTTCGACAAACTCAGCTCGGTGTTCATCTCCGGTACCAACCATGAAGAAGAACAGCCCTGCCACCTGAAGCTGACCGACCCGAGCATCCCGATCAGCAAGAACCTGCCGCTGTATGACGAACCGGCCCAACGCTATTGCCCGGCCGGGGTGTACGAAGTGGTGACCCAGGAAGACGGCGAGAAGCGCTTCCAGATCAACGCCCAGAACTGCGTTCATTGCAAGACCTGCGACATCAAGGACCCTGCACAGAACATCACCTGGGTTTCGCCGGAAGGCGCCGGCGGGCCGACTTACCCGAATATGTAAGCCGATTCGCTGAACATCAAGGCTCCCGACATGGGGGCCTTTTTGTTGCCTGCGATTCTGTCAACCACACCGAACCCATGTGGGAGCGAGCCTGCTCGCGATAGCGGCGCGTCAGTCGACATTCATCTTGAATGACAAGGCGCTATCGCGAGCAGGCCCGCTCCCACAAGGAATCCTGAGTGATCAAGCGACGCGCTCTTCCCCGGGACTGCGCTCGAAGTAACGCTTGTACTCCCGGCTGAACTGCGACGAACTCTGATACCCCACCTGGTGCGCAACCTGGGCCACGCCCATGCCCTCGATCAGCAGCAACCGCTGAGCCTTGAGCAGACGCAGTCGTTTGAGGTACTGCACCGGCGACAACAGCGTGCTGCGTTTGAAATGTTCATGGAAGGTCGAAGCACTCATGTTCGCGCAACTGGCCAGCGTCTCGACGTTCAACGGCTCGGTGAAATGCGCGTGCAGATGGCTCAGGGCAGCGGCAATCCGGGCAAACTGTCCTTGCTGCTCCACCAGCGCGCGCAGTACGTCGGCCTGGGGCCCGCGCAAGGCGACAAACAGCAGCTCCCGCAGCCGCGCCTGCCCCATGACCTGGCATTCCAACGGATCGTGCAGGCAGTGCAACAAGCGCTCGACACATCCACGCATGGCGTCATCGAGCACCGCACACGTCATCGACTCCGGGGTCTGCGGCGCAAGGCTGCGCCCCGGCACCAGTCCCATGGCCAGCACCAGCTCCCCCAGTATCGCCCGATCGATTGCCACGGAAACCCCCAGCAACGGAGCATTGGGCATGGCGTAGGTTTCGCATTCGAACGGCACCGGCAGCGCCTGGATCAAATAATGCCCCGCACCGTACTCCAGCGTGCGTGGCCCCAGGAACGCCAGTTTGCTGCCCTGGACAATGATCACCAGACTCGGCTCGTAGAGCTGTGGACCACGGGCAACGTCCTGGCTGGCCCTGAGCACCTGTACGCCCGGCAACTGCGTGGGCACGAATCCGTCGCGGGTCGCCAGGGGTTCAATCAGCGAGACCAAAGGGGCATTGGCATCAAGATGACGGGTCAACAACATGGGAAAAACTTCACGAAAAAAGGGATGAAAGCATCATCGCAGGTCTAATGCTTCGTAGGATCAAACCATAGCCAATGTCGGAGGAATAGGCACGACACGCGTAGGAATCGCCATCGCCGCGAAGCGACATGACTCCCACAATGGTCCACCTCACCGTTCACTGCTTAGCGAGGTCCATTATGTACACTGCTATCGGATATGCCGCCCAATCGGCCACCACTCCCCTCGCCCCAATGAAGTTCGAACGCCGCAGCCCGCGAGCCGACGATGTGGCGATCGACATTCTCTACTGTGGCGTATGCCATTCCGACATCCACCAGGCCCGCAATGAATGGGGCATTGCCGTTTACCCGTTGATGCCCGGCCATGAGATCGTCGGAAAAGTCACCGCCGTCGGTGCGAATGTCACCCGCTATAAGATTGGCGACCTGGTGGGCGTTGGCTGCATGGTCGACTCCTGCCGCGAGTGCGAAGCCTGTCGCGCGGACCTGGAACAATACTGCTACCAAGGCATGACGCAGACCTACGCCAGCCCGGACCGTATCAGCGGCGGCCACACCATGGGCGGGTACTCCAACAGCATCGTGGTCAGCGAACACTTTGTGCTGCGCATCCCGGAAACCCTCGACCCGGCCGGCGCCGCACCGATTCTCTGCGCTGGCATCACCACCTACTCGCCCCTCAAGCACTATGGCGTGAAGGCCGGTGACAAGGTCGGCGTGCTGGGCATGGGCGGCCTCGGCCACATGGGCATCAAGTTCGCCAAGGCCATGGGCGCGGAAGTGACGCTGTTCACCCGCTCGGCGAGCAAGGCTGAAGAAGCCCGTCGCCAAGGTGCGGACCACGTGATCGTGTCCACCGACGCCGCGCAGATGGCTGCTGCCGCCGGGCGCTTCAACTTCCTGCTGGACACCATTCCGGTGCAGCACGACCTCAATCCCTACCTCGACACCTTGCGTTTCGACGGCGTGCATATCCTGGTGGGTCTGGTCGAGCCGATCGATCCGCCGGTACACGCGGCCAAACTGATCATGGGCCGTCGGGTCCTGGCCGGCTCGCTGATCGGCGGTGTTGCCGAAACCCAGGAAGTGCTGGATTTCTGCGCCGAACACAACATCAGCTGCGACATTGAAATGCTCGACATCCGCCAGATCAACGAGGCCTACAGCCGCATGATCGCAGGCGACGTGAAGTACCGCTTCGTCATCGACATGGCGACGCTCAAAGCCTGACGTTCGTCAGACCTTCGCGCCTAGTTCCGCCGACAGCCGGGCTGTGACCCCTTTGACCAGGGGAATCAGCTCGGCCATTTTTTCCAGCGGCATATACGGTACGGTGCTGGCGATGCTGATACCGGCGACGATGCGCTTGCCGGCGTCTCGGATCGGCGCCGCCACGCAACGAATCGACGGCTCGTTGTCTTCCAGATCGAAGGCATAACCACCCGCTACATACTCCACCATCCGCTGCTGGAACTGCTCCCAGGATTGCTCCTGATGCTGGGGCCAGAACTGATTCTTCCCTCCCGCCGGCAAGCTGATTTCATACAGCCTTTTCCATTGTTCCTGAGAATCATCGAGCATCAGCGCCTTACCGATCCCGGTACGCGCCAGCGGCATGCGATGGCCCACGCGCGAACGCATTTCCGGGCCATTGCGCCCTGGATTTTTCAGCAGGTACAACACCTCGTCGCCCTCGCGAATCGCCAGGTGAACAGTGTCACCGGTGAGCGCCGACAACTCGTCCAGGTACGGCCCCGCCAGGCTCACCAACGGCAACTCTTCCCGGGCCTGAAAACCCAGCTCGATCAGCTTCGGCCCCAACAGATAACCCACTTGCGGCACCACCCGCAGGTAGCGCTCATCCACCAGGCAACTGGCCAGGCGATGGGTGGTGCTACGGGTGGTGCCGATCAACCGGGCGATTTCCTTCAGGTCACGGGCGCCGCTGGCGACCGCCTGGACCACACCCAGACCACGCAGCAGTGTCTGGGTGCCTGTGGGCGCCGCGTCCTTGGTGATTTTTGGATCGTCTTGCTGCATATCCGGCCTTCAACAGTGAGCGGGGAACGGGCGGCATTATGGTCGCCCGCCCCGTCGGACTACAACTCGATGCGCTCGACCTTCCCTACCAGCAGGATGTAGGACAGCGCGCCAATCAACGCCAGCACGGCGATATAGGTGATGGCCGGGGCAAACGAATCGCCGCTGGCGAGGAAACCGATGACGATGGGCGTGGCGATGGCCGCCAGGTTACCGATGAAATTGAACACCCCGCCCGTCAAGCCAAGCAACCGCGCGGGCGCCAGGGTCGAGACCAGCGACCAGGTGATCGACGCCAGGCCATTGCCGAAGAACGCCAGGGCCAGGAAAGCGATCACCAACGGTGTCGACTCAACGAAGTTGGCGCCGATGATCGCCGTAGAGATCAGCAGCCCGCCGATGATCGGTAGCTTGCGGGCGAACCCCACCGTGGAACCGCGACGGATCAACCAGTCGGAGAAGAACCCGGAACACAACACACCGACAAACGCGGCGAGGAACGGCAATGACGCCAACAGGCCGGACTTGATGAAGTCCATGCCGCGATATTTCACCAGGTAGGTCGGGAACCAGGTCAGAAAAAACCACAGTGTGGAATTCAGGCAGAACTGGCCCAGGTAAATGCCCCACAGCTTGCGCTGGGTCAGGACGATCCCCAGGTCCGCCCAACTGAACTTGGCCTTGGCCTTGGCTGTATCGGCCTGGATATCCACCAACCCGCCGCCTTCGCGGATCAGTTCGATCTCGGCGGCGTTGACCCCTTTGAAATCCCGCGGTTCGCGATACACCGCGTACCAGATCACCGCCCAGATGATGCCCACCGCGCCCGTGGCGACAAATACCATGTGCCAACCGAAGGCGTGTTGCAGCCACGCCAATACCGGCGTCAGGAAGGCCAGCCCGACGAACTGCCCCGAGGTGTAGAAACCAATGGCCGTGGCCCGTTCGCGCTCAGGAAACCAGGTGGTCACCACGCGGCTATTGATCGGGTAGGCCGGTGCCTCCAGGGCGCCAACCGCCATGCGCAGGACGAACAACGCGATGAAGCTGGCGGCAAAACCGAGCATCACCGTGGCCACCGACCACAGCAATAGTGCAACGCTATACAGAATACGCGGGGGCACCCGATCCACCAGCCAGCCGCCGGGGATCTGCATGGCGGCGTAGGTCCAGCCGAACGCCGAGAAAATCAGCCCGACGTGGATCGGATCGATGCCCAGCTCACTGGTCAGCGCGGGGGCGGCGATCGAAAGGTTGCTGCGGTCCAGGTAGTTGATCACCACGGTGATAAACAGCAGGACCATGATGAAAAAACGCTTGCGGCTGGGCGTCACCAACGACGCTTGCGCGCTCAGGGTGTGCGCTTGCATGTGAGGTGCCTCTTTTTATGTTTATTGAGGAATCGGGGACGTTGAGCGGATCTCCCAGCATGGGAGATCAAATGTGGGAGCGAGCCTGCTCGCGATGACGGTGTGTCAGTTGGCGCATGTGTGACTGATACATTGCCATCGCGAGCAAGCTCGCTCCCACAGGGGAAGCGGGTGGATCAGGCGTGACTCACCACTCAGCAAAACTGCCATCGGCATGGCGCCAGATCGGGTTGCGCCAGCGGTGGCCGATGGCGGCGCGTTCGATGACGTACTCCTCATTGATCTCGATGCCCAGGCCTGGACCGTTAGGGATTTTCACGAAACCCTTGTCATAGTCGAACACCCGCGGATCCTTGATGTAATCCAGCAGGTCGTTGCTCTCGTTGTAATGGATGCCCAGGCTCTGCTCCTGGATGAACGCGTTGTAGCAAACCGCATCCAGTTGCAGGCACGCCGCCAGGGCGATCGGGCCCAGCGGGCAGTGCAGTGCCAGCGCCACGTCGTAGGCCTCGGCCATGTTGGCGATCTTGCGGGTTTCGGTGATGCCACCGGCGTGGGACGCATCCGGCTGGATGATGTCCACGTAGCCTTCGCTGAGCACCCGTTTGAAATCCCAGCGCGAGAACAACCGCTCGCCCAGGGCAATCGGGGTGCTGGTCAGCGGCGCCAATTCCTTCAGGGCTTCGTAGTTCTCACTGAGCACCGGTTCTTCGATGAACATCAGCTTGTACGGATCGAGCTCCTTCATCAGCACCTTGGCCATCGGCTTGTGCACCCGACCGTGGAAGTCCACGCCAATGCCGACGTTCGGCCCGACTGCATCCCGTACCGCCGCGACATTGGCCAGGGCCAGGTCGACCTTTTCAAAGGTGTCGAGAAACTGCAGTTCTTCGGTGCCGTTCATCTTCACCGCCGTGAAACCCCGCGCCACGGCTTCTTTCGCCGCTCGGGCGGTGTCCGCCGGGCGGTCGCCGCCGATCCACGAATACACGCGGATCTTGTCGCGTACCTGCCCGCCAAGCAAATCGCTGACTGACACGCCCAGGGCCTTGCCCTTGATGTCCCACAACGCCTGGTCGATACCGGCCAGGGCGCTCATATGAATCGCGCCGCCGCGGTAGAAGCCGCCGCGATACAGCACGGTCCAGATGTCTTCGATATTGCGTGGGTCTTTGCCGATCAGGTAGTCGGACAATTCCTCAACGGCGGCCGCCACCGTGTGGGCGCGGCCTTCAACCACGGGTTCGCCCCAACCAGTGACGCCTTCGTCGGTTTCGACCTTGAGGAAGCACCAGCGCGGCGGAACGATAAACGTGGTCAGTTTGGTGATTTTCATCTTGTTGTCTCTCTTATCAGATGCAGCGCGCGGGGCGCTGGAAAAGTCGTCAGTTCAAGGCATTCCACGCGGCCACGTAGGCCTTGGCGCGCACCGCCACTTCGTCAGCCGTCAGGCCCGGCTTGAACAACCCGGAACCCAGGCCGAACCCCTTGACGCCGGCCTCGACGAACACCGCCATGTTGTCCGGGGTAATCCCGCCCACCGGCACCAGCACGGTTCCGGCCGGCAATACCGCGAGCCACGCCTTGACCGCCGCCGGCCCCATTTGCTCGGCCGGAAACATCTTCAACACATGGGCACCTTCGGCCAGTGCAGCAAAGGCTTCGGTGGGCGTGGCGACGCCGGGCGAGAGGTACAAGCCCGCGGCTTTCGCCGCCCGCAACACCTTAGGATCGCTATGGGGCATAACGATGACTTGACCGCCGGCGGCTTTCACTTGCTCGACCTGTTCCGGCGTGAGCACCGTGCCGGCCCCGATCAGGCAATCGGCGGGTAAGGTACTGCGCAGGATGCGGATACTTTCGTACGGCTCGGGAGAATTGAGCGGTACTTCGATGACGCGAAATCCGGCGCCATAAAGGACTTCGCCGATAGCGGCGGCCTCTTCCGGCCGCAGACCGCGCAAAATTGCGATCAGCCCGTTGTGCGCCAGTGCTTGTGTGAGCATGTCAGACCTCCAGTCGTTTAACGCGATGCGGTGGAATCGAGCAGCCCGGCCGCCACGGCCAGTTGCCACAAACCACGTTCGGTGGCCTGTTCGGCCAGGGACACCCGGGCAAAACCGCAGGCATCGAGGGCCCGTTGATAACGGACGCAGAGTTGAGAATTGCCGATCAACACCACCGTCGGCAGATGAATGGTGTCGCGCCGTCGGCGTTGCACGGTGGCCAGGGCCGTCAGCTCATGACCGATCAGGAGGCCGGAAAGGTAATCCGCCTGGGCGCTGGCACTGAGTTCGCCAGTCAAGCCCAGACTGCGGGCACTGAACACGGTGGACAACGGGCCGATCTGGCCGTCCACCGACAACGCCACCTGCACGCCGCGATCAAAAGCCAGGCTATCGAACGCCGTGCCACGTTGCTGGGTGCGGCCCAGAATGCTGTGGTCACTGAGCACGGCGAAGATCTCGCCGGTCATGAACGTATCGAAATGCACGATGCAGCCATCGGCCACTTCCACCCATTTCGAATGACTGCCGGGCAAGCCGATCAGTACCGCTTCATCCGGCAGGCTGTGCAAGGCGCCAAGCACTTGGGTTTCTTCGCCGCGCATGACATTGGGTAACCGCGAACGCTGGATCACCCCCGGCACGATGTGCACATCGACACCGCGAAGACTACGAATGATTTGTAGGGAATGTCCGAGATTGGCGACGTTGGCGGGTGTGTCGCAGTAAGGCGCTTCGCGCCAGCCCTGGGCGCTGCCGACCATGCCGCAGGCGATCACGGGCAGGCCTGGCTGGGCGTCGAGCCAATCGCCGCACGCCTCGTCGAAGGCCAGTTCAAAACCGTCGATGCACACCTGACCGGCCACCGTTCGCGGCCCGGAGGGCAACTGCATGATCCCCGACGACAGCGAACGCTGTTCGAGCACCTCGCCCCCGGCGGCGAGTTTGTAAGCCCGTAATGAGGTGGTCCCCCAATCGAGCGCAATCAATTGCGCCTGCATCCGTTTCACCTGTTTTGTTTTTTGGCAGTGAGTGCACGGACTATAAACCTGGGCGCAACAAAATCTCAATATATAAATATCACTCCCATATATTGGGATTAAATGCATCGACGACAAAGCCAATCGCCATTCGCCCAAGACCCTGCTACGTTTCTGATCGGACGCCAAACAACTCAGGGAAAAAGGGATGGGACAACAGTTGAAAATCCTCGGCCGCACTTCTTCGATCAACGTCAGAAAAGTGTTGTGGACCTGTCAGGAGCTGGAGATCGCCTACGAGCGCGAAGACTGGGGCATCGGCTTTGCCTCGACCCATGACCCCGAGTTTCTGGCGCTCAACCCCAACGCCCAAGTGCCGGTGATCATTGATGAAAACGGTGTGCTGTGGGAGTCCAACACCATTTGTCGCTACCTTGTGGGCAAGCATGGAGGCAACGATCTACTGCCCGTCGAACCGGCCGCGCGCGCCCGAATCGAACAGTGGATGGACTGGCAAGCGACCGAACTCAACCCGTCATGGGGCTATGCGTTTCATGCATTGGTGCGCAAGAACCCGGAGTTTCAGGACCCACAACGCATCGCCGCCGGGGTCAAAGGCTGGAACGAAAAGATGGGGTTGCTGGAGGATCAGTTGAGCCGCACTGGCGCCTACGTGGCCGGTGCGGATTTTTCCCTCGCGGATGTGCTCATCGGTCTGTCGGTGCATCGCTGGCGCCAGACGCCCATGGAACGCCCGGACTACCCGGCCGTGGCCGCATATTGCAAACGACTCGAACCACGACCGGGGTTTGCCGAGTGGGCATCCGACGCCCACTCATGAAGTGCTCAATTGCCGTTAGCGAAATCCCGTAGCACCTTGCCGTCCATCCGGTAGCGCACCCACTCTTCCTGGGGTTGCGCGCCGAGGGACTTGTAGAACTCGATCGCCGGCGTGTTCCAGTCCAGCACGCTCCACTCGAAGCGGCCGCAGTCGTTGTCGCAGGCAATTTTCGCCAGGTGACGCAGCAGCGTCTTCCCTGCCCCGCCGCCGCGCTGGTCAGGCGTGATGTACAGGTCTTCGAGGTACAGGCAGTTGCTGCCCAGCCACGTGGAATAACTGAAGAAAAACACCGCATAACCGATGGGCACGCCATCACGCAGACAGATCAGTCCATGGGCAGTGGAGCCCTCGCTGAACAGGCTGCGCTGAATGTCCGTCACGCTGGCGATGACTTCGTGGCGGGCCTTTTCGTAATCGGCAAGTTCAGTGATGAAGGCAAGGATTTGAGGCGCATCGCTGGGTTGCGCAGGACGAATCTGGATCGACATGAACGGGCCTTGTAGCCAATTGAAAGCGCCATACTAAGCCGCCACGCTGCGCTCGTCACACCTCGAAGACAAATTTTGAGTGACGGTCCCTACGGCACCATTCGTCGCCTGTCAGGCACCAACCCGGATTCAGGACAGCCCAAAATCAGGCAAGCATTCTAAAAAATGGAGGCGACACCATGATCTCATCAAGGCTGACTGCATTCACATTCGCCACGCTGCTGTCTTCGGCGGCTTTCGCAGCCACCACCGACGGCACCGGTCCGACCGATCCGGTACAGGCGCCCAATTCCCCCGCAACCGAAGGCATGCCCAAGCTGAACACCGATGGCACCGGTGGCGGCCTGAACAATGGTCAGCCTCCCGCCAACGGCACCGATCCGCGGGTGCAGGGCAACGATGCGGGTCGTCAGGGCGGCATGAATACGCCGGACTCCAATACCCCCGATAACGCCGAAACCGGCACGGGCTCGAAAACCACCACCGGCGGGTCGGGTTCCGAGGGCGGCGCCAGCCAGTAACCCCCCAGGGAGCGAGCGACGCGCTCCTGGCGGGTGGCTCTGCTCACACACTTGAGGAGAGATTCCCATGCCTCGTGGAAGCAAAGAAAAATACACAGCCGAGCAAAAGCGCAAAGCCGAACACATTGAAGCAAGTTATGAGAAAAAGGGGTTATCCGAGGACAAGGCCGAGGCTCGTGCTTGGGCGACGGTCAACAAGCAGTCTGGCGGTGGCGAACGCTCCGGTGGGTCGGGGAAGACAAAACCGGCAGCAGAAAAGAAAACCGACCGCAAGGAATCGGCCCGTCGCGCAGCCAAGACCCGCGAGGGTCAGCCGCGCACCAGCAAGGCCTCCCGCGCGACCCAGACTGTGGATAACCTGATGAAAGAGGCCCGGGCGAAGAACATTCCCGGACGTTCGAAGATGCGTAAGCAGGAATTGGTTGAAGCGCTGCGCAAGGCCGGTTGATCGCTGGCGTCAGGGATGACGCCATCGCGAGCAGGCTCGCTCCCACAGGGTCCTGCGCCGTACTGGAGTTCGGAGCCTCCCACAGGGGGATCTGCGCCGTGCTCGGGTTCGGAATCCGGCACAGATCCTGTGGGAGCGAGCCTGCTCGCGATTGGGTCCAGCCCGGTCGGGGCAGATTTCAGCGTTGTTTCATTCGATCGATCACCACCGCCAGCAACAGGATCGAGCCACGGATGACGTACTGGTAGAAGGTGTCGATGTTCTTCAGGTTCATCGCGTTTTCAATAATCGCCAGAATCAGCACCCCGGCGATGACATGGCGAATCATGCCGATACCGCCGCTCAACGACACCCCGCCCAACACGCAAGCCGAGATCACGGTCAGTTCAAAGCCCTGGCCGATCATCGGTTGGCCCGAGGTCATGCGTGAGGCCAGGATCACACCCGCCAAGGCACCGATCACACCATGCACGGCGAAGATGATGATCTTGGTCCGATCAACGTTCACCCCTGCCAGCAACGCCGCCTCCTGGTTGCCACCAATGGCCATGGTGTTGCGCCCGTAGGTGGTGTAGTTCAACAACCAGCCGAAAAACAGAAAGCAGACAATGGTGATCAGGATCGGCACCGGCACGCCGAACATCTGGCCGTTACCGAACACGAAGAACGATTCCTGGGACACGCCCACCGCCTTGCCATTGGCAAAGATGTAGGCCAGGCCCCGGACGATCTGCATGGTCGCCAGCGTCGTGATCAACGCATTGACCCGTAGCTTGGCAATGACGATGCCATTGATCAGCCCGACGATCAGCCCCATCACCAGCGCCGCACTGACGCCGAGGAACACGCTGTTGGTGTCACGCATCACCACCGCCGCGACCACACCGGCACAGGCAATCACCGAGCCCACCGACAAGTCGAAGTGCCCGGAAGCCAGGCAATACAACATGGTGCAGGCCGCGATGCCCGTGGTGGAAATCGCCAGGCCCAGGCCTCGCATGTTCAGGGGTGACAGGAAGTTGTCGATCATCAGGGTGCAGAGCACAAAGATTGCGACAGCCGCCAGCAGCATGACCCAGTCGTCCAGGAAGCGCCGCAGATCCAGGGGTTTGCGTGCCGTTGGCAGTGCATTGTTTTGAATGGTCATGTTTACCTCTCAGTTCGCCGCGTCGGCAACGCGTTGGCGTGGCAGCGCCAGTTGCAGCAGGTTGGATTCGTTGGCCTGGTCACGCGGCAGCTCGCCGCGCATAACCCCTTCGCAGAGCACCAGGATTCGGTCGGATATGCCCATCACTTCCATCAGATCGCTGGACACCACAATCACCGCAATGCCATCGGCCGCCAGGTTGTGGATGATCTGATAAATCTCGGCCTTGGCGCCGATGTCGATACCGCGCGTGGGCTCGTCCAGCAACAGGACTTTCATCGGCATCGACAGCCAGCGACCGAGAATCGCTTTCTGCTGATTGCCGCCAGACAGGTACATGATTTTCTGACCCGCCGATGGCGTCTTCACTTTCAGCGCCTTGATCTGCTTGTCGGCGTTACCCCGTTCCCAGTCGCCCCGCAACAGGCACCCCAGGGTGGAATGGGCGCCGCGAGCGCTGATGTTGATGTTCTCGCCGACGCTGCCCAACGGGATGATGCCTTCCTTCTTGCGATCCTCCGGGCAGAGCAATACGCCCGCGGCAATGGCATCCCGGGGTGAACGCAGTTTCAACTGCTGGTCATGCAGAACCAGGCGCCCGTCAGTTTGGCGTTCCAGCCCACTGAGCAACCGCAGCAACTCGGTACGGCCGGCACCCACCAGCCCAAACAAGCCGAGGATTTCACCTTTATGCACCTGGAAACTCACCGGCTCACGCAGGCCCGGGCCGAGCAGCCCCTCGACCTGCAACGCCACATCACCGCGCTCGCGAGGGCGGTAATCGTAGATGTCCTGGATGTCGCGACCGACCATGCAGGTGACCAACTGATCGTGGGTCAGCTCGCTCATGTTCTCGAAGGTATGCACATAACGGCCGTCCTTGAACACCGTGACCGCGTTACAGATGCGGAACACCTCTTCCATGCGGTGGCTGACATACAGCACCACTTTGCCCTCGTCCCGCAGGCGGGTGATGATCGCCATCAGGCGGTCGATTTCCCGCGCCGAGAGGCTGCTGGTGGGTTCATCGAAGGCAATGACATGGGCGCCACGGGACAAGGCCTTGGCGATTTCCACCAGTTGGCGCTGGCCGAGGGACAGGCGACCGACTTTTTCCTGGGGGTCGATTTCGTCGGCCAGGCCTTTGAGCAACGCCAACGCCTGCTGGCGCAGTTGCCCACGATTGACCAGACCGAAACGGGCCGGCAAATGCCCAAGGAACAGATTTTCGGCAACGGTCATTTCCGGCACCAGGTGCAGCTCCTGGTGGATCACCGCCACGCCGCTGGCAATGCTGTCGGCGGTGCCTTTGAAAGCCATCGTCTGCTCGCCGATCTGCAGGTCGCCGCTGCTGGGGATGTAGGCACCACCGAGGATCTTCAGCAACGTGGACTTGCCCGCGCCGTTCTCGCCCATCAAAGCATGGACCTGTCCCGGATGAGCAACGAAACTGATATTGGCCAGCGCCTGCACACCGGGAAAGGATTTACCAATCCCGTTGAACCGCAAGCTGCCGCCCATGTTGTGTTGCTGTGTCGCTGTTTGCGCTTGCATAACCACCTCGAACTCACAGAGATCAAGCGGCCCCGGCACTCGTCAGGCCAGGGCCGCTTTTGAATCAACCGACCATCAGTTCCACAGGCCGATCTTCTCCAGTTCTTGCTTGAAGTTCTCCCGAGTGATCAGCGTCACCTCGTCCATGGCGGTGTACTTCGGTGGCTCTTTGCCGGTGGTGATCCACTCGTACATCATCTCGGCGGTCTTGTAGCCTTCGATGTGCGGGCTTGGCAGCATCGAACCGAAGAAACCGCTGTTGGGTTTTTTCAGTTCGCCGATGGCGTCGGTGCCGTTGATGCCGATCCCGATCACATTGGCCGCGTTGAACCCGGCGCTTTCGGTGGCGCGCACGCCGCCCAGCACTGTGTTGTCGTTCATGCCGCCGATGATCAGGTTTTTCGCCCCGCTGGGCAGTTTCACCAGGGCCGAGTTGGTGGCGTCCATGCTGCCCGGCACGTCGAGGGTTTTCAGCGCGGTATAAAGGATGTGATCGTCTGGAAAGCCGGCATTCTTCAGGGCGTCGACCGAACCGTCGGTGCGTTTCTTGCCCGTATCCAGCTCGTTGTAGGTGTTGATCACGGCATAGGTGTCTTTCCAGTCCCAACCGCGCTTTTTCGCCTCAGCGGCCATCGCGTCGCCTTGCTTCTGGCCCACTTCGAACGCGGCCATGCCCAGGTACGGCACGTCTTCCATGAACTTGCCATCGGAGCCGACGAAACGGTCATCCACAGCAATCACTTTCATGTCATTGAGTTTGGCCTTGGCCACGATGGCCGGGCCGAGAGCCACGTCCGGTGGGCAGATCACGAAGCCCTTGGCGCCGTTAGCGGCGAGGCTGTCGATGGCCGAGAGGGTCTTCTCGCCGTCGGGCACGGCGATCTTGATCACCGTGAAGCCCCGGTCCTTACCAGCCTTTTCGGCGAACGCCCATTCGGTCTGGAACCAGGGTTCTTCGGCCTGCTTGACCAGAAAACCGATCTTCACTTCTTCGGCCGCCAGCAAGGTGCTGCTGAGACTGACGGCAGTAACCGCCAGGGCGGCACGGCACAGGGAACGGATCCCACGACGATGATTCATAGCTGTCTCCTTGTTTTTTTTATTGAAAGCCAAAACGTCCAGGGCCCTGCTCCAACATCAGTGGAAATGCGCAGGCTGGGCGGTCAAACATGTTGCTGTACAGCATAGGTCCAAATAGTCATATCGTATGATGATTGGATTACAGGCGAAGTTTCCGACTGAAATCCCGAAATATTCAGTCGTGGTACATGACCGAACGTCCACCATCGATGGTGATGCACGAGGCGTTGATGAAAGGTGCTTCATCGCTGGCCAGGAACACCGCCGTCATTGCCACTTCGATCGGCTGGCCGATTCGGCGTGGCGGGTGCAGATCCAGCGCACGCTGGCGTTCGGCATGTGGATCGGCGAAGCCGTTCCAGTAGTCGATATTCAATTGGGTTTCGATGTAACCCGGCGCAATGGCATTCACCCGCACACCTTTGGGCGCGTATTCGATACCCAATGCGCGGGTCAGGCCGAGCAGTCCGTGCTTGGCCACCGGGTAAGGGAAACAGCCGGGAATGATGTGGGATGAATGAGTCGAGGCGATATTGATGATGCTGCCCCCGCCCTGCTCAAGCATCTGCGGCAACACAGCCTTGCAGCCGTACCAGGCGCCATCCAGGTCGATGGCGAAACAACGCCGCCAATCTTGCTCGGTCATTTCCAGCGGGTCACGAAATACGTTCACGCCCGCGCAGTTCACCAGAACGTCGATGCGACCGTGCAGTTCGACGGCACGACGGGCCATGGCATGCAGGTCCTGCTGGTTGGATACATCGGCTTTGAGTGCCTGCACATCCGCCCCGCGTTCACGCCAGAGGGCTGCGACTGTCTCAACCTTCTCGGCCTGGATATCACTGATGACCAAGCGTGCCTGCTGCGAGGCGAACGCGGCGACGATCGCCTCGCCAATGCCTTGGGCAGCCCCGGTCAGCAGCACAACTTTGTTTTTCAGGCGTTCGCCTTTCGGGGGTTCGGGCATCGGTAACAAGGACAGGGTGTGGGCCATGACTCAAGACTCCTGTCCGCAAGCACGACAAAAACCGGACATCCAGAGATGACCGGTCGAAAGGCTTTTGGAATCGCGTACGCCGTCGGGCGGTACGGAGGAAAATCGTTGCATCACTTCACCTGTCTTGTTTTTTTAGTGTGAGTGCGTGTCGCTGATGGGACCGACTATAAACCCGCTCGCCAAACAATCTCAATATATATATTTACATCCCATATTTTGGGATTTAGCCCGCAAACCGCGTACAAGCCACACCGGGTACATCGACTCGCATCGACAACACCGCGCCGTCGAGTGGATGGTTAAGTGGGCTCGCCGCACTGGTGATGTACAGTGTTTTGAGGTCCTCACCACCAAACACACAGCTGGTGGGACGACTGACGGGCAGCTCGATCACCCGATCAACCTGACCTTGCGGGTCCAGTCGCAGCAGGCAGCTACCGTCCCAGCGAGCATTCCAGACATAGCCCCTGGCATCCATTGCCGAGCCGTCGGGGCCGCCACGCGGGTGAGGGCCAAACCAGACCTCGGCGGGGGCCAGGCTGCCGTCGGGATAAATGAAATGTCGGTAAAGCGTGCCGTCGAGACTTTCGCCGAAATACACCGTAGTGCCGTCAGGACTCCATAACAGCGTGTTGGGAATGCCCCGATCGCGCAGCAGCGGCATGACCCGGCCATCGGCGCCAATGCGAAACAGGCCCCCGAATCGTCCTTCAATGGGCAGGTCTTCTGCGTTTTCGCCGATGTTGTTCTGCATGGTGCCGAGCCAGAGCTGGCCCAGGGCATCACAACGGGCCTCGTTGGCGCGATTCCCTGGCCGGGGATCGGCCATGCACAGCAATTTCAGGTTCGGTTCCAGTCCCGGCGAATCCAGATCGAGTCGATAGACACCGCTGCTCAGGGTCACCAAGGCGTCGCCGCTTTGTGTCGGAATGAAAGCGGACACATGCTCGGGCATCTGCCAGATTTGCACATTCGCGCCGATCAGCCGCAACGCCTGTTTACCGGCAATGTCGACCCAATACAGCGCTTGGGTCGGCTCGTCCCAGAAGGGGCCCTCCCCCAATATCGCCCGGTGTTCCGTCACAGCCGTCCACATCATTGAACACTCCTGTTTCCTGCTTGCCCGGCAATCTCTGTCCGCCCGGCCATGACGTTAGGGTAAAAACGCTTGATCGCCAGGTCAGCGTTATCGATCAAGGTCATGCAGGCCCAGACGCCCCGCGCCGCGTCACGGGCAGCGATGGCTTCGGCGATATCCTTGTGGATCGGCAACGTGCGGCGCAGCTCATCCGGGTCGGCGGCGGACACCTCGAACGACACCGCCAGCAGCGCGCCCAGGGCCGGGACCATTTGCTCAATAAATTGATTGTGGCTGGCAGCGAGGATGCACTCATGGAAGAACTGGTCGGCACGGTTGTAATCGGCCCCGCTGTCCACCGCCCGCTCCAGGGCATGGTAGGCCAGGCGGATCGCCTGCACCTGATCAGCCGTCGCTCGCTCACACGCCCAGCGCACCGCCATCGGTTCGATGGTACGCCGCAGGTCCAGCAGGTCATCGACGAAATTTTCCGGCAGCCCACTGCGCGACAGCCAACCGACCACCTGCGGGTCAAACAGATTCCAGCGACGCACCGGCAGCACCCGTGTCCCGACTTTCGGGCCGACTTCCAGCATGCCTTTGGCCACCAGGGTCTTGATCGCTTCGCGGATCACCGTGCGGCTGACGCCCAATTGCTGGCCGAGGTCGGCCTCAACCTTGATGGTCTGCCCAGGCTTGACCTGACCGGCGGCTATCCAGCCCCCCAGCCAATCGACGGTCGATGCGTGAAAACTGCTGGACATGAACACCCCGGGGCCACTTTCTATAGAGGCCCAAACTAATCATCATATGATTGGGTGTCAATTTGAATTTTACGGCTTCACCCGGGTGGGAGCGAGCCTGCTCGCGATAGCGGTGGATCAGTTAAGACAAGGTTGGCCATGCTGCGAGCAGGCTCGCCCCCACAGGGATCAGGGTTCCAGGCCTATCGGGAAAAATACCCCACCACTCCATACCCCCAACCACCTCTGCCCGTCGATCTCGCGACTGACCGCCAGCTCCACCAACTGGTAGAACACATTGCGATGGATCAGCGCTTCGAGGTTGCTGCGTACGTGCACGTAGGGCGCGGGTTCCTGGGTTTGCGGATCGATCACCACCCGCATCGGATGTTCGCCGCCGGCCTCAGTGGTTTCCTCGACGTTGGTGGTGAAGCGCAGTCGCTGCTGCTCACCCTGCCCTTCAACCTCCAGGGTCACCGCCACAAACGGTGCATCGTCGACCTTGATGCCAACTTTTTCCACAGGAGTGATCAGGAAGTAATCATCGCCGTCGCGGCGGATGATAGTGGAGAACAGCTTGACCATCGGCTTGCGCCCGATTGGCGTACCCAGGTAATACCAGGTGCCATCACGGGCGATGCGCATGTCGATATCGCCGCAGAAGTCAGGATTCCACAAGTGGACTGGCGGCAAACCTTTGGTCTTGGGGATCTGCCCCAGCAGGTCATTGGCTTTTTGCGGTCCGCTCATGGTGACTCCTTGAATGTTACTGGTCGCTCACTCCCAACAGGCTGCGGGCATACTCGCGCAAAGGGGGAGCGATCAGGTCTTCTGGCTGTTTGTCGTGCAACGTCAGTAAACCGCCACGACTCTTGATGCGTGCAGTATCAATCAAATACTGGGTGCTGGTCTCGATCAACATGATTTGAATGACGCTGGTGTCGACACCCAAACGGTCCACGGCCTCTTCATCCAGCCATTCGTCGGTGTTGCCGATACGGTTGTCGGCCTTGGCGAACCGCGTATACAGCAAGTAGTGAGCACCGGCGGCTCGGGCTTCGCCCATGGCCTGGTCCAGACCCTCGGGAACCCGGGCACGACGCACCATGGGGAAATACTCGATGAAACCGTTGAAGGCCTCTTCGGCGACGACATTGGGCCGCGGGTAGGCACTGCCGGGAGGCGCGAAGGCACCCTGAGCAATGTAGATGAACGAATCCGGCTGGATGCGCAGGTTATTCACACGCCGGCTGTCGCTGTGGTCCAGCAAACCGGCGTCGCTCATGTGATAGCGAACGCCCTCCCCCATGTCGCTGACATTCATGCAGCCACCGAGCGCCAAAACGGCCAGCAGCAAAACCAGGCTACGCATCCTACCCTCCAAAAACCGGTGACGGAAAACCGGCGAATGGCCATTGGATGCAGCTTTTGCGCCAGCTCATCGAAATGGGGGTGTCAGACACATCCAAGTGAAGGGGAAATTGCTATCGCGGGCAAGCCTTGCTCCCACAGGTACGGTGTTCACCTGGGAGCAAAGCTTGCCCGCGATAGCATTCGTCAACCGCCGATGATTTTCATGATGGTTGCGCCACCAGAGAACGCCACTTCCTGCTTATCCCCCAACGCCTTGACCAGCAAGCGCTGCAGAGCCGGCAAGGCCTGATGCCGGGGTTTGTCCAGAAGATCGCCGACAAAGTGTCGGTTACTCGACGACAGGCAGCCATGCAGCCAACCCGTGGAGGACAGCCGCAACCGTGAGCAGGTACGACAGAACGGCACGCTTTCGTTAGCGATCACGCCAAAATGCCCTAGCCCCGGAATTTCATAGCGCACTGCGGTGGCATCCACTGGAGCGTCGGCTTGCAGGTACTCGTACTGGTCGCCGATCAGGCTCAGCAACTGCTGAAGGCTGACGAATTGCTGCAGGAACGCGTTGGAGTCGCTGGCCAGGTGCCCCATGCGCATCAGCTCGATGAAGCGCAGCTCATAGCCGCGCTCCAGGCAGTACTCGAGCAGTGGCATCACCTGATCCAGGTTCTGCCCGCGCAACGGCACCATGTTGACCTTGATCTTCATTCCCGCAGCACGGGCCTGATCCATCCCGTCGAGCACGGTTGCCAGATCGCCACCGCGGGCGATACTGCGAAACGCCCCTGGGTCCAGGGTATCGAGGGAAACGTTGATGCGGCGAATGCCGGCATCTACCAGCAAAGGCAGCTTTTTGGCCAGTAACTGACCATTGGTGGTCAGGCTGATGTCCTCCAGGCCCATCTGCCCCACCGCCATCATGAAGCTTTCAAGCTTGGGGCTGACCAGCGGCTCGCCGCCGGTGATGCGCAGCCGCTCGATACCGGCAGCTTCGATCAGGTAGGCCACACCGCGCGCCATGGCCTCGGCCGACAGTTCATCCTGCGCAGCCACCAGCCGCTTGCCGTTGGGCACGCAGTAGGTACAGGCGTAATTGCAGGCTGAAGTCAGGCTGATTCGCAAATTGCGGAAACGCCTGCCTTGACGGTCAACGATCATGGATCACTCCGGCGAAAGAAGAATCGGACTTACGAAACTTGACCCAGAACTCAAGTTTTCGCAAGGCCCAAGCCTGAGTATATTCCTGGGACACTGCGCCATGTAAGCGGACATGGCGCAATCAGGCAGCTGAATGACTTAGCTGCTCGGAACGTCGGTGTCACGCTTGCGCTTGTTGCCCATGCGAACGCCTATGTCCATCAGGAACTGGAAGAAGCCTTCCTGGTCTTCCAGCACGTTGCTCCAGAACGGCGAGTGATACAGCGCCACCGCACCGTGCACCAACGCCCAGGCGGCGCAGTAGTGGAAATAGGGCGGCACGTCTTCGAGCTTACCTTCACTGATCCGGCCTTTGATCAGCAGGGTCAGGCGCTCGAAGTTCGAGGCGCGGATCTTGTGCAGTTCCTCGACCATCTCCGGCACTTGGTTGCCCTTGACCACCTTCTCTTCCAGACGGTCGAACAAGCGATAACGCTGCGGATCGCGCATGCGGAATTCGAAGTAGGCCCGGGACAGGGCCTCCTTGTCCTTGTCCACATCGGCCGAATGCAGCAGCTCATTCAAATCGCGCTCGTAATCAAGCATCAGGCGCAGGTAGATCTCCGCCTTGGATTTGAAATGTTTATAAATCGTGCCTTTGCCGATACCCACGGCATCCGCAATCATCTCGACGGTGACGCTGTCTTCACCCTGGTCGAGGAACAACTTGAGCGCGGTGTCGAGAATTTCCTGCTCGCGGCGACGAAACTCACGGACCTTACGGGGTTCTTTGTGCATAAGAAAAAGGTCTGAAGGGTCAAAATTCGAAGCCGAGTATTATGCCTAACTTACGCAAAAATGCACGGATCATCCGTTCCCAACCACAGTTCTTCACAAAACCGTGCAGCTCCAGCTTCCTGTCATTCGCTTCGCCGCACCGTAACGACTGGCTTTGACGGCAGTGAGAACTTATCCGAAGCGAGCGTATTCCAAATTTGTTTAAAAACCAGCCCGGCTAAACTGGACGCGTCAGCATACTGATCAATACTTGAACTGTCGGCGCGACATCTCCCCCAAGTGACGCGCCGGTAAAGGTACCAACGGACCGCGTGCCTTTGTTTTACTCCTAATGGTCTTAACCCGGATTCACCCCCCAGAACCCGGGTTTTTTTTGCCTGAAACTCAGGCAGACACCGCGCGGACATGGGCCAGCGGAAACAGCCGCTTGAAGTTCTCCGTAGTCTGCTCGGCAAATCGCTCGTAGGACTCGCCCCGCAACATCGCCAGGAACTCCGCCACTTCCCGCACGTATTGCGGAAGGTTCGGCTTGCCACGATACGGAATCGGCGCAAGGTACGGTGAGTCGGTTTCCACCAACAGGCGATCTGCCGGCACTTTGCTGGCCACATCCCGCAGCGCGTCGGCATTGCGAAACGTGACAATGCCGGACAAGGAAATGTAATAGCCCATGTCCAGCGCGGTCTTGGCCATGTCCCAGTCTTCGGTGAAACAATGCAGCACCCCCGCCTGTGGCAACGCGGCGTCACGCAACAAGGCCAGGGTATCGGCCCGGGCGCCGCGGGTGTGGATGATCACCGGTTTGCCAGTCTGTTGCGCAGCCTCCAGATGCAGCCGGAACGAAGCCTGCTGAACCTCGGCGGCTTGCGGTTCGTAGTGATAGTCCAGGCCGGTTTCGCCAATGGCGACCACCCGTGGATGGTCGAGCTCGCGCAACAGCCAATCCAGGGCAGGCGTAGCGTCGGGCTGGACGTCCAGAGGATGGATGCCGACTGAACAATCGACATCTGCATAGCGTTCGGCCAGGGCTTTGACGTCGGCGGCATTGTCGGCGCTGACGCCGATGCACAGGAAGTGACCCACACCACGCTGGCGGGCGGCATCCAGTGCAGCATCCAGGGAGCCGTCGTGGGCGGCGAGGTCGAGACGATCAAGGTGACAATGGGAATCTACAAGCATAAAGGGCCGGGCTACATCGTATGGGTGGGACGGTCGGATTTCAGGGTTCCGGCCAGGTGGGTTTCGATCTGATTACGGGCTGAATGGTCGCCGTCGTTGAACTGCACACCAACACCGGCAGCCCGGTTACCCTGGGCGCCTTTGGGCGTCATCCAGATCACCTTGCCGGCGACCGGGATCTTCTCCGCTTCGTCCATCAAGCTCAAGAGCATGAACACCTCATCGCCCAAGCGATAATTCTTGTTGGTGGGGATGAACAGGCCGCCGTTCTTGATGAAGGGCATGTAGGCGGCGTAGAGCACCGACTTGTCCTTGATGGTCAGGGACAGGATGCCGTTGCGTGGCCCGGGACTGACAGGTTCGTTCATGCTGATCTCCGCTGCGATTGAGCTGAGTTTAGGCAGTGTCTGTCAGTTTCGACCAGGCAAACTCGCCCATTGCACCAACAGCGCCTCGAGCAACAGCACCCGATTGAGGTTCGCCTTGCTCAGCACCTTCTGACGCTGGGCAAGAATCCAGTCCTGAATGTTCAAGATTTTATCCTGGCTGCTTTTTTGCGCCAGGTACTGAATCACCTTGCGCATGTCCGCCAGTCCCAGCCCGGTTTCGTCTTCGGTGAGCTGGTAGCGCAGGATCAGGCTCGACCAGTCACAGAACCAGTCGAACAGCAGAAGCAGCGGGATGGCGTTCCAGCCTTCTGCCAGTTGCGTGGGAGACTGTTGCTGCTTAAGCAGCTTCTTCACCCCATCCACCACCAGCGCCCGTTGTTCACGCACACCCTGGGCCTGAAGGCTGACGGCCGCCAACGGCGAGCCGGCGGCAAGGGTCAGCAACTCGACGCGTTCTTCGTCGCTGCTGTCAGGCAAGGCCTCGGCCAACCACTTCAAGCTCATCGCCTCACTGGGCAACGGACAGGCCTGCTGTACGCAACGGCTTTTGATGGTTGCCAGCAAGCGGCTCGGCTGGTGACTGACCAGCAATAGCACGGTATCGCCGGAAGGCTCTTCAAGGCTCTTGAGCAAGGCGTTGGCGGCATTGATGTTCATCGATTCCACCGGCTCGATCAGCACCACCTTGCGCCCGCCCATCTGCGAGGTCTGGACCACGAAGCTGACCAGATCCCGGACCTGGTCGACCTTGATCGCCTTGTCCGCCTCCTCCGGTTCCAACACGTAATTGTCAGGATGACTGCCGGCCTTGAGCAACAGGCAGGACTTGCACTCACCGCACGCGTTCGAGATACCCGGGCGCTGGCAAAGCAGGCTAGCCATCAGACGCTCGGCCAACGCCCGCTTACCGATACCGACCGGGCCGTGCAGCAGATAGGCATGGGCATGCTGTGCCCTTCCGGCCAGTTGCTGCCAGAGTCCGTCCTGCCAGGGATAGGCTTCAGCCACGGGCACGCTCCAACAAACGCGGCAACAAACCGTCCAGCGCCTGCTGGACTTGCGCCAACGGCTGAGCGGCATCAATCAACAGATAACGCGCCGGATCGGCCTTGGCCCGACTCAAAAAGGCATTGCGCACCGCGTTGAAGAACGCCTGGCCTTCCAATTCGAAACGATCCAGCCGGCCCCGGGCGCTGGCGCGGGCCAGGCCGATTTCCACCGGTAGATCGAACACCAGGGTCAGGTCCGGCCGCAGGTCACCCTGGACGAAGGTTTCCAGCGCGGCGATGCGCTCCAGGGACAAGCCCCTTCCACCGCCCTGATAGGCATAGGTCGAATCGGTAAAACGATCGCAGAGCACCACCGCGCCACGGGCCAGCGCCGGGCGAATCACTTCGGCCAAGTGTTGTGCCCGGGCGGCGAACACCAGCAACAGCTCGGTGTCAGGGTTCATGACTTCTTCGATCGGCGCCAGCAGCACCTCGCGAATCCGCTCGGCCAGCGGTGTACCTCCGGGCTCGCGGGTCAACACCACCTCGATGCCGGCGGCTCGCAGGCGTTCGGCCAGGTATTCGCGGTTGGTGCTCTTGCCGGCGCCTTCAGGGCCTTCCAGCGTTATAAACAAGCCAGTCACGGGCGATCCTTAAACAAAGTCATTGCGAGCGCGGCGGCTCGCTGGCATTCGGTTCGTCGATAGGCTCCTCATCCGGCACAGTCGGGGCCGGACTGGAGCGATAATCGGCTCGGCGCTTGAGCTGATATTCGCGCACGGCGTTATTGTGCGCATCCAGGTCATCGGAGAACACGTGGCTACCATCACCACGGGCGACGAAGTAAAGGCTGTTGCCGGCAACTGGGTTCAACGCGGCGTGAATCGCCTCGCGCCCCACCATCGCAATCGGTGTCGGCGGCAGGCCAGGAATCAGATAGGTGTTGTAGGGGTTTTCTTCCCGCAAGTGAGCACGGGTGAGTTTGCCGTTGTAGCGCTCGCCCAGCCCGTAGATCACGGTAGGGTCGGTTTGCAACAGCATGCCCAGGCGCATACGGCGCACGAACACACCGGCGATCTGCCCACGCTCCTCAGGCACGCCGGTTTCCTTTTCCACCAGGGATGCCATGATCAGCGCCTGATAGGGCTGGGAGTAAGGTAAATCGGCGGCGCGTTGCGCCCACTCTTTGGCAAGCACGTCTTCGAGCCGGTCGTAGGCAATTTTCAGCAGGTCAGCGTCCGATGTGCCACGCACGAAGCGATAGGTGTCCGGGAAGAACCGTCCCTCGGGGAATATCCCGGAATGACCCAGGCGGTCCATCACTTCGCTGTCACTCAGACCGGCGAGGGTCTGCTGGAGTTTTTCATCCTTGGCCAGCGCCGCGCGAACTTGGCGAAAATTCCACCCCTCCACCAGGGTGACGCTGTACTGCACCACTTCCCCGCGCTTCCAGACCTCGATCAGGCTTTCCATTGTCATGCCCGGCACCATCCGGTACTCACCGGAATGCAACGGTTGGCCGGCCAGATTGAAGCGCCAATAGACGCGCAACCAGAAAGCGTCCTTGATCAGGCCGTCCGCTTCGAGGCGCTTGAGGGTTCCGGTGGGGGTGGTCCCGTTGGGGACGTCCAGCAGTTCTTCCTGGGTGATGTTCAGCGGTTGTTGCAACGCCGAATGAATTTTCCAGGCGCAAGTGCCCAACAGCAGCACCGCCAGAACCAGTCCGGTTTCCAGCAGAAGCAAGAATTTACGTCTCACGAATCAAACATCCAATAGCGTGCGGGCAAGGGTCTGCAGTTTACGGGTGAGCGGCCCGGTCGACCAGCGCGCCGAACCGCATGCACGTACCGGCCATACGCCATAAACGCTGTTGCAGACGAAGACTTCGTCGGCCTGGTGCAGCTGTTCGAGGCGGATGTCGGTGATGTGCGTGGCGATGCCTTGAGACTCGGCTTGATACAATAATTCGGCCCGCATCACGCCGGCCACGCCACAACGGCTCAGGTCCGCCGTGACCAATTCACCATCGCGCACCAGAAAGAGGTTACTGAAGACGCCTTCGATCACTCGCCCGGACGTGTCCAGCATCAAGCCTTCGGCGTGCTCGGCATCGCGCCATTCGGCGCGGGCCATCACTTGTTCAAGACGATTGAGGTGCTTGAGACCGGCCAGCAAGGGTTGCTCGGACAGACGGGTGGCACAGGGAAACAGGCGAACGCCCTGCTCGGCATGCACTGGAGGATAGGCGGCCGGCGGACTGCCCTGCAGGATGCGCCGGGACGGCGCCGAGGGATCAGCGCCATAACCGCGAAGACCATCACCGCGGGTCACGATCAACTTAAGTACGCCGTCACCCAGGCATTGCGCGTAGGCGCGCAACTCAGCCTCCAACGCCCCCATGTCAACCTGGAGCGTCAACCGCTGACAACCTAGCGCCAGACGCTGCAGGTGACGCTCAGGCAACACCGGTTTGCCATTGCGCACAGCGATGGTTTCAAACAACCCATCGCCGTAAGCCAGGCCGCGGTCCTTGAGCGACAGAACGTCGGCAGGCTGACCGTCGACCCAGCTTTCCATCAACCAGCGAACCGGCGGAACACCAGCGAGCCGTTGGTACCGCCAAAGCCGAAGGAGTTGGACAGCACTACATCGATGTCCATGCCACGCGCCGTGTGTGGCACGAAGTCCAGATCGCAGCCTTCGTCCGGCTCGTCAAGGTTGATGGTCGGTGGCGCGACCTGGCTGTTGATCGCCAGTACGCTGAAGATCGCTTCCACCGCGCCCGCGGCACCCAGCAGGTGGCCGGTCATGGACTTGGTCGAGCTGACCGCCAGTTTGTAGGCGTGCTCACCGAACACGGTCTTGATGGCCTGGGCCTCGGCAAGATCGCCCGCCGGGGTCGAAGTGCCATGGGCATTGATGTACTGCACCTGCTCGGCGTTGACCTTCGCGTCACGCAGTGCGTTGGTGATGCAGCGGGCAGCACCGGCACCGTCGGCGGGTGGCGAGGTCATGTGGTAGGCATCGCCACTGGTGCCAAAGCCAATCAGCTCGGCATAAATGGTCGCGCCGCGCGCCTTGGCATGCTCCAGCTCTTCGAGTACCAGCGCACCGGAACCGTCGGACAATACGAAGCCGTCTCGGCCCTTGTCCCACGGCCGACTGGCGCGGCTCGGTTCGTCGTTGCGGGTCGACAGCGCACGGGATGCGCCGAAGCCACCCATGCCCAGCCCGCAGGCCGCCATCTCGGCGCCGCCGGCAATCATCACGTCGGCCTCGTCGTACATGATGTTGCGCGCGGCCATGCCAATGCAGTGGGTGCCCGTGGTACACGCCGTAGCAATAGCGTAGTTAGGCCCCTGCACACCCAGGTGGATGGACAGGAAACCGGAAATCATATTGATGATCGAGCCCGGCACAAAGAACGGAGAAATCCGTCGCGGCCCCGACTCGTGCAGCGTACGGCTGGTTTCTTCGATATTGGTCAAGCCGCCAATACCAGACCCCATGGCCACGCCGATACGTTCACGGTTGGCATCGGTGACTTCAAGACCGGCATTACGTACGGCCTGGAATCCGGCTGCCAGGCCGTATTGAATGAACAGGTCGAGCTTGCGGGCCTCTTTGACCGACAGGTACTCCTCGACATTGAAACCCTTTACCGAGCCGCCAAAACGGGTGGAATAGGCAGAAAGGTCGGTGTGTTCGATCAGACCAATGCCACTACGGCCAGCCAGAATGCCCTGCCAACTGCTCGGCACATCCGTGCCCAGTGGCGACAACATACCCATACCGGTGACTACGACGCGTCTACGCGACACAGCACTCTCCTTTATTCTAATGACGACTTTGCATCAGGCCTAAAGAAAAAACCGCACGCCATGATGGCAGTGCGGTTTTTCCATGACAGCTAGCGACGACTAAAAATAATTAAGCCTGATGCTTATTGATGTAGTCGATAGCCAGCTGAACAGTAGTGATTTTTTCAGCTTCTTCGTCAGGGATTTCGGTCTCGAATTCCTCTTCCAGAGCCATCACCAGCTCAACGGTGTCAAGGGAGTCGGCACCCAGGTCTTCAACGAAGGCAGCTTCGTTCTTCACTTCTTCTTCTTTGACGCCCAGTTGCTCGGCAACGATTTTCTTGACGCGCTCTTCGATGGTGCTCATACCTTGTTTTCACTCCTAATGGACAAATTCAGGCAGCTGGCCGGTGGGTAAGTGTATAGAAAGACTTTTCGGTTTTTCAACCGAAAGCTTCACTCCTCAAACCCAGCAGCCCGCCGCCTATAAATAGATTGCAGCTTTATAACGGATTTTAGACAGCTCGTATGACATTTTTTTGAAGCAATCCGTCACATTTAACTCATGTACATCCCGCCGTTTACCGGGATTGTAGCCCCAGTCACGTATGCCGCACCATCCGACGCAAGAAAAGCGACCACGGACGCGATTTCTTGAGCTTGCCCCAGACGACCCAGCGGAATTTGTGTCAACAAGGCTTCACGTTGCGCTTGCGGCAGTTCACGGGTCATGTCGGTATCGATGAAACCCGGGGCTACCGAGTTTACCGTAATCGAGCGCGAACCCACTTCACGCGCCAGCGCACGACTGAAACCTTCCAGACCGGCTTTGGCCGCAGCATAGTTTACTTGGCCTGCGTTGCCCATGGCACCCACAACCGAACCGATACTGATAATTCGACCCCAGCGAGCCTTGGTCATGCCACGCAGAACGCCCTTGGACAGCCGGTACAGGCTGTTCAGGTTGGTATCGATCACGTCGAACCATTCGTCATCTTTCATGCGCATCATCAGGTTATCGCGGGTGATGCCGGCATTATTGACCAGGATTGCCGGCGCACCGAACAGTTCCTGAATGTTTGCCAGCACCGCCGCAACGGATTCATCGCTGGTGACGTTCAGTTCAAGACCGGTGCCTTGGATGTCGTTTTCCTTCAGGGTAGCGGCGATGCGCTCGGCGCCCGAAGCGGAAGTCGCGGTACCAACAACGATGGCGCCTTGACGACCCAGTTCCAGGGCAATGGCCTGGCCGATGCCACGGCTTGCACCGGTCACCAGTGCAACTTTACCTTGCAGACTCATGCAAGCTTCTCCTGTTCAGGCCTGCGCTGCACGGGCGGCAGCGAAAGCATCTGGGGTATTGAGATTGGAAGTCGATACGCCTTCGGCGCAGCGTTTGTTCAGACCGGCCAGCACTTTACCAGGACCGCACTCGACCAGTTCGGTCGCGCCCTTGGCCGCCAGGGTCTGCACCGATTCGACCCAGCGAACCGGTTTGTAGAGTTGCTCCAGCAGATCACGCTTGAGGGTCTCAAGATCCGCAGCCACATCGGCACTGACGTTCTGTACCACTGGAATCTGTGGCGCCTGCCAGTCAATGGCAGCGATAGACTCGGCAAAACGCTCAGCGGCCGGACGCATCAGTTCGCAGTGCGACGGCACGCTGACGGGCAACGGCATGGCACGCTTGGCACCACGGCTCTTGCACCCTTCAATGGCGCGTTCTACAGCAGCCTTGGCACCGGCAATCACCACCTGGCCAGGTGAATTGAAGTTCACAGCGCTGACCACTTCGCCTTGCGCGGCTTCGGCGCAGGCTGCCAGCACATCGGCATCTTCCAGGCCGAGAATCGCAGCCATGCCGCCCTGCCCGGCCGGAACGGCCTCCTGCATCAACTGGCCACGACGCTCCACGAGCTTCACCGCGTCACCCAGGCTCAGACTGCCAGCAGCCACCAGAGCGCTGTATTCGCCCAGGCTGTGTCCGGCAACGAACGCCGGACGCGCACCGCCCTCGGCCAGCCAGAGGCGCCAGAGTGCGATCGAGGCGGTCAGGATGGCCGGCTGGGTTTTGTCGGTTTGATTGAGTTGCTCTTCCGGCCCTTGCTGGGTCAGTGCCCACAGGTCATAGCCCAGAGCATCGGAAGCTTCTTTGAATGTTTCGAGGATCAACGGGTATTGCGCGCCCAGCTCGGAAAGCATGCCGAGGGACTGCGAACCCTGCCCAGGAAAGACGAATGCGAGAGAAGCAGACATGAAAACAAAGCCCCTAATGATCTTGTCGTCAAAAATTGACGCCCCAGGGGGCGCTAGGAAACTGACAGTTGGATGGCGGCTTGAACCGACCGGTCACATTTAAGCATTGTCAGACGAAAACGCCTAAGTTAACAAATCTTCGAGGCGCCCATGAAGACGCTCCGGCAGGTTTTCCTGGATTTCGATCAGCGCGCGATTGATCGCACTTTGAAACCCCTGCACGCCCGCCGAACCATGACTCTTGATCACAATGCCCTGCAGCCCGAGAAAACTTGCACCGTTATGCCGCGCCGGTGCCAGGTCCGCCTGCAACCGACGCATCAACGGCAACGCCAGGGCACCGACCATCCGCGAGGCCAGGTTCTGCCTGAACAGCTTCTCGATACGCGCCCCGATCATGGTCGCCAGGCCTTCGCTGGACTTGAGCAAAATATTGCCGACAAAACCGTCACACACCACCACGTCCGCCTCACCCCGGTACAATCCATCGCCCTCAACGAAGCCGATGTAATTGATACCTCGCGCAGCCTGCAACAACGTGGCTGCCAGCTTGACTTGCTGGTTACCCTTGATGTCTTCGGTACCGATGTTCAGCAGCGCTACACGAGGGCGCACGATACCCAGGGTTTCAGCCGCTACCGAGCCCATCACTGCAAATTGCAGTAGATGCTCGGCACTGCAATCGACGTTGGCGCCCAGATCAAGGAGCTGGCAAAAACCACGCTGGGTGGGGATGGCCGCAACCATCGCCGGCCGGTCGATGCCCGGCAAGGTCTTGAGCACGTAACGCGACAGCGCCATCAGTGCACCGGTATTGCCTGCACTGACACACGCCTGGACCTTGCCATCGCGCAGCAGCTCAAGGGCTACACGCATCGAGGCGTCAGGCTTGCCACGCAGGACCTGGGCAGGTTTTTCGTCCATGGTGATGACTTCGGACGCAGGTGCGATCGTCAGGCGCGAACGATCCACAGCCGATTGGCCGTTGAGCATTTCTTCTAGAAGGGAGGGTTGACCGACGAGGGTCAGGTGCAACGAGGGTGTAGCATTCAGACAAGCAAGGCTGGCCTGAACAATGCTGCGGGGACCGAAGTCCCCGCCCATTGCGTCAATCGCGATGACTTGAGCGGACAAGGATTACTCGTCAGCGCCCTTGTCGATCACTTTACGACCACGGTATACGCCTTCTGGCGATACGTGGTGACGCAGGTGAACTTCACCGGTGGTTTTTTCTACAGACAGGGTGCTAGCCTCGAGAGCGTCGTGCGAACGGCGCATGTCACGGGCAGAGCGGGATTTTTTGTTCTGCTGAACAGCCATAATTGATTAACTCCTAAACGTTTGGGTCACGCTTTAACTGCGCCAATACACTGAACGGGTTGGACCGCGTTACCTCGTCCTCGCTCGGTTCGGGCTCATCTGCTCCCGCCGGCTGCTGGCATTCTTCCGGATGATGAGCAGGCACAATGGGCAAGGCGAGCAGAAGCTCCTCCTCGATCAGTGACTGCAGATCCAATGGATCTTCGCCCAGTTCCAGCACGTCATAACCTTTCGGTAACGACTGGGTATTCGCACCCTCCTTCACCACGGCGTAACTGCATTCGCTGTGGATCGGCAGGGTGACCAGCTCAAGACAACGCTGGCAAACCATTTTGACTTCAGTGTCGATAAAGCTGTGGATTACCACAGATTTACGTTCATCTCGTTCAAAAACGAATTTGGCCTGGACCGTACCGACATCGTCGGAAAGCGGGTCGCAGAGTCTCTTCAAATCGGCCAGCAGCAGTTCACCTTGAAGGGTGGTGCCACGGTCAGCCAATTTGCGCGGGTCAACGTGAGGTGGAATCGGGTCATTCAACATAGGCGCAGCATTATAGGGATGCACCCGGCCATGTCAAAGGAAATTCAGCCCTGTCCGTCACTTGCGCGCCTCGCTAGAATTCGCCCCTGCCTTTTGGAGATGCCCATGCTGCCTTTATTACTCGCCTCAAGCTCAGTGTATCGCCGGCAATTGCTTGCCCGTCTGGGGCTACCGTTCGTCTGCAGTTCACCGGACATCGACGAAAGCCGCCGGCCTGACGAGGCGGCACTCGACCTGGTAAAACGCCTGGCCCGGGAAAAAGCCCAGGCCCTGGCGAGCAGCCATCCGGCGCATCTGATCATCGGTTCGGACCAGGTGGCCGTGCTCGGCGAGCGCATCCTGGGCAAGCCCCATACATTCGAGAACGCCCGCGAACAACTGCTGGCCGCCAGCGGCGCCCGGGTCAGCTTTCTGACAGGCCTGGCGGTACTTAACAGCCAGACCGGCGCCTGCCAGGTCGATTGCGTTCCGTTTACCGTCCACATGCGCACGCTGGACCCTGCACGCATCGAACGCTACCTGCTGGCCGAGCAACCTTATGACTGCGCGGGCAGCTTCAAGGCCGAAGGGCTTGGCGTGAGCCTGTTCCAGAGCACGGAAGGGCCAGACGCCACCAGCCTGGTTGGCCTGCCACTGATTCGCCTTGTGGATATGTTGCTGGTCGAGGGCGTGCAGGTTCCCTAAGCCAACATACGACTTGTAGCGACGGCATTTATTTGTGGGAGCAAGGCTTGGCCGCGATGCAGGCGCTGCGATGATGCAGACCAGCCGGGTTATCGCTCATCGCGAGCAAGCTTTGCTCTCACAGACAAGCCACAGAAGATCGCGCAAACCAACGAACTAGCGCAATGACGGCCCCTGGAACCCCATCCACATCGCCAGATGCTCGGCAATGCTCGCCCCCAGCTTCTTCGAGAAGCGATCAAACGGCGACTCTTCGATGGTGAAATCCACCAGCTCTTTTTCGCCAATCACGTCCCGCGCCACCGAACTGGCGCTGCCCAGGCCATCGATCAAGCCCAGCGGCAAGGCCTGCTCCCCAGACCAGACCAGCCCAGAGAACAGCTCGGGATGCTCCTTGTCTTTGAGGCGCTCACCCCGGCCTTTTTTGACACTGGCAATGAATTGCTTGTGGGTCGTGTCGAGCACACCCTGCCAAAACGCGGTTTCTTCAGGTTTTTGCGGCTGGAACGGATCAAGGAACGACTTATGCTCGCCGGAGGTGTACACCCGACGCTCCACGCCCAGTTTCTCCATCGTCCCGACAAAACCGTAGCCGGCCGCCGTCACGCCAATGGAGCCCACCAGGCTCGCCTTGTCGGCATAGATCTGATCGGCCGCGCTGGCAATATAGTACGCACCGGAAGCCCCCAGATCGGAAATGACCGCGTAGACCTTGGTGTTCGGGTGCAACGCGCGCAACCGGACGATCTCGTCATAGACATAACCCGACTGCACCGGGCTGCCACCCGGACTGTTGATGCGCAAGATCACACCCTTGACCTTGGGATCTTCGAAAGCAGCCCGCAGGCTACCGACGATATTGTCCGCGCTGGCAGGCTCCTTATGGGCAATCATGCCTTCGATGTCGATCAATGCGGTGTACGCAGAACCCCGCACGGCGCTTTTTTCCATGTCGAACAGGGGCGTGAACAGCAATAGCGCGACAAAGAGATAAACGAACGTCAGCAGCTTGAAGAAAATGCCCCAGCGGCGGGAACGACGCTGCTCCTGCACACCGGCCAGCAAGGTCTTCTCCAACAGCTTCCAGCTTTTGTCGTCACCGTTCTCGGCGCTCGCCTTGGCCGGTGCCTTCCATTCGTCGGTCATGCAAGTATCCCCAGCAAAAACTTAATTGGCCCGCCGGCTCAGCCAGGCGTGCAACTCAGGAAAATGATCGATCGCCAACTGCGGTTCGAAGGCTTGCAGCGCCGCGATCGTCTGCGCGCCGTAGCTCACCGCAACCGACCCCATACCGGCGTTGCGCGCCATCTGCAGGTCGAACGAGGAATCCCCCACCATCAACGCCTGTTCCGGCTGCATGCCGCAGTGAGCCAGGATTTGCTCGAGCATCAGCGGATGCGGCTTACTGGCCGTTTCGTCCGCAGCCCGGGTGATATCGAAATAATCGTCCCAGCCATGGGATTTCAGCACCCGATCCAGCCCGCGACGCGCCTTGCCGGTGGCGACAGCCAAGCGATACCCCTCGCCCCTCAAGGTTTCAAGAGTGTCTACCACACCGTCAAACAACGGCGAAGGCTCAGCCTCCAGCGCAATGTAGTGATCAGCGTAATACTGGCGAAAAACCAGAAGCTCAGGGTCACTGATCTCCGGGTACAGACTGCGGATCGCTTCCGGCAAGCCGAGGCCGATGATGCCCTTCACGGCAAAATCATCACACCTGGCAAAACCTGCACGATCAGAGGCGGCATGCATTGCCTCCACGATCCGACCGATGGAGTTCGCCAGAGTGCCATCCCAATCGAAGATCAGCAGCTTGTATTCAGGATGCACTCAACCGCTCCACGGTCTTGGCCCACATTTCATCCACGGGAGCCTGCAATTTCAGCTCACCACCATCGGGCAACGGCACGGTCAACATGTAGGCATGGAGAAACAGGCGCTTGCCACCCAGATCACGGATTTCCCGGGTGAAGTCGTCATCGCCGTACTTGCTGTCCCCAGCGATGCAATGCCCGGCATGTAGCGTATGGACGCGAATCTGGTGGGTGCGGCCAGTCACCGGCTTGGCTTCGACCATGGTGGCGAAATCACCGAAGCGGCGCAGGACCTTGAACACTGTCAAGGCCTCCTTGCCTTCTTCGTTGACTTCCACCATGCGCTCGCCGGAACGCAGGTTGCTCTTGAGCAACGGCGCCCGAACTTGCTTGATGGAGGTATCCCAACGTCCCCGCACCAGCGCCATGTAGCGCTTGTCGACGCCATCGCCGCGCAATTGCTCATGCAAATGCCGCAACATGCTGCGTTTCTTGGCGATCATCAGCAGGCCGGAGGTGTCGCGATCCAGGCGATGGACCAACTCCAGCTCCTTGGCGTCGGGGCGCAACTGACGAAAGGCCTCGATCACGCCGAAATTCAGGCCGCTGCCGCCGTGAACCGCAATGCCCGCAGGCTTGTTGAGCACGATCAGCGCCTTGTCTTCGAAGACGATCGAGGCTTCCAGGCGCTGCAACAGGCCTTGGGCCAGGGGCACGGGCTCATCGCGCTCGGGCACGCGAACCGGCGGCACGCGCACGATATCGCCCGCCTGAAGCTTGTATTCGGGCTTGATCCGTCCTTTGTTCACCCGCACTTCACCCTTGCGCAAAATGCGATAGATCAAGGTCTTGGGCACGCCTTTGAGTCGGGCTAGAAGGAAGTTATCGATTCGTTGGCCGGCATATTCCGGCGAGACCTCGAGCAGTTGAACGCCAGGGGTCGAAGGGGCAGTAGTCGTCATGGCGGCGATGATAACAATTTTTTATGGAATTGAAGCACTTAATCATTGCTGCTATAGTCGCGAACGCCGCCAAAAGCGGCCGGACAGCGGACTAACGGTCAAAAACCGGCCCTGACCAACGCAATTCACGAGGACGAGAGGCCGTCCTACGGGGCTTTTGCTAGATAACGGCAGAGTTTGCAGGTGTAACGAGCGCAGGTGACATGAGGCCTGAAATACGCGGCAAAGCAGAGTTTTGACTCGCCTTGCGCGCCACATTCACGGCCAGTTCACAAAGTGCAGTCACCGGTAGACGACCCCGAGCGAGAGCTTCGGAAACAACGCCTAAATTAGCCATGATGCGTGACCTCCCCTTTCGGAGCTCACGGTAAATGCCAACCCGCTGCGGATTCTGCGCGCGGCAGCACCCGATTATCAGGGATACGTGTAGGGTGGAGATGTACAACCGTCGGACTGTGTAGCACTAGGCTTATATTTAGACGCTTCATCTCGTCCACAGGCGCCGGTTGATTCCTCCTCCTGACTGAGTGCTTGAACAGCCAGCAAGCAGGACGCGTCCGTCGCGACTTCGCCATCATTGGGTCGAACTCGCTGGACACTGGAATGGCCCGGCCACTTCCATGACGCACCTGACACCGACCGTGAGAAGTCGTGTGTGCCGAACGCCGTTTCCGGCAGCCCGGAAACCGACGGTACTACATGAAAAGAATGCTGATTAACGCAACTCAACCCGAAGAGTTGCGTGTTGCACTGGTAGACGGCCAGCGCCTCTACGACCTGGATATCGAATCCGGTGCACGCGAGCAGAAGAAGGCCAACATCTATAAAGGCCGGATTACTCGCATCGAACCAAGCCTTGAGGCTGCCTTTGTCGATTTCGGCTCCGAGCGCCACGGCTTCCTGCCCCTCAAAGAAATCTCCCGCGAATACTTCAAGAAGGCCCCTGAAGGCCGCGTCAACATCAAGGACGTCCTGAGCGAAGGCCAGGAAGTCATCGTCCAGGTCGAAAAAGAAGAGCGTGGCAACAAGGGCGCAGCCCTGACCACCTTCATCAGCCTGGCGGGCCGTTACCTGGTCCTGATGCCGAACAACCCTCGCGCCGGTGGTATCTCCCGCCGCATCGAAGGCGAAGAGCGCAATGAACTGCGCGAAGCCCTCAACGGCCTGGTTGCCCCAGCCGACATGGGCCTGATCGTTCGCACCGCCGGCCTTGGCCGCAGCAGCGAAGAAATGCAGTGGGACCTCGACTACCTGCTGCAACTGTGGACCGCCATCAAGGAAGCCTCGCTGGATCGCTCCGCGCCGTTCCTGATCTATCAGGAAAGCAATGTCATCATCCGCGCGATCCGCGATTACCTGCGCCAGGACATCGGCGAAGTGTTGATCGACAGCGTTGAAGCCCAGGACGAAGCCCTGACCTTCATCCGCCAGGTCATGCCGCAGTACGCCAGCAAGATCAAGCTCTACGAAGACAGCGTTCCGCTGTTCAACCGTTTCCAGATCGAAAGCCAGATCGAGACCGCGTTCCAGCGCGTCGTCGAACTGCCGTCCGGCGGCTCCATCGTCATCGATCCGACCGAAGCCCTGGTGTCCATCGACATCAACTCGGCGCGCGCCACCAAAGGCAGCGACATCGAAGAAACCGCCCTGCAGACCAACCTTGAAGCCGCCGAAGAAATCGCCCGTCAGTTGCGCCTGCGCGACATCGGCGGCCTGATCGTCATCGACTTCATCGACATGACCCCGGCCAAGAACCAGCGCGCCGTGGAAGAGAAGGTCCGTGAGTGCCTGGAAGCCGACCGCGCCCGCGTACAGGTCGGTCGCATCTCGCGCTTCGGCCTGCTGGAAATGTCCCGTCAGCGCCTGCGTCCTTCTTTGGGCGAGAGCAGCGGCATCGTCTGCCCGCGTTGCAACGGCACCGGCATCATCCGTGACGTCGAGTCGCTGTCCCTGGCGATCCTGCGCCTGATCGAAGAAGAAGCCCTGAAAGACCGCACCGCCGAAGTTCGCGCCCAGGTGCCGATCCCGGTGGCTGCGTTCCTGCTCAACGAAAAACGCAACTCGATCACCAAGATCGAACTGCGCACCCGCGCCCGTATCGTCATCCTGCCGAACGATCACCTCGAGACGCCGCACTTCGAAGTGCAGCGCCTGCGTGATGACAGCCCGGAAGCCCACACCAATCAGTCCAGCTACGAAATCGCTGCTGCCGCTGCCGAAGTGGAAGAAGTGCAGCCGGCTGCCGCCACTCGCACCCTGGTTCGCCAGGAAGCTGCGGTCAAGACGGCTCCAGCCCGCGCCAATGCACCGGTTCCGACCGAAGCAGCCGCGCCGGCACCGGCACCTGCCGCCGCACCTGAACCAAGCCTGTTCAAAGGCCTGGTGAAATCCCTGGTCAGCCTGTTCGCCACCAAGGAAGAGCCGGCTGCGCCGACCGTTGTCGCCAAGCCAGCGGCTACCGAGCGTCCAGCCCGCAACGAAGAACGTCGCAATGGTCGTCAGCAGACCCGCAACCGCAACGGTCGTCGTGACGAGGAGCGTAAACCCCGTGAAGAACGTGCGCCGCGTGAAGAGCGCGCACCACGTGAGCCACGTGAAGAACGCCAGCCTCGCGAAGCCCGCGAGGAAGCGCCAGCCGTAGCCCGCGAAGAACGCGCGCCGCGTCCGCCGCGTGAAGAGCGCCAACCCCGCGCGCCTCGTGAAGATCGCAAGCCACGTGGCGAGCGTGAAGAACGTGTTCGCGAGCTGCGCGAACCGCTGGATGCCGCTCCCGCCGCTGCTGCCGCCACCGCTGAAGAGCGTCCGGCCCGTCAGCCTCGCGAAGAGCGCGCACCGCGTCCGCCACGTGAAGAGCGTCAACCACGCGCCGAGCAGGCTGCCGTTGCCAGCGAAGAGGAAGTACTGAACAGCGAAGAGCAACTGCAGGAAGACGGTCAGGACAACGCCGAAGGCGATCGTCCACGCCGCCGCTCCCGTGGGCAGCGTCGCCGCAGCAACCGTCGTGAGCGTCAACGCGACGCCAACGGCAATGTGATCGAAGGTTCGGAAGCCTCCGAATCCGCCGAGAACGCCGAAGCGCCAAGCGCTGCCGACCTGGCCGCCGGCCTGGCCGTCACCGCCGCGGTTGCCAGCAGCTCGATCAGCGCCCCCGCTGAAGCCGAGGCTCACGAACAGGCCGAGCGCGCTACCGCCGTGGTGGAAAACGCACCGGTTGAAGCGCCTGTGGTCGAAGCCACTACCCCGGTAGAAACCACCGCTTCGCCAGAAGTGGAACTCGCCCCGGTTCGTGAAGCCGAGCCTCAGGCAGAAGCAGTTTCCGAGCCTGCACCTGTCATCGAGCAACCTGTGGTTGCCGCTGAACCTGTGATCGAAGCTGTGATCGAGGAAAAAGCGCCGGAGCCGGTTCGCGAAGAACAGACCGCGTTCAACTGGCACGCCGAGCCAGCCGTCGTCGAAGCCGAGCCGGCAGCAGAAGCCGTGAAAGCAGCCGAGCCGGTCGTGGTCGAGCCAGCTCCAGCGGTTCAAGCGCCTGTGGTTGCCGAAGCTCCAGCCCCGGTAGAGGTGGAGGCGCCTGCCCCTGCCAGCGCCCTGACCCCCAACGGTCGTGCTCCGAACGATCCGCGTGAAGTGCGTCGTCGCAAGCGTGAAGCCGAGCGTCTGCAGAAGGAAGCCGAACAAGCTGCCGCTGCCGCTGCTCAAGCGCCTGCCGCTGAGCCAGCACCCGTGGAGCAAGCAATCGAGGCAGCCCCTGCCCCGGTCGCTGAAACCACCAGCGAACCCGCTCCCGCTGAATCGGCGCCGGTGATCGACGAACCTCAGCACTCCGCTGAAGAAGTCGCACCTCGCCACACTGAAGCCCTGGAAAAAGAGCACGAGCCTAAACCTCACGCCTGATTCCACCGCCCAGTAAAAAGCCCCGCCTGGTTGACGCCAGGCGGGGCTTTTTTATGTCTTCAGACTTAGTTACATGAGTGTTGGAAGCTGGATGGTGTGGAGCGGGCTTGCTGACGAACATGGCCCGGCGTCCACCCTTGATGCAAGCTGACGCAGCGCTATCGCGAGCAGGCTCGCTCCCACAGGAGATTGGCGGCGGGCATAAATCTGGCGACCATCGAAATTCAGTGTGGGAGCGAGCCTACTCGCGATAGCGCGGGCCCGGCTTGTATCAATGTTGCCTGCCCCACAGGAATCCGCGTCGGCTGTTACTTGAAGATCAGCGCTTCAGGCACGTCCACATCCCAAACCACCCCAGGATCGTCCACTGCCACCTCGACCACCCGCGCCCCGGTAAACAACCCCTTGGCGCCGCGATCAGCGGTCAATGCCATCAATTGCGGGCCAAACACACGACCAAACCCCACGGGATGCCCATACTCACCCGCCAGGACCGGCACACTGATGCCATCTTCGCTGATCTGCGCCACTACCTGCTCGATGCTTGACGGCAGGATGAACGGCATATCACCGAGCACGATCAACCAGCCATCCAGGTCCGGGCAAGCCTGGACACCCGCAGCGATACTGTCACCCAGGCCAGGCGAGTCCAGTTGTACAAAATTGCACCCGTAAGCCTGGGCCATGCGAATAGCCTGTGGACGGTCCTCACGGGTCACCAGCACGCGTTTTTCCAGAGAAGGCGGCAAGTTCACCAGCACCTGCTCGATGACCGATCGGACAGCGCCGTCACGCCCCGTGCAATCGGCCAGCAGCTTATCTTTGTCCTGGCCTGCAACCTGACGGAAACGGCTGCCCGATCCTGCCGCGAGAATGATCACGCCAATCGATTCAGTCATCCCGTCTCCTCGCCCGCCGATTACAGCGGCTTTTTCTGACGCAACTCGACGCCATTCTTGATCGCCACGATTTCAGCCAGCAAAGACAAGGCAATTTCCGCCGGCGTATGGCTGCCAATGTGCAAACCGATCGGCCCATGCAGCCGTTCGATAGCCTGTGCAGACAAGCCTAGCTGAGCCAGGTTATCCCGGCGCTTCTGGCTGTTCACCCGAGAGCCCAGGGCCCCGACATAAAACGCCTTGGAGTCCAGGGCCGTGAGGAGCGCCATATCGTCCAATCGTGGATCATGGGTCAGGGCAACAATGGCGGTGCGCTCGTCGGTCTGGATGCTCAACACCGCTTCGTCGGGCATGCCGGAAACGAAGCGGCCATGCTGCTCTTCCCAACCGTAGACAAATTCCTTGCGCGGATCGCAGATCAACACCTCGAAATCCAGCAACCGGGCCATTTCTGCCACATAACGCGACAGTTGCCCCGCGCCGATCAACAGCAGCCGCCAGCGCGGGCCGTAGATGGCCCGCAGGACTTGACCGTCGAATACCAGCGCATCGGTTTTGCTGGCCTGCGTCAGCAGCACTTCGCCTGTGGCGACGGTCAGCTCACGGGCGACAATCTCATGGCCATCGCAGCGCTCCAGCAGTTGCGCGACCCATTGCGGATCGCCGACCCGTTCTTCGGTCAGGCGCAAGGTACCGCCGCACGGCAGGCCGAAGCGCGCCGCCTCCTCACGAGTCACGCCATAGGTGATGAGCTGCACGGGTGGACCGTCCGCCGGAATACGCCCGTCGTGCAGCCGGGCGATCAGGTCATCCTCGACACAACCGCCCGATACCGAGCCAATCACCACGCCGTCTTCACGCAGGGCCAGCATCGCCCCCGGCGGCCTCGGCGCCGTGCCCCAAGTCTGGACCACGGTGAACAACACCACCCGCTGCCCGGCGCGGCGCCACTCAAGCACGCTGCGCAGGACGTTCAGATCAACGCTGTCCATCAGGTTTTGGCCTGCTGCCAGCCCTGCAACTGATAACGCACGGGCAGCTCGCGGATGCGCTTGCCGGTGGCGGCGAAAATCGCGTTGCACAGCGCCGGCGCAATCGGCGGCACACCCGGTTCACCCACACCGCCCAACGGCACCTCGCCCGGCGGCGTGACCAAGTGCACCGCGACCTCCTTGGGAGCCAGGGACATGCGTGCCACTTCGTACATGTGGAAGTTGTCTTGCTGGACCTTGCCGTCCTTGAAGCTGATCTCCCCCACCACCGCATTGCCCAGGCCCATGACGCAGGCGCCTTCGAACTGGGAACGGATACGCTCGGGGTTGATCTGCGGGCCGCAGTCCACGGCAATATCGGCCTTGTGCACGATCAACGTACCATCGTCCTTGACCTCCACCTCCAGCGCTGCCGCCACATAGGTGACGAAGCTGTAGTGCACCGCCAGCCCCAGGCCACGGCCCTTGGGCAGTTTGCGGCCCCAACCGGCGGCCTTGGCGGCGGTTTCCAGCACGGTGCGGATCCGCGCCGTATCGATGGGATAAAGCTCGGGGGATTCGCCGTAGTTCCATTCTTCATTCAAGGTGCGCGGATCGATCTTACGGTCCGGGCCAAGCAATTTGACGTGATACGCCAGTGGATCCTGGCCGGCCTTGTGGGCCAATTCGTCGATGAAACTCTGAATCGCAAAACCGTGGGGAATATTCGACACCGAGCGGTACCAGCCAACCCTCGTATGGGCCACCGCTTCGGGGTTCTCCAGGCGCATGTTGGGAATTGCGTAGGCCATGTTGGTCACGCCCATGCCCACTTCGAACGGCGCTTCGTGGGTCATGCCCGGTGCATACAGTGCGGTAATGCTCGGGGCTACGGTGCGATGCAGCCAGCCGGACGGCATCCCGTCCTGGTTCAGGCCAGCCTTGAGGTATTCGGCCGATACGGTGTGGAAATACGAATGATGGATGTCATCTTCGCGGGTCCATTGCACCCGCACCGCCTGGCCTGGAAACTCCTTGGCCAACACGGCCGCCTCGAGGACGAAATCGGGCTTGGACTTGCGCCCGAAACCACCGCCCAGCAGCGTGATGTGCACGGTAACCTTGTCGAAAGGGATCCCCAACCGTTCGGCGACGCGTTCACGGGTGACCTGCGGCGCCTGGCTCGGTGCCCAGGCTTCGCACTGGCCATCCTTGAACCGGGCGACGGCGACCATCGGCTCCATCGGCGACTGCGACAGGTGCGGCAGGTAATAGGACGCCTCCAGGGTTGCGTCAGCCTTGGCCAGCGCGTCGTCCAGATCACCAGTGTTGCGCAAGACTTTCCCGGGCTTGAGGGCCGCGGCTTCCAGTTCCTTGCGATAGGCGACGGAGTCATAGCCGGCATTCGGGCCGTCATCCCACTCAATTTTCAGCGCCTCGCGGCCCTTGATCGCCGCCCAGGTGTTTTTCGCCACTACCGCCACGCCGCCCAGAGGCTGGAATTCGGAGGGCTGCGGACGTCCTTCGATCTGCAGCACCTTGACCACGCCCGGTACTTTCAGCGCCGCGCTGCTGTCCACGCGCTTGACCTTGCCACCATAGACTGGCGGGCGAGCCACGACGGCATAGAGCATGCCATCGAAATGTACATCGGCGCCGAACACGGCACGCCCGTTGACGACGTCTTCGCCATCGATGGCCCGGCTCGACTCCTTACCGATGTAGCGAAACTCCGAAGGTTGCTTGAGGCGCAGGCTGTCACGGGCGGGAACTGGCAAGGCACTGGCCGCGGCGGCCAACGCGCCATACCCCAGTTCCCGACCGGAAGGCTGGTGCACGACTTTGTGCAATTGGGCACGACACTCACTCGCCGGGACATTCCACTGGGCAGCGGCGGCCAGCTCCAGCATGGTCCGGGCAGCGGCCCCGCAACGACGCATTGGTTCGTACCAGTGGCGCATACTGCGCGAGCCATCGGTGTCCTGGTTGCCGAAGCGCACCTCATCCGCCGGTGCCTGCCGCACCTTGACCTGCGCCCAGTCAGCGTCCAGTTCATCGGCCACCACCATGGTCAGGCTGGTGCGCACCCCCTGGCCCATTTCCGAACGGTTGCAGATCACCGTCACGCTGCCATCGGTGGCGATGCTCACGTACACCTGCGGGTCGTCGATCACACCATTGGGCATGCCCTCACCGCCGAACTTCTTGTCCTCGGCAAAAGCGTCCGGCAGGCCCCAACTGGCGGCCAGCACCAACACACCCGTGGCGCTCGCACCTTTGAGGAAACCACGGCGGCTGAGGTTGCTCAGCACAAAATCATTGGGCAAGCGGCTCATGCCTTGGCCTCCTTCAGGTGGGTGGACGCCTGGCGGATCGCAGTCTTGATCCGGTTATAAGTGCCGCAACGGCAGATGTTGCCGACCATGGCCTCTTCGATCTGCTCATCGCTCGGGTTGGGATTGCTCTTGAGCAAGGCGGTCGCGGACATGATCTGCCCGCCCTGACAGTAGCCGCACTGGGCCACGGCGGTATCGAGCCAGGCCTTCTGGACAATTTGCCCGACCGGGTCGACATGAAGGGCATCGATGGTGGTGACGTTCTGGCCTTTCACCGAGCCGATCGGGGTGATGCAACTGCGCGCCGGGGCGCCGTCGATGTGAATGGTACAGGCGCCGCACAGGCCCATGCCGCAGCCGAATTTGGTGCCGTTGTAACCGGCCACATCTCGGATGGCCCAGAGCAGCGGCATGTCCTCGGTCACATCCAGTTGGTGATCTTTTCCATTGAGTTTCAAGGTAATCATGGGCACGCCCGCACGGTGATCGAATTATGGGGTCGAGCAATCTGCCGTTTGGACAACGGTTCGGTTGGCGCAGACTGACTCAGGCTAATCGGGCTCTCTTGTGCAAACACGCAGACGTCTGCACCGGGCCTTCAATGATGCGATGGTCGCATCGTTAGCTCACTAAATTAACCCAGGATTAAGCAAAACGCCCTGCACAATCCTGCACAAATGATCCTTGTGCGAGGTTGTGCAGGGCGCTCGGTGAAAGCCAGGTTCAGTACCGATTGGGCTCCATTTCCAGATTGACCTGAAAACGCTCGGCAATGTCTTTCTGGATACGCAGGGCCAGATCCAGCAATTGCGGCCCGGTGGCGCAGCCGTAGTTGACCAGCACCAACGCCTGCAACTTATGCACCCCCGCGTCGCCTTCGCGAAAGCCCTTCCAGCCGGCCCGCTCGATCAACCAACCGGCGGCAATTTTCATCTGCCCTTGGGGTTGTGGATAAGCCACCAGATCCGGGTATTGAAGCTTGAGTTGCGCGACGTGCGAAGCCGGCACCAGCGGGTTCTTGAAGAAACTGCCGGCATTGCCCAGCACCGCCGGGTCAGGGAGCTTTTCACTGCGGATGCTGCAGATGGCCCGGCTGACATCCGAGGGAGTCGCCTGTTCGATGCCCAGTTCGGTCAACCGCTGGCGGACCGGGCCGTACTCCAGGTGCAGATGCGCGGCGCGACTGAGGGCAAAGCGCACCCGCAGGATCAGCCAACGACCCGCTTGCTGCTTGAACAGGCTGTCGCGGTAGGCGAAACGGCATTCTTCCAGGGTGAAATCGTGCAGCTCGCCGGTTTGCCGATCCAGGGCGGTCAGGCCGGCGAACACATCCTTGATCTCCACACCGTAGGCACCGATGTTTTGCATCGGTGCGGCCCCCACCGTGCCTGGGATCAGGCTGAGGTTCTCCAGCCCCGACCAGCCTTGCGCCAGCGTGTACTGGACGAAGGGGTGCCACGGTTCGCCTGCTTCGGCTTCGATCAGCACCCGCTCGCCATCATCGCTGAGCAGACGAATCCCTTGGCTGGCCATGCGCAACACCAGCGCGTCGATATCACCGGTCAGCAGCAGGTTGCTGCCGCCACCGATCACCAGCAACGGCACGTCATTGGCGCTGGCATAGGCCAGCGCCTGGCGGACATCGGCGTCGCTGTGAGCTTCGGCGAATAACCGGGCGGTGACGTCCACGCCAAAGCTGTTGAACGGCTTGAGGCTGACGCCGGCCCGCACCTGCAAGGTCATAGCCGCCCCTTCAATTCGATCACCAGGCGGTCCGTGGCCCGCTCGATCAGGTCCAGCACTTGCTCGAAACCCTGTTCGCCGTCGTAGTACGGGTCCGGCACGTCATCGAGTTCAGCCTCGTAGCGGCGCAGGAACAGATCCAGTTCGGCCCTGCCGTTGCTCGGTTGCAGGGCTTTTAGATTGCGCAGGTTGCTGCCGTCCATCGCCAGGATCAGGTCATAAGTGGCGAAATCGGCCCGGCTGACCTGGCGGGCACGCTGGGCCGACAGGTCATAGCCGCGTCGTAGGGCCGCAGCCTGGCTGCGCTTGTCCGGGGCCTTGCCGACGTGCCAGTCACCGGTACCGGCGGAGGCGACTTCCACCTGCTCGGCCAGCCCGGCCTCGCGCAGCTTGTGCCGCAGGATGCCTTCGGCGGTGGGTGATCGGCAGATGTTGCCGAGGCAGACAAACAGAACCCGCATCAGGCCTCCAGCAGGCGACGAACGCGCTCGAGGTCTTCCACGGTGTCGACGCCGGTCGGCGGAGCAATCAGCGCATCGGCGACATGGATTCGCACGCCGTGCCACAGGGCACGCAGTTGCTCCAGGGATTCGGTGTTTTCCAGCCAGCACGGGCCCCAGGCGACGAAATCCTGGAGGAAACCGGCGCGGTAAGCGTAGATGCCGATGTGGCGGCGGTACGGTACGCCGTCAGGCATGACGTCCCGACTTTGCGCGAATGCATCACGAGCCCAGGGCAAGGTGGCGCGGCTGAAGGTCAGCGCCAGGCCATTGAGATCGCTGACGACCTTGACCACATTGGGGTTGAACAGGGTTTGCACATCCTCGATCGGCTCGGCCAGGGTGGCCATGCGCGCTTCGGGATGGGCTGCCAGATTGTTTGCAACCTGATCGATCACACTGGACGGGATCAACGGTTCATCGCCCTGCACATTGACCACGATGGCGTCGGGTTCCAGGCCCAGCTTGGCGGCGACTTCCGCCAGGCGATCAGTTCCGGAGTTGTGATCCTCGCGAGTCAGTACCACTTCGGCGCCAAAGCCCTTGCAGGCTTCCACGATGCGCGCATCGTCGGTCGCCACTACCACGCGCTGGGCGCTGCTTTTGCAGGCCTGTTCCCATACGTGCTGGATCATCGGTTTGCCAGCGATCAACAGCAACGGTTTGCCGGGCAGGCGCGTCGAGGCAAAGCGCGACGGAATGACAACGGTAAAGGCTGCGGTCATTTATCCAGGCGCTCGTCGGTGGTCAGGGTACGGGCCTCGCTTTCGAGCATCACCGGAATGCCATCGCGAATCGGATAGGCCAGGCCGGCGCCTTTGCTGATCAGCTCGGTTTTGTCGGCGCTGAGCTTGAGGGGGCCTTTGCAGACCGGGCAGGCCAGAATGTCGAGCAGTTTGGTGTCCATGAACATTTCCCTGGATAAATGGTTTAAGGCAAAAGCCGATCCGGCAACAGGCGCATCAACTGGGTATCGAACCAGTCCGCGAAGGCGGGCGACGGCGCGGCATCCACCGCCAGGTACCACCAGTGGGGCTCGGCGAAGGCTCGGCATTTGACCGCGTCCTTTTCCGTCATGACCACCGGCAACGACGGCGTGAAATTCAATGCCTGGGCGCTGTATTGGGCGTGGTCGGCAAACCCGTGCGGTATAGGTCGCCAGTGTAGCGTTTCGAGGGTGTTGAAGAAACGCCGGGGATTGCCGATCCCGGCCACGGCATGCAGGGCCTGGCCGGGCGGGAAATGGTCCAGTGGACGCCGTTCGCCGCTGGCCAGGTTCACCAGGGCCGTGGGTCGCAGCTCGAAGGCAAAGCCGTCTTCGCGGTCGGCGCTGGCGCCGTTGAATAGCACGGCATCGACCGATTGCAGACGCTCCACGGGTTCACGCAGCGGACCGGCAGGCAGACAACGTCGATTGCCCAGGCCGCGGGCGTTGTCGATCAGCACCAGTTCAAGATCCCGAGCCAGGCGGTAATGTTGCATGCCGTCGTCGGACAGGATCAGGTCCAGCGGTTGAGTCTCCAGCAGCGCCTGGACCGCCCGGCTGCGATCCGGATCGATCATCAATGGCACGCCGCTGCGCTGGACAATCAGCAGTGGCTCATCACCGGCGATGTCGGCGCCCTGCCCGGCTTCGACTCGCCAGGGCAAATGGGGTGGTTTGGCGCCATAACCCCGGCTCACCACGCCGACCCGCAGGCCACGGCGCTGGCAATGCTCAATCATCCACAGGATCAATGGGGTCTTGCCGGTGCCGCCAACCGTGATGTTCCCCACGACCACCAGCGGCACGGGCGGTTGGTAAATCTCACCTTCGCCCGCCAGAAAACGCTCGCGTTTGCCCATCACCACCCGACGGTACAACCACTCCAGTGGTCGCAACAGCGTCAGGGCCGGGTGACCTTCGTACCAGGCGGCGAGCAATCGATCAGACATGGCCATCAGGGTGCCGGCGCCGCCTCGACGGTGGTCATGCGCAGATGGCTGAAGCCGAGCTTGCCGGCCGCGTCCATGGCGGTGATGACGGATTGATGTGGGGTCTTGCCGTCGGCGCTGATGGACAGCGGCAAACTGGTGTCGCCGCCGGACTCCTTCTGCAGCGCATCGATCAGACTCGCCAGGTCGCTCTTGGGCAGCAACTGATTGTTCACCGAAAACGTCCCTTCGGCACTGATCGTGACTTCCAGGTTCTTGAGTTGCTGGTCTTCGGCAGGCGAGCCGCTGACCGCTTCCGGCAGTTCCACCTTGAGCTGGGTTTCCCGGGTGAAGGTGGTGGTCACGACGAAAAACAGCAGCAGGATGAACACCACGTCAATCAGCGACGCAAGGTTGATCTCGACGGTTTCCCGTGGTTTGCGGCGGAATTTCACTTCTTGCCCTCGGCCAGGTCCACGTCACGGTCGCCTTGCACCACCTCGACCAACTTGATGGCCTCCTGCTCCATGCCCACCACCAACTCATCGATGCGCCGTTGCAGGAAGCGATGGAAAAACACCGAAGGAATCCCCACCATCAACCCGGCGGCCGTGGTGATCAAGGCCTTGGAAATCCCCCCTGCCAGCACCGAGGCATTGGCGGTCATGCCGGCGCCGGTGAACGAACTGAAAATATCGATCATGCCCAGCACCGTGCCCAACAGGCCCAGCAACGGGGCCATGGCGGCAATTGTGCCCAGGGCATTGATGTAGCGCTCCAGCTCATGGATGACCCGGGCGGCGGCTTCTTCGATGCATTCCTTCATGATCTCGCGACCATGCTTGGAATTTGCCAGCCCCGCGGCGAGGATTTCACCCAGCGGTGAACTGGCCCGCAGCTCCTTGAGCCGGTCCTTGTTCAGTTTCTTGTCCTTGATCCAGACCCAGACTTGCCCGAGCAAATGCTCCGGGGTCACGCGGCTGGCCCGCAGGGTCCACAGGCGTTCGGCAACGATTCCCAGCGCCACGATGGAACTCAGAATGATCGGCAACATCATCCAGCCGCCGGATTTGACCAATTCCCACACAGTGACAGCCCCCTCGAAAAAGTGCGCCACTTTATCATACAGACTCGCCTTGCAGGCCCGCCCCGCCGATAACACCGTCGTCGAGGATGACCCGGGTCAAGGTTACGGCCATGGTCCCGCAGACGGCGGGTCGCGCCAGTAGCGCCGTTGGCCGGCCTGAAGGCGCGGTGCTTCGAAAGCCCCCAGTTGCAGACGAATGGCACCCTGTTCGGCACTGTCGTAGATCGCCATGCCCAAGCGGCGATAGCGAGCCAGCACCCGCGGATGAGGATGGCCGAACGCATTGCCCTGGCCACGGGAGATCAACACCGAATGGGGTTTGAGCCGCGACAACAGCAACATCGAGGATGAACTGCGGCTACCGTGATGGGGCGCCGCCAGCCACTGGACCGGCACGGCCAGGGGCCCGTCGAGCAACGCGCGCTCGGCATGGCTATCGATGTCTCCGGTGAGCAGCAACCGCTCACCGCCGGCCTCGACCAGCAGAACGCAGGATCTCTGATTGCTTTCAAGGGCAGATGACCATTGCCACAGCTCGAACCTGACCCCGTCCCACTCCCAGCGCGCGCCACTGTCGCACGCCTCTGCCTGCAAAGCGGCAGGCAACGCGGCGGGGTCGCCACTGACCACCCGGACCGTTGGCAAGCCATTGCGCACCGCTTGGGCGCCGCCGGCATGATCGGCGTCGGCATGGCTGAGCAGCATCAGGTCCAACCCGGCGACACCCAGCTTGCGCAGGGTCGGCAGCACCACGCGCTCACCCGCGTCGGCCTCGCCAAAGCGCGGCCCCGCGTCGTAAAGCAAGGCATGATGACGGGTGCGTACCAGCACCGCCAACCCTTGACCCACGTCCAGTTGCCAGATTTCGGCCTGCCCCGGAGGCACATCCTCCCTCGGAGGGAAAACCACCAGCAGTACCATGGGCCATCCCAGTACCCGCAGTGGCACGCCTTTGGGCAGCAACAGTAACAAAGCCCCCAGAGCGGCCATGCACCACACCCACAGGGGGATAGCCGCAGGCACCCATGCCGGTATTCGCCCGGCCACCAGCGCCAGCCCCTTGAAGAGCAGATCGAGCAACCCGCCGGCGATCCAAAGCAGCCCTTCACCCACGAACGGCATCGGCAACAACGCCGTACCGAGCAGCGCCGGCGGCAACACCAGCAGGCTGACCCAAGGCACCGCCACCAGGTTCACCAGAGGCCCGCTGAGGCTGATCGGCAAACCCAATATCAACAGGATCGGGCACAGTCCGACTGCCACCAACCATTGGGCACGGGTCCAGGTTTGCCACCAGCGCCAGGGCCCCAAGCGTGCGCCGAAAGTAAACATCAGGATCGCCACCGCGGCGAACGACAGCCAGAACCCTGGCCGCAGGCTGGCCAATGGATCGAACACCAGCACCCCATTGAAAGCCAGCAGCCACGCCCACCAGGGGTCCGGATGCCGGTAACGCAAACGCCACAGCAGCACCAGGCCGATCATCGCGCAAGCGCGCCGCACCGGCACCTCGAAGCCGGCGAGCAAGCCGTAACCCAAGGCTGCGATAAAGGCCAGAGCGCAGGCCCAAGGTAGCCACGGCAGACGCACCGGCCACATGCCATAGCGCGCCGCACCTGCCACCAGCAGGTACACCAGTGCGGCAAGCAGGCCGATGTGCTGCCCGGAGATCACCAGCAGATGGACCGTACCGGTGTCTTGCAGTACCTGCCAGTCATCACGACTCAGCCCAGCTCCGTCCCCCAGGACCAATGCCGCCAGCGCCCCGGAGCGGCCCTGGGCGTCGACTTGCGCCAGCGCCTGACGCACGCCGTCGCGCCAGGCACCTTGGGCAGGTTGCCGGAGATGACCGTCCTTGACCGTGCCAGTCGCGCCGATGCCGCGGCTCAACAGCCAGGCCTGGTAATCGAAGCCATGGGGGTTCAGTAGCCCGGTGGGGCGTTTGAGCTTTACCGCCAATCGCCAACGTTCGCCGCTGCTCACAGGCGGTCCACCGAACCAGGCCAGGCGCATCGACGACGGCAGCCGTGTGCGGCGGGAATGGGCATCGGTCAGTTCAAAGCGCACCACACCTTCGTTATATTGCGGTAAACCGACGACGCGCCCTTCGAGCCAGCGGGTTTCTCCATCCAGCGCGGCAGGCAACCGATCGTCCAGGGCCAGTTGCGCCGACAGACACGCCCAAGCCAGCCCGATCAGGAAAAAACCCAGCGGATGAGTTCGAAACGGCAAAACCATCAGCGCCAGCACAGGCATGACCGCAATCAGCCACAGCGGCGGCAGCGCCGGGCAAAAAACCGGGGTCAGCAGCCCGAGTGCAAGCGCGACCATCCCTGTGCGCATAAGCCTGTCCTTGAGAGTCTTCTCTTCAGGCATAGTCGGTCTACGGCACGGTGCGCGTTAACAATTGTCACAAAGTCTGAATCAGTCAGCCGTAGAATGCGGACATACTTGCGGCCTCACCGCTTTGAACCGACCGAGAAGCCTTATGCCCCGGCGCCTTTTCAAACGTTACATGCCTGACCCAGCGAGTATTCGGGAACATAAGTCCTTACGTTTTCTCGGTTCCTTGCTGCACGACCCCAACCTTTGGCACCTCAATCGACACTCCGTGGCACGCGCCATGGCCGTTGGTCTGTTCGCTGCCTTTTTGCCGATTCCTTTGCAGATGCTGCTGGCTGCGGCACTGGCCATCACCGTACGCGGCAACATACCGATTGCGGTGAGCCTGGTCTGGCTGACCAACCCCATCACCATGCCCGCCGTGTTTTTCTGCACCTACCAGACCGGGGCCTGGTTGATGGATGTGCCTGCCCGCACGTTACCGGATGAACTGACCTGGGAATGGATCACCACCCAGTTGTCTACCTTGTGGCAGCCGTTTTTGCTGGGGTCGGTGGTGACGGGTCTGGTGCTCGGCGCCCTCGCCTATTTCATGACCATGATCTATTGGCGCTGGTGGGTGGCGCGGCAATGGAAACGGCGCAAGAAAAGCCGGATGTGAAATGCAAAAAGGCCTCCAGTGAATGGAGGCCTTTTGCATTTCGATGTAAGAGCGAGCCTGCTCGCGATAGCGGTATACCAGTCAGCACGCCTGCCGAGTTCTAAGTACGCATCCCTCGCCCACTGACCAACAGCCGTGCACATCCCACATAGAGCACCACGGTTGCCACCAGCATGAAGGTGATCGCGACGCTGATCCGGATGTCCGACACCCCAAGGATGCCGTAGCGGAACGCGTTGACCATGTGCAGCACCGGGTTGGCCAGGGACACGGTCTGCCAGAACGGTGGCAGCAGGGAGATCGAGTAGAACACTCCGCCCAGGTAAGTCAGTGGCGTGAGCACGAACGTCGGGATGATGGAAATGTCATCGAAGTTGCGCGCAAACACGGCATTGATGAACCCCAGCAGCGAAAAGATCGTGGCGGTGAACACCACCACCAATATCGTCACGCCCAAATGGTGCACTTGCAGATCGGTGAAGAACAGTGACAGCAAGGTCACGATCAAGCCCACCGCCAACCCGCGCAATACACCGCCCAGGGTGTAGCCGATCAGGATCGTATGGGGCGAAACCGGCGAGACCATCAGTTCCTCGATCGAGCGCTGGAATTTGCTGCCGAAGAAACTCGAGACCACGTTACCGTAGGAGTTGGTGATCACCGACATCATGATCAGCCCCGGTACGATGTAGTCCATGTACGTGAAGCCACCCATGTCGCCGATCTGCCGACCGATCAGGTTGCCGAAAATCACGAAGTACAAAACCATGGTGATGGCCGGCGGCAGCAGGGTCTGCGGCCAGATCCGCATGAAGCGTCGGACTTCGCGATAAACGATGGTATTGAGGGCGATGAGGTTGGGTCGCAGTTCGGAACTCATACAGCCACCTTCGCCAGATTTTTCTCCACCAGAGACACGAACAACTCCTCGAGGCGATTGGTTTTGTTGCGCAGGCTCTGCACTTCAATGTTTTGCAGCGCCAGTTGGGAGAACAAGCCGGTAATACCGACGGTTTTATCCACCTGGACTTCCAGCGTGTGGTGGTCCACCAGCCGGGCCGGATAGCCGATCAGTTGCGGCGCGGCCTTCAGATCGTTTTTCAGGTCCAGCAGGAACGTCTCCACATGCAGTTGGCTGAGCAACTGTCGCATGCTGGTGTTCTCGACGATGGTGCCGTGGTCGATGATGCCGATGTTGCGGCACAGCTGCTCGGCCTCTTCCAGGTAATGGGTGGTGAGGATGATGGTGATGCCTTTCTGGTTCAGCTCGGTCAGAAAGGTCCACATCGACCGACGCAACTCGATGTCGACACCCGCGGTCGGCTCGTCGAGAATCAGCAGGCGCGGCTCATGGACCAGGGCACGGGCAATCATCAGGCGCCGCTTCATGCCGCCGGACAATGAACGGGACGGCACATCACGCTTGTCCCACAAACCCAGCTGAGTCAGATATTTCTCGGCGCGCTCATTGGCGATCTTCGGCGGGATACCGTAGTAACCCGCCTGGGTCACGACGATGTCGAAGGTCTTTTCGAACTGGTTGAAATTGAACTCCTGGGGCACCACGCCGATGCAGCGCTTGAGAGCGGCGGGCTCACGGTCCAGATCATGACCGAAGATATTCACCGTACCGCTGGTTTTGTTCACCAGGGTTGAAAGAATGCCGATGGTGGTGGATTTGCCGGCTCCATTGGGGCCGAGCAAGGCGAAAAAATCACCTTCGGCGACGTCCAGATCGATACCACTCAAGGCCTGGAAACCGTTGCCGTAGGTTTTGGTTAGCTGCCGGATGGACAGAGCGGAACTCATATCGGATTACGCACCAAGAAGGGGAAGAAACAATTAGATAAGGGCGCACGGCGAGCAATACAACCACGGCGCACGAAGGCAATGGTGCGTGGCGTCGCCGCACAAGTACAGTCAAGCGTGTCGATAGTAAGTATTAAGTCAACGCGGTCATGACCGCCTTGCGATACGCCGGACGCTGCTGCAGCCGGGCGTACCAGGCCTGTAGATGAGGCAGCGCAGCCCGCTCGATGGGCATCTCGAACCAGGCATAAATGAAACTGCCCAAGGGAATATCGCCCATGCCGATTTCATCCCCGGAGAGGTAGGGTTGCTCGCTCAACGTCTGGTCCGCCATCGCCAACAAACCATCGCAGACCTTGATCGCCGCATGGATGGCCGCCCAGTCCTGCTGCTCGGCGGGAGTACGCAAGACGCCCCAGAACACGGTGCGAAACGGATCGGCAAACGAGGAGGTGGTCCAGTCCATCCATTTTTCAGCCCTGGCGCGAGCCTGGGGGTCTGCCGGATACCAGGCCGAACCCGGAGCATGGCGAGACGCCAGATAACGCACGATGGTGTTGGATTCCCAGAGCACGAAACCGTCATCTTCGATCATCGGGACACGGCCGTTGGGGTTCTTGGCGCGATACTCGGGCGTGTCCACCACGCCGAACGCACCCCCTGCGTCGATGGCCTCGTAGGCCAGCCCCAGCTCCTCGGCGCACCACAGCGCCTTGCGCACATTCGATGAGTTTTTCCGACCCCAGATCTTCAGCATCACGGCTTGCTCCGATGGATAAATGCCGCAGCAGCATACGCCGGATCAGCCGCGACTCAAATCGCCCTGCATGTCGCCAAGCAGGGGCGGCAGTTGCTCGCCGAACAGGTGCGGGTAGCATTTTTCCAGGTGCTCGAAGAAGAACGCTTCGGGCACATCGGCGAATTGGCCGTGGTCGGTGACGTACTCCATCAGCTTGGCGCCCTGTCGATTGAACGGGTGGAAAACGCTGTCCTCGCGGCCATCGAATTCCAGGGGTGCCACATCGAACAACTCACACAAGCCTTGATTGAAGGCCGGCGTGGCCTTGACCCAGCGCTCGTTCAGATAGAACTCGGTATAACCGTGCATGGCGAACACGTCACTCTTGAGCAACTCCAGCAGGCGTGCAGTGGACAAGTGATTACGCACATCCGCCAGGCCGATGCGCGCCGGGATACCACAATGGCGGGCGCAAGCGGCCAGCAAGGTCGCCTTGGGCACACAATAGCTTTCACCGCAGGCCAGTGCGTAACTGCCACGCAGGGTCTGCGGATCGCGGCTGAAGGTATAGGGGTTGTAGCGCACGGCCTCGCGCACCGCGTAATACAGGCTGATTGCTTGTGCCTGCGGGTCGCGATCAGTGCCGCGATGAGTTTCGGCGAACTCAATGACCGCAGGGTGATCGCTGTCGATGAAGCGGCTGGGGTTCAGGTATTGCTGCATGGTCAGGACCTCACGGAAAACGCCTGCGTCCGTAGGAGCTGCCGAGTGCAACGAGGCGGCGATCTTTCCCGGACCATCGAGCCCTGAGAGAAAGATAGACAGATCAAGAGATCGTCCGAACGCGGCCCGCACCTTCGGCAGCGCCTATAGGGCTTGCTTCGAGTCTATCCAAAGCCCACCCTCGGTAATAACGGCGTTTACGCCAAACAATGGCGCTTTCTCACTTTGTTAACGAACGATTTCCCACGGATGTTGCCAACCAGACTGGCGCAATGCATCCAGGGTTTCCCACGAAATCAATCACATCGCGCCGACCGCCGGTTTTGCAGATGCCGTCTAAGCTCTGAGGGTCGGTTTTGCCCTGGTTCACGGAGGATTACATATGCTGTTGTTGTGGATACTGGTTCTGGTTGTCGGGAAAGCCTGGCTGGCGCATCGGCGTACCGCCCCGCTGCCCGCGCTGGGCATCATCGCAGCCTACCTGCTGGCCATGAGCCTGTTCAGCCCCGCTCCCGGTTGGCTGATGCTGATCTTCTGGATCGCGCTCGCCGCCGTCGCGGCTCCACTGCTGCTGCCGGACCTGCGCCGCAAGTATTTCAGCGCGCCGATGTTCAACTGGTTCCAGAAGACCCTGCCCCCCATGTCAGAAACCGAGCGCGACGCCATCGACGCCGGTACGGTGTGGTGGGACGGTGAACTGTTCAGTGGCCGGCCGGACTGGGACACGCTGCTGGCCTATCCCAAGGTGCAACTGACCGAGGAGGAACAGGCTTTCCTCGACGGCCCCACCGAAGAACTCTGCGCCATGGTCAGCGACTGGCAGATCGGTCAGGCCATGGACCTGCCACCCGCAGCCTGGGCACACATCAAGGAGCACGGCTTTTTCGCGCTGATCATTCCCAAGGAATATGGAGGCAAGGGCTTCTCCGCCTATGCCCACTCCCAGGTGGCGATGAAACTGGCCACCCGTAGCGGCGATCTGGCTTCCACCGTGATGGTCCCCAACTCCCTCGGCCCAGCCGAATTGCTGCTGCACTACGGTACCGACGAACAACGCAACCACTACCTGCCACGGTTGGCCCGCGGCGACGACATCCCCTGCTTCGCCCTGACCGGGCCGCTGGCGGGCTCCGACGCCGGGGCGATGCCCGACACCGGCATCATCTGCAAGGGCGAATGGGAAGGTCAGGAAACCCTGGGCCTGCGCCTGAACTGGGAAAAGCGCTATATCACCTTGGGACCGGTGGCCACCCTCCTCGGCCTGGCCTTCAAGGCCTATGACCCCGATCACCTGCTGGGGGATGAAGAAGACCTGGGCATCAGCCTCGCCCTGATTCCCACCGACACCCCTGGCGTCAATATCGGCCGTCGTCACCTGCCCCTTGGCGCCGCTTTCATGAACGGACCGAACTGGGGCAAGGACGTGTTCATCCCGCTGGACTTTCTCATCGGCGGCCAGCCCATGCTCGGCAAGGGCTGGATGATGCTGATGAACTGCCTGTCGGTCGGTCGGTCGATTTCCCTGCCGGCTGTGGGCACCGGGGCGGCGAAGTTCACCAGCCTGGTGACCGGCCAGTACACCCAGGTACGCGAGCAGTTCAACGTGCCATTGTCGGCCTTTGAAGGTATTCAGGAGGCCATGGCCCGTATCGGTGGCAACGCCTGGATGATGGACGCCGCCCGTATGCTGACCGCCAACGCGGTGGACCTGGGAGAAAAACCTTCGGTGCTGTCGGCCATCCTCAAATACCACCTGACCGAGCGCGGCCGCGAATGCATCAGCCACGCCATGGACGTACACGGCGGCAAGGGCATCATCATGGGGCCCAACAACTACCTGGGGCGTAGCTGGCAAGGTGCACCGATCTTCATCACGGTCGAAGGCGCGAATATCCTGTCACGTAACCTGATGATCTTCGGCCAGGGTGCGATTCGCTGCCATCCGTTCGTGCTCAAGGAAATGGCCTTGGCCACGCGTGAAGACAAAGACCAGGCGCTGATCGAATTCGACGGGTTGCTACTCAAACACATCGGTTTTGCCATCAGCAACGCCGCCAGCACCCTGGTGCTGAACCTGGGCCTGGGGCGTTTCGAAAGCGCCCCCGGCAACGCCTTGAGCCAGGGTTATTTCCGCGCCCTCAACCGGCAGGCGGCGGCATTCGCCCTGCTGGCGGACCTGAGCATGATGCTGCTGGGCGGTGAACTCAAACGTCGCGAACGCTTGTCGGCGCGCCTTGGGGATGTATTGAGCAACCTCTACCTCGCCTCCGCCGCGCTCAAGCGCTACCACGACCTGGACTCGCCGGACCATATGGAACCGCTGTTCACCTGGGCCATGGAAGAAAGCCTGGGCCAGGCGGAGCGGGCCCTGGACGAACTGCTGGACAACTTCCCGAACCGGGTGCTGGGTGGTCTGTTGCGCGTGGTGGTGTTCCCCTTCGGCCGTCGCCACAGAGGTCCGAGCGACAGGCTGGACGCTGAAGTGGCTGCAGTGATCGGCCGGGGCAAGGGCGACCCGACCCTCGAGGAGCTGCTACAGGGTTGCTATCGCCCGCAATCGGTCGACGATCCGGTGGGTGCGCTGCAGCACGCTTGCGACCTGCTCGCCGCGGCCCACCCGCTGCACAAGAAACTGCACGGCGCGCTCAAACAGGGTCAGCTCAACCCCGCTCCAGGCGAACAGGTCATCGACGCAGCCCTTGAAGCCGGCGTGCTACAGGCCGGCGAAGCCCAGACCCTGCGCGAGGCCGAAGCGGCCCGACGTAAAGTGATCGACGTGGATGATTTCGACAAGGAGGAACTCACGCTCGCCGAGGACAAGGTCCGCTGATCCTGGCGACCCTGTGCTCTGTGCCATGTAAAAACGGGCGCAAGCGCTTTATACTCCTGCGCCCGTTTTGCTCTTGAGGACTTATCTCGTGTCCAACGTCGTTGCCGATCACCTTGTCTTGCTTGACCACTTGCGCAGCATCCTGGTCGCCGTGGGTGAGGCAGACCAGGTTCCCGAAGAAAGCCATGCCCTGTTTCTGGAGCGCTTCGACGAATTGCGCGCGCAGTTGCCCGTTGATCCGATCGAAAGCCAGTACCTGGGCCAGGACCTGATGTGCCAGGTCATCGTCCGTTATCCACAGATCGCCCACCTGGTGCCTCGTGACCTGCTGTGGTACTTCGCCGGTGACTGCCTGCATTACATGCCCGACGAAGAAATCGCCTTGTACCAGGCTCTGGAAGAACGTCGTTTCGAAGCCGAGCAAAACGACGAACCCTTCGACTGGAACCAGGAAAAGCAATTGCTGGCGATGTCGGATCAGGACAGCAAGCACTGATTGCGATCAGTCATGCAAAGGCCCGCACGGTTAATCCGGCGGGCCTTTTTTGTGGCCCGCCTTGTTCAAAGTAGGCTCCTTCTCCAGGCATTCCACCAGATAATCAATGAACACCCGCAACTTTGGTGGCAGGTAACGGGTAGGCGAATGCAGCAGCCACAAACCACCCTGGTAAGAGGCCAGGAACGTCCAATCCGCCAGCACCTGCACGATCAAGCCTTGCTCCAGCGCATGATGGGCGGTGAAATACGGCAAGCTGCCGATGCCAATGTGCTGCAAGACAGCCTCCAGCCGCACGCCCGTATGATTGGCGGCATAACGTCCACGCACGCCCACGTGGACGGACCTGGTGCCTTTCCTGAATTTCCAGCGAGCGTCGTGTGGGGTTTCTCCCAGGTAGATGCAGCTGTGCTCCAGCAGGTCGTGGGGATGCTCGGGGATGCCGTGCTCGGCCAGGTAGCGCGGCGTGGCGCAGAGCAGGTGGTCAATGGTCAACAACTGACGTCCCACCAGCCCGACCGGCGGCTGGTCGGTGATCCGCAGCGCCAGGTCAACGTGATCGTCGATCAGATCGACCTGTCGATCCTCCAGCAGTAACTCCACATCGACCTTGGGGTAACGACGCAAGAACTCGGCTATGTGGGGATGAATGACAAAGCGCCCCACCGCCTTGGGCACGCTGACCCGGATCCGCCCCTCGGCTTCATGGGCGAACTGGCCACTGATTTCCATCACCGATCGGGCGGCGGCGACCATTTCCCGACAACGCTTGAACACTTCTTCCCCGCCATCGCTCAAGCGCAGCTTGCGGGTGGTGCGTTGCAGCAATCGGGTCGCCAAGGCTTTTTCCAGACGCGTGATGCTTCGGCTGACAGCCGACGGTGACACGCCTGATTGCCTGGCCGCTTCGGAGAAACTGCCGGTCTCCACGACCTTGACGAAAATGGCCATTTCGGCGAGCAAGGCCAGTGATTGATTTGTGCTCATGGAGCAAAAGCCCTGTGAAATTTGAACGGATTATCATCAATTTACACACAACTTATAATCCCGCACACATTCCGATGCGGGTATGGAATATCCGCACCTGAGCCTTTTCTCTTTTTAATCGGTTAGCGCCGCGTTGCCGCGCCCCTGACCGTTCGGAGTTGAAATGCTATCGAGCTACCTGGGCGAATTCCTGGCCCTGGCCACCGTTCATTTTCTTGCGGTGGTCGCACCCGGCCCTGATTTCGCCGTGACGATCCGCCAAAGCGTCCGTTTTGGCCGCTGGATCGGGATCTGCACAGCGTTGGGCATAGGCGCCGGTATCTCGGTGCATGTGATCTACACCTTGCTCGGGGTGGGTGCGCTGATGCACACCTTCCCCTGGTTGCTGATGGTCGCCAAGGTGGTGGGCGGTGCCTACATTCTTTACCTGGGCGTCAGCCTGCTGCGCAGCAGACCCAAATCCACGCTTGAAGGTGAACACCCCATCGATCAAAACGCTGCCCGGCAAACGCCATTCAAAGCGTTTGTCACCGGGTTTCTGACCAACGCCACCAACCCGAAAGCCACGCTGTTTTTCCTGGCCATCTTCACCACCCTGATCAGCACCACCACACCGCTGCAGATCCAGGCGTTGTACGGGGTCTGGATGTGCCTGGTGAATGCCCTGTGGTTTGTCGTCGTCGCGTTGTTTTTTTCCAGCGCCCGGGTACGGGAAGTGTTCATGCGCATGGGTCATTGGTTCGAACGGACCATGGGCGTCATCCTGATTCTGTTTGCCGGACGGTTGATCCTTTCGCTGTAAATACGTCCCGAAATCGCACAAAAGACAAATTATTGACGGCGACTTTGCCGAGAATTTCCCTCCCGTCACTTTTTAGTCGTTTTTTTTTGTTTATGGCGTGGCGCTTTGCCATGCATGAACTACCTTCAAAAAGAAGCGGGCACGGCGGTGAATAAATCACCCCCTAGGGCGACCCGATCAACACCGGTCACCCTGCTCGTCACCCCGGTATCGCGGGGCTCAAACAGTTTTTTCGAAAGCTGCCTGCCATTCAGTCAGGCCGGTGGGATGCGCTCGCTCGCTTGTAGCGACGAGGCGGTCACCACCGCCGCTCAATGGTCTGGTGCAATACAAGGGGCAGCCCGGGCCCCTTAAGTGATCCGAGGCATTTGTTAAGCCTAGGGACGGCCTCTCTGTCGAGGATCACTTCATGAGCTATCGTACCCCGCCCGCTTTAAAGCACTTGATCCATGGTCTGTTCTGGATGGGCCTTGGCCTGGAAGCGGCCCAGGCCGCAACGGCAAATTGTGCTCAGTTGGACAATTTGCCGGCGACCTTCGAGGTTGGCCAAGGGCTTCAGAACGAATTGCGTATCCTGGCCCCCGTAACGAAGCTGGCAGTGGGCGACCCGAAAATTGCCGACGTGCAACCCAGCGGCAGCGATGCCTTCATCCTTACGGGCCTGGCGCCCGGGGCCACCAGCCTGATGGTCTGGACGGCCTGCTCAAAAATCCCCCGCCAGAGCATGATCTTCGTCAAAGGCAGAGCCACCTCGGCACTGACCAGCGCCGCGAGCGTACCCTCCGAAGACCCCATGCTGCTTGCCCAGGTGCAGACTGACATCCGTTTCGTCGAAGTCAGTCGGACCAAGCTCAAGGAAGCTTCAACCTCTATTTTCGGCAGCCGTGGCAACTTCCTGTTCGGCGCGCCGAGAACCCTGCCCACCATCGGTGGCGTGGTGCGGCCTTCATTGCCGGTCAACAACGACATGTTCAACCTGTCTTTTGCCACCGGACAAACCCTGCTGATGATCAATGCGCTGGAAGGCAGTGGCTTTGCCTACACCCTGGCGCGGCCGAGCCTGGTGGCCCTGAGCGGGCAGAGCGCGAGCTTCCTGGCCGGCGGCGAAGTGCCGATCCCGGTGCCCAGTGCCGGCAGCGACAACGTGTCCATCGAGTACAAGGAATTCGGTATCCGTCTGACCTTGACGCCCACCGTCGTCGGAACCAACCGCATCATGCTCAAGGTGGCACCGGAAGTCAGTGAACTGGATTTCACCAACGCGGTGAACATCGCTGGCACGCTGGTTCCGGCGCTCACCGTACGCCGTACCGATACCAGTATTGCCCTGGCCGATGGCGAAAGCTTTGTCATCAGCGGCCTGATCAGCACGCGCAATGCCTCTCAGGTGAACAAATTACCGGGGTTGGGCGATGTTCCGATTCTCGGTGCGTTCTTTCGCGATAACTCCATCAATCGCGAAGAACGCGAGCTGCTGATGATCGTCACGCCGCACTTGGTCCAACCGTTGGCCGCCGACGCACAACTGCCAACGTTGCCGGGCGAACAGCTGCGCAATTACGACCCGAACTTCTACCGCATGTACTTCCTTGAAAACGGCGAGTTCGACAACCGTAACGGGCTGTCCCAATGAGCCGGGGCCTGAAGTGCAAGCGTCCACGTGTTCAACCTGATACGAGGGGACATTCAATGAAAGCGGTGATCGCGATAGCCGCAACGGTGCTGCTGGTCGGATGCGCCAGCAACGGCGTGGCTTCACGTCCGACCAGTTGCGCCAAGCCAGGCTCCGATCAGGAACTGGCGCTGAACCTGGCCGATGACATGGCCAATGACGGACGTTTGTATGCCAGCCTGGCGAACCTCGAAGGTCTGCCGGAGGATCTGGTCCAGGTCCGCCTGCGCAAGGCGCGAGTGCTGCGTCTGATGGGACGTAACGAGGCAGAGCCGTTGTACCAGAGCCTGCTCGGCACTTGCCTGGCCGCTGATGGCGAGCATGGCCTCGGCCAGTTGGCTGCCGCCAGGCATGATCATGCTGGCGCCACCGAACACCTTGAGCGCGCTGTGAAAATGTCCCCCACCGAAGGAAAAATCCGCAATGACCTGGGAGTTGTCTATCTCAATCAGCGACGGATCCCTGAAGCCCGCTTCGAGTTCATGACCGCCATGGAGCTCAGACAGTCAGACTCGCTGGCCGCCTTCAACATGGTGACGCTGCTGATTTACCAGGACAACTGGAAGCAGGCAGCCGAACTGGCAAACATGGCCAATCTGAGCCCCAAACAAGTGGCAGATGCTCAAGCCCGGGCGGAAAAAATCAGAGGCTCGGCCCCTGCCGGGGCGACATCCCCCGCGAACCGCTTGAGCGATGTGGCCGACGCCTCATCCGATGCGGTCAAGTAGCGCCTTACGAGGAGTCCAAGAGATGAAAACCAGACAACTGTTGATCGTGTGCATGACTTGCCTGTCCGCCACCGCCTGGGCCATTGAACCCGGCCCCTCTTCGGCTGCGCAACAGGGCACGGAGAGCTGGATGCAGCTGCAGATTCGCGGGGTGGTGGCCTCAACCCACCTGCAAACCGCCTCGGCCACCGAACGGGAATTGGCCATGCAGCGCTGGCTCAATAGCTTCAATTACCCGATCCCGGAATTCTTCGAACAGGACTCGGGTGGGGAAATCACCAGCAGCAACTGAAACACAGTGGAAAACAAAAGATCGCAGCCTTCGACAATGCCTACATCCGATCCGGTGTAGGCCTTTTCGAAGGCTGCGATCTTTTGCTCTGCCTTGCATCAAGCCGAGCACGCCTGTTTGTGGCGCGGGGCCCTATCCCCTCGGGTTGCGCAGCCCTCCAGGAAGCAACCGCCCATGCGAACTGAGTCTTGCGCGGGTCCGGCCAATGGGTGAGACGCCAATCCCCGGTTTCAGGACCGCTAAGCGGCCCAGCGGGGTTCAACCCTCTCGCCACGGGCGTTGGAGTTCGGTTGGGTATGGACTTCGATCGTTCCCACGCTTCTGCGTGGGAATGTCGCCAGGGACGCTCCGCGTTCCGCTTCTGGAAGGTGACGCAGAGCGTCACGGGATGCATTCCCACGCAGAGCGTGGGAACGATCAAAAATAACCCCTGGCTGAGTGTTGGCTTTCAGACTGTCACTATCGTGGCGAGGGAGCTTGCTCCCGCTGGGCTGCGCAGCAGCCGCAAACCGGGGCTGCAGCGCTGCTCGAGCGGGAGCAGGCTCCCTCGCCACAGGCTTGTACAACCGGGACCGTATGCCCCTCTACATATTTCCAAAGGCCCTGAACACGCCAATCATGGCGGGGCCGATGGCGACCAGGAAGAAGCTTGGCCAGAGGCAGAAGATCAGCGGAAAGATCAGCTTGGTACCGATTTTGGCCCCCATTTCCTCGGCCGCCTGGGTGCGCCGGTCACGAAACTCATCGGCGTAGATACGCAGGGTGTCGGCCACGCTGGTGCCGAAGCGGATGCTCTGGGCCAACAGGCTGACCAGGCCCTGGATATCATCCAGGCCGGTGCGCAGGGCCAGTTGCTTGAGAGCGTCGGTGCTGGTGATACCCGCGCGGATCTGCGCGTTCACCAGGGCCAGCTCTTCGGCCAGCTCAACCTGGCTGACCGACATTTCTTCGGCCACCCGTTCTATGGTGGTGGGCAGAGCCAGGCCTGACTCGACGCACACCACCATCAGGTCCAGCGCATCGGGAAATGCCGCCCGCAGCCGCGCTTGTCGCGCCTGCTTACGCTTGCCGACGTACAGCGCCGGCAGCAACCATCCGATACCCGCCATCAAGGTCGCCACCAGCAAACCGACAATCAAGGACACCTTGATCAGCGGCAGCAGCAGTAACGTAACGCCAAGCAGCAGCAACGGCAGCATCAGGCGCACGGCCCAGTACATCTGCACCGCCGATGCGGAACGGTAGCCGGCGTGTGTGAGCAGGGTCAGGGTGGCGCTGGCCTGGGCCGGGTCAGTCGCTGCGAACCGCTGGCCGACCCGCTCCAGCAAGAGTTGCAGGTTACCTGGCGCCTCCTGCCCTTGCGTGCTGCCGGAATATCCCCGCTTGATCAGCGCCAGACGCCGTTGCACCGGGTCCTGCAGGCCGAGCATCAGCAAGATCATGGCGACGACCGCCAGTACCGTACTGAGACCGATCACGGCGATGAACAACAGCCGTGCCGCCTCCTCGTTTCCCGTAAACCGACTGAACAACCCGAGCAGAAAATCCATGACTGATACCTCTCGCCGCAAGGGCGCTTAAACCTGGATCCGGATGATTTTTCGGATCCAGAGAATCCCCAGCAACATGGCGCCGAACGCGAACATGATCAGCTTGTGGCCTATAGGGTCGTTGATCAGCACCGGCATGTAGCTGGGGCTGGTGAGCACAATGGCGATCGCCAGCACGAAAGGGATCGCCACCAGCACCCAGGCCGACATGCGCCCTTCCGCCGACAAGGTCCGGATCTTGCGCTGGAAGCGGAAGCGCCCGCGGATCAAGCGGCTCAGGCGCTCCAGCACTTCGGTCAGATTGCCGCCGGTTTCGCGGTGGATAAGTATGGAGGTCACCAGCATCATCACCGTCATGCTCGGCATGCGCTCCAACAGCCCGAGCATGGCCCGGCGCACATCGTTGCCATAGTTGATGTCGGCGAAGGTCATGCCGAACTCCTGGGCGACCGGCCCCCTGTGCTCCTCGGCAACCAGGCGCAGGGTTTCGTTGAACGGGTGCCCGGCGCGCAAGGCCCGGCACATGGCGTCCAGCGCATCCGGCAAGCCTTCCTCGAAGGCGGCGAAGCGCTTGCTACGATCACGCATGATCTTCAGCACCGGCAGCCAGGTCACCGCAAAGGCCGCCAGCAGCGCCATCCACCACACCGGCCAGAACATCAACACCACGGCACCGGCCGCTACGCCCAGGGCCAGGCCCAGCGCCATTACCCGATAGGCCCGGTATTCGTGGCCGGCCTGCTCGATCAACTGGGTCAGGTTGGCCATGAACGGCAATTGTTCAAGCCGGGCCTCCAGGGGCGACAAGCGCGTCAGGTACTTCTGCCGCAACACGGTCTGCATGTTGGGCAGATGGTTGGCCTTCTCCAGCACATGCAGGCGCCCACGGATGCGCTTGCGCATTTTGCCGGCCTCGCCGAACACCGGCACCACCACACCCTGGGACAGGAGGAAGACGGCGATGAACACCATGGCGAGAAAAATCAGGATGAACTCACTGGGGATGTTGTTCATGACGTCCGAGCCTCCATCCACTCAGGGCGGAACAGGGTCAGCGGCAACTCGATGCCGCGCCTGGCCAACACGTCGCGAAAGGCCGGGATCATGCCGCTGGGCCGATAATCCCCCAGCACCTCGCCGTTTTCCCCGATGCCTTGGCGCGTGAAAGAGAAAATTTCGGTCATGGTGATGATCTCCCCTTCCATGCCGTTGATCTCTTGCATGCTCACCACACGACGTTTGCCGTCTTCTTGACGCTCCAGCTGGATCACCACATCGATGGCAGAGGCAATTTGTTGACGCATGGCCTTGATCGGAAAAGTCGCGCCGGTCATCGACACCATGTTCTCGATTCGCCCCAAGGCATCGCGCGCGGTATTGGCGTGGATTGTGGTCAACGAGCCATCGTGGCCGGTGTTCATGGCGGTGAGCATGTCCAGCGCTTCGGCGCCGCGCACTTCGCCGATGACAATGCGGTCCGGACGCATCCGCAGGCTGTTGCGCACCAGTTCCCGCTGGCTGACCTCGCCGCGCCCCTCGATGTTCGAAGGACGGGTTTCCAGGCGCACCACGTGAGGTTGCTGCAGTTGCAGTTCGGCCGAGTCCTCGATGGTAACGATGCGTTCGTTGTGGGGGATGAAACTGGACAGCACGTTGAGCATGGTGGTCTTGCCACTGCCGGTGCCGCCGGAAATCAGCACATTCAAGCGCCCACGGACAATCGCCTTGAGCAACAAGGCAATGGCTGGGGTCATGGTGCCCACCTGGATCAGGCTGTCAGTGTTGAGCAGGTCCACCGCAAAACGACGGATCGACATGCTCGGACCGTCGATGGCCAGTGGCGGGATGATTGCGTTGACCCGCGAGCCGTCCTTGAGCCGGGCGTCCACCAAAGGGGACGACTCGTCGATACGCCGGCCCAGGCTGGAGACGATGCGATCAATGATGTTCAGCAGATGCTGGTCGTCGCGAAAGCGCACGTCGGTTCTTTGCAGCTTGCCGAAGCGCTCGACATAGACCGAGGCAAAACCGTTGACCAGGATGTCGGACACGCTATGGTCGGCCAGCAACGGCTCCAAAGGCCCCAGCCCGAGCACTTCGTCGGTGATCTGCTTGATGATCAACTGACGGCTGGCGGAGCTTACCGGCGCCGAATGCTCATCGAGCAAACGCTGGCAGATATCGCGTATCTGCCTCGCCGCCTCGGCCTGCTCGAGGGAGTCGAGCAAGGACAGGTCCATGACCTTGAGCAGTTGCTGGTAGATTTTTTCCCGCCATTGGGCTTCCACCGGGGTGACCTGACTACGGGTTTCGTAGAGCACGTCGGGGATGGCATGTTCCCAGGCCATCAATTGCTCTGTCGGATCCGGCAGGCTGTCGCCAGCCAGTTCAATGGCCGGTTTACCGGACTGTTTACGCAAGCGGTTGCGGAAGTCGCTGATCATGGGTCATCCCCCGAAAAAACGGTTGAAGGCACGTTTGAGCAGGCCTTTGTCTGCGGCCATCTGGTGACCGACCAGGTCTTCGGTCAAATCGCGCAGGGCAACGGTGATGGCCGCCCTCGGCGCATGCAGCCCCAACGGCACGCCAGTGTTCTGACTCTGGCTGACCAGGTTGAAGTCATTGGGTAATTTCGACAGGTTGGTGCACCGCAGGGCTTCTGCGACATCCTTGAGGCTGACCGCAGCCGCCTTGTCATAGCGGTTGACCACCACCTGCAACTGGTCCCCACGTACGCCCAGGTCCTCGCGAAGAATCCGCACCAGGGCGCTGGCATCGCGCAGATGGCTGACGCTTTGTTGAACCACCACGTAGACCCGGTCGACCTGCTCCAGCACAGAGCCGGTGAGGTGGTCGATCTGACGCGGCAGGTCCACTACCACCCAGTCATAGCTGGCACGGGCCAATTGCAACAAGGCGTCGAGTTGTTCCGGCTGGGCGTCCTGTGGCAGGCACAACTCGCCGCTACGGCCACCCAGCACGTGCAGGGTCGGACTGAAGTGGCTGCAAAAACCCCGCAGGGCGATACTGTCCAGGTCCTCGACCTGTTGCAGCACTTGCAGATGGCTATGGGATTGGGCCACATCCAGATAGTGGGTCACGCTGCCAAATTGCAGGTCCATATCCAGCAGCAGAGTGGTTCCTGCCTGGGCGCTGAGTTGCTGGGCCAGATTGCAGGCCACCAGCGTTGCACCGGAACCACCCTTGGCGCCGATCACGGCGACCAGCTTGCCCTCGGCGCCGTGGCCGACGCGGACCTCCGCAACCAGACGATTCAGGGCGGCCACCAGTTCCGTCTCGGCGAAAGGCTCGGGCAGCACGTCCCGGGCACCGGCCTGCATTGCCAGCCGCATGCCTTCCTGCTCGCCCATCAGACCGCACACCAGCATCGGTGGACGCTCATGGGCAGGCCGCTGCAGCAACGCCGCCAGCTCTTCGCGCCACAAGTGACTGACCCGCAACAACAGCAGATCGGGCATCCGCTCCAGGCCATAGAGCGGATCGACATGGCCGTTGCTCACCAGGCGCGTGCTCACTTCCAGGCAAGGCATGCGCTGGCAGACGCATTGCAAGTCGCGCAGGGACGAAGCGTCACGGCTGCTGATCAGTAACCGCAGCCCGGCTTTGCCGGTGACGGTCGACAGTGGAGTTTCCCTGGTATTCAGCATGGTGTGATCTCCCCGGAATCGGAATGACGCCCAAGGCTTTCGCGTGGCAAGGTCGCCCTGAATGTGGGCAAGGTAATGGGCACGCCAAACCCAGGAATGAACAGATTGAAAACGAAGTTCTGCACGCTCAACTGGACGTAACGGATAGCGCGGAAGCCGTTGGCGCTGACCGTGTCGGCGGGGTTCGCCACCACCGCGCCGTTCACATCCAGATAGGTCAGCGCCAGGTTCGAGGTGGCGAGGCTGCTGATCAGTTGGCTGGTGCCTGCGTCCGTCGCGGCGTTGAAGATGGCCCGGCGCAACACCACCGGATCGTTGATGTTGCACACCGCCGCCAGACGCGCACCGCGCCGCGCGGCCTCATCCAAGGCATTGGCGGTGAAATACAGCCGGCCCATCTCCACCACGCCAAACAGCAGGGTGAACACCAGCAGGCCAACGAAGGCGAACTCCACGATATAGGTGCCTTGCATGTGCTTGTTGTTCATCACAACGCCCTCATGACGGTGGTCGCGACCAGTGGGATACCCAGCGCAATGGCACTGCCGAAAAAACCGGGAATTGTTCCGCCGCAATTGCCCGCTCCAATCACCGGGCAAAAGGTGTAGGTGATGGTGACACGCACATGGTCAGCCCCCACCGCCGCGACCTCCACGTTAGCCGTGGTCAACCCAGCCACCACAGCGGTGCCGGCCTGGCTCGGGGTGCCATACACCGCGACGTTTTTCGTCTGGGTCTGCAGCGTGTTGTTCAGGGCAATGGTGCCCAGGGTGGTATTCCAGGCCTGGCTGGCGACGAATCGATTGGCATCACGGCTGGCCTGTAGCAGCACGTTGTATTGGAAGAGCATGCGGCCGAACTCGCCAAAAGCCAGCAACAGCAGCAACAACAATGGCAGCACCAGGGTGAACTCCACCAGCGCCACGCCTTGCTGGGCCTGCGCGGGTTTGAAATGGGCAAGTCTCATGACGCCTCCTACGAGTCGGTGCTCGGAGTGCCGCTGCCGTTGAGATAGGTTTTGTAGAGCTGAATGACCTGCGGCCCGGTATCGCTGACCGGCGTGGGGCCGGGCACATTATCGCCTTCGCATTCCTGGACGAACTGACCAAAGATGATGGAGTCCGAACCTCCGCCATTCACTGGTTGCACGACGAAGTAGCAGCCAAAACCCAGGACAGGAATCGAGGTAGAACCGCTCAGTTTGCCGGTGCAGTCACCAATCACGATCTTGAGCATCCGCCGTTCGAAAACCCCGTTGCTCTCACAGCCATTGCCAGCTCCGGCCACACAGGCGGCAACCGCTGTTCGCCAGTCGTTGTAGTCCAGTATTGCCTCGCCGCCGGCCGAGAGATCGCCGTTGCTCGAAGTAATGGGCTGTCCTTTGTATTGCGCCTGGGAGAGCGAATCGTTATAGGTCATCGCCGGGTTGCTCGAAGTGGTGACCAGGTCGGGTGGATAGTCCGAAGAACTGACCGGACCGTTATAGATACCGAATCGCGTGTTCAAGCCCTGGGAAGTCGGGCCGGCTTTGTTGCCCGGTGCGGTCTGGACGTTGTCCCCGACACTGCGGCAGACCGAACCGCCGCCCGCCAAGTCTTCGCGCACAGCACTGCCGCCGGAGCCGAAATCGAGCAGTTGGAAATTGCCCGGGCCAATGGGCGACGTGTTGCCCGCGGCCGTCTTCAGCACCGTCAGGTCGCCAAAGCGGTAACTCCAGAAATTTCCGGCAGCCGGGTCGTATTGGCTGGTGTCGCCGCAGACCATCAAGGGCGCCAGATCACACGGAGCCGTCGGGCTGGGGCCTGCGGTGGCGATCGCCGCCACGGCCTTGTTGCCCAGGCCGGCACTGCCCATCGTTTGAACGAAACTCCAGAAAAAACCGCTCAACCGATAGCTGGACACCGACACTCGCACGTATTTGGCATCCGCCGGCCCGGGATAGGAGAACGGACCATAAACGCTGCTGGCCAACTCCACTGCGGCGAACGCAGCCGGGTTGCCGGCGACAGCGGTTGCCAGTTCAGCGTTGCCCGCAGCGTCGGCATTGCGTGTCAGCGTGTCCAGGGCAGCGGCCCGAGTCGTGCTGGCCATGTTGAGCCCTCCCGTCACCTGGCTCAGGGTCTTGGCGCCGCTCAGGGCCGCGGCATCCACGGCATTTTGCAGACGGGTCTTGTTCAGCAGCATGTGTCCGCCATCCAGGGCCAATGCCGCCATCATGGAAATCGCCATTAACGCGATCACCATCAATACACTCACTGCTCCTTCCTGGCGCCGAGGCGTCGCAGTGACAGGCTGCCGGATACTGGGATTCATGATCGAGCCCTCGTTTGCCGACACGTGAGGATCGGCATCGCCATGGCCGAAGGGACCAGGCATTTTTCTACGCGTTTCAGTGAACGTTGACGACGCTGCTTTCAACTCCACGGATCACCGTGATCCCGCTGGCCTGCGCTTTGGGGCTGCGCTGCACTACGGGCTTTGGCACCGCAGCAGTCGCCACCGCCATCACCGGAGCCGGAGGGGGCGCCACGACCACGGTTTTTTTCTCCAGGTTCAGCGGGTTACGCAAGGCCAGTTGCAACTTGCCTTCGGTCTGCGCAGTCACCAGGGCCTCCGCTTCAGTGGCCGACATTTCCAGCGTCACGGCCCTTACCACCACCGGCTGGGTCTTGTCGGTGCCCGCCGTCTGATCCACCGCCAGCACCCGCAGGTTTTCAAGAATGGTCCGGGACACGGCGTTGTTACTGCCGGCGCTGGTGGTCTTGGTTGCCAGCACGTCGACCCGGTTCCCCGGCAACAGGAACCCACCCACACCGACCACATCATCGACCCGTACCGATATGGCGCGTTTGTCAGGATCGATCAGGGACGCCAGGGTGCTGCCACCCAGGTGCTCACTCAGACGCGCGCCCCGCACGATGTCACCGCGCAGAATGTCGAACGTTGCGATCTTGCCCACGGCCTGTTCGCTGGAGTCAAAGGCATCGTCCGGGATCGTATCCATGGGCATGCGCACGGTCGTGACCTGTTGGGCCTCGACCATCTGCCCGAAGGGAATTGGTACGGTGGCGACCACCACACTTCGCAAGTGGTCATCGGGTTTGGCGTTAAGTCGTGCGCTCAGCCAGGAGTCAGCCATCCATGCGGCACCCAGGCCCATTACCAGGGAAACGCCAATCAGCGAAAGCGTACGAGAGCTCATGTCGGTATCTCCGATTCAAAGGAAGTCGAGCTGAACGAAGTAGTTGTGCCAGGCCCATTCCAGCTCTTGCGGCAACAGGGGCCCGGAACCGCCCAGGTAACGCTGGCGGTCGAGCGCCATGTTCAACAGGTCACGGGGATGGCAAGGCACCAGCGGCATGCCCTCGCCGGCATAAAGCTGCTGCAGCACATAGCGCACCAGCAGCGGGTCATGGGGAATGCCCAGACGTTCGCACTCCTGGCGCCAGATGCGCTCGTATTCTTCGGGCTTGAGGTAACCGAACTGCACCTTGTAGCCAATGCGGCGCAGAAAGGCCTCGTCAGCCAGTTCCAGGGGGTTGAGGTTGGTGGAAAACACCAGGACCAGATCGAACGGCAATTCGCAATGGCGACCGCCGCCCAGGTTGATGAAGTCGCGCTTCTCTTCCATCGGCACGATCCAGCGATTGAGCAATTCGGCCGGGGCCATGCGCTGGCGTCCCATGTCATCGATGATGAACAGGCCGTTGCTGGCCTTGAGCTGCAACGCGGCCTGGTATTGGCGAGTAAAGGGGTCATAGCGAACGTCCAGCTGCTCCATGTTCAACTCGCCGCCCGTGATGACAATCGGGCGTTTGCAGCACAGCAGCCGACGGTCGATGCCTTCATTGAGCATCAGATTGTTCGATTGACTCTTGTCATCCAGGCGCTGATGCACTTGCGGGTCATAGATCTCGATCACCGACTCATTGATGACGATGGCATGGGGCACCCAGATGGCCTCGGCGAACAGCCGGATAAGACGACTGCTGACATAGGTCTTACCCGTGCCCGCCGGGCCGTAAATCATGATCGCCCGCCCTGAATTCAGTGCCACACCCAACTGATCGAGCATGCCTTGCGACAGCACCATGCCGGCCAGGGCCCGTTGCATGTCGGTGGCGGTGATACGCCCATGGTGAATGGTCTGGATCTTGATCAGGGACCGATAGCTACTCACCGGAAAAGGTGCCGCACCGATATAGCCACTGCGAGACAGGGCATCGCGGGCGGCACTGCGGCCACGTTCGGTCAGGCCGTAACGCAAGGCCTGCACACTTGTTTGCCCGAGCTGGCCGAGCACTTCGACACGACCGTCCTTGCGCAGGAACGCCAGGACTTCTTCCAGTACCGCGCCGGTCAGCGCCAGGCGTTCCACCAGCCGCGGCAGGTCCAACACACCGGCGTCGTGCAGATGCTTGCAGACCAGCTCGCCGAGAAAACTGTCGGTCAGGCCGGTGTCTTGAATCGTGCATGGCTGAGGTGCCAGGCGTTGCACCGCTTCCCGTTCACTGGGGTAGGCATCACTATCGTTGATGACGTGCATGACTAGACTCCCCAGCCATCGGCAATCAGCTGCCAGTAGACGCTGTTCAAGGTGCCGATCAGGATCGCGATCGAATAAGGAAAAGGTTTGCCGGCCACTTCATCCGCGGTAGGTGCCAGGTAAGCCTGGGCCCGCACAATCAGCCAGTAACGCTGGAGGGTCTGGAGCAACTGACCGCGGGCCAGCACGATCAGAAAACCGCACACGCCACCAGCAATCAGGCTGAACAGCGCAGCCCACAATGCGTAATGAACCGGCAGGAAACTGCCCACCATGGCCATCAACTTGACGTCTCCGGCGGCCATGCCACCCACCGCATACATGGGCAAAAACAGCGCAAAACAGACCAGCATGCCCAGCAGGCTGTCGCCCGTTCCGCTGATCCCGCCTGTATAAGTCTGACCGGCCAAACCCAAGGCCAGGCCCAACAGGACCAGCGTGTTGGGGATGCGGTGGCGAAGCAAATCGCTCACCACCGCCACACCCAGCAGTCCTAGCAGCAGCACCGTCGACACCAGCAATTCCATGGACATGGCGCGTCTCCCTGTTGCAGTTATCGTTAGCAGGCCACGTTGCCGTTGACGGCCTGGCACAGCGCACGGATCTTGGTGTCCACCGCGCCGCCCAGAAGAACGAAGGCTGCCGCCACCAACACCGTGATCAAACCTCCCGCGACGGCGTATTCCACAATGGTCAGGCCATCTTCATCTTTGGCGAACCGGCTGATCGAAGTTCTTATTGTGTGCAGAGTCATTTTTTTCACCTCACCTTTGAATAAAGGTTGTAACGCCATGAACTGAGTTGTCGGGGACAACGCCAAGTCCATTTGAGTGATTCGTTGTACTCACAGCAAAAGAGTCGCAAGCGAGGCTTCCTTGAAAGCTGCCGTGTCCCCGCGCAGTTATCGCTATCAGCAGGCAACGTTGCCGTTGACGGCCTGGCACAGCGCGCGGATCTTGGTATTCACGGCACCGCCCAGAAGAACGAAGGCGGCGGCCACCAACACCGTAATCAACCCACCGGCCACGGCGTATTCCACAATGGTCAGGCCGTCTTCATCTTTGGCGAACTTCAGCACCGAAGCCTTGATTGTTTGAAGAGTCATTTTGCGCACCTCATCAGGGTTGTTTTCAGAGGCAGTACATTTGCAACTGCCTGATGCAACCCTAGTCAGCGGGTGGGGATAGCCGTTAGGAGGATTTTGCACATCGCTAGGATTATTTTGCGGGGGGAGCCAGGCATGCCTTGCGATTGCAACTCGCAACGATTCGCGCTCTGGCGTTCTGAGCATACGGCGCTTAAAAAACCGGCTTTTTATAAAAAATTATTCGGCGAAGTGATGGCACATTGGCAATACTGCTAGCTTAAGGGCAGTCGCAACGCTGAGTGGTAAGCACATGCCATCGAATCTGACTAGAAAGCCAAAGCTGTTGTGGTTCGATCTGACTCACGATCGGTCCACCCCGGAACTTGTCAGCCAGTTCGAGGACACTTGCGACTGCACCCAGGCAAAAGATGCCCTGCTGCCCGGCGGGGAACAGGCGGACATGATCTGCATCCATTTCGATCGCCCGGATACGCCGGGCCTGAGGCGGTTGCTGGAGATCAAACGCACCGTCCCTGCCACTCCCATCACCATGTTCACCGTGCAGCACTCCGAAGAACTGGCGGTCTGGGCCATGCGCTCGAGTGTGTGGGAATACATGGTACTGCCCCTGTCAGCCACAGAGAGGAAGCGCTACCTGACTGCCCTGGTGCAATTATGCGAGTTACGCCGCCACACCTGTGGCCCGCGCAAGACTTCGTTGATCGACCACGCGCCCACCCTGCCAGACAGCATCCGCCTGACCTCGGGGCACCAGAAACACCAGGCCCTGAGCCATATCATGCTGTACATCGACCAGCATTTTCGCGACAGCATCGATCAGCGGGACCTGGCCAAGCGATGCGGCATGACCACGTTTCGCTTCAGCCGTGTGTTCAAGGAAGCCAACGGGCTTGGCTTCACCGATTACGTGCTGAACAAACGCATGAGCTTTGCCAAGGAACTGCTCGACAATAGCCAGATGCCTATCACCAGCATCGGCTATGAGGCAGGGTTCAAGGATCCCTCCTACTTCGCCCGCGCCTTCAAGCAGTACGCCAACTGCACACCCAGTGAATACCGCCTGGCGCGGCAGATGCGAACAATGATTCCCGCTCCCGATCTGCCGGAAAACGAGCGTGCAGACGCACTTGAGAGCCTGGTGGAGAGCCTCGAAGATTGAAGCGCGCTTTTTCACGGACGAAAAAAAACGCCGCTCAATGAGCGGCGTTTTTTTGAATTTGGAGCGGGAAACGAGACTCGAACTCGCGACCCCGACCTTGGCAAGGTCGTGCTCTACCAACTGAGCTATTCCCGCAAATGGCGTCCCCTAGGGGACTCGAACCCCTGTTACCGCCGTGAAAGGGCGGTGTCCTAGGCCACTAGACGAAGGGGACACGCTGCCCGGAACACATGGTGTGTGTTCCAGTGCCCAGATCCGCACCCGAAGATATCGATTCTGGTTTCACTCAGCCCTGCCCGAAGGCAACGCTGTTTAAAATTGGAGCGGGAAACGAGACTCGAACTCGCGACCCCGACCTTGGCAAGGTCGTGCTCTACCAACTGAGCTATTCCCGCATTGGCGTCCCCTAGGGGACTCGAACCCCTGTTACCGCCGTGAAAGGGCGGTGTCCTAGGCCACTAGACGAAGGGGACACACGTACAACATTCACTGCTTATCGCGTTTGGCTAAGTGCTTTACGCTGTAAGTGGCGCGCATTCTATGGATGGATTGCTGGGTCGTCAACCCCCAGATATAAATTTATTTAAATCAATGACTTCGCCCGGTTTAGGGGCTGTTCGCACATTTTGCCCGTCCGGTCTCTGGCGCCTATATTCTGTCATCCGCCAAGACGTTATAGTCGTGTCCGACAAATAGTGGCAATGTGCATCCATATTCGCCGCACTTCCATACGCAGTGCCACGCCTGTCTAATCGCATCGCACAGGCCTATGCGCTTAAAAGCCAAGCCACTACACTCTTGATATGCGAACCCCAATAAAGAGGTCTTACCGGTGACACCACTCATGATCACCCTGCTCGTCGTAGCCGGGATCGCACTGTTGATCGCCATTGGCTACATGAACCATGTGGTGGAAAACAACAAGCTGGAAAAGGCCCGTACCAAGATTGAACTCAACGACCGCTTGCGTCGTTGTGGCGAGCTCACTGAAACCTTTCCCGGACAATTGATGACCCCGGCCCTGAAGCTGTTGATCACGCGTCTTGAGATCAACGTCTGCCAGCGCCTGCTGAACCTGGAGAAAACCAATACGGCGGTCAAGGCGCGCCTGGACGAACTGAATGCACTCGCCGCCCAGGGTGAATCGATTCCGGTGAACAACCCACCGGCACCGATCCAGACCGAAGCCAAGGCCAAGGATGTGCGGTTTCTGCTCGAGGCCCTTCACGGTCAGATTACCCGCGCCGCCCAGGATGGCTTCCTGCCGCCCAACGAAGCCAAGCGCTGGATCCGCGAAGTGCGACACATCCTGGTGCTGTTGCACATCGAGTTCTTCAATAATCTCGGCCAACACGCCTTGCAGCAAGAACAACCGGGGCAGGCCCGCCTGGCGTTCGAACGGGGTGTGCAGTACCTGCGCAAGCAACAGGAACCGCAGGTCTATGCCGAACAACTGGACTACCTGGAAAAACTCCTGGCCCGCGCCAATGCCATGGTTCTGGCCAGCACCCAGCCAGTCGAAGGCGAAGTCAACCAGTTGACCGAAGGGCTGAAGGACGCCGAAGTAAACGACGAGTGGAAGAAGAAGAAGGTTTACGACTGATATTCGGGTTAGGCTCTCAAGCCTGACTCCTGTGTAGCGAGGTGATTTATCCCCTCGCTACACAGGGTCCGTCGACAGCTCACAGCCTGAAATGCCCCACCATCCCCTTGAGCTCAACCCCTAGCTGCGCCAGCTCAATGCTCGACGCGGCATTGCCCTGCATCGCCAGGGAAGATTGATCGGCACTGGCGCGGATGCTGGTGACACTGCGGTTGATCTCTTCAGCCACCGAACTCTGTTGCTCGGCCGCCGCCGCAATTTGCTGATTCATCTGCTGGATCAGCGACACCGCCGCCGCAATGCTCCCCAGGGCGCTTTCGGTTTGCAGGGCATCACTGACCGCCATCTTCACCAGTTCGCCACTGCTCTGGATCTGCTGCACGGAGGTCTGGGCTGCTGAGCGCAAGGCGCTCACCAGGCGTTCGATTTCCTCGGTGGACTGTTGCGTGCGCTTGGCCAAGGCCCGCACTTCATCGGCCACCACCGCAAAGCCCCTGCCCTGCTCACCGGCCCTGGCCGCTTCGATGGCCGCATTGAGCGCCAGCAAGTTGGTCTGCTCAGCCACGCTCTTGATCACGCTCAACACCGTGCCAATGTTCTGGATCTCAGCGCTGAGGCTTTCGATACTGCTGCTGGCTGAAGTGGCCGAGTCGGCCAATTGTTCAATGCGCACCATGCTCTGACGCACCACCTGCTGACCGCTTTCAACCTTATCGTCGGCGGTCTGGGCCGCTTGGGCCGCCTCTTCGGCATTGCGCGCCACGTCGTGCACGGTGGCGGTCATCTGGTTCATGGCCGTGGCGACCTGTTCGGTCTCCTCCTTCTGGCTGCTGACCTCCAGGTTGGTCTGCTCGGTCACGGCCGACAGCGATTGGGCGGAGTTGGCCAACTGTTCGATACCGGCCTGCAAACCGCTGACGATACTGCTCAGGCCCGCCCCCATCTGTTGCATGGCGAGCATCAGTTGACCGATCTCATCCTGGCGCGTCACCTGCACCGTTGCACTCAAGTCGCCCGAGGCAATCTGCTGTGCAACACGGATGACGCTGCGCAACGGCCCGACGATCAACCGGGTAATGACCCAGGCCGCAATCAGTCCCACCAGCAGCGCCAGGGCCGACGAGCCGATGATCAGCAGCGAATTCTTCTTCAGTTCCGTCTGCATGGCACCGTCCTCGGCGGTGTAAGCCTGGTCAACCCGCTCCACTACCTGGGAGGCACGCTCGTGCAGTTGCTGGTAGACGATTTTCTCCTGGGCCAGCAGCCCGGTGTATTCAGCGAGTTTTTCGTTGAAACCAGCGATATGCCCGGCCACTTCGTTAAGCACGGTCTGGTATCCCGGGTCCTTGACGGCGGTCTTGAGCACCTCGGCCTGCTTCATGGCTTGCTCGGCCTGTTCGATAGTGCCCTGGCCGCCCTCTTCAGAGCCTTTGCGGCTTTGATCCAGGCGTACCCGCGCTTCGTTCATGGCCTGCAACATCAACCGAGACACTTCGCTGACCTGATTGGCTTGCTCAATGAACTCGCCGCCCTCCTTGCCTTCGGACTCTTTCAGGGTATAAGCGCCATCATCTGCCAGGCCCGCTTGCAGCACATCCAGGTTATTGGCAACGCTGGACACTGACCAACTGGCCATTTCCAGTGCCAGATCCTTGCTCTGGCTCAACTCGACGAATTCGTCGAACGCCTTGCGATAAGCCGCCAAGGCTTGCTCCACGTCGTTCATCACCGGCACGTTGGCCGCCGATTGCGCCTTGAGCTCGTTGGCCTGGGCAATCAGTCCGTCCACGCCCAGCCGCAAGGCATCGACCGTTTTCGGGTCCGAGCGCAAGGCGTATTCCTGCTCAAGCAGGCGGACCTTGAGCAAGCCGCTATTGAGGGATGACATCTGTTTCAGGCCATCGAAACGATAGCTGATGGTCTGCAGGGACCAGACACCGATGGCCGCCACCACGGCGGTAAGCAGCAGCACCAGGACAAACCCCAGGCCCAGTTTCTTTGCCATACCCAGGTTGGCAAAACGTCTTTGCACGGCCGAAATCATTGCGCCCAGTCCTCTGCCAGTGTGTGTTGATTGCAGATTCGCAACGAGATGCCCTGTAACACAAGATGCTGGCGTCGGAATAATGGCAAAAAGCTACAGCGCCGTCGTTTTCAGGACAATTGAGGTCGATCCAGAGCCGCCGCGCGGAAGAATGCCTGGGCCCTCGAATCGCAGGCGTGGGCCACGTTGATCCGCAGCCAGTCGCTGACAGCACCCGACGGGCTGAACGCTGTACGAGAAGAAAGCACCACACCGAACCGCTTGGCCAAGCGCTGCAATGCAGCGTAGTCGCATAACGGTGGACGCGCCCAAATGAACAGCCCGCCGGCCGGCCTGCCAAACACTTCCCAATCCGCATCCTCCAGCACCTGCAACACCGCTGCCATGTCGGCACTCAAACGCTGGCGCTGACGCTGGACCAGTTTGCGATAGGCGCCGCTGGCCAGAAGATTGGCCAGCACTGACTCACAGAAGCGTGAACTGCCCATGCTGGTAATGCCCTTGACGTCCCTCAAGCGTGCGATGACAGACGATCCGGCCACGACGAAACCGACTCGCAATGAGCTGCTCAGGGTTTTCGAGAAGCTGCCCACGTACACCACGTCGGTATCCAGCGCTGCCAGTCGGGTCCGGGTTGAGTTCTGGAAGTCGGCATAGACATCGTCTTCGACCACCAACATGGCGTGTTTTTTCGCCAGTTGCAGCAGTTGCTGGGCCACGGCCGGGGCCAGGCTGCTGCCGGTCGGGTTGTGGCAGGCGCTGTTGACGAACAGAGCGCTGGGCCGATGCGTCGCCAAGAGACATTGGAGTGCATCGACGTCCGGGCCGCGCGGAGTCCTGGGCAGTTCGATCATGTCGATGCCATGAAACCTGAGCAGGTCGAACAGCTTCGAATACCCCGGACTCTCCACCACAACGCAGCATCCAGGCTCAAGCAGTGTGCGCACAATCAGGTCCAGACCGTGGGTCGCGCCCGTGGTGGTCAGGATCAGGTTTTTATCGGCGTGGATATTGAATTGTTTCAGGCGCCTGGACAGTTGCTCCCGCAGAGCGGGCAGCCCCATCGGCGTACTGTAACTGAACAGCCCTGCCATATCGGTGCGGGTGACCTGACGGATCGCGTAGCCCAGATCATCGCTTTCGCGCCAACTCTCGGGCAGCCCTCCACAGCCGAGCTTCAGCTCCCACTGCGAGTTCTGGGGTACGCTGTCTTGGGTGATCTGCACGTCTTCCAGCCAGTCTTTGTCGGAGGGCTCGTAGCTGGACGACGGAGGCGGCGCGACAAAAAAACCCGAACCATGGCGCGCCGCCAACACCCCTTGGGCCACCAGGCGTTCACACGCCTCGTTGACACTGGACTGACTGAGCAGATTCTCCCGGGCCAATTGGCGAATGGAGGGCAGTCGGGTTCCCGGTTGCACCGCATCCTGTCGAATCCAGCCGGCCAGCGCGTCGACAATTTGCTGCACGACAGGCACCAGGGCCTGCCGGTCGATTCTCAACTCCATGAGTAACCAAGCTCCTAAGCAACTGTTTTATCTCTGGAAACAGTTAAGCACAGGCCGTCTCTGGACGATGTACGACAACGTCACCAAAACGGTCGATTCTCACCCTTTGAAACACATTCAGGGGCTGACACGGGGCATTTTTAACCCCCAAAGAAAAAGCCCACAACAAGTGCGGGCCTAGTCCTACACGCTAAATACAACGTTCTTCAGAAAGCCGTGACGCCGCCGTCCACCGCCAATGAATGACCGGTGGTGAATGCAGCGCCATCGCTGCACAAATACAGCACCGCGCTGGCGATCTCCTCGACCTTGCCGATGCGTCCTACCGGGTGCATGGCGTTGGCGAACTCACCTTTTTTCGGATCCGCTTCATAGGCACGACGGAACATGTCGGTGTCGATTACCGCCGGGCAAACCGCGTTCACGCGGATTTTCTTCTTGGCGTATTCAATCGCCGCCGATTTGGTCAGGCCGATCACCGCGTGCTTGGACGCTGCATAAATGCTCATCTTCGGCGCCGCCCCCAGCCCCGCCACCGAGGCGGTATTGACGATGGCACCGCCCCCTTGGGCCAGCAGCAACGGCAATTGATACTTCATGCACAGCCAGACGCCCTTCACATTGACGCCCATGATGGCGTCGAACTCATCGAGGGTGCCGTCGGCCAGCTTGCCCTTTTCGATTTCGATCCCGGCGTTATTGAAGGCGTAATCAAGCCGGCCATAGGCATTGATTACTTCGCTCATCAGGTTCTGCACGTCGCTTTCCAGCGTTACGTCGCAGCGCACGAACAGCGCTTCACCGCCCGCCTCACGAATCGACTGCACTGTGCCCTCGCCACCCGCCTCGTCCAGGTCGGCCGCCACCACTTTCAGGCCCTCAGCCGCGAATGCCTGGGCCGTCGCACGGCCAATGCCCGCGGCTGCGCCCGTGACCACGGCGACCTGTCCGGAAAACGTCATGCTCATTGTCAAATCCTCGAAGAGTGCGGGAGATGACGCCAGTCTAGTCACAGGTCCGGACGATGCGGCAGCACTATCCAATTACCGTTTGAGTATTCATGGGCGCCAGTGATAACGGCCCCGGCGCCATTATCACTGGGCTCGATCGAACTGCATTCGCTGCATCAGCAAACCTTGCGACAAACGCTTCGAAGGTCTATCAACAAGGCTTCATTCATCTTGAGTGCCAGCCATGACTGCCCAGACCAATCGCCAGTTCCTGCTCGCCAAACGCCCGGTAGGCGCTGCGACCCGCGAGACTTTCACCTATCAGCAAGTACCGGTCGGCGAGCCGGCAGCCGGCCAGATTCTGGTGAAGAACGAATATCTGTCCCTGGATCCGGCCATGCGCGGCTGGATGAACGAAGGCAAGTCTTACATCCCGCCGGTAGGCATTGGAGAAGTGATGCGCGCCTTGGGCGTAGGCCAGGTAGTCGCCTCGAACAACCCGGCCTTCGCGGTCGGTGACTACGTCAACGGTGCGCTGGGTGTGCAGGATTATTTCCTCGGCGAGCCGCGTGGTTTCTACAAGGTCGATCCGAAACTGGCGCCATTACCGCGCTACTTGTCAGCATTGGGCATGACCGGCATGACCGCCTATTTCGCCCTGCTGGACGTGGGCGCGCCCAAGGCCGGCGAGACAGTAGTGCTCTCGGGTGCCGCCGGTGCGGTGGGCAGCATCGCCGGGCAGATCGCCAAGATCAAAGGTTGCCGCGTGGTGGGCATCGCCGGCGGGGCCGACAAATGCAAATTCCTGATCGATGAACTGGGCTTCGATGGTGCCATCGACTACAAGAATGAAGACGTCCATGCCGGTCTCAAGCGCGAATGCCCCAAAGGCGTGGATGTGTACTTCGATAACGTCGGCGGCGACATCCTCGATGCGGTGCTCAGCCGCTTGAACCTCAAGGCCCGCGTAGTGATCTGCGGTGCGATCAGCCAGTACAACAACAAAGAAGCGGTGAAAGGCCCGGCCAACTACCTGTCGCTGCTGGTCAACCGGGCGCGCATGGAAGGCTTCGTGGTCATGGACTACGCCTCTCAGTTCGCCGCCGCCGGGCAGGAAATGGCCGGCTGGATGGCCAAGGGGCAGCTCAAGAGCAAGGAAGACATCGTTGAAGGACTGGAGACATTCCCCGAGACGCTGACCAAATTGTTCAGTGGGGAGAATTTCGGGAAGTTGGTATTGAAGGTCTAGTCACAAAAACACCTGTGGGAGCGGGCTTGCTCGCGAAGGCGGATTGTCAGGCGCCATTTTTGCCAACTGACACACCGCTTTCGCGAGCAAGCCCGCTCCCACAAGGGATCTTCAGGTCTGATCAGGCCAGTTCGGCGACTACCGCCGCCAGTGCCTTGGCCGGATCAGCCGCCTGGCTGATCGGTCGGCCGATCACCAGGTAGTCGGAACCGGCATCCAGTGCCTGACGCGGGGTCAGGATGCGGCGTTGATCGTCCTGGGCGCTGCCCGCCGGACGAATCCCCGGCGTCACCAGTTGCAGCGACGGGTGCGCCGCTTTCAGGGCGCTGGCCTCCAGGGCCGAGCAGACCAGACCGTCCAGGCCAGCCTTCTGCGCCAGCGCCGCCAGGCGCAGCACCTGTTCCTGAGGCTCGATATCCAGGCCGATACCGGCCAAGTCCTCGCGCTCCATGCTGGTCAGCACGGTCACGCCGATCAGCAACGGCTTCGGCCCGCTGCGCTGATCCAGCACTTCACGGCAGGCCGCCATCATGCGCAGGCCGCCGGAGCAATGCACGTTGACCATCCACACCCCCATTTCGGCGGCCGCCTTGACGGCCATGGCGGTGGTATTGGGAATATCGTGGAATTTCAAATCCAGGAATACTTCAAAACCCTTGTCACGCAGGGTCCCGACAATTTCCGAAGCGCAACTGGTGAACAGCTCCTTGCCGACTTTGACCCGGCACAGCTTGGGGTCCAACTGGTCGGCCAGCTTCAGGGCGGCGTCACGGGTAGGGAAATCCAAGGCAACGATGATGGGCGTCTGGCAGGCGGACATGAGTGGGCTCTCAGGCAAGTCGAAATCGGCGCGCATTGTAGCGGAACCAGCGCCCGTGCGGGACCCGATGATCGGTAAATCCTCATCGCGCCCGGACAGCATGGACGATGCCGGCCTTTGTGTCGAAGTCGATACACTCATGACACGCGCACAACACGCCGGCACGCTACCGTCTGGCGCCGCACCCCCGTCCTTTCAGCGCTTCACGCCTAGCGGCACGAAGCCTATGCTGAAGCCTCAACCTCGCCGCCTTCTTTGCGGTTGGCAGCCTATCTGGCAGATGATGCATCCATGCAGAACACCCCTGTTGCAAATTCTGACGATCAAAAAGCGCCCGACGATGACAAGCGCTGGAGTACCCGGGCGTTGATCGTCGATGACGATGTGCCGATCCGCGAGCTGCTGATCGATTACCTGGCCCGTTTCAACATACGCGCCAGCGGCGTGAACGATGGCGCGGCCATGCGTCGGGCGATGCAGGCCGAGCATTTCGACGTGGTTGTGCTCGACCTGATGCTGCCGGGCGAAGACGGCTTGCAATTGTGTCGCTGGCTGCGCGCCGAATCGGACATCCCGATCCTGATGCTCACCGCCCGGTGCGAGCCCACCGACCGCATCATCGGCCTGGAACTGGGCGCCGACGATTACATGGCCAAGCCGTTCGAACCCAGGGAACTGGTGGCGCGGATCCAGACGATCCTGCGCCGGGTACGCGACGACCGCACCGAGCAACGGGCCAATATTCGCTTCGATAACTGGCGACTCAACAGCGTACTGCGCCAGTTGATCTCCGCCGACGGACTGGTGGTGCCGCTGTCCAACGCCGAGTTCCGGCTGTTGTGGGTGTTCATCGAACGACCGCGCCGGGTACTGAGCCGCGAACAGTTGCTGGACGCCGCCCGTGGGCGCTCCATCGAGGCGTTCGACCGCAGCATCGATCTGCTGGTTTCGCGCCTGCGCCAAAAGCTGGGTGACGACCCCAAGGCGCCGCAACTGATCAAGACCGTGCGCGGCGAAGGCTACCTGTTCGACGCCCGGGACATCGGCTGATGCGCTTGCGCCTCGACACCTTGTTCGGCCGCCTGTTTGGCGTGCTGTTACTGGCGATCGTCCTGGCGCACCTGTTGGCCTTTGTCTGGTTTTCTCAATACGACAAACCGCCTTTGGGGCCACCCCCCGAATTTTCCCGGCAAGGCCAGCACCCTGGGCCCACGGGGCCCCCACCCAACCGCCCTGCGCGCCCATGGTTCGGTGGGCCGGTGGTACCGCTGACGTTTCAGTTTGTGTGCCTGATCGTCGCCGCCTGGTACGGCGCCAAACTGCTGACCCTGCCTATCCAGCGCCTGAGCGATGCCGCCGAACGCCTGAGCGAAAACCTCGACAGCCCACCGTTGGAAGAAACCGGCCCTAGGGAGGCCCGCCAGGCTGCCCATACGTTCAACCTCATGCAACAGCGAATTCGCGAGCAGGTGCAGCAGCGTTCGCGCATGCTCGGTGCGGTATCCCATGACCTGCGCACTCCGCTTTCACGGCTCAAGCTGCGCCTGGAACAGATCGATGACATCAAGCTGCAGGGCCAGATGCGTCAGGACCTGAACGATATGATTGGCATGCTCGACGCCACCCTCACCTACCTGCACGAGCAACGCACCAGCGAAGCGCTGCAATGGATGGACGTGCAGGCGTTGGTGGAATCGCTGAGCGAAAACGCCCAGGACCAGGGTGCCGACGTGCAAGCCAGCGGTGGTTGCGCGCCGTTACAGGTGCAGCCGATGGCGTTGCGCTCGTGTATCAACAACCTCATGGACAATGCCTTGCGCTACGCCGGACATGCGTTGATTACGCTGCAAGACCAGCGCGACCAGGTAGTGATTCGGGTGATTGACCACGGCCCCGGGATTGCGGCGGATAAACGCGAAGCAGTGTTCGAGCCCTTCTATCGCCTGGAAGGCTCACGCAATCGCAACTCCGGCGGTGTCGGCCTGGGCATGACCATCGCCAGGGAAGCCGCCGAACGCTTGGGCGGGCAATTGAGCCTGGAAGAAACGCCAGGGGGCGGATTGACGGCGGTGATCCGTTTGCCCCGCGCCTGAAACCACCTCAATCCCATGTGGGAGCCGCGTCGGGGGCTGAGTTTGTACACCCGCCGGTACAAACTCCACACACCCACGACAACTGCCCCGCCGACGCTGCATAAGCCGGTGCACCCACCGGCATTCCAGCCCAAGGAGAGCGCCCATGATCGGTAGCGTCAGCAGTTACTCGCCCTATACCAGCACCAGCAGTACCGCGACCAGCAGTGCCCGCAGCCAGCAGTTTCAAAAGGAGCTGCTCAGCAAACTCGACAGCAACGCCGACGGCTCGGTCGATCAGGAAGAATTGAGCACGGCCCTGTCGCAGAAGAGTGACGACGGCATCCTGGTCAGCCTGAGCGACAATTTCAGCGACCTGGACAGCGACAGTAGCGGCGACCTGAGCAGTGATGAGATAGCCGCGATGGCGCCACCGCCTCCGCCGCCACGGGACCAGGCGCCGACGACCGAACTGGCCGATGCGCTGCTCAGCGCACTGGACGCCGACGGTGATGGCGAGGTAAGTAGCGAGGAGCTGAGCAATGGTCTGGCGAGCGCCGGCAGCACTGCCGACAGCCAGGAACTGTTCTCGGCCCTGGACGAGAATGAAGACGGTACCGTCAGCCTCGACGAACTCGCCGCCAGCCTCCCCCCGCCACCGCCACAACAGGCCTCCAGTGAGGCGTTGTTCAGCCAGCTCGACGCCGATGGTCAGAGCAACACCGGCACCAGCGAACTGACCAGCGCGGTACAGGCCAACCGCACCAGCGACAGCTCCACCGACCAGACCAATGTCAGTGAAGCGCTGAACAGGATGATCGCCAACCTCAGTCGACAATACTCGCTGGATGATGTCGCCCCCGTGGGGAAATACCTGAACGTGGCGACGTGATTGACCGGCAAGCCTGGTTTTTCAGAGCCAGGCTTGCCTGCTGGATCGAAGCCCATTGGTGGCGAGGGGATCTATCCCCTCACTACAAAAAGGTTGGTGCTGGTCTCAGGAGTGAGGTTATCGCGCCTGGCTCTTGCTCCAGTCCGTCAGCAAGCTGTAGGCCACCGCCAGCAGGGTCGGGCCAATGAACAGTCCGATGAAGCCGAAGGCAATCAAGCCACCGAACACCCCCAGCAATACGATCACCAACGGCAGGTTTCCGCCACGGCTGATCAGGTAGGGTTTGAGCACGTTGTCCACACCGCTGATGATGAAGGTGCCCCAGATCCCCAGGAACACCGCCATCCCGTATTCGCCCTTCCACACCAGCCACGCCGTGGCGGGGATCCAGACCAGGGGCGGCCCCATGGGAATCAGGCTGAGCAGGAAGGTGACGATGCCCAGCACCAATGCCCCCGGTACGCCAGCGATCAGGAAACCAATCAGCGCCAGCACCGCCTGGGCCGCCGCGGTGCCGATCACGCCGTTGACCACACGCTGCACCGTACCGGCCACCAGTTCGATGTAGTAACCGGCACGGTCGCCGATCAGACGCTCCAGCAACCCGTGCACGAACACCGCCAGGCGCGGGCCGTCACGGTAAAAAAAGAACACGAACACAATGCTCAGGGTCAGTTCGAGAATGCCACCGCCGATTTGGGCACTGCGAGCCAGCAGCCAGTTGCCGACCTGACCCAGGTACGGCCTGACGGACACCATCATGGCTGCACCTTGCTGATCGATGCTGTTCCAGATGCCCACCAACCGCCCCCCCACCAGCGGTAAGCCCGCCAGCCATACCGGGGGATCAGGCAGGCCATCGACCTGCACGTTCTTGATAAATGCCGTGGCGTCGCGTACATGATCAGCCAGGTTGAAGCCCAGCCACACCAGCGGCACCGCCACCAGCACCATCCAGCCTACGGTCAGCAAAGCCGCCGCCAGCGACTCACGACCATTGACCCAGCGGGTCAACAGGCGCATCAGCGGCCAACTGGCAAACGCCAGCACCGCGCCCCAGAACAGCGCCGACCAGAACGGAGCCATCACCCAGAAGCTTGCACCGAACAACACCAGGAGCAGGATCTGCACCAACAGCCGATCGTTATTGAGCATGTCAGGTCTCGAAATAAAAACAGGGCCGGGCTGACGGCGTGAAGCACGTCACCCGAGACAGCTTAACGCAGCAGCTCAAGATGCAGGCCCGCCGCATCGCCCCTGGCGGCCTCCATTCGCGCCGCCCGGACACCCTGATCGATCAATGCTTGCCGCCAGGCCTCGGCCTGGGGTCCGGCGACAGTGACTCGAAGACCCGTGTCCAGGTTCAGCGCCCGGGATAGCAGGCGCAACCAGGTTTCGTCCGGTTCGCCGACCAGACGCGGCAAGTCCAGCACGCCGGTGTCCTTGAGCTGGCGCAACAGCGTGGCCGATGTGGGCAGCAGGTTCCCCAGCGAGGCGTTTGCCTCGAACTGTTCGACATGCAGGTAGGCCTTGCGATTGCCGCGAGTAATGCCATACAGCGCAATCAGCGTGTTGTCCGCGGGCGGCGCCAGGCGCAGCAGCAGATAAGACTGACCGTTATCGGCACCATAGAGCTTGGCATTGCCGAACACTTCGTTGGCCCACAGGCTGCTTTCGCCGCAATCACGAGCCTGGCACCAGAACAACAGTTGCGCGTCCTGCTTCTGCAAGGCTTCGCGGGCAGCGGTAAAGGCCTGGATGGCGGAGTGTTCCGGCGGCAGTTCGTAAGTCACCGACGTGGTGTTGCCACGGGCATCGACCTGCCCATCGAAGCGCAACTGGCCGCTGATCTTGCGGATCGAACCCAGGGGATAAATTCGTTCCAGGTCAGTGGTTTGCCGGTAATCGACAATTTGCGCGTCGGGCATGCGGGGCACCCGCTCCAGGTCCCGGCTGCCGGGAACATCGGCGGCAAACGATGCCGGGCTGAAGCAGGCCAGCGTAAGCAAGGCGAGTGAATGAATGGATAATTTCATCGGATCGGCATGGCCTGGGTCTCTGGGGTGAGGCCGGTGTCATCGATGCACTGCGAGGCCGCTAAACAGAGATCTGTCATGGTTGTCTCCCTTTTTCAACCCGCCCAGCCTCGACAGTTGCCAGGCGCAAGTCAAGAAACGGTGAAGAACCGATTGAAACAGTCTGCTACAAGCGCGGCGCCAGCCTCGTCGTTCAGGTGCAAATGATGACCGCCGGGCAACCGTTCATGACTGAAGGGTAGACGCTCCAGCAACTCGGGGTGTCGGGCAAGCATGCCGTCAGCAGCCACCACCAGATGCGCGGGGCAAGCGACCCGCGCCACGAAGGCCATGGCCTGCTCATCGGTCAGGCGAAGCGGCGATGGCAAGGTCAGGCGATTGTCGGTGCGCCAGGTGTACCCTCCCGGCACCGGCATCAGGCCGCGCTGGGCCAGCAATTCGGCGGCTTCGCGACTGACCGCCACCAGGCCTTTCATCCGGGCCTCAATGGCCCGGTCGAGGGTTTTGTAGACCGGTTTTCGTTTTTGTTGCAAATCCAGCTGCGCCTGCAGGGCCATGCCCATGCGCTCGGCGGCGTTGTCGCCTTTGTCCGTGGGAGGGATCACCCCGTCGATCAGCCCCAGGTGCGTGACCCGGTCGGGCAAGGCTCCGGCGAGCACCAGCGAGACGATGGCGCCCATGGAATGCCCCAGCAGGGCGAAACGCGCCAGGCCCAGTTGTTCGGCGACTTGCAGCACATCATGGGCATAGTCCCACAGGGCATAGCCAGCACCGGGTGGGCGATGCCCGGAGTGACCGTGACCGGCCATGTCCAGTGCAATGACCCGCAGGCCCTCAAGCCGTGGAGCCAGCCGGGCGAAGCTGTTCGCATTGTCCAGCCAACCGTGCAAGGCGATCACCGGCCGGCCATCCTCCGGCCCGAACAGGTGGGCCGCCAGTTCAATGTGGGGCAGGCTCAGACGGACTTCTTCAACCCCACTCATAAGCTGCGCCCTTCCCAGCGCTGAAAGAGATCCTTGAGCAACCTGGCCGTGTCCTGCGGACGTTCCAGGGGAAACATGTGGCCGCCGGGCATGCTCAGGGATTCACCATGGGGCATTCGACCCACCGAACGGGTGTGATGGCGCATCACCACGCGACTCTGCCGACCGCGCACCACCGCCAGCGGCACTTTGAGCATACGGGCCCGGCCGGGACTGGTGTGCGGCACGCCGCGGTAAATGCTGATCTCCGTGGCCGGATCGAAGCGCAGCCGCAAGCGGTCGCCGACTTGCTGCAAGCCATGTTGCAGGTAGGCGTCGAAGCATTCCGGGTCAAACCCGCGGAACAGCGTCTTGGCGGAAAAATACTGCCGGGCCGACTCCAGGTCAGCGAACTCTTCACGCCGGCCCAACGTCCGTCCCGCTGGAGTCAGACGATCGATGAACCCCAGGCGCTTGGCGGCCAGGATCACCCACTGATCGGCGCGGGTCAGCACCGGCGAATCGAGCATTACCACGCCACGATATAACTGTGGACAGCGCAATGCGGCATGCAGATGCAGAACGCCACCCAGGGAATGGCCGACGCCCCACACCGGTTCAGGTTGTTGTTCCAGGTGATGAATGAGCTCGTCCACCAGGTTGTGCCAGTTATCGTCTGCCGGAAAACGCGGGTCATGGCCGTGCAATTCCAGATGCGCGACCTCGTACTGCGGCGCCAGCGCGGCGAACAGCTTGCCGTAAGTGGCCGAGGGAAAACCATTGGCGTGGGCGAAAAACACCTGTTGCGACATGACAGTGGATCCATGGGGAAACTGGAACCGATTGTCCGCACATCCCGGTGGCGCGGCAATGACCGTAACTGACAGCAATGATGACAGTCGGGCTTGGGCTATGGGGCTATCTAGCTGTAAGCACTGCCCCATGTGGCGAAGGAGACGGGGAGCAAGGCTTGCCCGCGATGCAGGCGCTGGGGTGGATCAGGTGTTGCGCGTCGACACCATCGTGGGCAAGCCTTACTCCCACAGAAGATCCCTCACCGCAGGATTGCGTCCAGCTAGAGCGTCAACGCGCCGGCGGCTGTTCACCCAGCGGCACCACGGCCATGGTCAGGCGCGACACGCAGTTGACTTTGCCTTCGTCGTTGGTCAGGCGGATATCCCAGACCTGGGTGGTGCGGCCCAGGTGGACCATCCGGGCCGTGGCCGTCACCCGACCACTGCGCACAGCGCGCAAGTGGTTGGCATTGATCTCCAGCCCCACGCAATAGAACTTGCTGGTGTCCACGCACAGATAGGCCGCCATGGACCCGACCGTTTCAGCCAGCACCACCGATGCACCGCCATGCAACAGGCCGAATGGCTGGTGGGTGCGGTGATCGACCACCATGCTGGCGGTCAGGGACTCGTCGTCGAAAGATTCGAAACGAATGTCCAACACTTCGCTGATGGTGTTTTTACCGGCGGCGTTCAGTTGCTCGATGTTGGGGGTGGTGCGCCACAGACTCATCGTTGTCCTTCCTTTATGTTTTTTGTTGTGCTCAACCCTGCGACCAGAGACCTCTCAGGGATGCTGAATGCCCTTGAGCTGCATCGCCCCGGCCAGCGGCAGGTCACCCTCCAGCTCGGCCAGGCCAGCCGTTTTAACCTGTTCGGGTTGTTGCAGGTGACCGTGTTGCAGAAAGCCCAGCAGGCTGCCCACCAGCGGGTTATGGCTGACCAGCAGCACGTCGCCCTGATCAACCAGCTGTTCCAGGACTTTTTGCGGGCGGGTTTCCGGCGTGAGCCAATCAACAGTGATCAACTCAGGCGCGAAGCCCAAGGCTTCGCGCACCAGTTGGGCGGTCTGTTGGGCGCGCAGGTACGGGCTGGCATAAATGGCGCTCAGCGGCTGGCCGATCAGCGCGGCGGCACTGCGCAGTGCTTCTTCGCGACCGTGAGCGGTCAGCGCCCGCTCAGGGTCGGGACGGGCACCGTATGGCTCGGCTTCCCCATGACGCAATACCCACAATTTCATAGCTTGGGCTCCTCGTCCCGGACCGGATGCGGAGCCGGCGCCACCACGTGAGGCGCTTCACCTTCCGGCGTGCGCGGGGTGGGCCAGTCAGCGAATGGCCAGGGTTTCTGGTCGCTGTGGAAGGTGCCGAAACGGCCGATCTGCGCCAGGAACTGGCTCAAGCTGTCACCAAAGTTCATCAGGCTGGCACTGGGCGCGCCATAGATCAGCCGGTAGATCAGTTGCACCAATACCACCGCGCCCAGGATGAACTGCGCCACCTGCCAGACCAGCAGGTAAATCACCATCCACAACACACGCAGCAGGATGGACTCGTATCGGGCCTGCTCTTTTGGATCGCTCATGGTTTGCTCCCGCTTCTGATCAATAGAGGCTCAGTTGAAGCCACTGGTGGAAATGAAATCGACGTCGGTCTTGGGCTCGCCACGCATCAACAGTTCGATCACCTGCTCCAGCGTGCGCCCTTCGAACAGAATCGCATGCAGCCCCGCGACCAGTGGCATGTAGACCCCGGACTCCTGAGACTTGGCCTTGAGCACCTTGAGCGTATTCACTCCTTCGGCCACTTCACCCAGGCGCGACACAGCCTCGTCCAGGCTCAACCCCTGACCGAGGGCGAAACCGACCTGGTAGTTGCGGCTTTTAGGCGAGGAACAGGTGACGATCAAATCGCCGACCCCGGCCAACCCCAGGAAGGTCATCGGATTGGCACCCTGGCTGACGGCAAAACGGGTCATTTCCGCCAGCGCCCGGGTGATCAGCATGCTTTTGGTGTTCTCCCCCATGCCCAGCGCCACCGCCATGCCGGCGATGATGGCATAGACATTCTTCAGCGCCCCGCCCAGTTCCACACCGAAACGGTCGGCACTGGCGTAGACCCGGAAGGTTCGCCCATGCAGCGCGGCCTGGACCCGCTGGCACAGTTCTTCGTCTTCACTGGCGACTACGGTGGCGGTCAGCGCATGCTCGGCGATCTCGCGCGCCAGGTTCGGCCCGGAAATCACACCGATTCGAGCCTTTGGGGCGATTTCTTCGAGAATCTCGCTCATCAGCTTGAAGGTCTGGGCTTCGATCCCCTTGGTCAGGCTCACCAGCAATTTGCCGCTCAAGCGTTCGGCATGGGGCGCCAGGACCGAGCGCAGGGCGCTGGACGGCAAGGCGACGAAAAACAGGTCACAGTCCTGCAAGGTGGCCTGCAAATCAGTCACCGGTTCAACTTCAGGGCGGATCTTGATGCCCTTGAGGTAACGCGGGTTCTCGCGATTGACCCGGATGGCCTCGGCCTGCTCCGGGTCACGCATCCATTGGCGCACCGGGTGGCCGTTCTCGGCCAGCAGATTGGCCACGGCGGTACCGAAACTCCCGCCCCCCAGGACCGCAATCGGGCGCTGTTCAGTCATATGCAATCCGTTCATCCATACCAAGTGGCAATGCCGGGCATTATACGGAGCGGCCACACCGCGACCAGCCCCGACTACAATTACCGGCAGTTGTAGGAAGCTGACCATCAATTCCTAGGAAAATGCTGTCAACGTGAATGGAAAAGTCACTCACCTCGGTTAACATGCCGGCCATCCTTTCCCTAATCAAAGGCTGTGCCGTGTTCGTTGGCCCTTCCCGTTCAGGTTCGTCGCTCGTATTGGCGCTGTTCATCAGCCCGCCAGTGCTGGCCGACGACTTGTTCGTCGACAGTCAGCCCCTGCCCCAAGTGTTGACGGCCACGCGCCTGAAACAATCGCCGGCGGCGGTCCCCGGCAGCATGACCGTGCTGGACAGCGAATTGATCAAGGCCAGTGGCGCCCGGGACATCAGCGAACTGCTGCGCCTGGTGCCGGGCATGATGGTCGGCAATATCAGCGGGAACCAGGCCGCCGTGAACTACCACGGCACCAACGCCACCGAAGCGCGGCGCATGCAGGTGCTGATCGATGGCCGCTCGGTGTATCGCGCCGGCCTGGCCACGGTGGACTGGAGCGATATTCCAGTGGCCATGGAAGACATCGAGCGGATCGAAGTTTTCCGCGGCCCCAACACCGTCAGCTACGGCGCCAATGCACTGATGGCGGTGGTCAATATCATCACCCGCGCTCCGGCCGACAGCCACGGCACCCGCCTGAAAATCACCCGAGGCCAGCGTGGCATCAGCGACTGGTACGCCAGCCAGGGCAGCGGTTGGGAGAGCGGTGACCTGCGGCTGTCACTGTCCGGCCAGGAAGACGACGGCTTTGACAGCAACCGCACCGGCGCCGATTACCGCGACAGTCGACGCTTGAACCGTTTCAACCTGTCCGTCAGCCAGACCCTGAACGAACAGCAGAGCATCGACTGGCAACTGAACGCCAAAGACGGGACCAATCAGCGGCCTTATACCTACCATCCAGTGTTCGCCGGGATTACGGCCGCCGGGGATAACTCCGATGTTGTCGCCAAGGACTACGCCGGTTCGCTGCGCTGGAACCTGGACCTGAACCCCAACCACAGCCTTTATGTACAAGGCTCGCTCCAGCATTGGGATCGCCAGCAGACCTGGCGCGCCTGCGATGCCGAGGTCTCCTTCAGCCCGCAGTTGACCGATCTGTGGTTGCTCAACCCTAACTACGCCGAGAAGCTGGCGCGCAATATTCCCAGCTTCACCGGCACCGGTGCGCCGCCCGGCACCCCGCAAGAACAGGCGCTGGCCAATCAGGTGCTCGATCAATGGCGCAACGGCGCCTCGCAAACCTTGTGCGGCGATATCGACCAGAGCGCCCGTGAGTCGCGCTACGACCTGGAAATCCAGGACACCCTGAGCCTGTCCGACAGCCTGCGACTGGTCACCGGGGCAAACTATCGCTACGACCGGGCCGACTCCGAGACGTACTTCAACGGCACGCTGGACGACACCACTTGGCGCCTGTTCGGCCAACTGGAGTGGCGGGCCAGCGAACATTGGCTGGTACAGGGCGGTGCGATGTTCGAAGACACCCACCTGACCGGCAGCTCGCTGACGCCGCGGGTGGCGGTCAACTACCTGATCACACCACGCCATGGCCTGCGGGCGGTGTACTCCGAGGCGGTGCGCTCGCCGGACATGTTCGAGAACAATGTCAATTGGAGTTATCAGGTCACCAACCTCAAGCCCACCGCCTTCGGCCAGAGCAGTGCCCGTTATTTTGTCCAGACCCGAGGGCCGGGAAACCTGGACCAGGAGCACATGCGCTCCCGGGAACTGGGCTACAACGGTTATTTCATGAACCTGGGGCTGAGCGTCGATGTGAAGCTGTTCCATGACGAAATCACCGGCATGATCAGCGAACCCCTGCGCAACAATCAGTACATTGCCAGCAACGCCAATGAATCACAGTTTTCCGGGGCCGAAACCCAGTTCGACTGGCGCATCACCAGCGCCGACCGCCTGCGCCTGACCTATGCCTACGTCGATGCGCTGGCCAGCAATGCCCTCGACGAACAGCCGACCGCCCGCAATAGCGGTTCGGCCGGCTGGCTGCGGGACTGGGGCCGAGGCTGGAACAGTGCGGTGTTCTATTATGGCGCGGACGACCTTAACGGCTATCGCTTTGAACGAGTCGACACCCGCCTGGCCAAACGCATTTCTTTGGGCAAGGCCAACCTGGAACTGGCGGGCATCCTGCAACAGCGTCTCGACAACCAGCCCACTACGTTTGTCGACAACCACTACGACTCCCGTCACGTCCTGTATTTCACTGCGGAGTTGTCGTTCTAGATGTTCCGGGGTCAATCGCGCAAGACGCCCTTTCGTGGCCGCCTGCCGCTGGCGCTGTGCCTGGTGTTTGCAGGCTGGCTGGCAACGATCGAGGCCCGCGCCGCCGACATTCTATTGACCGGTGCCCATAACAGCCCTGGCGCTCAGTCATTCACCCAGGCCCTGAAGGCCCTGCGCCCCGAGGACAACGTCAGGTTTACTCCGCTGGCCAGCCTGCCGGCGCCCGGCAAACTGCCCCGCAATGTCCGCCTGATCTTGCTTGACCTGCCCAGCCTTGACTGGCGCCTGCAGGAAACCCACGGGCCCGCCACCCTGGTACTGCGAATCAGCCGCCAACAAGCCAGGGATCGCCTGGGCGAGACAACACCCGATCACCTGAGCCTGTTGTGGAGCGATCCGCCGCTGACGCGGCAATTGCGACTGATTAGCGCGATCCTTCCGCAAATGCGCAGGGTCGGCGTGCTGTTCGACGGGCACAGCGAGTTCCTGCTCAAGGAAATCCGCCAGGCAGCGACGCCGTTGGGGCTGGAGATCGTGAGTGAACGCTGGGACGACACCAGTGACAGTCGCCCTCTGCAAAAGCTGTTGGGCCGCAGCGATGTGCTGCTGGGGCTCGACGACCCCGATCTGTACAACCCCAAGACGGTAAAGAATCTGTTGCTCAGCAGCTACGCCCGGCAACGTGCGCTGATCGGGCCCAACGCCGCTTTCGTCAAGGCCGGCAGCCTGGCCAGCACCTACAGCGACCAGGAGGACTGGCTGGCAATTCTCGACGATTTGCTGGACCGCCCCGCCGCCACCTGGCCCCGCACCCTGTATCCGGCCCGCTTCAAAGTCCTGAGCAACCAGCAGGTCGCCCGCTCACTGGGGATCGAGCCGATTGACGCCGAATCCGTCGCTGCACAGCTGGCCGAAGGAGAACAACGCCCATGACCTTGCGTCGCCGCTGGGACATCAATACCCGCACCCAGCTTATCGCCCTCGGCCCGGCCTTGCTGCTGACGGTGCTGTTGATCAGCTTCTTTACCTTCGTGCGAATCCAGGACCTGCGCCAGGAACTCAACCATACCGGGCAGTTGATCGCCAACCAGCTGGCCCCGGCCACGGAATATGGGGTGATATCGGGCAATAACGAGGTGCTGGAAAATCTGCTCACCGCCACCCTGGCCACGCCTCATGTGCGTTTTCTGGAGGTTCAAGACAGCACGGACCGGGTTGTGGTGTATGTCGAGCAGCCCGCGCAAGGCCGCAAGCATTCCCAGCAGATCGAAGTTTTCCAGGCGCCGGTTCGCCTGCAGCGCATTGCCTTGAACAATGATTTCCTGCAAGGCAACAGCATGACCATCGAGGCGCCCGATGAGGATTACCTGGGCCGGGTGATCGTCGGCATGTCCAGTGACGCCTTCAGCCAGCGGCAGCAGGAAATCCTCCTCAAGGCCGCGATCCTGGCGCTGTTCGCCCTGCTGTTCACCTTCCTGGTGGCGCGTCGCCTGGCGTCCAACCTGTCCCGGCCGATCCGCGACATCGGCAACGCAGTCATGGCGATCCAGCAAGGCGACTACGGCACGCCGCTGCCCATCGTCGACGATGCCGAACTGGGGGCCTTGTCGCGGCATATCAACAATCTGGCCGACGGTCTCGAGCAAGCCAGCCGTGAACAGCACCAGGCCATGGCGCAACTGATCAAAACCCGGGAAGAAGCGGAGAAGGCCAACAGCGCCAAGTCCGAATTCCTGGCGATGATGAGCCATGAACTGCGCACCCCCATGAACGGTGTACTGGGCATGCTGCAACTGCTGGAAACCACCGAAATGACGGAGGAGCAATTCGAGTACACGGCGCTGGCCAGCGAATCCACCGAGCACCTGCTGAAAGTCATCAACGACATCCTCGACTTCTCGCGCATCGAACGCTCGGCCCTGGAGCTGGAACACATCCCGTTCAATCTGGCGGAGCTGGTCGCCAGTTGCGCCCAGTCGTTCCAGCACAGCGCCGCGCAACGCAAGCTGGGCCTGGACCTGCTGATCCCTGATGACATGCAGCCCTTGCAGGTGCAAGGCGACCCGACGCGGATCCGGCAGATCCTGGTCAACCTGATCGGCAATGCCCTGAAATTCACCGAACAAGGCCGCGTCACCGTGCAATGCCAGTGGCAGGCACTGGATCACGAACTCCTGTGGTTTACCTGCACGGTGCGCGACAGTGGCATCGGGATCGCGACCGAAAGCCTGGAGCGCATGTTCGATGCCTTCCAGCAAGCCGACAGTTCGATTTCCCGGCGCTACGGTGGCACCGGCCTGGGGCTGCCGATTGCCCGCACCCTGGCTGAGCGCATGGGGGGCACATTGCGCGCCCAGAGCGAAGAAGGCCAGGGGTCGGTGTTTACCCTGGAGATTCCTCTGGCCCTGTCGAAAAAGGCACCGATAGCCCTGGCGCCAAAGCTCCCCGACGGCATCGGCAGCGGTCATGGCGAGGGCCGCAACGTGCTGCTGGTAGAAGACAATCCGGTGAACCAGACCGTGATCGAAGCCATGCTGCGCAGCCTGGGCTTCACCGTCAGCATCGCCGCCGACGGCGCCCAAGCCATCCGCAGTGCCGAAAGTCTGATTTTCGAGGCGATTCTGATGGATTGCCGGTTGCCCATCATCGATGGCTACGAAGCCACGCGACAGATCCGCCAGTTACCCGGCTGCGGCGAGGTGCCCATCATCGCTCTGACGGCCAATGCGCTACAGGGCGATCGCGAAGCCTGTCTCGCGGCGGGCATGAACGATTACCTGGCCAAACCGTTCAAAAGAGCTGACCTGCAGCAAATTCTGCAGCGCTGGGTGCGTTAGTGCAGGCGTTTCGACCATCTGCGACTGGCGTGAAAGGCGAAAGTGCGGCAGTCTTAACCACCCGAACAAGTCCCGATTGGGGCTTGAATAAAAATTTCAGTGCACAGGTGTACATTCATTTCCCGTGTGCTGTGACTTTCACTACAACGCAATAGTCTATGAGTAGGCTGTCGATTCGAGGCATGAACGCTTCGATCGGCCGGGAAGATTTGCCCCACCCTGCCGCATGGGACTATTGAGGAGCTCGCATGACCAAACAAAACGCCTTTACTCGGGAAGACCTGCTGCGCTGCAGTCGCGGTGAGCTGTTCGGCCCAGGTAACGCGCAACTGCCCGCCCCGAACATGCTGATGGTGGATCGCATCACCCATATCAGCGAAGAGGGTGGCAAGTACGGCAAAGGTGAATTGGTCGCCGAGCTGGACATCACTCCTGACCTGTGGTTTTTCGCCTGCCACTTCGAAGGTGATCCGGTGATGCCGGGCTGCCTGGGCCTGGATGCCATGTGGCAATTGGTCGGTTTCTTCCTCGGTTGGCAAGGCCTGCCGGGCCGCGGTCGCGCCCTGGGTTCGGGCGAAGTGAAGTTCTTCGGTCAGGTTCTGCCGAGCGCGAAGAAGATTACCTATAACATTCATATCAAACGCGTCCTCAAGGGCAAGCTGAACATGGCCATTGCCGATGGTTCAGTGGCTGTGGATGGTCGCGAGATCTACACCGCCGAAGGCCTTCGGGTCGGCGTTTTCACCTCCACTGACAACTTCTAAGGGTTATCCGCATGCGCCGCGTCGTTATCACTGGTCTGGGCATCGTTTCGTGCCTGGGCAATGACAAAGAGACCGTCTCCGCTAACCTGCGTGCAAGTCGCCCTGGCATCCGGTTCAATCCGGAATATGCCGAAATGGGTCTGCGTAGCCAGGTTTCCGGCTCCATTGACCTTCCCCTCGAAGAGCTGATCGATCGCAAGATCTACCGTTTCGTCGGCCATGCGGCGGCTTACGCCTACCTGGCCATGAAGGACGCCATCGCTGACTCCGGCCTGACCGAAGAGCAGGTGTCCAACCCGCGCACCGGCCTGATCGCCGGTTCCGGTGGTGCCTCGACCTTGAACCAGATGGAAGCGCTGGACATCCTGCGCGAAAAAGGCGTCAAGCGCGTCGGCCCGTACCGCGTCACTCGGACCATGAGCAGCACCGTTTCCGCCTGCCTGGCCACGCCGTTCAAGATCAAGGGCCTGAACTACTCCATCGCCTCTGCCTGCGCCACCAGTGCGCACTGCATCGGCAACGCCATGGAGCAAATCCAGATGGGCAAGCAGGACGTCGTGTTCGCCGGCGGTGGTGAAGAAGAACACTGGAGCCAGTCGTTCCTGTTCGACGCCATGGGCGCCCTGTCCAGCAAGCGCAACGACACCCCGGAAAAAGCTTCCCGCGCCTACGATGCCGACCGTGACGGCTTCGTCATCGCTGGCGGCGGCGGCATGGTGGTGGTCGAGGAGCTGGAACACGCTCTGGCCCGTGGCGCGAAAATCTACGCGGAAATCGTCGGCTACGGCGCCACTTCCGATGGCTATGACATGGTCGCCCCAAGCGGCGAAGGCGCCATCCGCTGCATGCAGATGGCCATGTCCACCGTCGACACGCCCATCGACTACCTGAACACCCACGGCACTTCGACCCCGGTCGGTGACGTTGCGGAAATGAAAGGCGTGCGCGAAGTGTTCGGTGCCAACGCCCCGGCCATCAGCTCCACCAAGAGCCTGTCGGGTCACTCCCTGGGCGCCGCGGGCGTTCACGAAGCGATCTACTGCATGTTGATGATGGAAGGCAACTTCATCGCCGGCTCGGCCAACATCGACGAACTGGACCCGGAAGTGGCCGACCTGCCGATCCTGACCAAGACTCGCGAAGACGCCAAGATCGACACAGTGATGAGCAACAGCTTCGGCTTCGGCGGCACCAACGCCACCCTGGTATTGAAGCGCTGGCAGGGCAAGTAAGCCCCGCCGCAACGCCACACACAAAAACGCCCCGACTGGTTCGGGGCGTTTTTTTGTCTGCTCTGCACACCACATTCCCTGTGGATAATTCCCTTGTGGGAGCGAGCCTGCTCGCGATGAGGCCCTGACATTCAACATCTAGGTTGGCTGACAGATTGCTATCGCGAGCAGGCTCGCTCTCACAGATTCAGCGCACGACAAACCGTTGCTGCGCCAGCAATCGATCGCCCTGGAACACCATGAACCGCCACTCCCCCGGCACCACTTCGTGGCTTTCGGTGAACTCGTAGGCCATCACATCCTGCGGTGCACCGGGCACCAGTTTCTGGGTGACTTCGAATTTATCGTGGCGCACGCCATCGGGGGTGCGAATGCCTGGGGTGAAATACAACAAGGTCAATGGCTGGTCGTCAGCCACCTTGTCCGCCAAGCGGTAGCGCAGACCGAACTTGGTGCCCAGCTTGGCCGGTACACTTTCAGTCTGCCGGATCTGCTCGTTGCTGCGGCGCAGAACCCGCTCCCCTGATTGCAGTTCGGCTTGGGGCCCTTCGAAGATACCGTACTCCACCGGGCCTTCGACACGGACTTCCGCCTGGGCCAGGCCGCAGACCGACAACAGCGCGACCAGTGCGCTTGAACGGGTGAGGTGCATAGTGCGCTCCTTGATTGTGATGAGCGCGAGGGTATGACGCGGCGGTGACAGGCTGATGACAAGGCGATGGTCACCTTGTGCACTGAGAGCTTCTGTGGGAGCAAAGCTTGCTCGCGCTGCAGGCGCCCTCAATTGCGAAATTGCAATACCTTCATTGCGGGCAAGCCTTGCTCCCACACAACACCGCCAGGAAATTATCCCGAGCTACGTTCTTCGCCACCTCTTCCGGCAACGCATCCAGGAACGGATCGAAGCTGCGTAATTCCTTACCGACATTGTCGAAACGCCCCACTACATCCGACCCCAACATAAAACGCTCCGGGAAGCGCTCCACCAGCTTGAGCCACGCCTCGCGGGGTTTGCCCGCCTCGTCCAGCAGGTAAGGCGTGAGCACGCTCCAGGACAGGTCGATGTACAGGTTCGGATAGGTCTCCAGCATCCGGGTCAGTGTCGGCAACAAAAAATCCAGCCGCGTCTGGTGACGATGGATCTCCATGCTGGTGCCGGCATGGGCCCAAATGAACCGCGTGTGGGGATGGTTGCGCAACGGCTCTTCAATTTCCGGCAAATACAGCGCGTTTTTCTCACGCTTGGAGGTGATGTTGGAGTGCAGCAGCACCGGCAGATCGTTCTCCGCCGCCAGGTGATAGATCCGCGTCATGGCCTCGTTGTTGGCCCGCGGGGTGTCCCCCGACGTCAGTGCCGTCAGGTCGTCATGGCGGGTGAACACCTCACCAATGCCTTGCCACAAACCCGGATACAGATCGAGCATGCGCTGGATGTGCATGGCGGAGTTTTTGTCGTTGGGGTTGAAACCGGACAAAAAAGGATGAAAGTGCTGGCGTTGTTCAGCGGTCAACTTGCTCACCGCCGCTGCGACAATTACATCGGTGGCGCTGTACCAATAGGCGTCCGCATCGTCACCGGCGTAGTAACGCGGGCGCTTGGGCTCATCCTCATGCCATTTCTTGGCCACCGGTATGCCTGAAATCATCACATGCTCGATGCGATTGTCGGCCATCGCCTTCAGTAACTCGGGCATGCCGGCGGTTTCCTGAAAGAAATCGACGTAATGCAGGTGTGCATCGCTGTAGGCATATTCGCGGGCCATGACGCCACTGCTCGAAACGGCCAGCAGCCAGGCGAAGATCAGACGGGTCATGGGCACGGGCGGACTCCAGAAAGTTATGAACAGGATAGACCCCGACCGTCGCGTCCGGGTTCACGGCGCATGTGCCGTCAGTTGTCACGGCGGGTTATGCTTTGCCCATCCGTTGCTCAACCTGGAAGACATCATGATCACGCCCCTGACCATTCGCCCACGCGCAGAAGATGTGGAAGGCCAGCCGATTCTTCGCCCGCTGCCGTCCGCCAAGTGTCGCAGCGTCGGACCGTTCGTTTTTTTCGACCACATGCTGCAAACCTCCTACAAGGCCGGTCAAGGCATGAACATTCGTCAGCATCCCCATATCGGGTTGTCGACCCTCACCTATCTGTTCGAAGGGCAGCTCCAGCACAAGGACAGCCTGGGCTCCGATCAAGTGGTGGACGCCGGGGACGTCAGCTGGATGACCGCGGGCAGCGCCATCGCCCATGTCGAGCGCACGCCCGAATCACTGCTGGGCAGCGACTTCGTCATGCACGGCTTGCAAGTCTGGTTGGCCTCGCCCCAATCCCACGAACAGGGGCCTGGACACTACAGCCATCATCCGGCGCACACCCTGCCGGTCAGCGATAACCTGGGGGTAAAGATCCGGATGATCGCCGGGTCGGGTTTTTGCCTGGAATCACCGGTGCCGACGCTGTCCCCGACCCTGTACGCCGAGCTGAACCTGCAAACCGCAACGACCCTGCTGATTCCCACCGAGCATGAAGAGCGGGCACTGTATGTGCTCAGCGGCGAGGCGCAGCTGGACGGTGAACCGCTAGAGCCCCACTCGTTGGTGGTGCTCCCGGCCGGGGAACAAATGACACTGTTCGCCGACAGCGACTGCCATGCGGTGCTGTTCGGCGGCGCGCCGCTGGATGGGCCACGTCGGATCAACTGGAATTTCGTCTCCAGCGATCCGGCGCGAATAGACGAAGCCCGCCGGCGTTGGGCGGCCGGGGACTGGCCGACCGTGCCGGGGGAAAGTGAGCGGATCGAATTGCCCTGAATTCAGCGGTGTCTGACAGATCGCCATCGCGAGCAGGCTCGCTCCCACACTGGATCGTTGCCATTCGCAAATGGCGCGAACACCTCGGTCAAATGTGGGAGCGAGCCTGCTCGCGATAGCAGTCTGGCAGGCGACAGCCTATTCAGCACCAGGCCCGATCTCAGCCCCTGAGCACTTCATCCAGCAAATTATGCATCGACCTGAACGCCCGTGCGGCAACCTTGGCGTCGTACATCATCTTGCCCGGGACATTGGCCTGTGGATCGGTGAACGAATGCACCGCACCACCGTAGCTCAGCAGTTGCCAATCCACCCCGGCGGCGTTCATTTCGTCTTCGAAAGCCGGCAGTTGCTCCTTGGGCACCAATGGGTCCGAGGCGCCATGCATGACCAGCACCGCCCCCCTGATGTTCTGCGCATCCGCCGGATTGGGTGTGTCCAGGGTGCCATGGAACGAAATAGCGGCCTTCAACGGTGCGCCTGTGCGTGCTAGCTCCAGGGAGCAGCAGCCGCCAAAGCAGAAACCGAACGTAGCAAGTCTCGACGCATCGACCTGCGCCTCACCCTGACTTTGCAGTTGCTCGAATGCCGCCTGCATGCGCTTGCGCAACAAGGCACGATCATTCTTGAGCGGCATCATCGCAGCCCCGGCTTCATCGGCATTGGTCGGGCGCACGTCCTGGCCGTAAAGATCGGCGATCAACACAACATAGCCGTTGGCCGCCACCGACCTGGCGATTTCCTCGGCCCCCGCCCCTACGCCCATCCAATTGGGCGCCATCAGCAAACCCGGGCGCGAGCCCTGCTGGCTAACGTCGAAGGCCAGGCGGCCCTCATAGGTTCGACCATCGATCTGATACTCCAGCGAACTAACCGTAACCTGACTCATGACGGACTCCTCTTGAAACGGAACACCAGAAATGAAAAAACCCGCCGAAGCGGGTTTTTCCTGCACTTGATTAAGCTGACAGTTCAACCAACAGCTTGTTCAGGCGGCGCACATAGGCCGCCGGGTCCTTCAGGCTGTCACCCGCCGCCAGGGCGGCCTGATCGAACAGGATGTGCGACAGGTCGCCGAAGCGCTCTTCGCTCTGCTCGTTGTCGAGCTTATCCACCAGCGGGTGAGCCGGGTTGAATTCGAAGATCGGCTTGGAGTCCGGGACTTTCTGGCCGCTGGCTTCAAGGATCTGCCGCATCTGCAGGCCCAGGTCCTGTTCACCGATGGCCAGGATCGCCGGGGAGTCCGTCAGGCGGTGAGAAACCCGCACTTCGCTGACGGCATCGCCCAGGGCAGTCTTGATCCGCTCAACCAGGCCTTCCTTGCTCTTGGCGACTTCTTCGGCGGCTTTCTTGTCTTCTTCCGAGTCCAGGTTACCCAGGTCCAGATCACCACGGGCCACGTCGACAAAGCTCTTGCCGTCGAACTCGCTGAGGTAGCTCATCAGCCATTCGTCGATGCGGTCGGTCAGCAGCAGCACTTCGATGCCTTTCTTGCGGAAGACTTCCAGGTGCGGACTGTTCTTGACCTGTGCATAAGTTTCACCGGTCAGGTAGTAGATCTTGTCCTGACCTTCCTTGGCGCGGGCCAGGTAATCGGCCAGGCCAACGATCTGTTCGCCATCATCACCCTGGGTCGAAGCAAAGCGCAGCAGGCCAGCGATTTTTTCTTTGTTCGCGAAGTCCTCGGCAGGGCCTTCCTTCATCACCTGGCCGAAGTTCTTCCAGAAGCTCTTGTACTGCTCGGGCTCGTTTTTCGCCAGTTTTTCCAGCATGTCCAGAACACGCTTGGTCAGCGCCGACTTCATGGAGTCAATGATCGGGTCTTTCTGCAGGATTTCCCGCGAAACGTTCAGGGACAGGTCATTGGAATCGACCACGCCCTTGATGAAACGCAGGTACAGCGGCAGGAACGATTCGGCCTGGTCCATCACGAATACACGCTGCACGTACAGCTTCAAGCCGCGTGGTGCTTCGCGCTGGTACAGGTCGAACGGCGCACGGGCCGGCACGTACAACAGTGAGTTGTACTCCAGCTTGCCTTCGACCTTGTTGTGGCTCCAGCTCAGCGGGTTCTCGTAATCATGTGCAACGTGCTTGTAGAACTCCTGGTATTCCTCGTCCTTCACCTCAGTGCGCGGACGGGTCCACAGGGCACTGGCGCGGTTGACGGTTTCCCATTCCACTTCGGGCTTTTCTTCGCCTTCGGCAGCGGCGACTTCCTTCGGCAGCTCGATCGGCAACGCGATATGGTCGGAGTACTTCTTGATGATGTTGCGCAGGCGCCAGCCATCGGCGAACTCGTCTTCACCGGACTTGAGGTGCAGCACAATGCGGGTACCGCGATCAGCCTTGTCGACGGTGGCGACTTCAAACTCGCCCTCGCCCTTGGACGACCAATGCACACCTTCGCTCGCAGCGAGGCCGGCACGGCGGCTGAACACTTCGACCTGATCAGCGACGATGAACGCGGAATAGAAACCGACACCGAACTGGCCGATGAGGTGGGAGTCTTTTTTCTGGTCGCCGGAGAGGTTCTTCATGAAATCGGCGGTGCCGGACTTGGCGATGGTGCCCAGGTGAGTGATCACCTCTTCGCGGCTCATGCCGATGCCGTTGTCTTCGAGGGTGACGGTCTTGGCGTCCTTGTCGAAGCTCACGCGGATTTTCAGTTCGGCGCCGCCTTCCAGCAACTCTGGCTTGGACAGGGCTTCGAAACGTAATTTGTCGACAGCGTCAGAGGCGTTCGAAATCAGCTCGCGAAGGAAAATTTCCTTATTCGAATACAGCGAGTGAATCATCAGGTGCAGCAGTTGCTTCACCTCGGTCTGGAAGCCCAGGGTTTCCTTTTGAGTTTCCACGCTCATGGTCATCAAACTCCAAGTGGATGGTGGTGTCCGCCTCGCTGAGATTGGCGGCGGGATGTCCTCAAGGTGGGGGCAACGCTGATGATTTCAAGGGCTATGCGCTTTTGAAGACTCCTGAATTTTGAAATGCGCCCGGGCGGTGGCAATGGGTTCGGCCTCAAGATCCTGCCAGGCGGTGATCGCAACATTGGCTACCCGGCGCCCCTGCCGCCAGACCTGACATCTGGCGAAAGTGTCGCGAAACTGCCCGGCGCGCAGGTAATCCAGGGAGAAATCGATGATTTTCGGCACGCCCGTCGCACGGGTGGCAATCAACAGATACACCGCGGCCGACAACTCCATGAAACCGGCGATGACGCCGCCGTGGATGGCCGGCAATAAAGGGTTACCAATGTTGTCCTTGTTGGCCGGCAGGCGAAACAGCAGCTCCTCGCCCTGACGCGAGCATTCCACGCCGATCAACCGCGCATAAGGAATCGAGGCCAGCAGCAGCTCGTAGTCGCCCCGCTCGCAGGCTTGGCGCAGTTGTTCCTGAGTGATATCGCTCATGGTTTGTCTACGGCAGCCAGCGGGCCACCCCTTTTGATTCCCTTGGCGTGCTGGCCCAGGCGCATGAAGGTGCCCACCACATGGGCGATGGGTTGTTCGGGGTCGTCCTGATAGGCAAATCCACGGCTGAAGATCACGTCCTGAGTGACCCGATAGCATTGGGCAAAGCCATAGACATCCTTGTTCGGTTCAGCGGCGTGCATGTAGTCGATGCGCAGGTCCAAAGTCGGACAGACCTCGAACTGCGGCAACACACACAACGTCGACATGCCACACGCCGTGTCCATCAACGACGTCAACGCGCCACCATGGATGATGCCCGTAAGGGGGTTGCCGACGATCTGGGGGCTGTAAGGCAGGATCACAGTCAGCCCCTCGGGACTGGCACTGTGCAACTTCAAGCCCAGCACCTGACAATGTCGCAGTGCGGACAGAAAGCGTGTCGCACGCTCAAAAACGGGGTCTTGCGCCATTGGATTTAACGCCTTTATTAATGAGCAGTCGCGGTAACAAGCATGCCCTGTAAAGTTCCGTTCCCATACAAAGTTATATATCTGTAGCAAAAGAGGAACTTAATCCAAGGGGGGGCGTTCAAAAGGCCAGTAGTTATTTCCATAAGGAGAAACACCCCATGCGTAAGACTTTAGCTATTGCCTTGATGTTGGCCGCCTCCCTCGGTCTCGCTGCCTGCGATAAAAAATCCGAGGACAAAGCTCAAGATGCCAACGAACACGCTGAGCAAGCTCAGGAAAAAATGAGCGAAGCACAGGATAAAGTGAACGACGCAGCGAAAGAAAACGCCGAAGCCGCCAAAGATCAGGCCGAATCGAACGAAGCTGCTACACAGGAACAAGCACCTGCAACAGCGCCCGCCACCGCACCGGCAACCAACTAATACGGTTTGGGCATATAAAGAAACCCGCCTAGCGCGGGTTTTCTTTTGTCTGCGATTTGGTAGTGACCGTTCTGTCAGGCCGGGTCCTTGCCTACATCAGGCAATGGCGCCTCGGTGGGGGTGTAAACCATGACCTGCAGCACGTCGGAGTGAAACTCCCGACGGTACAGCACCAACACCACGCCTGCACTCATCAACATGAACAACCAGGGGCTGACGAACCACGCCAACATGGTCATGCCGAAATAATAAGCGCGCAGGCCAAAATTGAACTGGTTAGCCGCCATGGAGATCACCCGCGCCGCCCTGAGCGCGAAGGCCTTGCGTTCCTGCGCCGATACATGTCGCTCGCCGATCATTGGCGCCGATCCCACCAGAACCGCCGCGAAGTTGTATTGGCGCATGCACCAGCTAAAGGTGAAGAAGGCATACACAAACACCAGCGCCAGGCACAGCAACTTGGCCTCGGACATGCCTTGGGACGCCTGCTGCACCATCGGCAAATCGGCCAACAACGACACCGCACGATCGGACGCCCCAAGCACCGTCAGGATGCCCGCCAGGATGATCAGCGTGCTGGAGGCGAAGAAGGACGCGTTGCGCTCCAGGTTGCCGATCACGCTGGCGTCGGCGATACGGTTTTCGCGCAGCAACATGCGGCGCATCCAGTCTTCGCGATACAAGTGCATGACGCTGGCCAGACAGGCCGTATCGCGAGCTTTCAACGACGCATAACGGGTGTAGCCGCCCCAGCAGACGACGAACCAGACAGCGGCCAGAAGATGGATCAGATTGGCTTGGATGAATGACATGTAATTCCTTATCTGACGAAGAACATGGAGCAGCTTGTGATTGACCTTGCTCAGTCCACAGGGCCGGCACAAGCCTTTCAAGACAATGCTTCGACGTTAGTCCAAGGAAAAAGACACTGCACCCGCGCCATAAAAATCTATGGTCACCCCCATTTTTGCAATACTGATTAATGGGTGAAGTGGTTGGCTTGCTTAAATCTATCCGGCGTCGATCCAGGGCATGCCCCGCGCCACGATGAGAGTCGCGC
>NZ_JAXUDQ010000010.1:0-597958 GCF_034555295.1 Pseudomonas sp. N-137
ACTTGCGCTTCCGATCTCTCGTTAGCGGGAGGCGAATTCTACAGCGTTACTCGCTGCTGTCAACACCTCTTTTTGACGCTTTCGATCGAGAAGATCGAACCGTTAACGGAGCCAGGAAAACCGCCCCACTAACTGCTTCCCAAGCTTCGATGACCTGAAGCCCTGCGCTGCCTAAAATCGTTTAACTCATTGAAACTCAAGGAGTTTTTCGTTTCGACTGCGCCGGAAGTGGGGCGAATTATAGACTTCCAGAATTTGCCGTCAACACCTATTTTCATATTTCTGTCACAACAGCCAAAAGCCCCCGCAAACACAGAGGCCGGTGTCCAAAGACACCGGCCTCTTCACCCACCTACCGCTTACAAGCTCGGGAAGGCGAACTGTGACGCCTCGTGGCTGGCACGCTGCGGCCAACGCTGGGTAATGGCCTTGCGACGGGTATAGAAGCGCACCCCGTCCGGACCATAGGCATGCAGATCGCCGAACAGCGAACGCTTCCACCCACCAAAGCTGTGGTAGGCCACGGGCACCGGCAAAGGAACGTTGACGCCTACCATGCCGACTTCGATTTCATCGCAGAACAACCGCGCCGCCTCACCATCACGGGTAAAGATGCATGTGCCGTTGCCATACTCGTGATCGTTGATCAGTTGCATCGCCTCTTCCAGGCTGTTGACCCGGACGATGCACAGCACCGGCCCGAAAATCTCTTCTTTATAGATGCGCATCTCAGGCGTCACGCGATCAAACAGGCAGCCGCCCAGGAAGAACCCCTCCTCATGCCCAGCCACGCTCAAACCGCGACCATCGACAACCAGCGACGCACCCGCCGATACGCCATCTTCTATATAGCCGCTGACCTTGTCGCGATGCTGACCGGTCACCAATGGCCCCATGTCCAGTCCGCACGACGTACCCGCGCCGATTTTCAGTGACTGGATCTGCGGCACCAGCTTGGCGACCAGCGCATCCGCCACCTGATCGCCCACACACACCGCCACGGAGATCGCCATGCAGCGTTCGCCACACGAACCGTAGGCCGCCCCCATCAGCGCACTGACGGCGTTATCCAGATCCGCATCCGGCATCAAGACCGCATGGTTCTTCGCCCCACCCAGTGCCTGCACGCGTTTGCCGCGCCGGGTGCCTTCGGCATAGATGTATTCAGCAATCGGCGTGGAGCCGACAAAACTCAGCGCCTTCACCTCCGGCGCTTCGATCAGTGCGTCCACTGCAGCTTTGTCGCCATGCACCACGCTCAACACGCCTTTGGGCAGCCCGGCTTCCAGAAGCAATTGGGCGATCAGCAACGTCGAACTAGGGTCACGCTCGGACGGTTTGAGGATGAAGCAGTTGCCACAAACGATCGCCAGCGGGTACATCCACAGCGGCACCATCGCCGGGAAGTTGAATGGCGTGATGCCCGCCACCACGCCCAAGGGTTGGAAGTCTGACCACGCGTCGATGTTCGGTCCTACGTTACGGCTGTATTCGCCCTTCAGAATCTCCGGTGCCGCGCAGGCGAATTCAACGTTCTCGATCCCGCGCTTAAGCTCTCCAGCCGCGTCTTCCAGGGTCTTGCCGTGCTCTTCGCTGATCAACTGGGCGATGCGCGACTCGTTCTGCTCCAACAACTGCTTGAACCGGAACATTACCTGCGCTCGTTTGGCCGCCGGTGTGTTGCGCCAGGCAGGGAAAGCCGCCTTGGCGGCGTCGATAGCTTGCTGAACCGTCGCACGATCGGCCAGTGGCACCTTATGAATCGCCTGGCCGGTGGAAGGGTTGAACACGTCGGCGGTACGAGCGCTGTCGCTCAACAGTTCGCCATTGATCAAATGCGCAATGAGGCTCATGGGGACTCCAGAATGTTATCCACAGGCGCCCGCTGCCGGACGCCCGTATTGAAAGCTATATAGAGGGACGCGTCAGTCGAGTTTGTTCAGCACTTCACCGACCGCATCGAACAAGCGATCCAGATCCTGTGGCTTGCTGTTGAACGTTGGCCCGAATTGCAGGGTGTCACCGCCGAAACGCACGTAGAACCCCTTTTTCCACAACGCCATGCCGGCCTCGAACGGGCGCACGATCGCATCGCCATCGCGGGGCGCAATCTGGATTGCCCCGGCCAGGCCATAGTTGCGGATGTCGATGATGTTCTTCGCCCCCTTCAGGCCATGCAAGGCCTTCTCGAAATGCGGAGCCACCTCGGCCACGCTTTGTACAAGGTTTTCCTTTTGCAGCAGATCCAGTGCCGCCAAGCCTGCCGCGCATGCCACCGGATGCGCCGAATAGGTGTAGCCATGGGGGAATTCCACTGCGTACTCAGGCGTCGGCTGGTTCATGAACGTCTGGTAGATCTCGGAGCTGGCAATTACCGCGCCCATGGGGATCGCGCCATTGGTAACCTGCTTGGCAATGCACATGAGATCCGGGGTCACGCCGAAACTATCGGCACCGAACATCGAACCGGTGCGGCCGAACCCGGTGATGACCTCGTCGAACACCAACAAGATGCTGTGCTGATCGCAGATTTCCCGCAGGCGCTTGAGATAACCCTCAGGCGGCACCAGTACGCCAGCGGAGCCGGCCATCGGTTCAACAAACACCGCGGCGATGTTGGAGGCATCGTGCAGTTCGATCAGCTTCAACAGCTCATCGGCCAAGGCGATACCACCCTCTTTTGGCATGCCACGGGAATAGGCATTGCTTGCCAGCAACGTGTGGGGCAAGTGATCGACGTCCATCATCGCCTGGCCGAACAACTTGCGGTTGCCGCTGACGCCGCCCAGGCTGGTACCGGCGATATTCACGCCATGGTAACCACGAGCACGGCCGATCATCTTGGTCTTGGTCGCCTGGCCCTTGAGACGCCAGTAGGCGCGGACCATTTTCACTGCGGTATCGGCACACTCGGAACCGGAGTCGGTGAAAAACACATGGTTGAGGTTGCCCGGTGTCAGGCTGGTGATTTTTTCTGCCAGCTGGAACGACAGCGGGTGGCCGTACTGGAAGCCCGGCGAGTAGTCGAGGGTGCCCAGCTGTTTGGCGACTGCTTCCTGGATTTCCTTGCGGGTGTGCCCGGCGCCGCACGTCCACAGGCCCGACAGCGAGTCGTAGACCTTGCGCCCTTTGTCATCCACCAGCCAACTGCCTTCGGCGGCGACGATCAGACGTGGATCGCGCTGGAAGTTGCGGTTGGCGGTGTAAGGCATCCAGTGGGCATCAAGCTTGAGCTGGCTGGCCAGGGAGCCGGCAGCATGTTCGGGCATGTTCATCGACAGAACCTCGCAGGAGAGAAGCGACAGGGATCCAAAGGCGTTCTTGCAGCTAACTTGCCACGGCGATAAAGTCGATGAAATCCAACTTTTCTAACCTTCAGTCAGCGGATCACTAAACTATGAGCGCGCGTCGTCCCGATCCGCTGGCCCAAGTCAGCGACTTTGATATTCGTCTGTTGCGCATTTTTCGCAGCGTGGTGGAGTGCGGTGGATTCTCCGCAGCGGAGACGGTGCTTGGGATCGGTCGCTCCGCCATCAGTCAGCAGATGAGCGACCTTGAGCAGCGTCTTGGCCTACGGTTGTGCCAGCGCGGACGGGCGGGCTTTTCCCTGACGGAGGAAGGCCGCGAGGTCTATCAATCAGCGTTGCAGCTATTAAGTGCACTGGAAAGCTTTCGCACCGAAGTCAACGGCCTGCATCAACACTTGCGCGGCGAATTGATCATTGGCCTGACCGATAATCTCGTCACCCTGCCCCACATGCGCATCACCCATGCCCTGGCCCAATTGAAGGAACGCGGTCCAGACGTGCAGATTCAGATTCGCATGATCGCTCCCAACGAAGTCGAGCAAGGCGTACTCGACGGCCGATTGCATGTCGGCGTCGTGCCCCAGGCCAGTGCCCTTTCCGGGCTGGAGTATCAACCGCTCTACAGCGAACGTTCGCTGTTGTATTGCGCGGTCGGGCATCCGTTGTTTTATGTGGATGACCAACAACTGGACGACGCTCGCCTCAACAGCCAGGATGCCATCGCACCGACCTTCCGCCTGCCCGCCGAGATCCAGGCCCACTACCAGGCACTCAATTGCACTGCCAGTGCATCGGACCGCGAAGGCATGGCGTTCCTGATTCTTACAGGGCGCTACATCGGTTACCTGCCGGATCACTACGCCAGCCTGTGGGTCCAGCAGGGACGGTTGCGCGCCCTCAAACCCACGGCCCGTTTCTATGATTTGAGCCTGGCGTCAGTCACGCGCAAGGGGCGTCGGCCTCATCTGGTGCTGGAGAGCTTTCTCCAGAGCCTGGCGGCAACCCGCTAACCCTTGGTCCGACATTGGCTGGGTTAGCCTGCCCCCAGCGAAAGGCTTTTAGCATGATGGCACTTGTCGGATCGCTGCCGGTGCGCTATCAACGCATTTGCTTGCCCCACAGACCCAGCCCGGAAACGCCCATGACCTTTGAAGTCCCTGCCCACGGTGGCAAGCCCACCAGCCGCATTCGTCAAAAAAACGAAGAGACCATCCTCAAGGCCGCCGAAGATGAATTCGCCCGTCACGGGTTCAAAGGCACCAGCATGAATGCCATTGCCTTGAAGGCCGGGCTGCCCAAGGCGAACCTGCATTATTACTTCACCAACAAGCTTGGGTTGTACGTGGCGGTGCTGAGCAACATCATCGAGTTGTGGGATAGCACCTTTAATACCCTCACCGCCGAGGATGATCCGGCCGAAGCCCTGACCCGCTACATCCGCGCCAAAATGGAGTTTTCCCGCCGCCATCCCCAGGCGTCCCGGCTTTTCGCCATGGAGGTGATCAGCGGTGGTGAATGCCTGACTGAATATTTCAACCAGGATTATCGCACCTGGTTCAACGGCCGCGCGGCAGTGTTCCAGGCCTGGATCGATGCCGGCAAGATGGACCCGATCGACCCCGTGCACCTGATCTTTCTATTGTGGGGAAGTACTCAGCATTACGCCGACTTCGCCACCCAGATCTGCCGCGTGACCGGTCGCAGCAAGCTGACCAAGCAGGACATGATCGATGCCGGCGACAACCTGATCCGCATCATTCTCAAGGGCTGCGGCCTGAAACCAACCTTTTAAGACCCTCATGCCTTTTACCCTCACCGGCTTTTGTGAATACCGCGAAGAGATTCGCAAAAGCCGCTTCATCACCCTCGCCGCCCCTATCACCAGCCCTGCCGACGCAGTGGCCTTTATAGAGCAGCACAGCGATCTGAACGCCACACACAACTGCTGGGCCTGGAAACTCGGCGACCAATACCGCAGCAACGACGACGGCGAACCGGGTGGCACCGCCGGGCGGCCGATCCTGGCGGCCATCGAAGCCCAGGCTTGCGATCAGGTCGTGGTGCTGGTGATCCGTTGGTACGGTGGAATCCAGTTGGGCACCGGAGGCTTGGCCCGGGCCTATGGCGGGGGCGCGAACAAATGCCTGCAAAACGCCGAGAAGGTTGAGTTGATCAGCCGTGTGGCGCTGCGCTGCACCTGCGGTTTCGCGGAACTGGCCCTGGTGAAACTGCGGGTCGCCGAATGCGGCGGATTGGTGAACACCGAGAGCTTTACAGCCAATGGCGTGGACTTGCAGGTGGCCGTGGGTGAAGCGCAGATCGAAACATTGCAAAAGCAATTGGCCGACCTGAGCCGTGGACGGATTCTGCTGGCCCGTTGAGCGCGAGGGGGTCTGCGACTTTTCAGGGCAAACGCCATCGTGCGACTTGCCCACATCCACTGTGCACCCGACTGTGGATAACCTGAGCACATTCCGCTGTAACCCTTCTGTCATGCGGCTTTGCGGCTGTTGTTCGTTTTTTGATCAAAGCACTGTTTTCTGTACGATTTCTTCAGAAAAACAAATGCTTGCGAGGTTTTATCACCTTTAGAAGAAAGCCGGGCGCTGGTTATGCCGGACCTTCAGGCTTGCGCACAATAACTGTGGAACATCCTGTGGATAACCCGTTCATGGCTCACGCCGTCCCAAGAAAGGCATGGCTCGCAGCCGCCTGATCATTTTTTAACCACCCGTTTCGGGGCACAAACAGCGCCTCTATCACCTGCTCGCCCCATTGCGGTGCCCTATCCACAGCGAGGGTGTTGGCGGGTAAGCCAAGCCGATAGGCAAAGAGCGGGGCTTGCTGACATTTCCTGACCTACTGGCCAGGAAATTGCTTTATCCACAGGCATTCATGTCCCCTGACCCGAGCCTGTCATGTCCGACCTCGATTCCATCCCGCGCCTGCAATTGCGCAAGATCAGCAAACGCTACCCAGGTTGCCTGGCCAATGACGCCATCGACCTGAGCATCCAGCCCGGCGAGATCCACGCGCTGCTCGGCGAAAACGGTGCTGGCAAAAGCACCCTGATGAAGATTATCTACGGCGTTACCCAAGCCGATTCGGGCGAGGTGATCTGGCAAGGCCAACGGGTCGACCTGCGCAACCCGGCCCAGGCCCGCAGCCTGGGCATCGGTATGGTGTTCCAGCATTTCTCGCTGTTTGAAACCCTTACCGTGGCGCAGAACATCGCCCTGGCCATGGGCGCGGCAGCCGGCACACCGGCGCAACTGGAGCCGCGAATTCGCGAAGTTTCCCAACGCTACGGCATGGCCCTGGAGCCGCAGCGATTGGTCCACAGCTTGTCGATTGGCGAACGTCAACGGGTGGAGATCATTCGCTGCTTGATGCAGGACATCCGTCTGCTGATTCTCGATGAACCTACCTCGGTGCTGACGCCCCAGGAAGCCGAAGAACTGTTCGTGACCCTGCGGCGCCTGGCGAGCGAAGGCTGCAGCATTTTGTTCATCAGCCACAAGTTGGGCGAGGTCCGCGCGTTGTGCCACAGCGCGACGGTGCTGCGCGGCGGACGGGTGTCAGGGCATTGCACACCAGCGCAGTGCTCGGACCGGGAACTGGCGCAGTTGATGGTCGGCGAAGCGGCCGGGCTGATCGCGGACTATCCCAAGGTCAGCGCAGACAAAGCGTTCCTTGAGATCCACAAACTGTCATGGCCAAACCCAGACCCGTTCGGTTGCTCGTTACGGGATATAGACCTTGAGGTACGCAGCGGCGAAATCGTCGGTATCGCCGGAGTGGCGGGGAATGGGCAGGACGAGTGGCTGGCATTACTCAGCGGTGAAACGCAACTGCCCCGCCACAAAGGCGAGACGATCAGGTTCGATGGGCAACCGGTGGCGCATCTGCGCCCCAATGCCCGGCGCCGCCTCGGGCTGGCATTTGTTCCAGCCGAACGCCTGGGCCACGGCGCCGTGCCGCAATTGAGCCTGGCGGATAACGCCCTGCTCAGCGCCTTCCAACAAGGACTGATCCGTTGCGGCCTGATTCAACGGCGCAAGGTCGAGCACCTGGCCGAGGAGATTATCCGTCGTTTTGGGGTGAAGACGCCCGACACCAGAACCCCGGCGCGCAGCCTCTCGGGGGGCAACCTGCAAAAATTCATCCTCGGTCGGGAAATCCTTCAACAGCCCAGGCTGCTGGTGGCGGCGCATCCGACCTGGGGCGTAGACGTCGGCGCAGCGGCGACCATCCACAGGGCCCTGATTGCCTTGCGCGATGCGGGTGCCGCCATCCTGGTGATCTCCGAAGACCTCGACGAACTGTTCCAGATCAGCGACCGCCTCGGCGCTTTGTGTGGCGGGCGTTTGTCCGCCTTGAGGCCCACTGTCCAAACCCGGCTTAGCGACGTCGGCGGCTGGATGGCCGGCCAGTTCGACGCCCCTCAATCCCCTGATCCCGCGACGGTCTAACGGAGTTTTTATGCTGCTGTCTCTTGAACCCCGCGGCCAACAATCGCGCCTGATGCTCTGGTGCTCGCCGCTGCTGGCCGCCGTATTGACCCTGGGCTGTGGCTCGCTGCTGTTCGCCGTCCTGGGGCATGATCCGTTGCAAACCTTGTACACCTTGTTGATAGCCCCGATCAGTGATCTATACGGTGTGTCCGAATGGCTGGTCAAAGCCTTGCCGATCCTGCTCTGCGCCCTCGGCCTGGCGGTGGCCTACCAGGCACGAATCTGGAACATTGGCGCCGAGGGACAATTGCTATTGGGCGCCCTGGCCGGCAGCGCCGTCGCGGTGAACATCATCGGCATGCAAAGCCGCTGGGCACTGGTGCTGATTCTGCTGACCGGCACCCTCGCCGGTGCCGCCTGGGCCGGGCTCACGGCGTGGCTACGCACGCGCTTCAATGCCAATGAAATCCTGACCAGCATCATGCTCAATTACATCGCACTTAACCTGCTGCTGTTCTGCGTTCACGGACCGCTGAAAGACCCGGCCGGGTTCAACTTTCCGGAGTCGGCGATGTTCGGCGATGCCAGTCGCCTGCCATTGCTGGTGGAAGACGGGCGGCTTCATGCCGGGTTGTATTTCGCCCTGCTGGCACTGGTGGCGGTCTGGGTGTTGCTGCAGAAAAGTTTTGTCGGGTTTCAGATCAAAGTGCTGGGCCTGGACGCTCGGGCCGCCGGCTTCGCCGGCTTTCGCCAGAAGCCGTTGGTGTGGTTGGCGCTGTTGATCAGCGGTGCACTGGCCGGGCTCGCCGGTGTCTGCGAAGTGACCGGGCCAATCGGCCAACTGGTGCCGCAAGTGTCACCGGGCTACGGCTATGCGGCGATTACCGTGGCGTTCCTGGGACGTCTGAATCCCATCGGCATTCTGTTCGCCAGCCTGCTGATGGCCTTGTTGTACATCGGCGGCGAAAGCGCGCAGATGTCGCTGAACCTTCCCCAGGCAATCACCCAGCTGTTCCAGGGCATGATGCTGTTTTTCCTGTTGGCCTGCGACGTACTGATCCTGTATCGGCCGCGCCTGAACCTGCGCTGGGCCCGGCGCACCCGGACCACCGCCGTACAGGCAGGAGCGCTGTGATGGATATCGACCTGTTGAGCAATATTTTCTACGCCATGATCCGTTGCGGCACACCGTTGCTGCTGGTGGCTCTGGGTGAGCTGATCTGCGAGAAAAGTGGTGTTTTGAACCTGGGCCAGGAAGGCATGATGCTGTTCGGCGCGGTGATCGGTTTTATCGTCGCGTTCAACAGCGGCAACCTGTGGCTTGGCGTGCTGCTGGCGATGGCCGCCGGGATGCTGTTGTCGGCGCTGTTCGCGTTGGTAGCGCTGGTGTTCAATGCCAATCAAGTGGCCACCGGGTTGGCGCTGACGATTTTCGGCGTGGGGCTGTCGAGTTTTGTCGGGGCGGCCTGGGTCGGCAAGCCGCTGGCGGGGTTCGAGCCGCTGGCGATTCCCTACTTGAGCGACATCCCGTTGATCGGGCGGATGCTGTTTGCCCAGGATCTGCTGGTGTACCTGTCTTTTGCGCTGTTCGCCCTGGTGGCCTGGGTGATTGTGAAAAGTCGCGTCGGGCTGATCATCCAGGCGGTGGGGGAAAATCCCGATGCCGCCAGTGCCATGGGCCTGCCGGTGTTGCGGGTGCGGACCCTGGCGGTGCTGTTCGGCGGTGCCATGGCCGGGCTGGCGGGTGCCTATCTGTCGCTGGCTTACACGCCGATGTGGGCCGAAAACATGAGCGCCGGGCGCGGCTGGATCGCCCTGGCGCTGGTAGTGTTCGCCAGTTGGCGAGTCTGGCGCCTGCTGCTGGGCGCCTACCTGTTCGGCCTCGCCAGCATCCTGCACCTGGTGGCCCAGGGCTTGGGGCTGGCGATTCCATCGAGCTTGCTGGCGATGCTGCCGTACGTCGCGACCATTGTGGTGTTGGTGTTGCTGTCCCGGGACGCGGTGCGCACGCGGCTGTATGCGCCGGTGTCGCTGGGACAGCCTTGGCAGGCAGGGCATTGAGGTAGACGGCGGCGCGCCTATCGCGAGCAGGCTCGCTCCCACATTTGATCGGGGTGACCGTCAGTTTCAGGCTCGCCCCATCTCTCCCTGTGGGAGCGAGCCTGCTCGCGATGAGGCCCGAACAGGCAATACCTGAACCAAGCCCCACACCAACTCGAAAAACAGGAAAACCCACAACACCGCACTGGCCCCATGAAGCAGTGCATACAGCATCCAGGCGGAAAACAAAAACCGCCCCGCCGCGTCATAACGCCCGTACAGCGGCTGCGGATCACGAATCCGCAGCACCGCCCACACGCAAACAATCGAGCCCAGCAGATTCACCATCAGCACATGCGCCGGCGCAAACGGCGGCAGTTCTCCAGGCAGGTCAAATAACTGAGTCATACTCATCAACACACCATGCAACGCCGCAAAGCTCCACGGCGTGGCCAGCACGGCCGACACGATAAGGTCGTACCAGGCGCTGCCGCGCACCACCCGGCGATATTGCATCAAAGTCCACATACACCTTGCTCCAGATAATTGGGAAGCAAAGAGCCTAAAGCCTGGGGTATGCTCCAAGGTCAAGCCCTTCGGAGACCCACCATGCGCATCGGTGAACTCGCCCAAGCCTGTGCCGTCAGCCGTGACACCCTGCGCTTCTACGAGCAGCGCGGCCTGATCGCGGCGCAGCGCAGCGCCAATGGCTATCGCCACTACCCCGCCGACATGGTGCAACTGGTGCTCTACATCAAGACCGCCCAGCGCCTGGGTTTTACCCTGGGCGAGATCGGCGCCAGCGTCGCCGCCCTGTGGCAGGCGCAGGACCCTGACTGCGCCGTGACGCAATTGCTGCAAGACAAACTGAACCTGATCGAAACCCGTATGACCGAACTCGACGCGTTGCGCCATGAGCTGAAACAACGGCTCGGGCAACGCTGTCCATTAAATCCGTGACCTTTTTTCATCAAGGATGCTCCTCATGAATTCGGCAAAAAACGCATTGATCATTGGCGCCTCCCGGGGCCTGGGCCTCGGCCTGGTGAAGACGCTGCTCAGCGATGGCTGGAGCGTGACCGCCACCGTGCGCAACCCGCAGAACGCCGAGGCGTTGAAGGCACTGGGCCCAGTGCGGATCGAAAAGCTCGACATGGACGACCAGCAAGCCGTCATCACCCTGAGCCAGCAGCTCAAGGACGAAACCTTCGACCTGTTGTTCGTCAATGCCGGCGTCAAAGGCCCTGACAACCAGAGCCCCGGCGGTGCGACGCTGGCCGAAGTCGGCCAGTTGTTCTTCACCAACGCCGTGGCACCGATCAATCTGGCCCAGCGTTTCGTCGGCCAGATCCGCGACGGCAGTGGCGTGCTGGCATTCATGAGCTCCGTGCTGGGCAGCGTGACCATGCCTGACGCCCCGGAACTGGCGCTGTACAAGGCCAGCAAGGCGGCGCTCAATTCGATGACCAATAGCTTTGTCACTCAATTGGGCGAGCAGACATTGACGGTTCTGTCGCTGCACCCGGGCTGGGTGAAGACCGACATGGGTGGCGAAGGGGCGGACATTGATGTCGAGACCAGCACCCGCGGCCTGATTGATCAGGTCAATGCCTTTGCCGGCAAGGGTGGGCATCATTTCGTCAACTACAAGGGCGAGACGATTCCCTGGTAACCCAAGCCTTCCCCCTGTGGGAGCGAGCCTGCTCGCGATTGCGGCCTGACATTCACCATGATGTCGACTGACACACCGCTATCGCGAGCAGGCTCGCTCCCACATGGCTCCCGTTCAACTCTGGAAATGTGCCCCGCAACCTGAGTAAACTCAGCACCTCGCCCTACCCAACGGGCGACCCTGGATCAGCAGACAGGGCATCACTGAGCTGGCTAACCTGAACCCACTTTCAGAGGAGCCGGCCACCATGCCTGCGACCCGTACCTGGTTAAAAAATCCCCTCGCCATCTTCACGGCCAACGACCTCGATGCCCGTGGCGGTCTTGTCCTGCAAAACGGCGTGATCGTCGAATTGCTGAGGGCCGGCCAGCAACCCGCCCAGCCCTGCGACACAGTCTTCGACGCCGGCGAACATGTGATCCTGCCGGGGCTGATCAACACCCATCATCATTTCTACCAGACCCTGACTCGCGCCTGGGCACCGGTGGTGAACCAGCCCCTGTTCCCGTGGCTGAAAACCCTCTACCCGGTATGGGCGCGGTTGACACCGGAAAAGCTCGCTTTGGCGAGCAAAGTGGCGCTGGCCGAACTGTTGCTTTCAGGCTGCACCACAGCGGCCGATCACCATTACCTGTTCCCTGAAGGCTTGGAAAATGCCATCGATGTGCAGGTGCAAAGTGTCCGTGAACTGGGCATGCGCGCGATGCTGACCCGCGGTTCCATGAGCCTGGGCGAAGCCGACGGTGGCTTGCCGCCACAACAGACCGTGCAGCAGGGCCACGTGATTCTCGAGGACAGTCTGCGGTTGATCAGCCAATACCATGAGCGCGGCGACGGGGCGCAAATCCAGATTGCCCTGGCGCCTTGCTCACCGTTTTCGGTCACGCCTGAAATCATGCGCGCCAGCGCCGAGCTGGCGGAGAAACTCGACGTACGCCTGCACACTCACCTGGCCGAAACCCTCGACGAAGAGGACTTCTGCCTGCAACGCTTCGGCCTGCGCACCGTGGACTATCTGGACAGCGTCGGCTGGCTCGGCCCGCGCACCTGGCTGGCCCACGGCATTCATTTCAATCCTGAGGAAATCACCCGTCTCGGCGCCGCCGGCACCGGCATCTGCCATTGCCCAAGCTCCAACATGCGCCTGGCCTCGGGCATCTGCCCTACCCTGGAACTCACCGCCGCCGGCGCACCGCTGGGCCTGGGTGTGGACGGCTCGGCCTCCAACGATGCCTCGAACATGATCCTGGAAACCCGCCAGGCGTTGTACATTCAGCGCCTGCGCTATGGCGCGCAGGCGATCACCCCGCAGCGAGTGCTGGGCTGGGCGACCCGCGGCTCGGCACAACTGCTGGGGCGCAACGATATCGGTGAGCTGGCGGAGGGCAAACAGGCTGACTTGGCGCTGTTCAAACTCGACGAACTGCGCTTCTCCGGCAGTCACGATCCGGTTTCGGCCCTGCTGCTGTGCGGCGCGGACCGGGCGGACCGGGTGATGGTCGGTGGGCAATGGCGGGTCATCGACGGACAGGTCGAAGGGTTGGACCTGAAGGGGTTGATTGCTGATCACAGCCAGGCGGCGCGGGAGTTGATCGCCGGCGCCTGACCGGACGCTATCGCGGGCAAGCCTTTCCCACATCAAGGGTGGATGTATGAAGCAGCCTTGCCGTGAGACCAGTGGGAGCAAGGCTTGCCCGCGATACTCTTCTAGAGTCCCAGCAACGACAACATGATAAACGTCGCGAACAACACAAAATGGGTCATGCCTTCAATGGCATTGGTTTCCCCATCGTTGAGGTTGATGGCGCAGACGATCAAGGTGATGAAGATCATCACCGTCTGCACCGGGGTCATTGCCATCTGGAACGGCTGGCCGGTGTAGAGCGCCATCGCTTCCATCACCGGTACGGTGAGGATCACGGTGGACAGCGAAGCCCCCAAGGCGATATTCACCACCGACTGCATACGGTTGGCCAACGCCGCGCGCAAGGCGGTGAGGATTTCCGGTGCCGCGGAAATGGCAGCCACCAGAATCGCCGTAACCACCGGCGGCGCCCCTGAACCTTCCAGCCCCAGGTCGATGGCTTTGGACATGACCTCGGCCAACGCTCCGATCACTACGACGCCAAACACCAGCGCCGCGATGGAGAACGTCAGGCTGATGGGTTTCGGCTGGTTTTCCACCGGCTCTTTCCGACGGCGTTTTTCCGGGTAGCTGTAGCTGAAAAAGTAACTGTGAGGCCCCACCTGCATGCGCAGGAACAGGGTGTACAGCACGATCATCGCGCCGATGGTGAATGCCGAATAGAGCTTCCAGCTCTCTTGGGGAATGAACTCCGGCACCACCATCGATACGCCCATGGCGGTGAGGATCATCACGCTGTAGGTGCGCGCCGAATCATCGTTGTAAGCCTGCTCGCCATGCTTGATTCCGCCCATCAGCGCCGCAAGGCCAAGAATGCCGTTGATATCGAGCATCACCGCAGAATAGATGGTGTCGCGCACCAGCGTTGGCGAGGCTTCGTTGCTCATCATGATCGCCAGGATCACCACTTCTACCAGCACCGCCGACAGGGTCAGGATCATCGTGCCGTAGGGATCGCCGACCTTCTCTGCCAGCAGCTCGGCGTGATGGGCCACACGCATGGAAGCCGCGACGATAAAGCCGATCAGGACCAAACCGCCGAGCAACGCCACGATCTGTCCGCTGCCCAACAGCCAGTGCTCCAGCGGATAGGCGAGCACCGCGGCGATCAGCGCCAGCAACAGCAGTTTTTCTTGCTTGATCAAAGTCAGCATCGCGGGCCTATCAACGTGGTCGGGGTCTTGAGCTACTGACTGTAGGGGGCGGCGAACGTTCGGGCGAAGTGACGCACCAGGGAGTGGCGAGTGGGTGGCAGGTGCACCTTTATCGATCTCAAGGACCTCATCGCGAGCAAGCTCGCTCCCACAGGTATTGCGTTGTCCTTGTGGGAGCGAGCTTGCTCGCGATGGCTGCCTCGAAAAGATCACAGATTTTGTTGTCCTATTGGTCAGCATTTTGCATTAGCGCTGTTCAGCCAACCTCACAACAAAATGGAGTTCGAGTTCATGCACAAGCGTCCCTTGAAGATGTTGCTTTGCGCCGTCGCTGCGACTGTCGGTCTGAGCGCCGGCCTGAATGCCAGCGCTGCCGACCCGCTGAAGGTCGGTTTCGTCTATATCGGCCCCATCGGTGACCACGGCTGGACCTACCAGCATGAACAGGGACGCAAGGAACTGGTGGCGAAACTCGGCGACCGAATCACCACCAACTACGTGGAAAACGTGCCTGAAGGCGCCGACGCCGAGCGGGTGATCCGCAACATGGCCAAGGACAAGTACGACCTGATCTTCACCACGTCCTTCGGCTACATGAACCCGACACTGAAGGTCGCCAAGCAATTCCCCAAGGTGACCTTCGAACACGCCACCGGCTACAAGCAGGACAAGAACCTGGGCACGTACCTGGCTCGCACCTATGAGGGTCGCTACGTCGGCGGCTTCATCGCGGCCAAGATGACCAAAAGCAAAAAAATCGGCTACGTCGCCTCCTTCCCGATTCCAGAAGTGATCCGCGATATCAACGCCATCCAACTGGCCCTGAACAAGTACAACCCCGGCACCGAAATCAAAGTGGTATGGGTCAACTCCTGGTTCGATCCGGGTAAGGAAGCCGATGCCGCCAACGCACTGATCGACCAGGGCGTGGATGTGGTGTTCCAGCACACCGACAGCCCGGCGCCGATCCAGGCCGCCGAGCGGCGCGGCGTCTACGCCGTCGGCTACGCTTCGGACATGGCCCACTTCGGTCCCAAGGCGGTGCTGACCTCGATTGTCAACGACTGGGGCCCGCACTACATCCAGGCCACCCAAAGCGTGCTCGACCATAGCTGGAAATCCCAGGACTACTGGGGCGGCCTGAAGGAAGGCACGGTGAAACTGCCGATCAGCGACCTGGTGCCAGCGGCGGTCAAAGGCGAAGCCGAGCAGATCATCGCCGACATCGAGAGCGGTGCTTTCCATCCGTTTACCGGACCGATCAAGGACCAGGCCGGCGTCGAGAAAATCCCGGCGGGCGTGAGCGCTACCAATGTGGAACTGGCGTCGATGAATTACTACGTCGAAGGTATGAAGGCTGAGATTCCAAAGTAACCCCAGGCTCAACACAACACCCCATGTGGGAGCGAGCCTGCTCGCGATAGCGGACTGACATTCAACGTTGATGTCGACAGACAAATCGCTATCGCGAGCCGGCTCGCTCCCACATCGGCCCCCTCACACAATCAGGAAAGCCGCATGAACAGCCTTCCCATCATCGACATCAGCCCGCTCTACGGCGATAGCCCCAGCGCCTGGCAATCGGTCGCCAACCAGATCGACCAGGCCTGCCGCCAGTGGGGCTTTTTCTACATCAAGGGTCACCCCATCAGCCCGGCTCGCATCACCGAAGTCCTGGACCATGCCCAACGCTTCTTCAGGCTGCCGGTAGAAGAAAAACTCAAGATCGACATCACCCAGACCCGCCATCATCGCGGCTACGGCGCCGTCGCCACCGAACAACTGGACCCGGCCAAACCCAGCGACCTGAAAGAAACCTTCGACATGGGCCTGCACTTGCCGGCCGATCATCCCGACGTGCTGGCGCACAAGCCTCTGCGCGGTCCTAACCGACACCCGGATCTGGCGGGCTGGGAACCCCTGATGGAGCAGCATTACCGCGACATGCAGGCCCTTGCCCAAACCCTGCTGCGCGCCATGACCCTGGCCCTCGGCATCGAGCGGGACTTCTTCGACACGCGCTTCACCGAGCCTGTGAGCGTGCTGCGCCTGATTCACTATCCGCCGCGTCACACCGCCAGCTCTGCCGAGCAGCAAGGTGCCGGCGCCCATACCGATTACGGCTGCATCACCCTGCTCTACCAGGACGCCGCTGGTGGCCTGCAAGTGCGCAACGTCAACGGCCAATGGATCGACGCGCCGCCCATCGACGGCACGTTCGTGGTCAACCTCGGCGACATGATGGCGCGCTGGAGCAACGACCGTTACCTGTCCACCCCCCACCGGGTGATCAGCCCGCTGGGGGTAGACCGCTACTCGATGCCGTTCTTTGCCGAGCCGCACCCCGACACGCAGATCCAATGCCTGCCCGGTTGTCAGGATGAGGGCCACCCACCGAAGTACCCGACCACCACCTGCGCCGAATTCCTGCTGTCACGCTTCGCTGACACCTATGCTTATCGGCGGGAGCAACAGGCGGTGTAGTGGATCAGCCGGTCAGGTTTTACCAGACATTGCGGCCAGCCCCTGTAGAATGCCTGCCATCGATTCGCTGATGAGAAAAGAACATGTACGACTGGCTGAACGCCTTGCCCAAGGCTGAACTGCATTTGCATCTGGAAGGCTCGCTGGAGCCCGAGCTGCTGTTCGCCCTGGCCGAACGCAACAAGATCGCCCTGCCGTGGAGCGACGTGGACACCCTGCGCAAGGCCTATGCCTTCAACAATCTGCAGGAATTCCTCGACCTGTATTACCAGGGCGCCGACGTGTTGCGCACCTCCCAGGATTTCTACGACCTGACCTGGGCCTACCTGTTGCGCTGCAAGGCGCAGAACGTGATTCACACCGAACCGTTCTTCGACCCGCAGACTCACACCGACCGTGGTGTCCCGTTCGAAGTGGTGCTCAACGGCATCGCCGCGGCCCTCAAGGACGGTGAACAGCAACTGGGCATCACCAGCGGCCTGATCCTGAGCTTCCTGCGCCACCTGAGCGAAGAACAGGCCGAGAAAACCCTCGACCAAGCGCTGCCGTTCCGCGATGCGTTCGTGGCCGTGGGTCTGGACAGTTCGGAAATGGGTCACCCGCCGAGCAAGTTCCAGCGGGTATTCGACCGTGCACGCAACGAGGGCTTCCTGACCGTTGCCCACGCCGGTGAAGAAGGCCCGCCCGAGTACATCTGGCAAGCCCTGGACCTGTTGAAGATCCAGCGCATCGACCACGGCGTGCGGGCCATTGAAGATGAACGACTGATGCAGCGGATCATCGACGAACAGATCCCGCTGACGGTCTGCCCGTTGTCCAACACCAAGTTGTGTGTGTTCGACGACATGTCGCAACACAACATCCTCGACATGCTCGAACGCGGTGTGAAGGTGACGGTCAACTCCGATGACCCGGCGTACTTCGGCGGCTACGTCACCGAAAACTTCCACGCGCTGCACACCCACCTGGGCATGACCCAGGACCAGGCCACACGCCTGGCGCAGAACAGCCTGGATGCACGGCTGGTAAAACCCTAAGACGGGTGATGCCCCCTTGTGGGAGCGAGCCTGCTCGCGATAGCAGCATGACATTCGACATCGATGTCGCCTGACTTACCGCCATCGCGAGCAGGCTCGCTCCCACAAGAGTGAAGTGGTTTAACCGGCCACCGTACCCTCGCTCAACTCCTCCAATGTCTTGCCCCGCGTCTCCACGCCAAACAACCAGACCACCCCCGCCGCCACGGCGAAGCACAGCGCGCCCAGGGCGAACACACCGCCCTGTCCGGTAATGGGAAACACCAATCCGGTGACCAGGGGCCCGAGCAGCGAACCAATGCGACCGACAGCCGAGGCAAAACCCGAGCCCGTGGCCCGTGCCGAGGTGGGGTACAGCTCTGGCGTGTAGGTGTAGAGCACCGCCCACATGCCGAACAGGAAGAACTGCATCAAAAGCCCGGTGCCGATGAGCAGGCCCACGTTGCCGCCAAACACCGCGCTCTGACCATAAAGAAACGCCATCACCCCGCCACCCAGCAACGTGACCACGCACACCGGTTTACGTCCCCAGCGCTCCACTAGCCACGCCGCCATGAGGAAGCCGGGAATCCCGCCCAAGGAAATCAGCACGGTGTAATACACCGACTGGGTCACGGCGAATCCGGACTGCTGCAACAAGGCACTGAGCCAGGACGTCAGGCCATAAAAACCGAGCAAGGCGAAGAACCAGACGCTCCAGATCATCATCGTGCGCTGGCGATACAGCGGTGACCAGATCTGCGCCAGGGCCGAAAAGAAATTGCCCGGCGTGCTCTCGCCCCTCGGCAGACGAATCGGTTCAGGCAATTCTCCACGTCCCAACGAGGCTCGGACCTTGTCTTCGATTCGCTTGAGCACGGCGTCCGCCTCGTCCCCCCGGCCGGCCTGTTCCAGCCAGCGCGGCGACTCGGGAATGAAGAAGCGAATGACCAGGACGAACACCGCCGGCACCGCCAACACCAGGAAGATGTCGCGCCAGCCGATCACCGGCAACAGGAAATATGACAGCACGCCCGCCGCCACGAAACCCAACGGCCAGAAGCCATCCATCAACGCGATATAGCGGCCTCGGCGTGTGGCCGGGATCAGTTCCGAGAGCATCGACTGAGCGATCGGAAACTCCATGCCCATGCCGATACCCAGCAGGATGCGGAACAGCATCAGTGAATCGACGCTCTGGGCGGTCGAGCACAAATAACTGGCGACGCCCCACAACACGATGCTCCACTGGAACACCGGCTTGCGCCCGAACCGATCGGCCAGCATGCCCGACAGCGATGCTCCCAGTACCATGCCAAAGAAACTGGAGCTGGCGAGCAAACCTGCCTGGGCGGTGCTTAAGCCAAACTCGGCTTTGATCGAGCCCAGCAGGAACGTCATCATGGCCAGGTCCATGGAGTCGAAGAAAAACGCCAAGGCAATAATGATGAAAATAATCCGGTGGTAGCCGCTGATGGGCAGTCGCTCCAGACGTTCCGCCGCGCTGTAGCCGTGAGTATCCATGCTGTTTCCCCCAATCCAAAAAAATCCCAGGTTCGAGTGTGCGCGAACCTTGCTGGAGGCTATTGCTGAATACGACCTGTCGGCAGCCCTAGAACGCCATTTCCACGGTGTCCTGCGTGGCGAACCGATGGATTTCCTGCTGGCCAAGCACCGTTACCTGCAAGGCCCTGGAGTCGTTGGGCAAGCTCAGCCAACCGGACTGCATGAACAGTTGCAGCAACGCAGCACCCAAGGCGCCCCCCAGGTGCGGACGTCGCTCGCTCCAGTCCGGGCAGGCACAAGCGGTGCGGGCGTTGCGGTGGGCCAGCGCCTGGATGAACAGGCCGTGCCCGGCCAGCTCATTGGCACCTTTGTGAGTCACGATCACCCGCTGGTCGCCCTGCTCGATCCATCCGGCATCCAGCAGGCGCTGATACAGGTCGGCCGCCAGGGTGCCACCCAGATGGTCTTCGCAAAGCCTGGCCCGCATCAACGAAGCGGGAGCCGACGGGGCCTTGCCCGGCATGACTCCGCGCTTGAAGACTTCCGGAAGCTGGCGCGGCGTACTGGCCAGGGTCGCGCTGGCCAGCGCTTCGACGGCAGCGCCGATCTCGGGTGCCGCCAGGCGGAAAAACCGTTTGCGGCCACGGGCTTCGACTTTCAACAGGCCACCGGCGGACAGACGGCCCAGATGAGCGCTGGCCGAAGACGGCGACAGCCCGGCCAGCAACGCCAGCTCTTCAGCCTGCCGCGCAGTGCCGTCCATCAAGGCCCACATCATTGCGCTGCGTTTTGGGTCGGCCAGCAGCGTGGCGATCTGGCTGATGCAAGGTGCATGTTCCATGTATTCACTCCCTGTTGAATCATTCGTCTACTGCTCTGGCGCTAGTGACCAGCAATGGGGCCGCCCAAAGCGGCTCGACCGCCGCAAATCGCGCGCCGCTTCAGGCGGCCGCTAGTATAAGCGTGCGGATCGAGGTTTCCTGTCCTCCGGAAACCTTTGGAGGCGATTGTTCGTGAGGGAAAAGTCTCTATTTACGCGCGACTAATGGTCGTCCCCCGTCGAGAGGGCAAATTGTGCCGTCAACCGGCCACAACGCAGCTTGAGCATTTCCCGCAGCAGATTGATGGGTTTGCTCAGTTGCGCTCGGTGAGCACACAGCAGATTGAGCGGCGCGCGTTCGCATTGCAGATGCGGCAGAAGGATTTTCAAACGTCCGGCCAACACATCGGTTGAAACGTCCAGCCAGGACTTGTAAGCGATCCCCGCGCCTGCCACCGCCCAGCGACGCACCACATCGGCATCGTCGCTGAAGCGGTCGCCGCTGACGGTCAGGCTCATTTCCCGTTTGCCGTCATGAAAACGCCAACGGTCATGAACCCGCGTGCCGAGCATGTACAACAGGCAATTGTGCTGGGCCAGTTGCTCCAACTGAACAGGTTCGCCATGCCGAGCCAGGTAACTGGGCGATGCACACAGCACCCGGCGGTTATCCGGCGCGACCGGCAGGGCCACCAGGCTCGAATCTTCCGGCTCGCCATAACGCAACGCGACGTCCACCGGCTGCTTGAACAGATCAGCGATGCGATCACCCAGCAGCAGTCGCACGGTCAGCCCCGGATGCTCCTCCTGGAACGCGTCCAGCCAGGGCAGCAGCAGGTTGCGTCCCAAGTCCGAGGGGGCGGACAACTGCAACACCCCGCTGACCTGATCCTGGCCGCTGGTCAATAACCTGCGTCCTTCGTCGAGGCTGCTCAGCGCCGCACGGGCATACTCAAGGAAGCCTTCGCCCTCGGCCGTCAGGCGCAAACTGCGGGTAGAGCGCGCCAACAGCCGGGCGCCCAAGTGTTGTTCTATCCGCTTCAATGCGGCGCTGGCCACCGCCGCCGACAGGTCCATGACCCTGGCCGCGGCAGACAGGCTGCCCAGGTCTGCGGCCCGGACGAACAACTGCAAGTCGTCGAATCGAAACATGACGGCCTCATTATCAAAAAAACATTGAAAGAGCCTGTTCTTTTAGCCGGTTTTATCTCGGCGATAAATAGCTAACCATTGGCTTCATCGAACTCACTTCAAGGAGCCGCCCTATGAAAGCCATCGCCTACTACCATTCGTTACCGATCACCGACCCGCAATCGCTGCAGGACATTGAACTGCCGGAACCCACCGCCGGCCCTCGGGACCTGCTGGTGGAAGTCAAAGCCATTTCGGTCAACCCGGTCGACACGAAAATTCGCCAGAACGTCCAGCCTGAAGACGGCGCAGCCAAAGTGCTGGGTTGGGACGTGGCCGGCGTGGTCAAGGCGGTGGGCAATGAGGTCACGCTGTTCAAGGCGGGCGACAAAGTGTTCTACGCCGGCTCCATTGCCCGCGCCGGCGGCAACAGCCAATTGCATGTGGTGGATGAACGTATCGTCGGCCAGATGCCCAAGACGCTCGGTTTCGCCGAAGCCGCTGCCCTGCCGCTGACGGCCATTACCGCGTGGGAATTGCTGTTCGAGCGCCTGCAAATCCAGGAAGGCCAGGAGGATCAGGGGCAAAGCCTGTTGATCGTCGGCGCTGCAGGAGGTGTCGGCTCGATACTGACGCAACTGGCCAGCCAGCTCACCGCACTGAAAGTGATTGGCAGCGCTTCCCGGCCGCAGACACAGGACTGGGTAAGAGGCCTGGGTGCCGATCTGGTCGTGGACCATAGCCATCCGCTGAGCGATGTATTAAAGCAGGCAGGCCAGGCTCAGGTGACCCATGTCGCCAGCCTGACCCACACCGATCTGCATCTGGATCAATTGGTGGAAGCCCTGGCGCCCCAAGGCAAACTGGCGCTGATCGATGATCCCAAGGCGCTGGATGTGACCAAGCTCAAGCGCAAGAGCCTGTCGTTGCATTGGGAGTTCATGTACACCCGCTCGCTGTTCGAAACGGCGGACATGATTGAGCAACATAACCTGCTCAACCGCGTCGCCGCGCTAATCGATGCCGGCACATTGCAGACCACCGTGGGCGAGCACTTTGGCACCATCAACGCCGAAAACCTGCGCCGGGCCCATGCCCTGCTGGAAAGCGGAAAAGCCAAAGGCAAGATTGTGCTTGAAGGTTTCTAACCACCGATAAGGGGGCGTTTTTCGTAGAGGCAAAGCTTGCTCGCGATGAAGGTCGCGCGGTTCCCCGTCAGGCCAAGTCGTCGCGTATCGCGAGCAAGCTTTGCTCCCACAAAAAAAACCTGCACCGTCAGTCTGAGAATTGACCCTTGTCACAATTGCGATCGCATTCAGGTCTACACTCGAGGCCTTTGCAGCACAATCTTTTACGTGAGGAGGTCAGCAATGAAGATCCTGATAAAAGAAGTGGCAAAATCCCAGTGGCAAGTGCGTCTTGACCAACACGTCGTGACCTTCCGCACCGAGGCCGAGGCCCAGGCTTTCGCCACCACCCTGCAAGCGCGTATTCACGCACCTCACCGCTACCCTGAACAGCAGCAGCGAGCGGCCGGCTGAATCAGTCCTGGCCACTGGCTTGTGCCAGTGTCCGGGCCTGTTGCAGGCGGCGGGTCAGCATCGCTGCACCCACCACCAATAACCCGCAAAGGCTGATGACCATCGCCATCGGCACGGCACTGCCATCGTGCAGCGCCGCCACCAATGCGGCGGCACCGGCGGCCACCGAAAACTGCAGGCATCCCAGCATCGCCGACGCGCTACCGGCACGAGCACCCTGTCCACTCATGGCGCAAGCCGAGGCATTGGGCAGGATGCAACCCAGGCTGGCGATGCAAATGAACAGCGGAATCAATAACGGCCACAACCGCTCAGGGTGCAAAGAACTGACCGCCAACAAACACAGCCCGGCGGCGAGATAGACCCACACCGCGCGCGACAGCAGGAATGCCGGCCCACGTTTGGACAACAACCGGGCGTTGACCTGTGCCACCAGGATAAAACCCGCCGCGTTGGTTCCGAACAGCCAGCCGAAGTGTTCGGCCGGCACACCGTAGAGCTTGATGAAGACGAAAGGCGAACCGGCAATGTAGGCAAACATCCCGGCGATAGCGATGCCTCCCGTCAAGGCATGCCCGAGGTAGACCGTGTCGGTCAACAGTCGACCATATTGGCGCAACGCCCCGGACAATGGTTGACGCGGCACATGGGCCGGCAGACTTTCCGGCAGCCACAATGCCACGGCCGTCGCCGCCAGTGCGCTGAACAGCGTCAGGGCAATGAAGATCGATTGCCAGCCATGCAGGTTCACCAACAGCCCGCCAAGCATTGGCGCGAGGATCGGCGCCAGCCCCATCACCAGCATCAGTTGCGAGAACACCTTGGCCGAGCCCACCGCGTCGCATTTGTCGCTGACCACCGCCCGGGAAATCACCATGCCGGCGCATCCGCCCAGAGCCTGGACGAAACGGGCACCGATCAGCCATTCCAGACTCGGCGCATAGGCACAGGCCAGAGAAGCCAGGGTGAACAGACCGACGCCCGTCAGCAATGGAATGCGCCGGCCGAAGCGATCCGCCACCGGCCCATAAGCCAGTTGCCCGATGGACAATCCGAGGAAATAAGCCGCCAGGGTCAGTTGGATGTGATTTTCGTCGGTGCCGAAGGCAGTCGCCATGGCCGGGAAAGCCGGCAGATAGAAATCGATCGCCAAGGGACCGAATGCGCTCAAGGCGCCAAGAATCAGAATGGTACGGAAGTTCATCGGGCGTCCAGGTTCAGGCGTCAGTCAGCAGCCCGACAGTCTAGCCCTGCCGGGCGCTCTTGAACATTCCGATAGGTCGCTAACTATTAAAAAATCTCAGGCGGGACTGGCCTCGTACCCCTCCTCTTTAATGGCTTGGAGCACGGCATCGACCGACAACGAACTCTGGACCTGAACGGTCCTGGCGCCCAGATCGATCTGCACCTGCGCCGCCGGATCCTTGGCCTGCACAGCCTGGGTGATGGCCTTGACGCAGTGACCGCAGGACATTCCCTGAACATTGAATGTTTGCATGAGATGACTCCTTGGGATTGAGGTTGCCAGCAGTTTCAAGCTTGCCATCATGGAAAGGTCAAGTTCTGACGAAAACTGCCGGGCTGGCAATCGCTGCCAAGCTCGGCCAAGCTGCACACATCAAGGATTTCACACCGGAGGTTCAGCCATGCGCTGGTCAGCGTTCAGCCTGTTTTGCATGCTCGGTTTGTCAGCGGTGAGCCCTCAGGCGTTGGCCGTCGGCGAAGACTACGGCGTGCTGATCATTTCCCGCGAGCGCCTGGAAGTGCCGACTTCCTGCGAAATCGGCATCTATATCGGCGATCAGCTCTCGGGGCGTTTGTTCCAGGAACAGAGCACCTCCTTCAACCTGCCACCCGGAAAATTCTCCTTGCGCTTGAAGCTGCTGCCAGGCCAGGCGCCGGGCTGCAGCCCGGGCATGCTTGCGCCGGGGTCGCAGGATGTGACGCTCAAGGCTGGCGACATACTGAAGTTCCGCATTGCCATGACCCAGGAAGGGATGTATCTCAAGCCGGCTGAGCTGGGTTATTGACCCCTTAGATAAAAAGTGGGAGCAAGCCCGCTCCCACAAGGTGTGTGTGCAAGCGTTTGGATTAGCGCTTGACCTTCCCGGCGTGGCAAGGTTGATCCTGTAGTCATTCACTACAGGGAGCCTGTCCGATGTCTGAATCCACCCTTTTCGATCTGCCGATTGCCGGGATGACCTGTGCCAGCTGCGCCGGGCGGGTCGAGCGCGCCTTGAGCAACGTCACAGGGGCCAGCGCCGTCAGCGTGAACCTGGCGACCGAACAGGCGCGGATCCAGGCGCCCGAGGGCAGCCTGCCAGCCTTGATGCAGGCCGTCGAACAGGCCGGCTACAGTGTCCCCGTCCAGACGCTGGAACTGTCCATCGAGGGAATGACCTGTGCCTCATGCGTCGGCCGGGTCGAGCGTGCCCTGAGCAAAGTCGCCGGGGTGAACCGTGTCAGCGTCAACCTCGCCAACGAACGGGCCCACCTGGACTTGCTCGGCCGGGTCGACCCGCAAACCCTAATCGATGCGGTCAAGGGCGCCGGTTATGACGCCAGTGTCTGGCAGGCCGAGCAACCCCATGACGCACAAAGCAATCGCCTGAATCGCGAGCGCCTGGCCTTGGTGCTGGCGATTTTGCTGTCCGTACCGTTAGTGCTGCCCATGCTTTTGCAACCGTTTGGCGTGCATTGGATGCTGCCGGCCTGGGTTCAATTCGCTTTGGCGACGCCGGTGCAGTTCATTTTCGGTGCGCGTTTCTATATCGCGGCTTACAAGGCCGTGCGTGCCGGGGCCGGGAACATGGATCTGCTGGTGGCCCTGGGCACCAGCGCGGGTTATGGCTTGAGCATTTATGAATGGGCCATTGCCCGCCCTGGCAGCATGCCGCACCTGTATTTCGAGGCCTCGGCCGTGGTGATTGCCCTGGTATTGCTCGGCAAATACCTGGAAAGCCGCGCCAAGCGCCAAACCGCCAGTGCTATCCGTGCCCTCGAAGCTTTGCGACCGGAGCGGGCGATTCAGGTCATTGACGGGCAGGAGCGGGACGTCGCCATCAGCGCCCTGCGCTTGAATGATCGGGTGCTGGTCAAACCCGGCGAACGCTTCCCGGTGGATGGCGAAGTGCTGGAAGGCCAGAGTCACGCTGACGAAGCCTTGATCAGTGGCGAAAGCCTGCCGGTGCCCAAACAGCCCGGCGACAAGGTGACGGGCGGTGCCATCAACGGCGAAGGCCGCCTGCTGGTGCGCACCCTGGCCCTGGGCACGGAAACCGTCCTGGCGCGCATCATCCGCCTAGTGGAAGACGCCCAGGCGGCCAAGGCCCCCATTCAAAAGCTGGTGGATAAAGTCAGCCAGGTCTTCGTGCCGGTCGTGCTGGTGCTGGCATTGGCGACGTTGATCGGCTGGTGGTTGTATGGCGCCCCCCTGGAGACGGCACTGATCAACGCTGTCGCCGTGCTGGTGATCGCCTGCCCGTGCGCCCTCGGTCTGGCGACACCCACGGCAATCATGGCCGGCACCGGGGTGGCTGCCCGCCATGGAATCCTGATCAAGGATGCCGAGGCCTTGGAGCGCGCCCATGAAGTCGACACCGTGGTGTTCGACAAGACCGGAACCTTGACTTCCGGCACACCACGCATCGCCCACTTGAGCGCTCTGGACGGTGACGAAGACAAGCTGCTGCAAATGGCCGGCGCCCTGCAACGCGGCAGCGAACACCCCCTCGCCAAGGCGGTGCTGGATGCGTGTGCGGAGCGCGGCCTGGTTGTCCCGGACATCAACGACAGCCAGTCGCTGACCGGACGCGGTATTGCCGGCAGCCTGGACGGACAGCGTCTGGCCCTCGGTAACCGACGTTTGCTGGACGAACTGGGCCTGGCCCCCGGTTCGCTGAGCGAGTCGGCCCAGGCCTGGGAGACCGAGGGCCGAACCCTGTCCTGGCTGATTGAGCAAAACGCCACGCCACGGGTGCTGGGCCTGTTCGCTTTCGGCGACACACTCAAGCCCGGCGCCCTGGCGGCCGTACACGCCCTGAATGAACGCCATATCGGCAGCCACCTGCTGACTGGCGACAACCGCGGCAGTGCCCGGGTGGTGGCCGAGGCATTGGGCATCGCCAACGTTCATGCCGAAGTACTGCCGGCCGACAAGTCCGCCATCGTCCAACAGTTGAAGACCCATGCGGTGGTGGCCATGGTAGGCGACGGCATCAACGACGCCCCGGCCCTCGCCGCCGCAGACATTGGCATTGCCATGGGCGGCGGCACAGACGTGGCAATGCACGCCGCCGGTATTACCCTCATGCGCGGTGATCCACGGCTAGTGCCCGCGGCGCTGGAGATCAGCCGCAAGACCTACGCCAAGATCCGTCAGAACCTGTTCTGGGCATTCGTCTACAACTTGATCGGTATTCCCCTGGCGGCGTTCGGCTTCCTCAACCCGGTGCTGGCCGGCGCGGCCATGGCCTTGTCGAGCGTCAGCGTGGTGAGCAATGCGTTACTGTTGAAACTCTGGACACCCAAACACCTGGAGGACAAGCGATGAACATCGGCCAAGCGGCCCGCCAGAGCGGCCTGAGTGCGAAGATGATCCGGTACTACGAATCCATTGGCCTGCTCAAGGCAGCTCATCGCACCGACAGCGGCTACCGGATCTACGGTGCCGATGACCTGCACACCCTGGCCTTTATCAAGCGCTCCCGGGACCTTGGGTTTTCATTGGAAGAGGTCGGCAAATTGCTGACCCTCTGGCAGGACCGCCAACGCGCCAGCGCAGACGTCAAGGCCTTGGCCCGGCAACACATCGACGAACTGAACCAGAAAATCCGCGAACTGGCCGAACTGCGCGACACCCTCCAGGACCTGGTGGAACACTGCCACGGCGACCACCGCCCGGACTGCCCGATTCTCAAGGAACTGGCGTCGGGGTGTTGCGAGAAGACAGTGCATGCTTGAGCGAAGGTGAGAGTGAGCCTGCTCGCGATGACGCCGGCACATCCAACACCCATGCAAGCTGATACACCGCTATCGCGAGCAGGCTCGCTCCCACAGGGGATTTGTGCAGGACGCAGGATCCATATACCTCCGAGAACCAATGTGGGAGCGAGCCTGCTCGCGATGACGCCGGCACATCCAACACCCATGCAAGCTGATACACCGCTATCGCGAGCAAGCTCGCTCCCACAGGGGATTTGTGCAGGACGCAGGATCCATATACCCCCGAGAACCAATGTGGGAGCGAGCCTGCTCGCGATGACGCCGGCACATCCTACATCCATGCAAGCTGATCCACCGCTATCGCGAGCAGGTTCGCTCCCACAGGGGATTGGTTCCGGACGCAGGATCCATATACCCCCGAGAACCAATGTGGGAGCGAGCCTGCTCGCGATGACGCCGGCACATCCTACATCCATGCAAGCTGATACACCGCTATCGCGAGCAAGCTCGCTCCCACAGGGGATTTGTGCAGGACGCAGGATCCATATACCCCCGAGAACCAATGTGGGAGCGAGCCTGCTCGCGATGACGCCGGCATATCCTGCATCCATGCAAGCTGATCCACCGCTATCGCGAGCAGGTTCGCTCCCACAGGGGATTGGTTCCGAACGCAGGATCCATATACCCCCGAGAACCAATGTGGGAGCGAGCCTGCTCGCGATGACGCCGGCACATCCTACATCCATGCAAGCTGATACACCGCTATCGCGAGCAGGCTCGCTCCCACAGGGAGTTGGTGGCGGACGCAGGTGTTGAGGGCCTCACAAAAAACAGTGTGGGATTTTTTGGGCGGCCACAAAAAACCCGGCCTGGGCCGGGTTTCTGGTCAAGCGGTCACTGCATCCAGGGCGGAGGCGGTTCTTCGGTTTTGCCGGGTGGAGCGTCGTCAGCGGCACGGACGGCCTGGCGGCGTTCCTCGTCCAGACGGGCAGCCTCGATTTCACGCATGATCCCGCCGACATCCGCCAGCTCTTCCGGCTCATCGAACTCGCCGGTCAGCACGCTGGCCGGGTGCAAGGTGCCGGCCTCATACAACGCCCACATTTCCTTGGCGTACCGGGTGCGCTTGAGCTCCGGGGCAAACCGGCCGAAGTAGGACGCCATGTTGCCCACATCCCGCTCCAGCATGCTGAAGGCGTGATTGTTGCCAGCGGCGTCCACCGCCTGCGGCAGATCGATGATCACCGGGCCCGTCGGCGTAAGCAGCACGTTGAACTCCGACAGGTCACCGTGCACCAGACCGGTACACAGCATCAACACAATCTGGGAGATCAGGAACGCGTGATACTCACGAGCCTGATCCGGCTCCAGTACCACATCGTTCAGACGCGGTGCCGCATCGCCGTATTCGTCAGCCACCAGCTCCATCAGCAGCACGCCTTCGAGGAAGTCGTACGGCTTGGGCACTCGCACGCCCGCACCGGCCAACCGGAACAGCGCCGCCACTTCGGCATTCTGCCAGGCGTCTTCAGTTTCCTTGCGCCCGAACTTGGAGCCCTTGGCCATGGCCCGGGCCTGGCGGCTGTTACGCACCTTGCGGCCTTCCTGGTATTCGGCCGCCTGACGAAAACTTCGCTTGTTCGCCTCCTTGTAGACTTTGGCGCAACGTAACTCGTTGCCGCAGCGCACCACATAAACAGCTGCTTCTTTACCACTCATGAGTGGGCGCAGCACCTCGTCGACCAGACCGTCCTCGATCAGGGGTTCAATGCGTTTTGGAGTCTTCATCAGCTTTTATTGTGGGTCCTTTATTACCGAACACGCGAATGACAGTCGTTATACGGCAATCCTCCCTCCACGGGGAGGGGTTGCCGACTTATGAACCCTTCGATGCACACAATGTGCCGGATTAAATCGACCGAGCCGAATCATAGCCGAGACAGCGCATAGCGTTGGCAACTGAATGCAAAGGCATTTGCGACAAGAGCTGACAGCCATGCCCAGTGCAGCTGATTCAATGTTTAAACAACTCCCCCGGGGTCAATCCAAACATCCCCTTGAACGCCACTATGAAAGCGGACGTGGAATCGTAGCCACAGGACAACGCCGCGCCGGTCACGCTATCGCCTTTTTCCAACGACCCCAGGGACGACAACAGCCGCGTACGCTGGCGCCAGGCGCGAAAGCTCAGGCCGGTTTCGCGCTGGAACAGACGCATCAGGGTTTTTTCCGATGTGCCCAGGCGCTCGGCCCACACTTGCAAAGTCACGTTCTGGTCGGGCTGTTCGATCAGCTCGTTGCACAACGCCAGCAGACGCGCATGCCGGGGAAGTGGCAGGCAAAAGCCAACCTCCGGCAGTGTTGCCAACTGGTCCAGCAACACTTGCACCAGTCGCGCTTGCTGGGTATCGCCCTGAGCGTAATCGGCCGGCAACTGACAAAAAGCCTTGATCAGCTCCCGCGCCAGCGGCGTGACCTCCAGCACTCGGCAGCGTTCATCGGCCCACGGACAGGCTTCGCGACGGACATAAAGGCTGCGCATTTCTGCCCGGGTGGAGGTCACCACATGATGCTCCAGGTCGGCAGGAATCCAGATGGCCCATTGTGGCGGGGCGAAAAAACTGCCTTCGGCGGTGTGCACACCCAGCACGCCACTGATGGCGTAGGAAAACTGCACCCAGTCATGACGATGGGCCTGGGTCCACGAACCGGCGCTCAAGCTTTCGACACGGGCATAAAGCGGCCTGGGCAATTCCGTCAGGTCGGGAATGCGCCTTTCGAGTTGCTGGTGTCCGTTAGTCGGCATGGGTTGACCTTATGTCGCAAGACGGCTGCAAGTGCCGACGTTAGGCTAAGTCGACTTTTCTTACAACTTGCGGTGCCGTATGCACATTTTCAGACACCTCAAACGCCTGGTAACCGACTGGTTCCTGTGCGGCATGCTGCTTGCCACGTTGCTGGCGTATCTGTTTCCCAGCTTTGGCGCTACGGGTGGCGCCATGCATGCCGAGTGGGTGGTCAATATCGGCATCTTTGTCGTGTTTTTCCTGCACGGGATAAACCTGTCCGGCGAGCAGATCCGCCACGGTCTGAGAAACACCCGACTGCACGTGATGGTGCAGGTCTTTACCTTCGGCGTGTTTCCGTTGATCTGGCTGGTCAGCGATTGGCTTCTGGGTCGCCATGTGCCGTCACTGCTGATGCTGGGGTTCTTTTACCTGTGCGTCCTGCCCTCGACCATTTCGTCCTCGGTGGCCCTGACCGGCAGCGCCGGCGGTAACGTACCGGCGGCGATTCTCAACGCGAGCCTGTCCAGCGTGCTGGGGATTTTCCTGACGCCACTGCTGGTCAGTTTCGTGGTCGGCAGCGGCGCCGGGGGTATCGATCTGGGTGCGACTTTGCTCGACCTTTGCCTGATGTTGCTGCTGCCGCTGGTGCTCGGACAGTTACTGCGGCGCTGGCTGGCCGGTTTTTTCGGGCGGTACAAACGCTACACCAGCATCATCGACAAACTGGTGATCCTGCTGCTGGTCTACGCGGCGTTCTGCAATTCGATGGTGTCCGGGATCTGGCAACAACAAGGCAACACTGTGCTGCTCAGTGCATTGCTTGGCAGTGCCGTGTTGCTGGCAATCATTTTGTGGATGACCACCCGTACCGCCCGGGCCCTGCGGTTCAGCAACGCCGATGAGATTGCCGCGGTGTTCTGCGCCAGCAAGAAATCCCTGGCGGCCGGGGTGCCGATGGCCGCGTTGATTTTCGGCAACAACCCCGGCCTGGGGCTGATCCTGTTGCCGATCATGATCTATCACCCGTTGCAGCTGATCGTCTGTTCGATCCTGGCCGAACGCTACGCCAACCGCCAACGGGAACTCATTCATCAACAACGCGAGGCGTCCCTCAACGCTCAATGATTGCCGTCACACCCTGGCCACCGGCCGCGCAGATGGAAATCAGACCGCGGCCCCGCCCCGCCGCGTCCAGCAACTTGGCGAGGTTGGCGACGATTCTTCCACCCGTGGCGGCAAACGGGTGGCCGGCGGCCAGGGAGCTGCCTTTCACGTTCAGCCGGCTGCGGTCTATGCTGCCCAACGGAGCGTCGAGGCCCAGTCGCGTCTTGCAATAATCCGGGTCTTCCCAGGCTTTGAGTGTGCATAACACTTGAGCGGCAAATGCCTCGTGGATCTCGTAGTAATCAAAGTCCTGTAACGTCAGGCCGTTGCGCGCCAGTAACCGAGGCACGGCGTAGGCCGGCGCCATCAACAACCCTTCTGCTCCGTTGACGAAATCCACCGCTGCCGTTTCGCCGTCGCGCACATACGCCAGGATCGGCAACCCCCGGGACTTGGCCCACTCTTCGCTGCCCAGCAGCACCAGTGACGCGCCATCGGTCAATGGTGTGGAGTTGCCCGCCGTCATCGTGCCCTTGGCGCTTTTTTCGAAGGCCGGCTGGAGGGCGGTGAGTTTTTCCAGGGTCAGGTCTGGACGCAGGTTGTTGTCCCGTGTCAGGCCGAGAAACGGCGTCATCAAGTCGTTCTGCCAGCCTTCGGCGTAGGACGCGGCCATTTTCTGATGACTTTCCAGGGCCAATTGGTCCTGCTCCTCCCTGGGAATCTGCCAGGTCTGAGCCATCAGTTCGCAATGCTGGCCCATGGACAGGCCGGTTCGTGGCTCGCCATTGCGCGGCAGTTCGGGAACGAGGTGCTGGGGACGCAGTTGCAGGAAGGTCTTGATTTTCTCAGCGGTGGTTTTGGCGCGATTGGCTTGCAGCAGGATTCTGCGCAGCCCTTCGTTGACGCCAATCGGCGCATCCGAGGTGGTGTCTACGCCGCCGGCAATGGCACTGTCGATCTGCCCGAGGGCGATCTTGTTGGCCGTCAACAGCACAGTCTCCAACCCCGTGCCGCAAGCCTGTTGCAGATCGTAGGCCGGGGTGGTGGGCGATAGCCGCGAGCCGAGCACGCATTCGCGGGTCAGGTTCAGATCCCGGGAAAGCTTGAGCACCGCACCGGCGGCCACCTCACCGATGTGCAGGCCATGCAGGTTATAGCGCTCGATCAGCCCCTCGAGCGCGGCGGTCAGCATCGCCTGGTTGCTGGCGGTGGCATAGGCCCCGTTGGAGCGGGCGAAGGGGATGCGGTTACCACCAATGATCGCGACGCGGCGTAGCTGTGTCATGAAGAACTCCCTGTGTATGTCCGGATGCGCCAATGGGCCTGCGGAAACCCGGCTCCCGCACAAGCTTAGGCTTTATCTGGCCAATCGAACGACTGATTGCCAATCATGGTCCACACTTTGAACCTCATCAGCCGGAGTGTGTTCCATGTCAGACCGTTATATCGACTTCGCCAATTCGCCCCTGGGCCTGCGTCTGGTCGGTGCGCTGGGCCTGCCATCGCCGGCCCGCCTGGAGCGCTGGCAGGCCGGGCGGCTGCGGCCGATCGAAGGTGCGTTGCTGTTGGGCGGCGGGCCGTTGACCGAACAGATCGGCGCATTTGCCAAGCGCCTGACCGATGCGATCTTCATCTACGGGGGCGAACCGACACTGGCCACCGAATGGATCCCCGGTCACGGTCCGAAAATCAAGGCGGTGGTGTACGACGCCAGTCATCTGGCGCAGGCCGACCAGCTCAAGCAACTGCGCGAGTTCTTCCAACCCCTGATGAAGAACCTCGACCACAGCGCCCATGTCGTCATCCTCGGCCGCGCTCCGGAAGGTCTCGCCGATCCGTTTGCCGCCAGCACGCAGCGGGCCTTGGAGGGCTTCAGCCGTTCCCTGGCCAAAGAGTTGCGTCATGGCGGGACGCTGCAATTGCTGTATGTGGGTGACGGCGCCGAGGCCCAACTGGAAGGTGCGCTGCGGTTTTTCCTGTCGCCCAAGAGCGCCTACGTTTCCGGGCAGGTCATTCGCCTTGATGCCTGCCAGGCGCAGGTCCAGGACTGGACGCGTCCGCTCACCGGCCTCAAGGCTCTGGTCACCGGCGCGGCCCGCGGGATCGGCGCCTCCATTGCCGAAACCCTGTCCCGCGATGGCGCCGACGTGATCCTGCTGGACGTCCCGCAGGCCAAGGCCGATCTCGAAGCCCTGGCTGCACGCCTTAGCGGGCGCAGCGTGACGCTGGACATTTGTGCTGAAGACGCCGCTACACAGTTGACTGAACACCTGCCCGACGGCATCGACATCGTGGTGCACAACGCTGGCATCACCCGGGACAAGACGCTCGCCAACATGACCCCGGAGTTCTGGGACGCGGTGCTGGCGGTCAACCTCAACGCGCCGCAGGTGCTGACCAAGGCCCTGCTCGACAGTGGCACCCTGCGGGACAATGGCCGAGTAATTCTGCTGGCGTCCATCAGCGGCATCGCCGGCAATCGCGGCCAGACCAACTACGCAGCGAGCAAGGCCGGATTGATCGGTCTGGCCCAGGCCTGGGCGCCGGTCCTGCAACCTCGGGGGATCAGCATCAACGCCGTAGCCCCGGGTTTCATTGAAACCCGCATGACCGCCGACATCCCTTTCGCCCTGCGCGAAGCCGGGCGGCGCATGAGTTCCCTGGGCCAGGGCGGCCTGCCACAGGACGTCGCCGAAGCCGTGGCCTGGCTCGCCCAGCCGGGGACGGGCGCCGTTACCGGCCAAACGCTGCGGGTGTGCGGGCAAAGCCTCCTGGGAGCATGACCATGACGATCCAATGGCATGAAGTAAACGCCGCGCCCGGTATGTCCTCGCTGTACGTGAAAGCCGCGACACGGCGCAAGGTCACTGGAAAAACCTTGCCCCAGGACGGACTGCGCCAAGTGATACAGGTCGATCCGCAACGCCTGGCGGCCTATCGCAAGGTCTGCGGTTTTGCCGAAAACGGACTGCTGCCGCCGACCTACCCCCACGTACTGGCGTTTGCCCTGCAGATGCAATTGCTCACCGCCCGGGACTTTCCGTTCCCGTTGCTGGGGCTGATCCACTTGAGCAATCGCATCCGTTTACTGCGGCCCATGGGCGGGGTCAGCCAAGTGCAGGCTCGCGTCAACGTGCAGAATCTGCAAGCTCACCCCAAGGGCGCGGTGTTCGACCTTGTGACTCGCATTGATGATCAATTGGGGCCGTTGTGGGAGGCCGAGAGCCAGATGCTTTGCAAGGGCGTCCAGCTTGACGGCGCGTTGGTGGAAGAGCCGCTGCAAGAGATTCAGGCATTGACTGAAGTGGCGCACTGGACCGCGCCGGCTGACATTGGCCGGCAATATGCCAAGGTGTCTGGCGATTACAACCCGATCCACCTGAGCGGCCTCAGCGCCCGGCTGTTCGGCTTCCCCACCGCCATCGCCCACGGCCTGTGGAACAAGGCCAGGACCCTGGCGGCGCTGGACGAACACTTACCCGATGCCAACGTCGAGATCGATGTCACCTTCAAGAAGCCGGTGCGCCTGCCCAGCGAAGTGACACTGCTGGCGAGTGCCGCGGGGTCCAGCGGGGACTTGCGATTGATCGGTTCGGGGGACTTGGAGCATATGGTGGGGAGCTGGCGGCCGGCTGGCTGAGGACCGGCATCTTTGCTGAATGGGCGATGGCTATCGCGAGCAGGCTCGCTCCCACATGGGTTCTCGGGCGTTCATGGGTCCTGCGTCCGACACAGATCCCCTGTGGGAGCGAGCCTGCTCGCGATAGCTGTGGGTCAGCTTGCATCGATGTTGAATGGGCTGCCGTCATCGCGAGCAGGCTCGCTTCCACATGGGGTCTCGGGCGTTCATGGGGCCTGCGTTCGACACAAATCCCCTGTGGGAGCGAGCCTGCTCGCGATAGCGGTGGGTCAGTTGGCTTCGATGCTGAATCCGCCTACCGCGGCGGATAGTTCGCCAGGATCCGCGCAACCGTCTCACGCACTGCGGTGCTGCGATCCGTCGGATTGGGCGAGTTGCTGAGCATTCGTTCATCACTGCCACGCCACACCAGCTTGCCGTCCTTGCCATCGAGCAGGTCAATCTGCACCGTGGCGACCTTGTAGCTGATGTTGCGGGTTTCGTTGTACATCGGCCCGCCCCAATAGCCATTCCAAGGGCTGCCCCAACCACCGCCGTAGTTGGTCGTGATCTGTTGCTGGCGATCCTCGACGATCAGGTAGGCCTGGACCATCACATCCCCTCGCCCGCCAGCCTGGGCCGGGCGCAGACCGCGCTGGTCGAGTTGATCGGCAACCGCCTGGCGGATCCGCTGTTCGGTCAGGTCGCTCTTGATGCGCGGATCATCGGGACGATATTGCAGCGCCGGCTCTTTCCAGCTCCAACTGCGGTAAGCCGAGAAATCCCGGCTGGTGTCAAAGTCGTGGTTGACCGGGGTACCCGCACAGGCGCCGAGCAACAGGGTAAAAGCCAGTAGAGCGATACGGCGAAACATGGTTTTTCTCCGTTGCGTAATCAACTTGGAGGATAAGCCGACAGGGCTTTTTCCACCGCTTCGCGAATGGCATCAGTGCGCGCGCTCTGACTGCCGCGCTGGCTGGTCTCGGCGCTGGCGCTCCACACCGGCTGACCATTACGGGCATCGAACAGGTCCACTCGCACCACCACGACCTGCTCCCGATAAGTGCGCACCACCGGCACCGAGTGATACATGCCATAGCCGGGGCCGTAGCGGTCGTAACGGTTATAGCCGCCGTAGTAACCGGAATCATAGTCGTCCCGAACCTGACGCACGCGCGTTTCCAGGCGCAGGTCGGCACTGACGAACAGGTCGGCCGGGCGGTTGTCATGCAATGGACGCAGGCCGCGTTGATCCAGGGCGTTGCTCACCGCTTCAGCCACCTGGGCCGAGTCCGCCCAAGCGGTGCCCGGTGGCAGTCGCCCGTTGAGCCAGGCCCAACTGCGATAGCGCCCGTAGTCACGGGGTGGCGCGGGGTAAGCGCTGCGGTCAAACACCGTGGCGGCCTGCGGCGGCGCCGGTGGCAGCGGGTTAGACGTGGCGACATACGGGTTGCTGCCCTGGCAGGCAGTCAGTCCCAGGCACAACACCAACAACCCTGAACGACCTTTCATTTCGCGCTCCGATTGCTCTTTCAGATCAGAGGGGACGGCAGACCCAGTGCAGATAACGCCCCAACCCGGCAAACGCCGGATGGCGGCGGTGAGCCAGCTCCATCTCCAGCAACTGCGCCAGCTCCACGCGGCCCTGGAACTCCACCGGCATGTAGTCATGGAAAACCCGCACACCACTTTGAGTTTCGACCTGCCACACGCCTTCAAGTTGCGCCGCCAATTCCCGCGGATCAAGGGGTTGTTGCGGGGTCAGGCTCTGTTTTTCACCGGCCATGTCATTTTTGCGCAACTTGCGAAAATGCCCCTTGAGCAGGTTGCGATAAACCAGCGCGTCGCGGTTGTAGAACGCCAGGGACAACCAGCCGCCCGGGACCGTGAGTTGATGCAGCACCGGCAGGATCGCATGGGGTTCGGCCAGCCATTCCAGCACCGCGTGGCACAGCACCAGGTCGTAAGGCTCAGTGAGCTGGTCGGGCAGCGCCTGCCACGGTGCCTGAATGAACGTTGCGCTCTGACCGGCATCGGCGAATCGCTGACGGGCACCTTCGAGCATGGGCTCGGCTGGCTCGGCCAGGGTCACTTGATGGCCGCGCTCGGCCAGCCACAACGACATGTGGCCCAAGCCGGCGCCTATGTCCAACACACGCAACGGACGCTCAGGCAAGGCTTCAAGCAGATCGGCCTGCAGCACCGCCAGGCGGATCGCACCTTTGGCCCCACCGTAGATTTTTTCAGCAAAGCGCGTGGCGAGCTGATCGAAATGGCGATCGCTCATTGGCCGAACCGCCGCTCGCTGTCGGCCAGCTTGCTGCGCACCACAGCCTCCATATCCAACCCCAGCTCGCTGCACAGCAGCAACAGGTACAACACAATGTCACCGACTTCCTGCCCAGCGTGGGCCAGCTTGTCCGCCGGCAACTGGCGCGACTGGTCCTCGGTCAGCCACTGGAAAATCTCCACCAGTTCGGCCATTTCCACACTGGCGGCCATGGCGAGGTTTTTCGGGCTGTGAAATTGCCGCCAATCGTTATGGTCACGAATGGCATGCAGGCGTTCGGTCAGTTCAACAAGGTTCATCGGGGTCTCCTGAATGCGCATAGCTTCGGGGGGATGACGAGGGAAGGCAAGCGTCTCGGTACGAAGCGGCGTTTTGCCCCATAATCGAACGATCTTGGCCTTCAGCCGCTCTTACAACCAGAAGCCCAAGGCTCGATTCCGATCTCTCTCATCAGGATGTACACATGCAGGTAGAAAGCTTTTTCGAATGGCTCGGCCAGGCGCTCGGTTCGGTGATCCGGTTTATCGTCGACCTGCTCAGCGGCCTGTTCAACACCCTGGCCAATGCTGGCGGCAACTTTGTCGATGGCCTGTCGCGCACACTGGGCATGGACACCTCGATCATCAGCATCATTGCGCTGATCCTCGGGCTCATGCTGCTGTACTCGGCAATCCGCGCCTTCATGCGGGCATCGATCATCCTGGGCATTATCTGGTTGGTGCTGGGGTTGTGGTTGTTGAGCTGGATCATTCACTAGGGCCGAGAGCACTGTGTGGGAGCAAAGCTTGCTCGCGATACAGGCGCCTCGGCGCCCTGAAAGACCGCGTCATCTTCATCGCGGGCAAGCCTTGCTCCCACAGAGTTTTTTGAGATCGAACGTGGAGCGTCCCTAGAGGCATTCCCACGCGGAGCATGAAAACGATCATGCGAGAACCCGCTACAATCGCGCTCCGCCAAGGAGCTCGCATGTCCAACCTGATCACCGACTGGCGCGACCGTCTTACCCACCGCCGGGTATGGGCGCTGGCCGCGCCGATGATTCTCTCGAACATTTCCGTGCCGCTGGTGGCACTGGTGGACAGCACCGTCATCGGCCACTTGCCCCATGCCCATCAGTTAGGCGCGGTGGCGGTCGGGGCGAGTTTGTATACGGTGCTGGCCTGGGCCATGGGTTTCTTGCGCATGGGCACCACCGGGTTCGCCGCCCAGGCAGCCGGGCGTGGGGATGGAGCGGCGTTGAGGCAGGTGCTGCTGCAAGGTCTGCTGCTGGCGATGGGGTTGGCGCTGGTGCTGGGGGCGGTCGGCGTGCCGTTGAGTGGCGTGGCGTTGCATTTCATGCAGCCATCCGCCGAGCTTGAGCAGTTGACCCGGGACTTTTTCCACACCCGGCTGTTTGGCTTGCCAGCGGCGCTGGCCAGTTATGCGCTGGTGGGCTGGTTTCTCGGTGCTCAGAATGCCCGGGCGCCGTTGGCGATCCTGCTGGTGACCAACCTGGTGAACATCGCCCTGAACCTGTGGTTCGTGATCGGCCTGGACTGGGGCGTGACCGGTTCGGCCCGGGCGTCGGTGATTGCCGAGTGGACCGGCGCCCTGGTCGGTCTGATCCTGGCGCGCAACACGCTGCGGGCCTGGCCGGGGCAGATCGCCTGGGCGGCCCTGGGGGTGTGGCAAAGCTGGCGTCCGTTGCTGGCGGTGAACCGGGACATTTTCATTCGCAGCCTGGCGCTGCAAGCGGTGTTCTTCCTGATCACGGTGCAAGGCGCGCGTCTGGGGGATGCGACCGTGGCAGCCAACGCGCTGCTGCTCAATGGTCTGCTGCTGACAGCCCACGCCCTGGACGGTCTGGCCCATGCCGTCGAAGCGCTGTGCGGTCACGCCATCGGCGCCCGCGACCGCCTGGCCCTGCGCCGCTCGCTGGTGGTGGCCTGCGGATGGTCATTGATTGCCAGCGTGGGGTTTGCCTTACTGTTTCTGCTCGCCGGCCACCTGTTCATCGATATGCAGACCGATATTCCGGACGTGCGCGACACCGCTTACCGCTACCTGCCTTACCTGGCAGCGCTGCCGTTGATTGCGGTCTGGAGTTATTTGCTCGATGGCCTGTTCATCGGCGCCACTCGTGCCAGGGAAATGCGCAACGGCATGCTGTTGACCCTGTTGCTGGTGTCGCCGTTTGCCTGGGTACTGCAAGCGCTGGGCAACCACGGGCTGTGGATCACTTTCCTGCTGTTCATGGCTTTGCGCAGCCTGACCCTGGGTGCTTTCGCCTGGCGCATGCAACAGCGCGATAGCTGGTTCGGTGCCGGCGCCCATTGACCTTTTCAACCTTGATTGTCCTGCCACAGCCGCCGCAGGTGATCCAGGCGTTCGCGCTGCGAACCGCCTTTGAGCCCCGGCACGGGTCGGGCATTGGGGTACTGCAGGCGCAGCCATAACCAGTCGTCGAGTACCGGTCGTTCGGTGAACCCCAGGGTCAGCCCTTGCTGCAAGTCCTCCCAGAGCAGGCGGAAATCCCGTCCGGTAGAACAAGACCACTGCCAGACGTGGCGTTCCAGCAGACATCGCTGCAACTGACTTTGCTGCCAGTCGCTGAGGCTGTGTTCATTTTCCAGTGCCGGTACTGCCAGCCCCGGATTGCAGAGTTGCTGCCAGCCCTGGCTGCCGATGGTCCTGTCGCCCCAGGTCCCGCCGAACCAGCGCACCAGGCTGATCGGCCCCAGCCAGCAACTGAGTTCCCGAGGATCGCAACCGTCGAAGAAATAACTGGCCGTGTGAGGGTTGTAATAGTTCAGCAAGGCCTTGTGATGCAGGCCTAACGTCACCGTCAACATGCGCCGCAGATGCGCCAGTAACTGCGCCTCTGACGCTCGGCTGACCAACAACAGCCCCGGCCAGGCGCCGGCATCCAGGTGACACAGGCTGGCCAGTGCCGGCGATTGCTGCAAATCCACCAGCAACGGACCATGCTCCCTCAGCCCGTGCAATTCGGTGCCTTCGAACAAGGCAAAGCGCCGGATCTCGGCGAACTGCTCCTGCAAACGCTGCGCGGCGTCCGGCGCACCGGGTACGTCGAGCAGCAGCCATTGCGGCGCTGATGCAGACATGGCGGCAGCATTCATGGAGCAGCGCCCGCGCCGAGCTGCGTGAGCATGCGGCAGGTGCACAACGGCTGGCTACAGGGGTTGAAGCTGCCGCCCCCGGGCAACAGACACAACAACACCAACGGCTCGGCACTCTGGATCGCCGCCAACAGAAGCGGGTCGATGCCAGAGCCCTCATGGACTGGTTGGGACGTTTCACTCAGGGGGGATTCATCCGCGTCTTCCCGAGATGCCGGCGCGTCGAGCAATGCACTGATCAATGGACGATCCGGGTCGCCCTCGATAAAACTCACCAGCACCTCGGTGCCCTTGCCAATGGCGTGCCCCCAAGCGGCCAGCTCAGGGGCCAACGGCAGCCAGCAATGACTGGGACTGGCTCCCTCTCCCTGATAGACCCAGTCGAACTGCACCGCCACTCGCCCCGCCACCTGCATCTGCGGCTCATCGACCGTGACCACCCAGCCGCGCTGCCGACTCAGCATGCGAGGTTTTGCCGCAACCCCGGTCGCCACGAACGGCCATCCCGCAGGAATGGCGCGAAAATGGTTGCCATATACGCCGGCCTGCGCGCGATGCTCGACTTTCGTCAACAGCCAGGGCTGGTTCCAGCCTTCGATAGGGTGCCCTGCCAGCGACAGCGTCCGGCCGCAATGCAGCCCCATCAGATCGCTGCGGCCCAAGGCTACTTGCTCCCCCGAAACATCGCTTTGTACACGCCAGTTGCGCACCGCCGGAGCCGTTCCCTCGAGCCTGTAAAGCGTCTCGCCATCGGGCAGGGAATCGTCCGTGCTGTCAGCAAAAACCAGGCAATGCCCATCCCGAGCCTGCTCGAAATGGAAGTAAATGCCCGCCTCGGCGCACACGCGTTGGAGAAATTGCAGATCTGACTCCCGATATTGGGTACAGAAATCGCGCAGCGGATAATCACCACTCAAAGCCAGGCACACCTGGCGTCCGGCAATGCCGTGGGCCTTGAGCACCTGGCGAATGATTTGCGGCACTGAGCGGGCACTGAACACCCGCTGGCTGAATCGTTGCGCCAGGCACGCCAGCTTCGGCCCGATGCGTACCCGGCAAGCAGCGCCCTGACGATGCTGGACAAGCTCGTGAATCTGCCCATGGATGCCCCGCCCTCCAGCGTCGAAACTCAACCAGACGCTGCGGTAGAGCAACCCGGCAAGGTCCAGGGGCGTATCGCCGATCAACAGCTCCACATCAAAGACAAAGGGTTCGCTGATGGCTTCGCTGCCCGTGAAGGCCACGACAACAAAGGATTCGGGCAGACCGGCTATCTCCAGACGAAATGACGGCTCGCTGGCTGGATCGGACATCGGCGTTTCTCTACAGGAGGGGCGGCTGAGGATTCTCGCTGAGAGCCATGGCCGAGTAGAGAGCCCAAGTACAAGTTAGGAAAGGGACTACACGAAATAAGGACACCACCGGTTAAATGCACCAGTGTTCGGAAATAACAGCGGCACAAATAAAAACGCCCTCCGGGACTATCCGAAAAAACCCGCAGCACACGGTGTATTTTCTGACAGTCCCGGAGGGCGTTCAGGCCGCCATCAGGAAGACAGGTAGGACGACCGCGTCAACCCCAGGCGCAGGGCATCCAGGAACTGGGTGCGTTCGGCGGCGCTGATACGGGCGCTGGCGCATTTGTCGCGGTAGTGGGTCATCAACTCCTCCGGCGACAGGTGCACGTAGCGCAGCATGTCTTCGATGGTGTCGTGGGTTTCGATACCGGCGTGGTACACGCTGCCGTCGGCATTCTGGTAGATGTTCACCGAGTCGGTGTCACCGAACAGGTTGTGCATGTCGCCAAGGATTTCCTGGTAGGCACCCACCAGGAAGATGCCCAACAGGTAATCTTCGCCCGGATTGAGGGAATGCACCGGCAGGCTGGTTTCGATGCTCTGCTCGTCGACGTACTGCTTGATCTTGCCGTCGGAGTCGCAGGTCAGGTCTTGCAGCACGGCGCGGCGCAACGGCTCTTCATCGAGGCGATGCAGCGGCAGGATCGGCAGCACCTGACCGATGGCCCAGGTGTCCGGCAGGCTCTGGAACACCGAGAAGTTGCAGATGTACTTGTCGGCGAGCTTGTCGTTGAGCTCATCCAGCACCTGACGGTGGGAGCGCTGGCGGGCCTTCAATGAGTTATGCAGGCGACGGCACACGGCGAAGTAGCACTGCTCGGCCAGGGCTTTTTCCGCCAGGGTCAGCTTGCCGTCGGCGTACTGGGCGGCCACGTCACTCATGTAGTGGGTGGCGCGCCAGTAGGTCTCGGTGACCATCTCGATATCGGTCGGGCCCAGCAGGTCAACCAGCCACTGCACGGTCTCCGGCAGGCTTTCCTTGTTTTCGATCACCGGCACGTCGTCGTGGTGTTTCTCGACGTCGGTCACCTGCACCACCAGCATCGCGTGGTGGGCGGTCAGGGAGCGACCACTTTCCGAGAATATGTGCGGATGCGGCAGGCTCTGGGCATCGCAGAACTCCTTGAGCATGCCAACCACGACACCGGCGTAATCGTCCATGTCGTAGTTGATCGAACTGGCATTGCGCGAGTGCGTACCGTCATAGTCCACGCCCAGGCCACCGCCAACATCGATGTGATCCACCGGCAGGCCGAGGTTGCGCAGCTCACCGTAGTAGCGGATCGCTTCCTTGAAGCCATGCTGGTAGTCCGCCAGGTTGGCGATCTGCGAGCCCATGTGGAAATGCAGCAGGCGGATGCCCTGATCCAGGCCAGCGGCGCGGAAGCGCTCGACCACCGACAGCAGTTGCGCGGCAGACAAGCCGAACTTGGACTTTTCGCCACCGGTATCGGCCCACTTGCTCGACGCCAGGGACGACAGGCGTACCCGCAGGCCGACCTGTGGCTTGACCTTGAGCGACGCGGCTTCTTCGATCACCAGGCCGACTTCGGATTCTTTCTCGATCACGATGAAGACGTTATGGCCCAGTTTCTGGCCCATCAGCGCCAGGCGAATGAACTCGCGGTCCTTGTAACCGTTGCAGACGATAGTCCCGCCCTTGGGCGCCAGGGCCAGCACCGCCAGCAGCTCGGGCTTGGAGCCGGCCTCAAGACCGATGGAAACGTTCTGGGTGGCGATGATGTTTTCGATCACCGCTTCCTGCTGGTTGACCTTGATCGGATAGAGCGCGGTGTACTGGCTCTGGTATTCCAGGCGCGCGATGTTGCTGTCGAACGCACCGGTGAGCTGGCGCACGCGGTCTTGCAGGATGTCGGGGAAGCGCACCAGCAATGGCAGCGACAGGCCGCTCTGGCGCAACTGGTCGACTTGCTCGAACAGGTCGATGGGCGAACTGCCTGGACCGTTCGGACGGACTTCGACGCGACCGGCGTCATTGATCGCGAAATACCCGGCCCCCCAATGGCGGATCCCGTAAACACTGCGGCTGTCCGCAACTGTCCATTGGCTGCCATCGTCTTTGCGTGTGCGTCGTACGGACATCGAAGTCCCCTATAAAGAAGTCAAAATGCACCATCCGGTAGGAGGCTGGAGCAGTCTAGAGAATGGAAATGACGATTTGCCTGTAAGCAAGGTAGACCCTGCTCACAGCGCTGAGTTTAGAAACCCGTTCAGAACAGGCTCTGTGAAAACCATGTGGGCGACTTCGAACCGTGCTTCGTAGAAAGGGTTCGAATCAAGCCGAGGGTGGTTTTCACAGAGGCTGCTAGCCGCCGGACTTTTTCGCCTTGAAGCCGTGTCGGGTCAGTTCCGCCAGCAGCAGCTCGACGTGATCGCCCTGGATCTCGATGATGCCGTCTTTCAAAGCACCACCGGTGCCACAGCGTTTCTTCAACGTGGTGGCCAGTTCCTTGAGCGCGTCCTCGGCCAGCGGCACGCCAGTGATCGTGGTCACCGTCTTGCCGCCGCGACCTTTGCTTTCACGGCGCACGCGAGCGATACCGTCACCTTCCGGGATGGTGGTCTGTTTGCAGATGCAGGCATCCACCGGCTGGCGGCAATCAGGGCAATGACGACCGGCGTCGGTAGAAAATACCAGGCCGCCCAAGGCGGCGAAGGATGCGGCTTTTTTGGCCACCGGCAATCCTCTTGGGAGGACAAAGACTGGCCGGGCAAAAGTAAGTGCCCCGACCGCGAAGCCCCACTCAGGCAGGGGCAGCGCTACTGGATCGCAGACAGCGATTCAGCTTGAAAAGTCGCGCAGTGTAACGGCAAAAAGCTAACTTGCTAAGGGCCAATCGGCGCCAATTTAGCGCTTCTTTGCGACATCATCGCCATGGGCTCGCAAATAGCGCTCCAGTGCCGCCAGAGAGTCCGGGCAGTAAGGCTTGTGCTGGATTTCATCGAGCACCTGGTCGACCGGCAGGAAACGCGCCTCGAGTACCTCTTCAGGTTGCAGAATCAGCGGCCCGTCCCACACGGCCGAGAACGCCGAGCACCACAGGCGACTGCCGCTGTCTTCGAAATAAAAATGGTCATGGGCCGTCAGTTCGACGCCGCTCACGCCCAACTCTTCCGCCAGCTCTCGAGCCGCCGACTCGGCATAGGTCTCGTTGGCCTGCACCATCCCGCCGGCCGCCACGTCCCAGAAACCCGGATAGATTGCCTTGCTCAGGGTCCGCCGATGAACGCACAACTCACCGGCCGAGTTGAACAGCATGATGTAGGTGCCGCGCCCGATCAGACCGCGCTCACGCAGGTCCGCACGCACCAGGCTGCCAAGCAGGTTGTCGTCTTTATCGACCCAAGCGATAAGCTCGGCATCCGAGGCCACTCGATGAGCGACCTCCCGCGGACTTTCTTCCATCTGTCAGCCCTGGTTCAGCAGTTGCCGCAAGTCGATCACCGCCGCGTTGGCGCGGGAAATGTAGTTGGCCATCACCAGCGAATGGTTCGCCAATACACCGAAGCCGCTGCCATTGAGGATCATCGGGCTCCAGACCGGCTCCTGGGAGGCTTCGAGTTCACGAATGATCTGCCGCACGCTGACCGTGGCGTTTTTCTTTGCCAGCACATCGGCGAAATCCACTTCGATTGCGCGCAGCAAATGCGACAGCGCCCAGGCCTGGCCGCGAGCTTCGTAGAACACGTTGTCGATTTGCATCCACGGGGTTTCGACCACCTCCTCGTCCACTTGCGGTACCTGGCCCGGGGCCGTGACTTCGGTTTTCAGCGAGGTGTTGAGCTTGACCCGGCCCACGCTGGCCGACAGGCGCTGGGACAGCGAACCCAGACGAGTGCCGACATCGCCCAGCCAATTATTCAGGTTATCGGCGCGGGCATAGAACAGCGCGCTTTTCTGGTTCGGATCGGACAGGCGCGCCTGATAGCGGCTCAGCAGAGTGATGCCTTCCTGGTACTCCGACTCACTGGAGGGCAGCACCCAGCTGCGGTTATCGAAGTTGAAGCGCGGCTCGGCCTTGGCCAGGTCGGCGTCCTCGGCGGACTGGGACTGGGATCGGGCGAAGTCCTTGCGCAGAGCGCGGCTCAGGTCGCGTACCTGCACCAGCACGCCATATTCCCAGCTCGGCATGTTGTCCATCCACAGGCCCGGCGGGAACCGGTCGTTGGAAATGTAGCCACCTGGCTTGGTCAGCAGCGTTTCGGCCACGGTCTTGAGGGTCTCGACGGTGGTGTAGCCGATCACCATTTGCCGGCCTTCCTTCTCCGCGGCCGCCTGGGCGTTCTGCTGCACGGGGAACAGGGCGGGCTCCTGGCTCCAGTACCAGCCGACGGCAATGGTCACCAGCAAGTACAGGCCGACCAGGGTGGCCAGTGCCCGGCTGAAAAAAAGCCCACCCAGGTAGCTGCGGGTGGCCGATTTCGGCTCGGCGGCACGTTCAGGCGCGCTGCCCGCGCGGTTTTTCCAGTCCAGCATGGCGATGTCCCTTCAATCACTTGAGTTCACGGTTCGACCACAACCCTACGCCATCGTGCCTGATTTGAAACGCGATAATGCGGCGCAAATCATGCCGACCACGACAGGGCAATCGAACGGCCACTATAAAGGAAGCGCTGTCACCAGCCTACGAAACTGACCGGTCATAAACTGAATACCCTCCCAAGACAGATTATTGACGTATGACACTCATGCGAATGAAAAGAGGTGCTAGCATAGAGCCACCAGTCGATCTCAGCATGCACCCTAACTAGTAGTCAGGATATGACCGAGCCAGAAGACCCCAGCCGTGAGCGCCTCAAGCACCACTTTGCCCAGCGGGTAATTCACCAGGCTCGTCAGATCCTGGAGATCTGGCAGCGCCTGCAACGCAGTGAATGGTCAGGCGTCGACCTGTCGGAGCTCAGCGAAGCCAACCTGCGTCTGCTGCGCTTTGCCGAGCGCTTCGAGCAACCGGAGCATTGCCAGCTCGCCCAGGGCATCAGTCAATCGCTGCAAGCGGTGGAAGCCAATCGCGGGCGTCTGAGCAGCCACCTGATCACTGAAATCAATCGACTGATGCAGCGCCTGTCCCGCACCGGCCTGCGCCATGGCGATCAGCTCGAACAGACCTTCCTGCCGCCGCTGCGCAAACCCATCTACGTGATGTTGCAGGACCATGACCGCGCCGAGCGGCTGGCCAAGCAGTTGGAGTTCTTCGGCCTCAGCGCCCAGGCGCTCGACAGCGTGGCGGCGTTTCGGGCTTCGATGGTCGAGCGCCTGCCGGCCGCGATTGTCATGGACGTGGACTTCAGCGGCCCCGGCATCGGCCTGAAACTGGCCGCCGAAGCCCAGGAAGGTCTGGAGCAGCCGTTGCCGCTCTTGTTCTTCAGCCTGCTGGAAACCGACACGCCGACACGCCTGGCGGCGGTGCGCGCCGGCGGGCAGGAGTTCCTCACTGGCACCCTGGAAGCTTCGAGCCTGCTGGAAAAGATCGAAGTGCTGACCTGCGTTGCCCAGTACGAACCCTACAAAGTGCTGATCATTGATGACTCCCGTGCCCAGGCCCTGCACACCGAGCGCCTGCTCAACAGCGCCGGTATCGTCACCCGCACGCTGATCGAACCGATCCAGGCCATGGCCGAGCTGGCGGATTTCCAGCCTGATCTGATCATCCTCGACATGTACATGCCCGCCTGCACCGGCACGGAGCTGGCGAAGGTGATCCGCCACAATGACCGCTATGTCAGCGTGCCGATCATTTACCTGTCCGCCGAAGACGACCTGGACAAACAGCTCGACGCCATGAGTGAAGGCGGCGACGACTTCCTGACCAAACCGATCAAACCCCGGCACCTGATCACCACCGTGCGCAATCGCGCGGCCCGGGCGCGCAACCTCAAGGCGCGGATGGTCCGCGACAGCCTCACCGGTCTTTACAACCACACCCATATCCTGCAATTGCTCGAAGACTGCTGCTTCCGCGCTCGCCGCGAAGGCAAGCCGTTGAGCTTTGCCATGCTGGACATCGACCATTTCAAACGGGTCAACGACAGCCACGGCCACCCCATGGGCGACCGGGTGATCAAAAGCCTGGCGCTGTTTCTCAAGCAGCGTCTGCGCAAGACCGACTTCATCGGCCGTTACGGCGGTGAAGAGTTCGCCATCGTCATGCCGGACACGGATATCGATGCGGCCTACAAGGTACTGGATGAAATCCGCCAGCGTTTTGCCGAAATTCACTACCCGGCGCAGCCCCAGGACCTGTGGTGCACCTTCAGCGCGGGCGTGGTGCAGATGAGCGAAGAGTCCGACAGCCTGATGATGGCCAGCCAGGCGGACGAAGCGCTGTACCGCGCCAAGCACGCAGGGCGCAATCGGGTACAAAGCGCGCGGCAGTCAAAGCAAAGTGCCACCTTTTCATCGGAATCCACCGATTCAGTCATAAACCTGTAACCCAAACGCAATAACTTCAAGCACTTACGATTCTGCCCTTGGTAGACCCTTGATGCGCCTGAAGCTGCTGACCAATCTCAATACCCTTCTTTTAGTTGCCGTGTGCCTTGGCCTGGCTTGCACCCTGTGGTGGTCGCAAATCGCCCTGGAGCGCCCCTATCTGTTGATGGAGCGCTACCTGAGCCTGTCGCGGCAGTTCCAGGGCGAGGTGGCGCGCAACATCGAAGATTACCTGGCCAGCGGCGACGCCTTGCGCCTCAGCGCAGCGACCCAGTCCATTGATACCTTGCAAAAGGACCTCGACCAATTTCCGCCCGAGTTGGCCAAGAGCTTGCGCCCAAGCCTGTCCAGCCTCGACGGCTTCAGCAAGACCGATCTGCTGGCCGCCGGTAAGCTGGCGGGCGATCCGCAAGCCCTGCTGTTGCAGGCCGAACGGGAGCTGAGCGCGAGCCTGGACCGCCTTGCGCAATACGCCAATGGCGCCCCGGCCTACCTGCCGCCGTTGTTCGCCGCTTCGCAACATCTGGGCCGACTGTCCCTCGCCCGGGACAAACTGGTCAGCAGCGGACGCAGCGAATTGGCCGCCGATGTCGAACGGGAACTGCAGAGCATCCGCACACAGGCCGAGAGCCTCGACAGCCTGCCGCTGCTGGGCGTGACAGCCAGCAACGAAGCGCAGGGCGATGATTTCGCTGCGCTGATGGGCTTGCAGACCCAGGAAGAAACCGTCGCCGAAGACGCCGGCATCGCCCTCAAGCGCGAACTCAACAGCCTGCTCGGCCGCTACCCTGCCGAACTGGGGCGCACTCGCGCATTGATCCAGAAGCGCACAGAACTGAGCAGCGCCACGCACTTGAAAATCGCCGATGTGCAACAGGCGATCGATGCCATGGAGTCGGCGGTTCGCGCCCAACATGGCCAGATCCAGGGCGAAGTTCGGCTGATTCAGGGATTGATGATCGGCCTGATCCTGCTGATCGCATTGCTCATCGACACCTTGCAGCGGCGCCTGGCCCGGACTTTGACAAATCTGGCACCCGCCCTGTCGACTTGGGCCGAAGGGGATTTCAGCCGCGACATTCATGTGGGCGCCAGCAACCGCGAGTTACAAGACATCCAGGCCTCGCTCAATCGCTTGCGGGCGTATCTGGTGGATCTGGTCGGCACCATTCGCCTGAATGCCGAGCAGGTCGCTGGCAGCAGCCGGGCACTGGCCGAGCTGAGTGGAGAATTGCACAGCGGCGCCGAGCACCAGGCCGGTGACACGGCGCTGATCCGCGACTCTCTCAGCGAGCTGGAAGCGACCATTCAACAAGTAGCCGGTGACGCCAGCCAGGCCGCCGACGCCAGCCGTAGCGCCGGGCATGCTGTGGAGCAAGGGCAGAAAGTCATCGGCCTGAGCCTCACCGGCCTGCATGCGCTGGTGGGCGAAGTGCAAGGCAACGCACAAATGATCGAACAACTGGCTGAGGAATCGGCCACCATCGGCGGCGTGCTGACAGTGATTCGCTCGATTGCCGATCAGACCAACCTGCTGGCCCTCAACGCCGCCATCGAAGCCGCCCGCGCCGGAGACATGGGAAGAGGTTTCGCGGTGGTGGCCGAGGAAGTCCGCTCCCTGGCCCAACGCACGGCGGGCGCCACTGCCGAGATCCAGGAACTGATCGCCCGCCTGCAACTGGCCGCGCGCCAGTCTGTGGACGGCATGCGCGCCCAGGTCGAACACGCCGAAGCCACCGCCAACCAGGCACAAGCGGCCGACGGCGCACTGGATAAAATCGTCGGGGCCATCCAGACCATTTCCGAAACCGCAGTGCGCATCGCCGACGTCACCGCCCAACAAAGCGGCGCCGTCAGCGAAATCCGCGATCACAGTGAGCGGATTCATCAACTGGGTGGGGATAATCTGCTGCGCATTGGTCAGGGGCGGGAACAGGGCGACAACCTGCTGGTATTGGGTGGGCGGCTGCACACGGCGGTGCAGGCATTTCGGGTTTAAGCAGCACAGATCCCCTGTGGGAGCGGGCTCGCTCGCGATTGCAGTGGGTCAGCTTGCAGAAATATTGAATCTATCGCCGCCATCGCGAGCAGGCTCGCTCCCACGCGGGTTTCGGGTTATTCCCAACATTGATGTTCACCACAGATCCCTGTGGGAGCGGGCTTGCTCGCGATAGCGGTGGGTCAGCTTGCATCAGTGTTGAATGTGCCGCCGCCATCGCGAGCAGGCTCGCTCCCACGCGGGTGTCGGGTTATTCCCAACCTTGATGTTCACCACAGCCCCCCTGTGGGAGCGAGCTTGCTCGCGATAGCGGTGGGTCAGCTTGCAGAAATGTTGAATCTACCGCCGCCATCGCGAGCAGGCTCGCTCCCACAGGGTTTAGCGCAGGCATCCCAGGGGCGGGTGACCGGATCTTGGAGCATGGTCACAAATTTCGCGCAAACATCGGTCATCGTGCTGGCTATTGCAGAGAACTGGACAGTCATAAAGGCTTTGCGGCATAGTCGCCGGGTTCTGACACCTGCTCACAGATAACAAGGAACAGCAGATGGCGACCCTATTGGTCCTGCACGGACCCAACCTGAACCTGCTGGGCACCCGCGAACCGGGCGTCTACGGGGCCGTGACACTGGCCCAGATCAACCAGGACCTGGAACAGCGGGCCCGCAATGCCGGCCATCATTTGCTCTACCTGCAAAGCAACGCCGAATATGAATTGATCGACCGCATCCATGCCGCGCGTGGCGAAGGCGTGGACTTCATTTTGATCAATCCCGCTGCTTTTACGCACACAAGCGTCGCATTACGTGACGCGCTGCTGGCAGTGAGCATCCCATTCATCGAAGTGCATTTGTCCAACGTGCACAAACGCGAACCTTTCCGCCATCACTCCTACTTCTCCGATGTAGCGGTGGGAGTGATCTGCGGCCTTGGCGCCAGCGGTTACCGACTGGCTCTGGAGGCCGCCCTAGAGCAGCTTGAAAAACAGGCAACAGCTTGAACAACAAGCGTTAAACGCCCCTGACCGACCCTTGGGAGTTGATGATTCATGGATATCCGTAAAGTTAAGAAACTGATCGAATTGCTGGAAGAGTCCGGCATCGACGAGCTCGAGATCAAGGAAGGCGAAGAGTCCGTACGCATCAGCCGTCACAGCAAGACCCCGGCCCAGCAGTTCTACGCGCCGGCACCGATGCAGGCTCCAGCCGCCGCGCCTGCTCCGGCAGCAGCGCCAGTTGCCGCCGCTCCAGCAGCACCTGCCGCGCCAACGCTCAACGGCACCGTTGCCCGTTCGCCAATGGTAGGCACGTTCTATCGCAAGTCTTCCCCGTCCTCGCCGTCCTTCGTTGAAGTCGGCCAGACCGTGAAGAAAGGCGACACCCTGTGCATCGTCGAAGCCATGAAGATGATGAACCACATCGAAGCTGAAACCAGCGGTGTGATCGAATCCATCCTCGTTGAAGACGGCCAGCCGGTTGAGTACGACCAACCGCTGTTCACCATCGTTTGAACCGCGGAGAGCCTTTGATGACTGCGAAGTTGGAAAAAGTTCTGATCGCTAACCGCGGTGAGATCGCCCTGCGGATTCTGCGTGCCTGCAAAGAGATGGGCATCAAGACCGTCGCCGTTTACTCCAAGGCCGACAAAGAACTGATGCACCTGGGCCTGGCGGACGAATCCGTCTGCATCGGTCCGGCGTCGGCTGCGCACTCTTACCTGCACATCCCGGCGATCATCGCCGCCGCTGAAGTGACCGGCGCCACCGCCATTCACCCTGGCTACGGTTTCCTGGCGGAAAACGCCGACTTCGCCGAACAGGTCGAAAACTCCGGTTTTGCCTTCATTGGTCCGAAAGCCGACACCATCCGCCTGATGGGCGACAAGGTATCGGCCAAGCACGCCATGATCGCCGCCGGCGTACCTACCGTTCCAGGTTCCGACGGCCCGCTGCCTGAAGACGAAGAAACCGCCCTGCGCATTGGCCGCGAAGTCGGCTATCCGGTGATCATCAAGGCTGCCGGTGGTGGCGGTGGTCGCGGCATGCGTGTGGTACACAAGGAAGAAGACCTGATTTCCTCGGCGAAACTGACCCGCTCCGAAGCGGGCGCGGCGTTCGGCAACCCGATGGTCTATCTGGAAAAGTTCCTGACCAACCCGCGTCACGTCGAAGTCCAGGTGCTGTCCGACGGCCAGGGCCAGGCCATCCATCTGGGCGACCGCGATTGCTCGCTGCAACGTCGTCACCAGAAGGTCCTCGAAGAAGCACCGGCACCGGGCATCGACGAGCAGGCTCGCGCGGAAGTCCTGGCACGCTGCGTCAAGGCCTGCATCGACATCGGCTACCGCGGCGCCGGCACCTTCGAGTTCCTCTACGAGAACGGTCGTTTCTACTTCATCGAAATGAACACCCGTGTTCAGGTGGAGCACCCGGTTTCGGAAATGGTCACCGGTATCGACATCGTCAAGGAGATGCTCAGCATCGCCGCCGGCAACAAACTGTCGTTCACCCAGGATGACGTGGTGATCCGCGGCCACTCGCTGGAATGCCGGATCAACGCCGAAGACCCGAAAACCTTCATGCCAAGCCCAGGCACGGTCAAGCATTTCCATGCTCCAGGCGGCAATGGCGTTCGCGTCGACTCGCACCTGTACAGCGGTTATGCGGTTCCGCCGAACTATGACTCGTTGATCGGCAAGCTGATCACCTACGGCGCAACCCGTGACGAAGCCATGGCGCGCATGCGCAATGCGCTGGACGAAATCGTGGTGGACGGGATCAAGACCAACATCCCGCTGCACCGCGACCTGGTCCGCGACGAAGGCTTCTGCAAAGGTGGCGTCAACATCCATTACCTGGAACACAAGCTGGCTGATCAGGCTTGATGTCCCGAGTGATGTAAAAAAGACCCCGGTCCATTGGCCGGGGTCTTTTTTTGCCTGCCTTTCACAATGGCGGCGAATGACTCAGCTCAGCGCTACCGTAGGGAGTGCCTGTGCTTCGATCTGCGCCCTCGTCGCCGCCCTGCCCTGCAGGGTGCGAACGCCACCATTGGCATTGGCTACCAACGGCTCACTACGCAAGCGCGTCATGAACCCACGCGCACGCACCGACACCGGGTCGGAACTCTGTTTCGCCCTCGCCAGCACCGGTATGTAGTAGCGCTCAACCTGACTCTGTGATGTCTTGAACACCGACGTCACCCCAGTGCGCAGATCCAGCGACACACCATAGGTATTACCGAAGCAGGAAGAATACGACCAGTGATCCCAGGTTGGCTGCAGCCCCTGGCGCCTCATCACCGATCTGACCGGCTCGCCAATATCAGCGCCTGTCAGCCAATCGCCGCCCACCAGAATGGCGCGAATATCCTTCGCTGCCCCTCCCAAACGCTGCTTCACTTCGCGAACACTGCGCTCGATCAGTGCGCGGATGTTGTGATCGAAATGAATGACCGCCCCGACCTTGGTGGTCGGGTTGTACAACGAAGCGATCACGCATGTCTGGGCGTTCAGGGAGAACAGATAGTTGTCTGCCGCCGTCTCGCTGAACCTGGCGACCACCGCCTCGCCCTGCAACGCGCCCCGCGCCACGTCCGGGAAGACATGCCCGGGAAACGCTTCGCGCAGATCGCTCACTCGCCCAAGGTTGCGCACATCATCATTGCCGCCACTCATTCCAACGGGTTTACGCGCCCACTTGCCATTCGCCATCCTGTACACGGGCGGTTTGTAAAACGCGCCGGGATAACGGGCATCCACCAGGCACAGACCATCGAAGTAGATATTCCCCCTCACCTGGTAGTACCTGCCCTTGTCGAGTATGTAGAAAGCATTTCGCGGCTGCGTAGCGCTGGACGGGCTGAGATAGGTGCCTTTGAAAGCCCCCTCGGTCACCTGCTGCAAATTCTTCGGCGTTTCCCTGACCGCCTGTTTCGGATCGAAACGGATCGGCTGGATCAGCGGCCCGCTCTCCCTGGCAGCGACTGATGTCACCTGCCTCAGGCGCTGAGCGGCCAAGGACATGGGCCTTACGGCGAGCTTCAGACTCCTGACAGCCTGACCGAGCAGCCGGGTCATGCTCATTGCCCCAAGCATGCCGAACAACGCGCCCCAGGTCGCTTGCAGCCAATGGCCGAGGGCGCGATCCGTGTCGCCCTGCCCATGCGCCTCGATCGCCTGCCTGGAACTGAGGGCAATGAAGCCGGCATCCAGCAACAGGGCAAAGGGCGGGTAAACCATGCACACCGGCGCGGAGGCGAAGAGCAGGCCCTTGAGCACCTGATCCCTGATCACCTCGCCGCGACTTTTCGTGACATCTTCCACGTCCGTGACAGCACGCTCGATGTAGGCATCGAACTGCGACGAGATATCCATTACCCGATTGAATTCGCGCAATACTTCGAGGCCACGGGTCGTGGTCGCCAAAGCCGTCAGCGAGCGCCTTACCGCGGCACGAGCACCAACGGCCACCCGCTCCAGCACGTAATCACGCAGGCGTGCGGCGATCGCCCCGGGGAAGTCCTGGTATGGGCGAAACGTGACGCCGTCGGGAGCGTCGGGCGTGTACAGCCAATAGACACCTTTGGGATCAAAGTAGGCAAAGACATAGACGCCCAATACCACATGACCGCCGACGGTAAACCGGATCAGACCTTCGCGCTGCACCACCGCCTGCGAACTCACTGAGCCGGTCACCGGCGTCGACTCACTCAGCAGCGTGATTTGCCGGGTGAGCCACCAGAACTCACGGGCGTTCAACAAGGACTTGCCCGTCGCGATCCGCAGGTCGCGATCCATCCGGGTCAGCAACAGGTTGCGGTAGGCATTGCGCCGCTTGGTGTATTCGGCAGCGCTGGCATCGAGGAACCTGGCGCGGATCTGCCGCGCATACTGCTCGCCCACGTAGGCCCGCCGGATGTAGGTCGCGAGCTCCGCACTGCGAACCTGCCCCAGGTCCTGCCCGATCGATGACCGCACGCCTTTTCTGGGGTTGTCGATGCCCGAGTTGTCGTCATACCCATGGATGGCCAGCTCCAGCAAGCTGGCAACCTGGGTCTTGCCACTCGCCAGACCGGGTGTGTAGTCGATGAGCACCGTGGCAGGATCGACCGGTTCCTGCACCCCCTTGCTACGCATGTACGGTGCGATGGCTTGGGTGACGGTACGTTTGGCGAAGTCCACAAAGACCTCATAGCCGGCGATCTGCTCGTTGAAGACCTGCTGATGAACCAGGAGCTCCTGGCTCAAGCTGCTGATGATGCGTCGGGAGTCAAGCGGCAGGGCCGCGTACCACTGGGGCGATTCGTCCTGCTCCACCTGCGCCAGGTTGTTGGCCAGGCCCATTGCAACAGACGCCTCAAGGCAGGCTTTGAAGGCCATCGCAGTGCTCCTGAGGTCTTTGTTCAGATCCCATGCCGTCGGCTTGTCCGCCACGCCGGCAAAGTACTCCCGAGCCACATCACGCCCGGCGGCAGAGAGTTGTTGCAACAGGTATTCGCGACCCGCCTGGCTTTCAATCCAGGCGCCTATCTCTGCATTCACGGACCGAAGCGAGGGCAACTCGATCCACTCCTGCCCATCTGGCTTGCCGGGGGCGTACAACAACAGATCACTGACCTCGCCCGACCGGTCCTCGCGGTAGAACAACAGAAGATCGGAACACTTCAGTGCGTTTGGAAGCGCAAGGCAGGCCACACGCCAGGCACTGGCCGATTGCGCCGACGTCTCGTTTGCCCATAAGGTTTTGAGCGCCTCGTGATGGCTCACCTTCAAATGGCCCGCACAACGTGCCACGAACGCGCTTTGCTCCAGGCGCGCCACGAACCAATCGAGCATGGCGTCCTTCAGGTCTGCCCGGCCATATTGGCTGACCAATGCTGCCCCATACCCAGCGGGGGCATCCACGTCTGCCAGCAGTTGGGTAATGAACGCCGGCGAAAGAGGCTGGTTGCGCAGCATGGCGCCATTTTCCACCAGGAACACCGATATAGCGTCCGATCTTATCGGACCTGCCGCCAGCAATTCGCTCAGGCTATGGGTCTGCACCGGCTGGTCAATGATCCCTCGCCACTGCAACTGCACTCGAATGCCGTCAGGCTCGACTTCCATGTCCAGTTCACGCCTGACATAGTCCCTGGCCAGCCGCCGGGCAAACGCCTGCAGCGAGCCCAGGCCGTCGAGCAGCTCATCCACCAGCGCCTGCGCCTGCGAGGTCCGTGCCTCAAAAGCCTTCAACTGTTTACGCTCGACTTCACTCAGCGCCTTCAGCCAGCCAGGCAATTGCCCCCCAGCGATTGCCTGAAGACTCCGCCGTTCCTGAGCGGTTGCCAACGAGGTGATCTGGTTTGTGAGACGCCAGTGCGCCTGAAGGTTTTCAAGCTTCTCCCTCAGCTCATCGACGTCCACCCCCGCCAGTTGCTCCGGCTGGAAAATCCTATCGATCCGGGCCAGGTATTCAGCGAGCCTGTGCTTGACCACCTCCTCAAGAGAGGCGTCGCTCCCGGCCATGCGCCAGTGACGTTGCAGATAGTCTTTGTAGTGATGGGTAAAGCCCGCAGCGCTTGCTTCCACCACCTGCACGATGACTTCCCGACGCTCAGCCGCAAACCCCGGATCAGTCCCGCCGGGCCAGCGATAAGGAGCATCCTGTTCTTCATCAAAAGCCACCGGCGTCTGGTCGATCATCCGTTGCAGCACCGCATCGAGCAGGGTGCCGATGAAGTATGGATCGATGTTGCCCTGGTAATAATGGGTGCGCAGTTGGACCAGCAGGTACTCTTCCAGCACCTCCAGCAAGGGCATCTGAGCGTGTAATCGCTGGTCGATAGCCGCCTGCCAACGTGCCAACTTCTCCAGAATGACTTGTGCTGTTTCCGCCTGCGGGGAAGAGACCGTCCCCGCGCCGCTCGTGTTGCTGTGCCGTTCGGCAGTGTTGTCCATCACATTCCTCCCTGTTGTGTGGACCCGCACCTTATCCGTCCTGCATTGCCCCCATGTCATACATATATATATCGAAACACCACGCCGGCGGCACGAGACTCGCTTATCCACTTTGATGGCGACCTGGCGTACACTGCGCGCCTTTGCAGCCCTGCGCTGCCTCCTGTAGATTTTTTTCCAAAGGTGCCCGCCATGCCTTGGCTGCAAGTACGTCTGGCCATCAGCCCGGAACAAGCCGAAACCTACGAAGACGCGTTTCTTGAAGTAGGCGCCGTATCGGTAACCTTCATGGACGCCGAAGACCAGCCGATCTTCGAGCCGGAACTCAATACCACGCCGTTATGGTCCCACACTCACCTGCTGGCCCTTTTCGAAGGTGGCACCGAGCCGGCCAGCGTGCTGGCACATCTGGAGCTGCTCACCGGCAGCCCGTTGCCCGAGCATCACAGCGAAGTGATCGAAGACCAGGATTGGGAACGCAGCTGGATGGATAACTTCCAGCCGATGCGCTTCGGTCAGCGCCTGTGGATCGTGCCGAGCTGGCATGCCGCGCCGCAGCCGGATGCGGTGAACCTGCTGCTGGACCCAGGGCTGGCGTTCGGCACTGGCACGCACCCGACCACCGCGCTGTGCCTGGAATGGCTCGACGGCCAGGACCTTAAAGACTGTAACGTGCTCGACTTCGGCTGCGGCTCGGGGATCCTGGCCATTGCCGCGCTGCTGTTGGGCGCCAAGGAAGCGGTCGGCACCGACATCGACGTCCAGGCCCTGGAAGCCTCCCGCGACAACGCCGGGCGCAACAACATTGCCCCAGAGCTGTTCCCCCTGTACTTGCCGCAAGACCTGCCACAGGTTCAGGCCGACGTACTGGTGGCCAACATCCTGGCCGGTCCGCTGGTGTCCCTGGCGCCGCAGTTGTCGAGCCTGGTCAAGCCGGGCGGACGCCTGGCGCTGTCGGGCATCCTGGCCGAACAGGGTGAAGAAGTCGCTGCGGCCTATGCCGCGGACTTTGATCTGGACCCCATCGCCAATCGCGATGGCTGGGTGCGCATCACCGGTCGTCGGCGCTAGAATGGCCGCCTGTATCAACCGGATTGCCGCATGACTGACAGTTTCGTCACCCAGTGCCCGCATTGCCACACCAGTTTTCGCGTCAGCCATACTCAATTGAGCGTGGCCCGCGGGGTGGTTCGCTGTGGCTCGTGCCTGCAAGTGTTCAATGCCGCACGGCAATTGCTGGAACAGCACACTGCCAAGGAAACCGTCACGCCCCTGGCACCGCCAATCAAGACGCCCGCCGCCGAATCCCCGCCCCGTGCGATCAGCCAGAAGCAATGGACCGCCGCCGAGCTGGACCTCGATGATCTGGACAAGGAACTGGCTCGACTGGAGCGGCGTGACAAGCGTGCGCCGGATACCTTCGGCCGACGTCGTGAAGACAACCTGAGCGCGCAACGCGACCCGCTCTCGAACGATCAGGAGCCTTGGTCCGACAGCCTGTACAGCGAATCCGCCAGCGAGCGCGACGAAACGGCCCTACAAACCCCGGTCGAACCGTTCGAGCCCCATGAACCGGCCCGCCCACCGCGCACCGAACCGTCCTTGTCCTTGCCCCTGACCCTGGAACCGCTGGAACCGGACGACGAGCCGGTCACCCCGCTACGCCTGGAGCCGGACGACGAGCCCCACGAACACCTGGAAAGTCTGTCTGCCAGCGATGATCACGATGATCACGACGAAGCACCGTTGCAAGCGGTGCCGACGCGCAAGGCACGCGAGCGCCATGAACCCGGATTACGCGCCGAGGCCCTTCAGGACCTGGATGACGATCCGCTGCAACTGGACTGGCGCAAGCGTCGCTCGCCCTGGGGCCGGCGTTTGCTGTGGGGCCTGTTGATCCTGTTCGCCGCCGCGGCCCTGGCCGGCCAGTACATCGCCTACCACTTCGAAGAACTGGCCCGTCAGGATCAGTATCGCCCGTGGTTCCTGCAGATTTGCCCGACCATCGGCTGCGACGTGCCGTCCAAGGTCGACATCGGCAAAATCAAAAGCAGCAACCTGGTGGTGCGCAGCCATCCGGAGTTCAGCGGCGCCCTGGTGGTGGACGCAATCATCTACAACCGTGCGCCGTTCTCCCAGCCTTTCCCGCTGCTGGAGCTGCGTTTCGCCGACCTCAACGGGCATCTGATCGCCAGTCGCCGTTTCAAGCCCGGTGAATATCTGGGCGGCGATGTCGAAGGCCTGGGGGAAATGCCGCCGCAGACGCCCATTCATATTGCCCTGGATATCCTCGACCCGGGACCTAAAGCGGTGAACTACAGCCTGAGCTTTCATTCACCAGAGTGATGCACACCCGGGCCGGGCGATTGGCGGCAGCTTTCTGACTCAGCGCACCCGAACCAAACCGCTGGCGATAACAAAATAGCTGTTCAGATTTTATCCAATTCGACCTTTATCCAGTCATCGAGAGCGGGTATCATGCCAACCCTTTTTCGAAGTCTCATGATCCGGCCCCACTTCAGGGAAGTCCTATGTCGGCGGTACGCATCGGCCCATATACATTACAGAACGGCCTGGTTCTCGCCCCAATGGCGGGCGTCACCGACCAGCCCTTTCGTCAGCTGTGCAAGCGACTGGGCGCCGGGCTTGTAGTTTCGGAAATGGTCAGCAGCGACATGAGTTTGTGGAACACCCGCAAATCGCGTCTGCGCATGATCCACGAAGGCGATCCCGAGCCCCGCTCGGTGCAGATCGCCGGTGGCGATGCCCAGATGCTGGCGCAGGCGGCCCGGGCCAATGTCGAGCTGGGCGCACAGATCATCGACATCAACATGGGCTGTCCGGCGAAGAAGGTCTGCAACAAGGCTGCAGGCTCGGCACTGTTGAAGGATGAAGCGCTGGTCACCGAGATCCTGCAGGCGGTCGTCGCCGCAGTCGATGTGCCGGTGACCCTGAAGATCCGCACCGGCTGGGACCGGGAGAACAAGAACGGCCTGACGGTGGCGAAGATCGCCGAACAGGCAGGCATCACGGCGTTGGCGGTGCATGGCCGCACCCGTGCCGACCTGTACACCGGCGAGGCCGAGTACGACACCATTGCCGCGATCAAGCAGGCGGTGTCGATGCCGGTCTTTGCCAACGGCGATGTCGACTCGCCCGAAAAGGCCCGGTACGTGCTGGACGCGACGGGTGCCGACGGGTTGTTGATCGGCCGGGCTGCCCAAGGGCGGCCATGGATTTTTCGTGAAATCGAACACTTCCTGCGCACCGGCGAAAAGCTCGCTGCGCCGCAACTGTCCGAGGTGGAACGTATTCTGCTAGAGCATCTGGCCGCGCTGCATGCCTTCTACGGAGAAGTCATGGGTGTACGCATCGCTCGCAAGCATGTGGGCTGGTATCTCGCAACCCTGCCGGGCGCCAGGGAGTTTCGCGCCCGTTTCAATCGTTTGGATGGTACGCAAGCACAATGCGCCGACGTTCAGGCGTTCTTCGCTGAGCGTTACAAGAGCCTGACAGGGGACGAAGGGGTGGCCGCATGACGATGATGACCGAGACTTTAGTGAGTGGAATAACACCCGTGAGCGACAACGTAAATTTGAAACAGCACCTCAATACGCCCAGCGAAGAAGGTCAGACCCTTCGCGGGAGTGTCGAGAAGGCGCTGCACAATTATTTCGCCCACCTTGAGGGCGCTGCCGTCACGGATGTGTACAACCTGGTGCTTTCGGAAGTCGAGGCACCTCTGCTCGAGAGCGTGATGAACTACGTCAAGGGCAACCAGACCAAGGCCAGTGAGCTGCTGGGCCTGAACCGCGGCACCCTGCGCAAGAAACTCAAGCAGTACGATCTGCTGTAAGCATTCAATCAAACCAGAAAGGCGCCCGCGTAAAAAACGGTCGCCTTTTTTGCTGACTTCCCTTGCTTTTGATGGAAATTGAAATGACCGACCAGACCACCCGCCTGCCGATCCGCCGCGCCTTGATCAGCGTTTCCGACAAGACCGGGATCCTCGAATTCGCCCGCGAACTGCAACAGCTGGGCGTCGAGATACTCTCCACCGGCGGGACCTTCAAGCTGCTGCAGGACAATGGCGTCGCCGCAGTGGAAGTCGCGGACTACACCGGTTTTGCGGAAATGATGGACGGTCGGGTCAAGACCCTGCACCCGAAGATCCACGGCGGGATCCTGGGTCGTCGCGGCATCGACGACGCCATCATGAACGAGCACGGCATCAAGCCGATCGACCTGGTGGCCGTCAACCTCTACCCGTTCGAAGCCACCATCAACAAGCCAGGTTGCGACCTGCCGACCGCCATTGAAAACATCGACATCGGCGGCCCGACCATGGTCCGCTCGGCGGCCAAGAACCACAAAGACGTGGCCATCGTGGTCAACGCCAGTGACTACGCCAGCGTGCTGGAAAACCTCAAGGCCGGTGGCCTGACCTACGCCCAGCGTTTCGACCTGATGCTCAAGGCCTTTGAACACACCGCCGCCTACGACGGCATGATCGCCAACTACATGGGCACCGTGAACCAGGCCGCTGAAACCCTGTCGACCGAAGGCCGAAGCGAATTCCCACGCACCTTCAACACCCAGTTCATCAAGGCCCAGGAAATGCGCTACGGCGAGAACCCGCACCAGAGCGCGGCGTTCTACGTGGAAGCCAAGCCGGCCGAAGTCGGTATCGCCACCGCCACCCAGTTGCAAGGCAAGGAACTGTCGTTCAACAACGTGGCCGACACCGATGCGGCGCTGGAATGCGTCAAGAGCTTCGTCAAGCCCGCCTGCGTGATCGTCAAGCACGCCAACCCGTGCGGCGTGGCCGTCAGCCCGGACGCCGAGGGCGGCATCCGCCAGGCCTACGAACTGGCCTACGCCACCGACACTGAATCGGCCTTCGGCGGCATCATCGCCTTCAACCGTGAACTGGACGCCGAAACCGCCAAGGCCATCGTCGAGCGTCAGTTCGTCGAAGTGATCATCGCCCCTTCGGTCAGCGAAGAAGCCCGTGCCATCGTCGCCGCCAAGGCCAACGTGCGCCTGCTGGCCTGCGGCCAATGGTCGGACGACCGCGCGCCGGCCTGGGACTACAAGCGTGTCAACGGCGGCCTGCTGGTACAAAGTCGCGACATCGGCATGATCGGCAGCGAAGATTTGAAAGTGGTGACCAAGCGCGCCCCAAGCGAGCAGGAAATCAACGATTTGATCTTCGCCTGGAAAGTCGCCAAGTACGTCAAGTCCAACGCCATTGTCTACGCCAAGAACCGCCAGACCATCGGCGTCGGCGCCGGCCAGATGAGCCGCGTGAACTCGGCCCGCATCGCCGCGATCAAGGCTGAACACGCCGGTTTGCAGGTACAGGGCGCGGTCATGGCCTCCGATGCGTTCTTCCCGTTCCGCGACGGCATCGACAACGCGGCCAAGGTCGGCATCACTGCGGTGATCCAGCCGGGTGGTTCGATGCGTGACGCTGAAGTGATTGCGGCGGCTGATGAAGCCGGCATCGCCATGGTATTCACCGGCATGCGCCACTTCCGTCACTAACAAGACAACGGCCGCACTGAAGCCGGCATCTGCTGCGTTGGAGCCGACCTCGATGATGCTCATTGCCAAAAGGCAACTCCGCTCATCGAGGTCGACTCCGCCTTGCATCTACCGACTTCTATTGCGACCTCCTATGGCGCAAAACGCCCTAGGCTCCAAACAGAATCAGCGTCATCCGAGGTTTTTGAAATGAATGTTTTGATCATTGGCAGCGGTGGCCGTGAACACGCCCTGGCCTGGAAAGTGGCTCAGGATCCGCGTGTGCAGAAGGTTTTCGTGGCACCGGGCAATGCCGGTACCGCCATCGAAGCCAAATGCGAAAACGTCGCCATCGACGTGCTGGCCCTGGAACAACTGGCCGACTTCGCCGAGAAGAACGTCTCACTGACCATCGTCGGCCCGGAAGTGCCGCTGGTCGCCGGCGTGGTCGATCTGTTCCGTTCCCGTGGCCTGGACTGCTTCGGCCCGACGTCCGGAGCCGCACAGCTGGAAGGCTCGAAAGCCTTTACCAAGGATTTCCTGGCACGTCACAAGATTCCGACCGCCGACTACCAGAACTTCACCGAGATCGATCCGGCCCTGGCTTACCTGCGCGAAAAAGGCGCGCCGATCGTGATCAAGGCCGACGGCCTGGCCGCCGGTAAAGGCGTGATCGTAGCCATGACCCTGGCCGAAGCCGAAGACGCCGTGCGCGACATGCTGGCCGGCAATGCCTTCGGGGACGCCGGTTCCCGGGTGGTGATCGAAGAGTTCCTCGACGGCGAAGAAGCCAGCTTCATCGTCATGGTCGATGGCAAGAACGTCCTGCCAATGGCCACCAGCCAGGACCACAAACGTGTTGGCGATGGCGACAGCGGCCCGAACACCGGTGGCATGGGTGCCTACTCCCCTGCCCCGGTGGTCACTACCGAGGTCCATCAGCGGGTCATGGACCAGGTCATCTGGCCGACCGTGCGCGGCATGGCCGAGGAAGGCAACGTCTACACCGGCTTCCTGTATGCCGGCCTGATGATCGACAAGGCTGGTAACCCAAAAGTCATCGAATTCAACTGCCGTTTCGGCGATCCTGAGACCCAGCCGGTGATGCTGCGCCTGCAATCGAGCCTGGTGCTGCTGGTCGAAGCGGCCCTGGCCCAGGCTCTGGACAAGGTCGAAGCCCAGTGGGATCCGCGTCCGAGCGTCGGTGTGGTACTGGCAGCCGGGGGTTATCCGGGCGACTACGCTAAAGGTAATGCGATACAAGGCCTGGAGGCTGCAGCCGGGCTGGAAGGCAAGGTTTTCCATGCGGGGACCGCGCTGAAGGATGGCCAGGTGGTCACCGCCGGCGGTCGCGTACTTTGCGCCACCGCCATGGGGTCCAGTGTCGACGCGGCTCAGCAGCAGGCCTACAAGCTTGCCGCCGAGATCGACTGGGAAGGCTGTTTCTACCGCAAGGACATTGGCTACCGTGCCATTGCCCGCGAGCGTGGCGAAAATCTGGAATAACCCGGCCATTCAGACCGGCAAGCGCCCATGGCCCTTGCCTGTCTGCTCCGGCGCCGCGCATAGTTATAATCTGGCATCAACCTACGAAGGGATTTCGCCGTGCGCTGGCTCAGGATTGCCATAGGTTTAACCGTCACCCTGCTGACACTGCTCTGCACGCTCCCGGCCCAGGCCGCGCCAGGCAGTGGCTGGGCGGTATTGCTCGACGAACAGGGCGACCTGAAGCTGAGCGACATCCGTTCTGCCCGCTACACCAATCAATTCAGCCCCATCGACCTGGACCGCCTGAAGGCCGCCGAGCCGGGTGGGGCATTGTGGTTGCGTTTCCGGCTGGCCCCCGACCCACATGAACAAATACTGCGCATCTTTGCACCCGACCTGTCTCGCCTGAACCTCTATGTGCTGGACGGCGATACCCTGGTGGACCAACAGGTCGGCGGGGATGCCCTGCCCCGTATCGAACAGCCCCTGCCCAGCAGCGATTACATGCTGGCCCTGCCGCGCAGCGACAAACAGCTGGACGTCTACCTGCGCCTGGCGTCCCGGCACGAACTGCGGCCCTATGTCACCCTGGAAACGGCGATTCAGGCGGCGGCCAACCAGAACCAGACGCTGATCTACGGGTTGCTGTTCGGCTGCATCGCGATGCTGATCCTGCACAACCTGACCCGCTACGCCTATACCCGCTCACGCAGTTGCCTGTGGCTGGCGGCCTGCGAAGGGTTGTTGATGCTCAGCCTGGTGCTGCTGTTGAACCTGGCTGGAGCCTGGCTGCCCGACTGGCCGGCCATTCAGACGCCGGGGGCCTATCTGGCCCTGCTGCTGACCGCGCCCTGCGGCCTGATGTTCGCCTACCGCTTCTTCGCCCCCCTGGGGCCGCACCCGTTGAACCGGCTGCTGCTGGGAGACATCGTGTTCATCACGCTCTGCAGCCTGCTGCTGTTGTTCGTGAACACACTGCCGCTCAATATCATGACCTATGCCCTGGTCGCGCTGGCCGGCCTGAGCATGCTGTTTGTCAGCGCCTGGCACTGGCAAAAGGGCTATCGCCCGGCACGGCTGTTTGTCGCCGCCATGGTGGTTTTCAACCTGGGCACGCTGATCATCCTGCCGGCCCTGCAAGGGCTGACGGAAGTCGCTCCCCAGGGCCTGATCATCACCCTGCTGGGGTTCATCTGCGTCAGCGGACTGCTGATGAGTGTCGCCCTGGGTGAGCGCCAGCGCTCGATCAACGAGAGCCGTTTCAGCATCAGCCGCGACCTGGCGGCGAGCAATGCCGAGATCAATGCCAAGGCCGAGTTCCTGGCCAAGATCAGCCACGAAATCCGTACGCCGATGAACGGCGTACTGGGCATGACCGAACTGCTGCTGGGCACGCCGCTGTCGGTCAAGCAGCGCGATTACGTGCAGACGATCCACAGCGCCGGCAACGAACTGCTGACCCTGATCAACGAGATCCTCGACATTTCCCGGCTGGAGTCCGGGCAGATCGAACTGGACGACGTGCAGTTCGACCTCAATGCGCTGATCGAGGACTGCCTGAGTATCTTCCGCGCCAAGGCCGAACAGCAGAATGTCGAACTGATCAGCTTTATCCAGCCCCAGGTGCCGCGAGTGATCAGCGGTGACCCGACACGGTTGCGCCAGGCGCTACTGAGCCTGCTGGAAAACGCCCTGAAAAAAACCGACGAGGGCGAAGTGTTGATCGTCGTGGCGCTGGACGAGCGCAGCAATCAGCCGCGCCTGCGCATCGCGGTGCAGGACAGCGGAACGCCCATGGACGCCGAAGAGCGCGACACGCTGATGCATGCCGAATTGCACAGCAAGAACTTCCTCTCGGCCACCCGCCTGGGCGGCAACCTGGGCCTGGTCATCGCCCGTCAATTGATCATGCTGATGCACGGCGAGTTCGGCATCAAAAGCGGCAGCAACCAGGGCAGTACCTTGTGGCTGACCTTGCCCCTGGACCCGGATCGCCTCGAACATCCGACCTCCGACCTCGACAGTCCGCTGCAAGGGGCGCGGGTGTTGATCGTCGACGACAATGACACCTGCCGCAAAGTGCTCGTGCAGCAATGCAGCGCCTGGGGCCTGAACGTCAGCGCCGTACCATCGGGCAAGGAAGCCCTGGCGCTGCTGCGCACCAAGGCGCACCTGCGGGACTACTTCGACGTGGTGCTGCTGGACCAGAACATGCCCGGCATGACCGGCATGCAACTGGCGGCCAAGATCAAGGAAGACCCGAGCCTGAATCACGACATCCTGTTGATCATGCTCACCGGCATCAGCAACGCGCCGAGCAAGGTCGTGGCACGCAACAGCGGGGTCAAGCGCATCCTCGCCAAACCGGTGGCCGGCTATACCCTCAAGACCACCCTGGCGGACGAACTCAACCAGCGCAACAAAGGCCAGGCGCCGAGCATTCCGATGGGCGCCGGTCCTGTCGTTCCGGTAAAAGTGCCCAGCGACTTCCGCATCCTGGTGGCCGAAGACAACAGCATTTCCACCAAGGTCATCCGTGGCATGCTCGGCAAGCTCAACCTGCAACCCGATACCGCCAGCAACGGCGAGGAAGCCCTCAAGGCCATGAAGGAGCAGCGCTACGACCTGGTCTTGATGGACTGCGAAATGCCGATCCTCGACGGCTTTTCCGCCACCCAGCAACTGCGTGCCTGGGAAATGGGTAACCAGCGCACCCGCACCCCCGTGGTCGCGCTCACCGCGCACATCCTGGCCGAACACAAGGAACGCGCCCGTCAGGCCGGGATGGACGGCCATATGGCCAAACCGGTGGAACTGTCGCAACTGCGCGAGCTGATCGAACACTGGGTGGCCCAGCGCGACCAGCAGAATCGTACAGCGCAGACGTCCTGAGCCGACAGACACCAAAACGCCTGATAGACTCCCCGACGTCTTTCTCCGCCTTGAGCCTCGACCATGCTTCATGTGTTGTTCAGCGTTTATCTGAAGATGCTGGTGCTCTACAGCCCCTTCTTCGTGCTGTCGTGTTTTATCGGCCTGACTCGCGGCTACTCGCGCAAGGAACAACGGCGCCTGGCCTGGAAAGTCGCGATCGCGACGCTGGTGTCCAGCGTATTGCTGTATTTGTTCGGACGGGTGATTTTCAGCGTGTTCGGCATCACCGTGGATGCGTTCCGAATCGGCGCCGGCAGCGTGCTGTTCATTTCGGCGCTGGGCATGGCCCAAGGCAAATCAGCCGTACAGACAGATAATGTTCAGCAGGACGTGACCATTGTCCCGCTGACCATTCCGTTGACGGTCGGCCCCGGCACCATTGGCGCCCTGCTGGTGATGGGCGTGAGCCAGCCGCACTGGGACGACAAACTCATGGCCATCATCAGCATCGCCCTGGCCAGCTTTACCGTCGGCGTGGTGCTTTACCTGTCCAGCCGCATCGAGCGGATTCTCGGTGACCAGGGCTTACAGATTGTCAGCCGCCTGATGGGGTTGTTTGTCTGCGCGTTGGCCGCGCAGATCATCTTTACCGGGGTCAGAGGCTATCTGGTGCCCTGACACAGCAGCGGTCTGCTTGCGACGTAAGACCCCAGCGAGAATATCGGACCGTGGTCAACTCACCAGATTGCTTTCCTCCTCATACGATACGTGTGACAACTCTTTGAGCGCGACACCGTTGCTGGCATTCTGCAAAGCACCCAACTGCTCAATCAGTGTCGAGACGGTGTAATGCCGGTTTCCTCCAAAGCTGAGCACGACTTCTCCGCGCAAGTTGACATCCGCCGCATACACTTCACGAAAAATCACACTGTGCCCACTGTTCGGGTCGATGATCACCAGATGTTCATGGATGGGGCTCAGCAACAACTGGTCAGGCTCATCGTGCTCCCAGATCAACTTACCGGGGATTGTCTGCGCGCTGCCCAGCGAGTGCCGGCAATCGAGAATGACCGACTTGACTCTCAACCAGGCCGCTTTCGACAACCTGTAACTCACCGCGCCTTGTCCCATGCGCAGGACCAGAGTCGTAACATCGTCCGGCATCAGCGCAAGAAGATCATCAACCTTCATCTGGCCCTCAATAGCCAGAACCTCGGCATCACGCCGGATGTAACTGAGTGGCCCAAGATGCTCCATACCCGGCAAGGTCAGCAGCTTTCCGTTCCTGCTTTCATGAAGCAGCACGTTGCTCCGCTGCTGGGTGCCCAATAGTTCAAAGGACTCTGGAATGACCGTCTTGGGAACCCGAATCACACGCTCGGTCTCGGCGACGAACCATTGCAGGTTACCGGGCTCCTCCACTGACAGCAGTGCGCTGCGAAATGGCTGGGCCGCCAGCTGTTTGAGGCCCTCGAGCTTCCGGCCACCTTGTGCGACGACCCATTCGTGAGTGACGCCGGTAATCAACGCCGGCTCCCGGTCTCGCAGCACAACCACCACGCCCTCGAATGTCACGCCACGCAGCCCCACTCCTTCGACCGTCAGTTCGACAAACTGCCAGGGCGCCCATGCACGCTCCGCGGCGGGTAATGCATCAGCCTGCAGCAACTGCGAACCCTGGCCAAAAGCGGACTCCAGTTTCTGCGGATCGATGAATGCCTGGCGATAGACTTCGCCACTCGATACATCGAACAGCCAGGCCGCTTCGCTATCCGGGGTAACGCCGAGCAGGCGCACTTGCTTTGCATGCCCCCATTCAGCCAGCAACAATCGGTTGCCGACGTACCAGGCACACAACCTCGCGTCACCGTTCAAGTGGGTCAAGCCGATCAGGGCAAAGCTGTCGGTTGCGTATTGCCGGGCCAAGGGCTCCAATGCGGACCACCAGTGCGCCCGATCCTTGAGCCACACTTCACTCAAACCGCCCAAGGCCAGTCTGCCCTGGCTCGTCAGGTTGAAGAACAGGCCCTCTGACGTCAGGGCGACGTAGCCGCCGTCAACCGCCATGACGTTTTCCAGCTTCTGCGGGCGCATCCATGTTTCGGACCAGTGTCCCTTTCCCGCCACCTCGGTACGTTGCTTGCGACACAGTTCCTGTCTGAGCCGGTCATAGATGACAAACACATCGCTGTCGCCCGCCGGTGTCAGCAACGTCAGGTCAGTCATGTGCTTGATCGAGTCGGCCCAGCCACGGTGATGGTTGCGGCGGGGTGAGGGACGGATGATCAAGTGATCGCTGCGGCGAACCCAGGCCATGTCCCGCCACTGCGCCTCGGGCTTCCAGCAAACCGAAACAAAGGGGGCAGGCCGCCAGTTGACGGTGATGAAGCTGTCCTTTTCGCTGGCGGACGGGGTAAAGGGGTAGCCGTTACCAAGGATCAGCGACCAGTCGGCCAGTGTTTCGCTGGCACTCAGGACCGACTCCAATGCCAGGTCCAGGTCCCGAGTGATCGAACTGAGCAGCAGTTGCCCCTCATGTATCACATAAACCAGAACATCGCGGGCCTGATCCTTGCGGGTGATTTGCTGAACGACATGAATCACCCCCTGTGCATCCACCTCGACGCGCTTGATGGTGCTTGCGACATTGCTTGCGCCCCACAGCCAATAACGATGGCTCAACAGCCCGGTCACCGCGTCGACTTGCCAGATGATCAGGTTCTGCGGGTCGTAGAAGTAACAGGAAGCACCCGCCACCGCCCCCAACACAGCGGCATCGACACCCGGCATATCGTCACGGATGTACAGGAAGCGGTCCTCCTTCGCGTCGTACCAGGCCGTAACGTAGCGGGGTTCGTCCGGTGCCTCGAACGGAATCAGATAATGGTGCACCGCCGTATACGGCATCACCAGGCGGTGCTTTTGAGCCAGAGTCTTGAGGTGCCCCTGCAACGCCTGTCGACTCATGCCCGGTGGCACATCCTGCTCGACGAGGGTGAGTTTGCATGCCTGCAGCTCAACCTGAAACACTTGATTGTCGGAGATCTTGAGCACAATTTCATGGCTCCCCGTTCCCGTTAGCGTCACCTGGAGCTCACCGATAAACAGTTTCCCTGAACCCTCGAAACGGATGTCGCTCTCGCCGACCCAAGGGGCGTCCAATACCCAACTGGACTTCTGCGCAGGCCCCGACTCAAGGATCAGGCCCACGCCGGGATTGAGTCCCAACGCGCAGCGTTTTCCGGCACCCCGAATCCGATAGGCTACCTTTGCGTGCCAGACGGCAGGGAGAACGGGCACCCCCAGCGAGCGATCGACGGAATCGAGCCACACATCGATCACTGTTGGCCGATAGTCAGGCACCATGCGGTAGAGGATGTAGTCGCTGGGAAACGAATAGAACGAAAACAGGAACAGCCAGCCACCATCCGCTTTCCTTTTTTCCAGACGCCGGGCCGTGTCGAAACCGGTGTCATGGCGCAGGCTCGCGAAGGGCAGCGCCTTGTACTCGTAGCGATAACAGGTTTGCGGTGTGCAAGGCAGGACGACGACCTGGTCTGCCGGCGGCGTGAACTTGACCCGACCTGGCAGATTCAGCTCTCGACGGATATCGATTGCCCGGCGGTAATCGTCATCAAAGGTCGGCACGCCGAAATGATCACGTAGCGGATACAGCCTGGGGCTGTCCAGCACGAGCTCGGAGCGGGTCAGGTCCAGCGTCTGAACGATCAACGAAGAACGCGGCAGCCATGCCCCACTGCGGGCATCAAAGTGATAAGGCTGAAGATGAGCTTTTGTAGCCTCATCGAAGAAAAGCCCGACTTGCTTGGCTTCTTCAGCAATGGTGGCGAAACCCTGGGCCAGCGCGGCCACCCCCACCGCCAGCCCGCCCAGCATCACCGCGGCGCCGCCCAGAAACGCTCCGGCGGTGGTGGCACCGGCGGCGTAAGCGCCTACCGACAACGCCAGACCGGCCGAGTCGAACGCCAGTTGGGTGCCGAACTGCGCGCGTTCCACTTCGTTTCGGGCAGTCGACAACTGATAGATGTCGAAGCCGACATTCGCCAGTTGCAGCAGCCCCCCTGTCGCTTCGCTCACGCTGCTTCCCACCGCCGCCTTCACCACTGGCGCGACGGTACGGGCAATCAGTTTTTCTTCAGCCAGTGCCTGACGCACCAGCCCCACCAGGCCCGCGATATCCACCACGTTGCCGTGAACCAATTGCGCGTAATTGACATAGCCATGCAAGCGCACCGCCAGCGTCAGGGAGCGATCAGGCCCTTCCTGCCGTCTCAATGCATTCATCAATGCCTGTATGGCGAAACCGGCGTTCAGGGTATGGACGCTGCCCACTTCGGTGGGATCGCTGGGCACGGACGGTTTATTGGCCAAGGCTGAAAAACGTTCCGAGAGGTAGCTTTTTATACGCAAGAGTCGATGGTCGTCAGTGACGACCCGTACCAGGTGCTCGGGACTCTCAGGATCGATCAGGCTTATGCGGTACGATCCGTTCGACATGACCTCCAGGGTTTCGAACAACGGCACAAGGCCTGATGCCAATTGACCCGCCTGCTGAAGATGGGCCGTTGCCTGCGCGATCTGTTGCCCCCACCACTGGCCATCCAGCGCCAGCAGACAGTTGCCCAGTCGAGGATTACTCTGCAGCGACTGCCCCCGGGCATTGGCCAGGCGCTGCCTGACCGGGCGCAGCGCCTGCCCGGGCAGCGCGCCGGGTTGCAGCAGTTTGGAAACATCAATTGCACCAGACAATGCCAGGCTCGCCACCTTGGCACCGTCCAGGTCGATGAGATCGAAGGTCGGGCGCGCCGCATCGCCATACGCGGCGTAATAACTGGCCATCTCGTGCTGAAGGAAGAACTGCTCCAAGGCTTGCCTGAAGCGTGTCGCCTGCTGGAACTCGAATACGCCAAAGTTCGGATCGTAGAAGTGATACGTACTGCGCTCCCCCTCTAGGGTCTTGGCCACCAGCATGGCGTGATTATCGGAGTTGAGCATCAGCGTGCTGGTCGTTGTCCTGGCTTGCAGAATGTCCACCACCGCATTCAGATCCGAGCGCGCCAACCCACGGCCGACGTCGCCGATCTGCACGTCGCGCAACGACTCCACGCAGTTGAGGAACGTCTGCGAATCACTGGCCTGAGGCTCGATCACCCCCAGGTAGAACCGCTCACGCAAGGTGTTGACCGCAACCTTGTCCTGCGACAAGGCTGCCGCCATTGCCAGGGCCAAGGGATAACAACGTCCGCCCACCCTGTCGCCATCGCCCTGGAGCAGCAGATCCTGAGGTACAAGCTTGATTGTGTCGGCATCGAAATCGTCCAGGACAGTACCGAGGCGTTCAACGACCCGGACACGGTATTCAAGCTTCGCCACCTGGCGGATCCGGGCGACGTGCTGGCCCCATTGGCGCAATGTCAAAGGCTGCTCCAGGGCGTTTTTCTTCAGGGCCAGGGCGGTTTCCTCATGCCCTGGCGGATACTCGGCCGCACTGGCAAGCCCGGCCAGAAAAGCCGGCGCCTTACGTTGGTACAACGCATGCTCGATCGTTGCATAGCCGCCGGCGCTTCCCTGGTTCGCGACGTTGTTGGCCAGGTTATCCAACTGCGGGCGTACCGCATCGAAGCTGCGATTATCCAAGGCCGTCGCACCGGTCAAGCCCCCCAGCAGCAGACGTTGCAGGGGACTCAATTGAGCGACTTCAAAATCACCTTTGGCGAGGCGCTCCAGAAGCTCAACGACGGACAACCGGCGCGTTTGCTGATCGCTCAACGATGCTGGCGGTAACGCACTGGCGCTTTGGGCGAGGATCGACTGACGTTCATCAAAACCCAGCGGTATCGCCTTGTCGAAAATCACCGTCCCGTCATGGCCCAGACTCATCATCTGCATGAACGGCTTACCCAGCTCATCGGCAAGATGCTGCAAAAGCTCGGTGGACAACACATGTCGCCCCTCGATCACCGGCCAGCCTTCATCGAACTGGAGCGTACGGTATTTGAGCAGCTCGGCCATATCGCCGGCATAACGAGCCTTGAACCGGCCCTCTTGCCAGCGTTTTTTCTCGTTAACGAGCCATTGCCCGGTGTCACTTTCGTTTTCCTTCCAGGAGTGATCCAGCTCCTCCTCGGTGGCCCCATTGACGCTGCCGACGGCGGCGATGGCCGCCTCCGCGCGCCACTGCTCGGCGGTTCGCGGGGTGAAATGCGCCCGGTGGTAATCGGCCATCCCCTCGCGCATGGCGGCTGGGCCGGTCAGGTAGATCGTCACTTCGCTCTGGGGGCGGATACCGTCGCTGTAGTAAGTGGCGGCCGCCTCCACCAGAAACGCCGCGGCCATTTCCGCTTCCGGCGACAGTTCGTGAAACGCACCGAAAACCTGCGTTGCGGCCTGACGCGCAAGGCCGATCATGCTCTGGGCATCGGTAAGGGCAACGTTTTGCTCATCGGCCAGGCGCGCGGTGGCATCGACGATTTCATAGTTGAGCCTGAAACGCTCGAGCACGGTTTTGAGCATCGCCGCCCCAGGGTGGCCCATCAAAAAAGCGTTGCTCAACGAGTTTCGCGCGGCAACGGCGCGCAGCTCGTACGGACGCGCCAGACGCTCCACCGGCGGGCGAAAAACGCGGTTCAACTCGGGCTGGCTTTTAGCGAACCGCTCCAGCGCATCGCGATGCTGCGACGGGATCGCGTGGAGATAATCCGTGTACTGGCTGCGCAATGCCTGACGGCCGGGCATCCAATCCGGGTTTCGATCAAGCAACAACTGCAACACCCCCAGGCGCGCGTCGGTCTTGAACTCACGAATGTCCACCTCCCCCAGTTTCTCCAGCAAGGGCGGCAGGTGATCGATATCGACATAGCTGCCCCCTTCGGCGAACAGGGCTTCGACACGCACAATGTCGGAGCCCCCGGCAAACATGCCACGCAGACTGATCTCGCGTTCGTAGATATCCCGCAAGTGAAGGGGTGCTTGACCGGCGGCAACGTCGCGCAGGCTCAGGCAACCCTCAGCCAAGGCCGTGAGGCTGAGGCGGTTATCGTTCATCAGGGTATTGAGCCGCGCCTTATCCTGGCCGTAGGCGCGAACCAGCAGATCGATTCGAGCCTCATCGGCACTGCCGCCGTTCTTCACAACCTTGGTGATATGCGCATACATCTGCTGCTTCAGGACGATGGCGCGTTCTTCATAACGGTCGCCCAACTCCAACGGATCGACACTGGCCTGCCCGCCATTGAGCATGGCATCGGCCTTCGCGGCTTCGACAATGATCCGGTTGGTCTCATAGGCCAGCAGCGCGTCGCTGTCATACCAGAGACTGAGGCGATAGCCCTGCGGGCCCATCACCTTTTTCCAGATATTGATGTAATCACGCTGAATCGCCCCGACGCCGCCCCCAAGCCAGACAAAATGCAGGTTTTTCGGCACTTCGGTAGCGGGTAGTTTCAACTGCTCGAAGCTGTTGTGCAGGCGCGCTTCGAAACCCTCGATTTTGTTTTGTATCTGCGCCAGGTTCGCAGGCCCGGCGCCATCGGTGCTCAGCGGCTCCGGCGCACGACGGCGCCGGCTGTTTCCCTGCAAGGTTCCCACCGCCTGCTTGAGCAGCCCCAACGGTTCCAACATGCGCGCAGAATCCAACAAGGCGATACAACCAAAGTAATACCGAAGTACCGAATCATATTGTTCGGAACCCTTGTACGGTATTAATGCCCGTTCAAGATCCTTTAGTTTCAACAAACTCACAAAATCGACGTAGTCATCCGCCGATGAGCGCTCAGGTTCACTCATAAACAATACTTCCATTTATCGTATATAAATACAGGACAGCCTTGCACGATGACCGCCGACAAGCGCTTCCAAGCACTCGGGCAGCCTCTGCATCAAGTCATCCAAAGAAATAATCTTGTCAGGAGAATTTGCGCGCTCTCTCCTGCAATAGATAAGTAGCAGCCATCCCCAGTGCGCCCCAACAACAGCGTTCACTCAGGCCGCAAACAGCACTTTACAGTCCCAATCAATTTCAAAGCGGAAGCAAACATAGCCCACACTTCGAACGCTGTTCAACTCACAAGGAATTCAATAAGTTTCCGAACACAATGACTTAGCGCTCGCGCATCGAATATTTATTTCATTATTCAAACAAACAGGTATTCGCGACGTCTACAGCGTCAAACAGCGGGTCGTCTTGTACCCACGAAGTCTCGAACATGACGAAGTCAGATAGAGGCGGCCCAGGCGGGCCGCCGGGTTTTATCAGAGCGGTTTGCTGCCATACCAACGCGGCGTGTACACCCAGTCGCCCCCTTCGGCGCGCGGGAATACACACGTGGTGGAGGAACCGATCAGCACCATGGTGCGCATATCCACCTGTTCCGGGGTCAACTGCCCCAAAGTCGTGACCCGCAGGGTCTGGCCCGGACGACCGATATCACGCCCCAACACCACCGGCGTGTGCGGCGTGCGATGTTGCGCAACGATCTCCAGCGCTCGCCCCAGCTGCCACGGTCGGGAACGGGAGATCGGGTTGTAGAACGCCAGGGCCAGGTCTGCTTCAGCCGCCAGATCCAGGCGTTTCTCGATGATCGACCACGGTTTGAGATTGTCCGACAGAGACATCACGCAAAAATCATGACCCAGCGGCGCACCGGCCTGGGCGGCGGTGGCGAGGGAAGCCGAGACGCCCGGAAGGATTTGCAGGTCTACGCTATGCCAATGGGCATCCGTCGACTCGTGCAGCGCTTCGAGCACCGCGGCGGCCATGGCGAACACGCCTGGATCGCCGGACGACACCACCACCACGGAACGGCCCTGGGCCGCCAGTTCGAAGGCATGACGGGCACGCTGCATTTCTTCGCGGTTGTCGGTGCAGTGCTGCACCTGATCGGACCGGAAGGGACCGGCCATGCGCACGTAGGTTTCGTAGCCCAGCACATCGGTGGCACGGTCGAGTTCGGCGCGCACGGCCGGCACCATCAACTCGGCAGCGCCGGGGCCAAGGCCGATCACGGCAAGACGCCCGCGCGGGCGACCGATCTGTTCGGGGTCAAGGGGCTGCTCAGTCACGGCGATGGCATGGCTGCCCATGACCTGTAGCGATGCCGGTTGGCCGAGGGCATCGCTCAACCCTGTTTCGAGGTTGCCATTGATTGCGGCAAAACGCAGCGGCACACCCAAGGCCGATGCCGTTTCGTGCAGCTCAGGACGGGCCATGTCGCTGTCCGCCGCCAACAGGCACGCCAGCGACTGCGGCGCGAGGCCGGCCTGCTCCAGTATCGCGCCGATGTCCGTCGACGCCCCTGCACTCAACGCCACCAGCACATTGCGCGGATAAATACGCAGCTCATCCGCCGCCGGTGTACCCGCAGCACTGTCGATACGGATCGCCAACCGTGCCCGTTCATCCTCGGGTAACTGCGCCTGAGCCAGCCACGGCGCGGCGCCTTCGATGCGCACCGATTCACCTGCCAGCAGATCGGAGACAAAACGCTTGCCTTGCTCCAGATCGCCGAGGCTGTAGCCACTCGGCGGATTGAGCAGGCAGGTGCCGAAACGCAATTCGCCGCTGGTGGTGATCGCCGGGGTGACTTGCAGTGCTGTGGCGATATCACGGGCCATGACATTGACCCCGCCCAGCCCGCCAAGCAGCGGCACCACCGCGCTGCCGTCCTCGGCCACCGCCAGCACCGGCGGCTCGACGCCTTTTTCCAGCAGCAGCGGCGCCAGCGTGCGGATGACGATGCCGGCCGCGCACAGGGCGATGATCGGCGTGTCCTGTTGATAGAGTTCGCGCAGCGTTGTGCCGAACTCGGTGTATTGACGATCCACGCCCTCGACCCGTCCGCTCAGGCCATGAATCAGAGCGTCAGGGTAGCGCTGCTGGATCTGTCGGGCGGTGGCGAGACTGCCCGGGCCGAGGATGACAATGGCCGGCACTTTGGAAGTCATCAACCCTGCCACCGTTCGCCGGGCACGATGATCAGCGAGAAGTACGGCGAGGACATCGGCTCGACTTCATCCAGCGGCACGATCTTCTGGTTGGCCATGGTTGCCCGCTCGACGTACAACGCCCGACCGTCCAGGCCCAGTTCCTGGAGCACCTGCCGAACCTTGGGGAAGTTACGCCCCAGCTTCATGATCACCGCCGCATCGGCGTCGGCCAGGCGGCGCTTGAGCTCCTCAAAGGGCAGTACGCCGGAGAGCACCGATAGGCTCTGATTGCGATAGACCAGCGGCGCACCCAGCACCGAGGCGCCACCGAGCATCGAGCACACGCCAGGAATCACCTCGGCGTCATAGCGCTCGGCCAGGCGATCGTGCAGGTACATGTAAGAGCCGTAGAAGAACGGATCGCCCTCGCAGATCACCGCCACATCACGACCGGCATCCAGATGCACGGCCAACTGCTCGGCAGCGGTGTCGTAGAAGTCGGCGATGACCTGTTCATAGGACAGCGGGGCCGGCAGCGCTTCGGTAGTCACCGGATAGACCAGCGGCAGCAACGTCTGCGCCTCCTGCAAATGCGCCTCGATGATGCCGAAAGCGTTGCCCTTCTTGCCCTTGGCGACAAAGTACGCCACCACCGGCGATTCGCGCAGCAGGCGCAGGGCCTTGACCGTAATCAGTTCCGGGTCACCGGGGCCTACGCCGAGGCCGATCAGACGTCCAGGCTGCTGCATCATTCAATCTCCGTAGCGAGGGCGTTGACGGCGGCGGCGGCCATGGCGCTGCCGCCGAGCCGGCCTTGCATGATCACGAACGGCACGCCACGGCTGTTGGCTGCCAGCATCGCCTTGGACTCGGCGGCCCCGACGAAGCCCACCGGGAAGCCCAGGATCAGTGCCGGTTTCGGCGCGCCGGCATCGAGCATTTCCAACAGGTAGAACAGGGCGGTCGGCGCGTTGCCGATCACCACGACACTGCCTTCCAGATGCGGACGCCAAAGCTCCAGGGCGGCCGCCGAACGGGTGTTGCCCAATTCAAGGGCCAACGCCGGCACGCTCTCGTCGCGCAAGGTACAGATCACCGGATTGTTCGCTGGCAGGCGAGCCCGGGTCACGCCTTCGCTGACCATCCGCGCATCGCACAGGATCGGCGCACCGGCGGCCAGTGCCTGGCGTCCCGCCGTGCCAGCGCCCTCGGAAAACTGCAGGCCATCGACGGCCTCGACCATGCCGCAGGCGTGAATCACCCGCACCGCGAGTTTTTCCAAGTCGGCCGGAATGCGCTCCAGGTTGGCTTCGGCGCGAATGATCGCGAAGGAGTTGCGATAGATCTCCTGACCGTCGCGGATGTAATCAAGCATCAAGGGGGCTCCGGGGGCGAGCGTCGAGCCAGTGGCCGAGCGCTTCAATAGTTAGATCGTGCGCCTGCAACGCGCCGAAACCCGGCAGCGTCGCATCGCGAAAATACAGGTCGTAACGACCGGGGGCGACCGCCAGCAAGGTGGCGGGCGCGACATGGGCCGCTGCGCAGGAACGCGGACAGCCCGAGAGATGGATCCTCAGGGCACGGCCCTGGCGTTGCAGCAGCTCGGCCAATTGACGAGCATCGGCCTTGGTGTCGGCCAGGGCTTTGCCACAGCCACTGGAGCCGGTACACGCGATGAGTTGCGCCAGAGGTTGATCGAGCGAGCACAACAGCCCCAGCTCCTCGAGCCGTGCCAGCACATCGGGCGCATCCTCGCGGCGCACGTTGGGCAGCAACAGGCTCTGCCAGGGGCTGAAACGCAGGCTGGCGTCGCCCTTGTCCCGCGCCAATTGCGCCGCTGCGCGCAGCATGACGGCGTCGAGCCGGCCCAGAGGCGCCGCCGCGCCAACGTAGACCCGGTCGTCGTACTGGGAATGGATGCCGATGTGCAATCCGTCGATGGACTCGCCCCGCCGCCAATCCGGAGGGGGCTGCAACGCCACGCGGCGGGCCAACTGGACGAGGAACTCATCCCTCGGGATTTCGGCCAGCACGTGACGCATGCGCGTCTGGTCGGGACGGGCCAGGTCGAGAAACAACTCCAGCACCGCTACCACCAAATCATGTCCCTGGGCCAGGCCCACAGCGCCGTCCGGCTTATCCAGCGGGGTGCCGGCCAGCCCGAAGGCCAGCCACGGCTCGCCGTTGCGAACCAGCGCCGAGAGCCACAGGTCATGGTGATGTTCAAGCATCGCCAACCCTTCCCCGCCGTCCAATTGCACGGCGAACTTGGCCGACAGCTCATGGAAGCGTTCATGGGTTTGCAGGGTGAAAAGAATCCGCGCGGCCAACGGACGGGTATCGAGCAGCATCTGCCGGTCGATCCCGGCCGTGGGGCTGAGCATCAGGTTGCGCACGTCATCGCCGGCCAGTTTGCGGGGGCCAAGTCCGGCGTTCAGCAAGGGCTCGATCAACGCATCGTGCCGGGGCCCAATCCCACGGATTTGCAGGTTGGCGCGGTTGGTCGCCTCGATGACGCCACCGGCGAACCGCTCGGCCGCCAACGCCACGGCGTCGGCCTGATCCGCCTGGATGGAACCACCGTCGAGCTTGATCCGGCAGATCCCTCCGTCCAGCGCCTGGACGACACGCAGCAACCCCGGACAACCCGAGGGGCGTATGACGCTGGATGATGGACGTTCGTTCAAGGGCAAACCGGTCGATAAGGCACGCCGCAACGGCGAAGGCCCGCCATTATGCCTGCTTTGCCGGGGGGCATGAAAAGCTTGCTGGTCGGATTTCGGGCATCGCGCTGCGCCAGGGAGCCGATCACGGCCACAAAACGGGGGGAGCGAGCCTGTTCGCGATAGCGGTCCACCTGAAAGGGTGATGTTGAATGTGCCAGGGCCTTCGCGAGCAAGCCCGCCAAAGGGGTTCGGTGTCAGGCACGCTGACGTAAGTTTCCGGCGCCTTCCATGTAGGGATTTTTACCCTAAAAAACAGGCACATATCTTGGAACACATGCTCATTTGAACAAGCCGCAAAACCCCGCTTTATTCAAAGGGCAGCCACTCACTTCACTTCATGGGAATCTTTGATAAGGACATCAGGATATGCCACACGCATCGAATTACGCCTACACCCCGGAACAGGTCACGACCGCATTCACCGGAATCACCGACACGCTGTTCAATGGCATTACGGTCGAGTCCGTCCCCAAAATGCTGATCGTCGCCGGATCGCAGGGATCGGGTAAAACCTATCTGCTGGAAAAAAGCCTCCTGCCCTCCCAACGCTACGACAATCATGTGCGCCTGTACCTGCCCGAGTACCGGGAAAAACACCCTCACTACGCCGAAATGATCAAACGCGGTGTGCTGCATGCTTATGAGCATACAGAGGCCTTTGTTCGAGAGGTTTGCTCGAAAATCTTCGCAGAGGCGTTCAGGAAAAAATACAACATCATCATGGAATGCGCGTTCGATAGCATCGATTTCGCGGCCTTCCCGGCGATGGCCACGGCAGCGGGCTATCAGCTGGAAACCCACATCATCGCCTGCAAAAAAGAGTTCGCTCATCTATCGAGTATCAAAAGAGCCCTCAGAAGCCTGGAAAAACAGGAGCTGGAAAGGTTCGTCACGCTATCGGCGCTCAATGCCAGCCTGGGCAACGCCCAGCCGACCCTGCTGGCTATCGAGACGGCGGCCAAAGCAGTCAGCGGCTCGCAGATATACTTGTACGAGCGCGGGTTCGGCCCTTTGAAGGAACGGATCCTGCGCACCCAAAGCACCTATACCCTCGATCCGGACGGGACTTTGCTCATCGCGGGACCGAAGGTGGTTTATGCAAATGCCTTCGAGATCATCACCAACAACCGCCTCCACCTCATCGGCGACCGCGAAGAAATGGTAAAGGAGTGCCACCTGATACTGCTCAAGACCCAGCCCCATGCTGAACACGTACCCGACTCGGTCTACAACGATCTGTATGCCTATATCCTCAAATACGTCTACCGATGAATCGGCTGCCTGCTTGAGAAGGTGATGTTGAATGTGCCGACGCCATCGCGAGCAGGCTCGCTCCCACAGGGGATTTGTGACGGCCTCAGACTCTGCGGGACCTGTGGCGAACACAAACCTAGTGCCTCCCCCAATCAAAACTGTGGGAGCGAGCCTGCTCGCGAAGCGGTCTGTCTGAATCGGTGCCGCACGCCGGCAGGCTCCCAACAGCCCACGCCATAACCGAAGGCGCACGGTATGATGGCGGCCCGGTTCGCGTGCGCAACAAGCCCGCCGATCAAACCTATCCATTCGAGGAACAGAGATGACCCCCTGGCTGACCGTAGTGGGCATCGGTGAAGACGGCTTCAAGGGCCTGGGCCGAGCGGCTCGCCACGCTTTGCTGCATGCCTCGCGTATTCTGGGCAGTGAGCGCCAGTTGGCGCTATTGCCGCTGTGCATCCGCGGTGAACGGGAGCTGTGGCCCAGTCCATTTTCCCTCGAACCGCTGCTGGCACGGCGCGGAGACCCCGTGTGCGTGCTGGCCAGCGGCGATCCCATGTTCTATGGCGTAGGCGCCAGCCTCGCCAAACACCTGCCTGGCGAGCAGATGCGGGTCATTCCAGCGCCATCGTCCTGTTCGCTGGCGGCGGCCCGCATGTGTTGGCCCTTGCAGGAGGTGGTCACCCTGTCGCTGGTGGCACGGCCCCTGGCGGCACTCAGCGCTCACTTATCCACAGGCGTCCGGCTGTTGCTGCTGAGCAACGACCGCCACAGTCCTGCCGCCGTGGCGGCGCTACTTCGCGAGCGCGGCTTCGGCCCCAGCCCCATGACCGTGCTCGAACATCTGGGCGGCGCCGCCGAACGGCGGATCGAAAGCTCTGCGGCACAATGGTCCGATCCCACCGTCGCGGACCTGAACCTGATCGCCGTCGAATGCCGCGCCGAACCCTCGGCGTTACGCCTGTCGCGCCTGGCCGGTTTGCCGGACACTGCGTTTGAACATGACGGCCAGCTCACCAAACGTGACGTGCGCGCCATTACCCTCGCCCGTCTGGCCCCGATGCCCAGTGAATTGCTCTGGGATGTGGGGGCGGGCAGCGGCTCCATCGGTATCGAATGGATGCGCGCCCACCCCAGTTGCCGAGCCCTGGCCATCGAGGCCGACGAAGGCCGCCAAGGGTTGATCGAACGAAACCGCGACACCCTAGGCGTGCCCGGCCTGCAACTGATCCGCGGGCGGGCACCGCAGGCTCTGGAAGGACTGGAGCCGCCGGACGCGGTATTCATCGGCGGCGGCGTAACCCGCGAGGGCGTGCTCGACGCTTGCTGGGCTCGACTCAAGCCCGGCGGACGGCTGGTGGCCAACGCCGTGACGCTGCAGAGCGAGATGACGCTGATGAACTGGCGCGAACTTCATGGCGGCGAACTGACCCGTATCCACATCGCCCAGGCCCAGCCATTGGGCGAGTTCGACACCTGGCGCCAGGCATTGCCCATCACCTTGCTCGACCTGGTCAAACCCTTCGATGCGTGACGAAACCGCCGAACAACCCGCGCCCCTGCGCAGCGGCCTGACCACCGGCAGTTGCGCCACCGCCACCAGTCTGGCGGCCGCCCGGCTGCTGCTTTGCGGCATCCAGGCCGATGCCGTGGAGATCGTGCTGCCCAAAGGCAAGCACGTGCAGATGCGCCTGGAATTCTGCCGCCTGACCGAGCAAGGCGCCGAAGCCGGGACGATCAAGGACGCCGGCGATGACCCGGACGTGACCCACGGCGCGCTGCTGTTTTCCCAGGTGAGGCTGATAACCGAGCCTGGGGTGCGCTTCATTGCCGGGCGTGGCGTGGGCACCGTGACGCGGCCAGGATTGGTATTGGACGTCGGTGAGCCGGCGATCAATCCGGTACCACGTAAAATGATCGGCGACCACCTGGGACGGCTGGCCGAGCAAGCCGGGTATGCCGGCGGCTTCGAGGTCACGGTCAACGTTGAGGGCGGCGAAGCGCTGGCGCTGAAAACCATGAATCCCCGGCTGGGGATCCTCGGCGGCCTGTCGATCCTCGGCACCAGCGGCATCGTCCGACCATTCTCCTGCGCGGCCTACATTGCCTCGATCCACCAGGGCATCGACGTGGCGAAAACCAACGGTTACCTGCACATCGCCGCCTGCACCGGCAACGCCAGCGAAGACACCATGCGCCGGGTCTACAACCTGCCGGAAATCGCCCTGATCGAAATGGGCGATTTTGTCGGGGCGGTGCTCAAGCATGTGCGAAAGGTGCCCGTGGAGAAGCTCAGCCTCTGTGGCGGCTTTGGCAAAATCAGCAAATTGGCCGCCGGTCACATGGACCTGCACAGCCGTCATTCAAGTATCGACCTGCCACAACTGGCGCAATGGGCAGCCGCCATCGGTGCCGATGAGGCATTGCAGCAAGGCATTCGCCAGGCCAACACCAGCCAGCAAGCCCTGGCGATGGCCAGCGCCGCTGGCATCGCCCTCGGCGACGCAGTCTGCGAACACGCCTTGGCCTTCGCTCGCGGCATCGTACCAGCCCAGGTCCAGGTCGAAGTCTTCGCCATCGACCGCCAGGGCGGCGTCGTCGGTCACGCCGGAGTTTTCAAATGAACCGCATTCTGCTGCTGGGGGGTGTCACCGAAGCCCTGGCCATCGCCCGCACCCTGGGCCCAACACACCTCTACAGCCTGGCGGGGATCGGCCGCGTTCCCACCGACCTGACCTGTCAGGTGCGCGTCGGCGGCTACGGCGGCGCCGAAGGGCTGACGCAATTCATTCGTGACCAAAGCATCGACCTGTTGCTGGATGCGACCCACCCCTACGCCGCACAGATCAGCCACAACGCCGCCCACGCAGCCCGCGCTTGCGGCATTCCCTGCTGGGCCCTGCGCCGTCCGGCATGGCAACCCCAGGCCGGGGATGACTGGCGCGAAGTGGCCGACTGGGCCGAACTGATCCAGGCCCTGCTGCCGTTCCACCGCCCCCTCTTCACCCTTGGCCGCGAGCCGCTGCAACACCTGCACGAAATCCCGCCCGAGCAATTCTGGACCCTGCGGGCCCTGGAGGTTTACCCCGGTAATGAGCGCTGCGAAGTCATAGGTGCCCGTGGACCGTTTCATATTGACGGTGAGCGCGAACTGTTCGAACGGCGGCGGATCGATGTGCTGATCAGCAAGAACAGCGGCAGCACGGCCACCGAGCCGAAGCTGGAAGTAGCGCGGGAGCGGGGGCTGCCGGTGTTGGTGTTGAAGCGGCCGGTGTTGCCGGGGGTGGATCGGGAGTTTGGGACGGTGGGTGAGGTGCTGCAGGGGCTTCGGCATTTGGTCTGACAGTCCCCTGCACCCGGGGCCGCTTCGCGCCCCAACGGGGATAAATCCCCTCGCCACAAAGAGTGCGCACACCCCTAGATTTTCAAAGGAATGCTATGGCCCTGACACGAAGCTATAAACACATGATGAAGCCCCTACTCTGCTTTTGAACGCAGAGCCGGAGATGATCAAAATCCCTTGCCATAAAAGCACTCCCTTGAAGATCTGTTGCTACTGTTAACCCAAGCCCTGCGACCCTACACCGCACGTGCTCTTTTTACTTATCAACCCCGATCAGGCTAAATACCGCCACCTGATCGACCATCGAGCGGATTGCCCCATGTCCCGACAACGGCTTGCATTTGCCTGGATCGCCTGCTTCGCAGTGCTGTTCAACATGCTTGCCATGCCGCTTTCCGGCAGCGGTGGTGCGATGGCACAGGCCCAGTCGCCAGCCGAGCAATTGCTGTGGGGCAGTTTCTGCTCTTCCAACGGAACGAAACTGGTGGCGATTTCCCTGGGCAAGTTCGAGCAGAGCACGCCGCAGAACGACGATCACTCGACGATGCAGCATTGCTGGTGCTGTGCGGGGTCGCCGCCCTTGGTGGCGCTCACCGGGCACGAGCCGCAGTTGTACCTGAATGCTCAGCCGGCCCATCGCGGCGCTGCCCACCCACTGCTCGACAGCCCCACACCGCGCCAGCAATGGCCGAGCCTCAATCCCCGCGCCTCACCTCTGGCCTGATTCTTCCCGCATGCCCCTGCGCCCTGAATCGTTCCGGAGAATGCCCCATGCTGAACAGACTTATCCTGCTGGCCGCCCTGCTGCTTCCCGTCGGCTTCGCCCAAGCTCACCAGTACAAAGCGGGCGAGCTTGAAATCGCCCATCCATGGTCCCAGGAATTGCCGCCCAATGCGCCGACCGTGGCCGCGTACTTCGTGATTCACAACAAGGGCACAACCGCCGACAAACTGCTCAGCGTCGATTCGCCGATTGCCGACAAAGCCGAGCTCCACGAACACGTGATGCAAAACGACCTGATGAAAATGCAAGCGGTGCCCGTCGTTGATATCGCCCCCGGTGCGACTGTCACCTTCGCGCCGATGGCTTATCACGTGATGCTGCTGGGGCTGGAGGATCGCAGTCTGCTCAGCGACGGCAAACGCTTCCCTCTGACCCTGCATTTCGAAAAAGCGGGGGATGTCACGGTCGATGTCGCGGTGCAGAAAAAAGCCCCCGACAGCAGCAAAACCCAAACGCACGCCCACTGATCACCTTTGCCCATGCGAACGCCCCGCGCCAGGTCGGTCATGCCCCGCCGTCAGCTGATGAGCCTGACACGCGGCAGCTGGATCAGCCTGTTCGCCATGCTGATGATCTTTATCGGTCCGCTGATTTCTCAGTCGATGCCGATGGATCAGCGCATGTCTTCGTCCATGAACATGAACATGAACATGGACATGTCGGCGGGCGTTCACGCCGAGCATGAAGCACCGAAAGCCGAACATTGCCCGCCCCAGAGCGAGCATCACGTACTGTGGGAAAAGTGTGGTTATTGCAGCCTGCTGTTCAATTGCCCCGCGCTGACGGGGGGGCATAGCTTCGCCGTCTTCGATACCCTGCCACCCCACACCTACACCAGCCCCTCGCCACGCCTGGGCCATGCCCGGACGTCATTCTTCCCCGGTGCCCGCACCCGCGCACCGCCCCTCGACGCGTAGCCCCCCCCGACACTTACCTCACCCGGTCGCAAAAGACAGCCCCAGGTTGCCCGACCGTGTCGTTTACGTCTGTTCGATGGAATCATCATGTCCAGGTTTTCTGCCGACATCGCATTGGGCGCAGCCCAGGTTCGCTGCTCCCCGAACGAGCCACGGGTTCGTTTTCGCTACACCGCCACCGCACTGTGCGGCCTGCTGCTCACGCCCTGTGCGCTGGCCGACGAGCATGCTCACCACGAAGCTCAGATCGAAGAGCTGAGCCCGACGGTCATTACCGCCGTCGCTCCCAGCTCGCCCCTGACCGTGGTCACCAACCCCAAGGATCCGCGCCAACCGGTGCCGGCCAGCGACGGCGGCGATTATCTCAAGACCATTCCCGGCTTCGCCCTGGTGCGCAACGGCGGCACCAATGGCGACCCGGTACTGCGGGGCATGTTCGGCTCGCGGCTGAACATTCTCACCAATGGCAGCATGCTGCTGGGCGCTTGCCCGGGCCGGATGGACGCGCCGACGTCCTATATTTCGCCGGAAACCTACGACAAACTCACCGTTATCAAGGGCCCGCAAACCGTGCTCTGGGGCCCTGGAGCATCGGCCGGGACCGTGCTGTTCGAACGCGAGCCGGAGCAGTTCGGCGAACTGGGCACCCGGGTCAACGCCAGCGTACTGGCCGGTTCCAACGGGCGCTTCGACAAGGTTGTGGATGCGGCTGCCGGCGGATCTTTGGGTTACGTGCGGGTGATCGGCAACACCGCTCATTCAGACGATTATCGTGACGGCAACAACGACACGGTGCCGTCGCGCTACGACAAGTGGAACGGCGACGTGACGCTGGGCTGGACGCCGGATGCCGATACCCTGCTGGAACTGACCGCTGGCAAGGGCGACGGTGAAGCACGCTACGCCGGACGTGGCATGGATGGCTCGCAGTTCAAGCGTGAAAGCCTGGGCTTGCGTTTCGAGCGTTCGAACATGGGCGATGTGCTGGATACGCTCGAAGCGCAGGTCTACTACAACTACGCCGACCATGTGATGGACAACTACACGCTGCGCACGCCGTCCGGCACCGGGATGATGGCCGGCCCCATGGCGTCCAACGTCGACCGCCGCACCCTCGGCGCACGCATCAAGGCCACCTGGCGCTGGGCCGATGTGCAATTGATCAGTGGCCTGGACGCCCAGACCAACGAGCATCGCCAACGCAGCAGCATGGGCATCGACACCTACAAGGAACGGCCGCGCACCAAGGACGCCGACTTTCATAACTACGGCGTGTTCAGTGAGTTGACCTGGTACGCCGCCGACCGCGACCGGCTGGTCAGCGGCGCCCGCCTCGACCGCGCCTCGGCCAAGGATTACCGCCAAAGCATCGGCTCCGGCATGTCCGCCCGGCCCAATCCCACTGCCGACCAAACCCGCGCCGACACGCTGCCCAGTGGTTTCGTACGCTACGAACACGATCTGGCCGACAGCCCTACTACCCTCTATGCGGGCCTGGGCCACGCGCAACGTTTCCCGGATTACTGGGAGCTGTTTTCGGCCAACGCCGGCCCCGCCGGTTCGCTGAATGCTTTCGACTCGATCAAACCGGAGAAAACCACCCAACTCGACTTCGGCCTGCAGTACAAAACCGAAACCCTCGAAGCCTGGGCGTCGGGTTATGTCGGGCAGGTGCGCGACTACATCCTGTTCGATTACACGCCCGGCATGATGGGCACCACCTCCCGGGCCGAGAACATTGATGCACGGATCATGGGCGGTGAGCTGGGCGCGGCCTACAAGCTGACCGAGCGCTGGAAAGCCGATGCAACATTGGCCTACGCCTGGGGCAAAAACAGCAGCGATGGCAGCGCCCTGGCACAGATGCCGCCGCTCGACGCCCGCCTGGGCCTGACCTACAGCGAAGACCGCTGGAGCGCCGGTGCCCTGTGGCGCGTGGTGGCCGCGCAAAACCGTGTCGACGAAAACAAGGGCAACGTGGTGGGCAAGGACTACGGCAAGAGTTCCGGGTTCGGGGTGTTCTCCCTCAACGGTGCCTACCGCATCAATAAGCACTGGAAGGTCAGCAGCGGCGTCGACAACCTGTTCGGCAAAGCCTACGCCGAACATCTGAACCTGGCCGGCAATGCCGGGTTCGGCTACCCGGCGAGTGACCCGCAAGCCATCAACGAACCGGGGCGCACGCTCTGGACCAAGGTGGATATGAGTTTCTGAAAGCATCGCGGGCAAGCCTTGCTCCCACAGGTAGTTCATTGCTGAGGGGCACAACTTGTCCCACTGCACTGACAAGTACTGTGGGAGCAAGGCTTGCCCGCGATCGGTTGCGCAGCAACCGCAAAAAACATAACGATCACATTTGCCCTGCGGAGCGCTTCTAAAATGAGCCAACCGAAACCCAATTTCTACAACCTGGCCTGGCGCTGGCATTTTTATGCCGGGCTGTTCGTGGCGCCGTTCATGGTGATGCTGGCCCTGACCGGCATCATTTACCTGTTCAAGCCGCAACTCGACCCTCTGATGTACGGCAGCCTGCTGAACGTGCCGGCCGGCCATCACACGATGGCGGCGGACGACCTGCTCAAACAGGTCAGGCAAGCCTACCCTCAAGGCCAGGTCAAACAGTACCTGCCGCCGATCAATGCCGAGCGCAGTGCGCAATTCGTGGTGATCGACAAGGGCCGCGAGCTTAACGTGTTCATTGACCCGTACCATGGCGATGTCCTCGGTGAACAGGACGCCAAGGACAACCTGCAAGCCATCGCCCGGGCCATCCACGGTGAGTTGATGATCGGCACCGTGGGTGACCGACTGGTGGAAATGGCCGCCGGCTGGGGCGTGGTCCTGGTGGTGTCGGGCCTGTACCTGTGGTGGCCTCGCGGGCAGTCGTCGGCCGGAGTGTTGTGGCCACGCTGGAGCGCTCGCGGTCGTTTGTTCTGGCGCGACCTGCATGGGGTCGTCGGCTTCTGGGGCGCGGCGTTTCTGCTGGTGATGCTGCTCAGCGGCATGACCTGGACCGGCTTTTGGGGCAAGCAATATGCTGACCTCTGGAACCGCTTCCCGGCTGCCATGTGGAACGACATGCCCAAGTCCGACGTCGCCGCCGGCAGCCTCAACAATGCGCACCGCCAGACCGTACCCTGGGCCGTGGAAAATACCCCGATGCCGATGTCCGGCGACCATGCCGAACACATGGCCCACGGCGGCGCCCATGAAGGTCCCGCCGCGCCGACCGTAAGCCTGCAAGCGGTGCAGGACATCGCCACCGAACGCAAAGTGGAACCTGGCTACAGCATCACCCTGCCGACCACCGCTACCGGCGTATTCACCATCGCTGTATTCGCCGACGACCCGCGCAACGACGCGACCCTGCACGTGGACCAGTACACCGGCAAGGTCCTGGCGGATGTGCGTTGGGAACATTACGGCGTCGTCGCCCGCGCCACCGAAACCGGCGTGATGCTGCACGAAGGCAAGATGTTCGGCCCGCTGAACCAGATCATCGTGCTGCTGATTTGCCTGATGATCCTGCTCAGCGCCGTCAGCGGCGTGGTGATCTGGTGGAAGCGTCGGCCCCAGGGCAAGTTCGGCGTACCGGCGCTGCGTCACGACTTGCCGACCTGGAAGACCGGGGTGTTCATCATGCTGGCCCTGGCGGTGGTGTTTCCGCTGGTGGGCGCGTCGCTGCTGGTGATGGGGTTGCTGGATCGGCTCGTCACCCGTTTCAATCGCCAGCCTGAGGTGGTTTCATCTTCAAGTTGAAGACAGCGCGTTAACGAAAGACGGCGCGAAACCTCTACAATCGCGCCTGCTTTCCAAACGGTGAACACCATCCCTTGTGGGAGCGAGCTTGCTCGCGATAGCGGTGGATCAGCCAACAGAGATGTGACTGACCTACCGCTATCGCGAGCAAGCTCGCTCCCACAGGGGCTTCGGATCGATCCAATCATTTGAGTGTATGCATGACCTCGCTAACCCTCTCCCACCTCGCCTGGACACCCCTGGGCCATGGCCACTGCCATCATCAGTTCCAGCTGCGTGACGCCACGTTGCAGGTGGGTGCCGGGGAGTTTGTCGGGTTGATCGGGCCCAATGGCAGCGGCAAGACCAGTCTGTTGCGCTGCGCCTATCGGTTCAGTCAGCCGGAGGCGGGCGAGGTGAAACTTGACCATCACAACGTCTGGAAACAGTCCTCGCGCTGGTGCGCCCAACGCATCGCTGTGGTGTTGCAAGAGTTTCCCGACGCCTTCGGTCTGACGGTCCAGGAAGTGGTCGCCATGGGGCGCACGCCACACAAAGGCCTGTTCGATGGCGACAATCAGCGAGACCTGAGCCTGGTCAGCCAGTCACTGGAATCGGTGGGGCTGCAAGGTTTCGGCGACCATGCTTTCGCCACACTCTCGGGCGGGGAAAAGCAACGGGTGATCCTGGCTCGCGCCCTGGCGCAGCAGCCGCAGGTGCTGATCCTCGATGAGCCGACCAATCACCTCGACCCGCGTTATCAACTCCAACTGCTGCAACTGATCAAACGCCTGGGGATCGGCACCCTCGCCAGCATCCACGACCTGAACCTGGCCGCTGCGTTCTGTGATCGGCTCTACGTCATCGACCACGGACACATCGTCGCCAGCGGCACGCCCAAGGAAGTGCTGACGGTCACGCTATTGCGCGACGTCTTTGGCGTGCAGGCGCTGATTGACGAACACCCCTTGGCCGCCCACCCCCGAATCACCTGGATAACCCAACCATGATCTTGCGTTCCCTGCTGCTTCTGCCGCTGCTGCTCGGCAGTGCACATGCTTTGGCCGAGGCCACCCGCTACCCATTGACGATCCAAAGCTGCAATCGCGAAGTCACCTTCAACCAGGCGCCGAAACACGCCGTCAGCCATGACATCAACATGACCCAGATGATGCTCGCCCTGGGGCTCAAGTCGCGCATGGTGGGCTACAGCGGCATCAGCGGCTGGAAGTCAGTGACGCCCGACATGGAGAAAATCCTCGATGGCCTGCCGGAGCTGGCGGCCAAATACCCGTCGGTGGAAACCCTGCTCAATGCCAACGTGGATTTCTTCTTTGCCGGCTGGGACTACGGCATGCGGGTGGGCGGCGACCTGACGCCGCAAACCCTGCAACCGCTGGGCATTAATGTGTACGAGTTGACCGAATCCTGCGCGTTCGTGATGAAACGCCCGCCGGCCACCCTGGAAGACACCTACAACGACCTGCGCAACCTGGGAAGGATTTTCGATGTGCAGGATCGCGCCAATGAGTTGATCGCCTCGATGCAGGCCCAGGTGGCGCAAGTGCGCAAGCAGTTGCCTGCTGATCGGCCCCGAGTGTTCCTGTACGACAGTGGCGAAGACCGCGCCATGACCTCCGGCCGTCTCGGCATGCCACAGGCCCTGATCGATGCGGCCGGCGGGCGCAACATTCTTGATGATGTGCAGACCAGTTGGACCCGGGTGAGCTGGGAGAACGTGGTCGAGCGCAACCCCGAAGTGATCGTGATTGTCGATTACGGCGAAGTCAGCGCCGAGCAGAAGCAGCAATTACTGCTGAACAACCCGGCCCTGCAATCGGTGGATGCGATCAAGCACCGGCGCTTCATCGTGATCCCCTACGTCCAGGCCACGCCGGGTATCGATAACGTATTGGCGGTACAAACCCTGGCAAAGGGTTTTCACCGTCCATGAGCAATCGTCGCTATGGCGCGCTGCTGATGTGCCTCGGTGCACTGATGCTGGTGTCGTGCGTGGTGTCCCTGGGGTTCGGTCCGGCGCGGGTGCCGGTGGCTGTGGTCTGGGACATCCTGCTGAACAAGGCTTTCGGTGTGGGTGACGTGTATTGGTCGCCCGGCCAGGAACATATCGTTTGGCTGATCCGCGTACCGCGCCTGCTGCTCGGTGCCTTGGTGGGCGCGGGGCTGGCGTTGATCGGTGCGGTCCTGCAAGCGGTGACGCGCAACCCCCTGGCCGACCCGCACCTGCTGGGCGTCACGTCCGGCGCGACCCTGGGTGCGGTCATTGTGGTGCTGCATGTCGGTGAGATCATTGGTCTGCTGACCCTGCCGCTGGCCGCATTTATCGGCGCATTGTTGAGCATGTTGCTGGTACTGGCCATCGCCAGCCGCCAAGGCCGTCTGGAAAGCGATCGCTTGTTGCTGTGCGGCGTGGCGGTGTCATTCGTGATGATGGCGGCGGCCAACCTCTTGCTGTTTCTGGGTGACCATCGCGCCAGTTCCGCAGTGATGTTCTGGATGCTCGGCGGCCTGGGCCTGGCGCGCTGGGAATTGCTGGCGGTGCCGGCGGCCAGTGTGTTGCTGGGGCTGGGATTGCTGCTGGGCATGGCCCGGCCGCTGAATGCACTGATGGCGGGCGAACAGACCGCCGTGACCCTGGGCCTGAACGCGGCGAAGGTGAGGTTGTGGATTTTCCTGATCGCCTCGCTGATGACCGGCGTGCTGGTGTCCATCAGCGGCTCGATCGGTTTTGTCGGGCTGATGGTGCCGCACATTGCCAGGCGCCTGGTGGGTGCCGAACACCGTCGGCTGCTGCCTGCGTGTGTTCTGCTGGGCAGCCTGTTCCTGGTGTGGGTGGATGTGGCGGCCCGGACCCTGATCGCACCGGAGGACTTGCCCATTGGCGTCGCCACTGCCGCTATCGGTGGCCTGTTCTTCATCGGCCTGATGCGCCGTCGCTGAATCCCCCCCTGTTTCCCTGACTTGCAAATAACAGGGGAACTGCAAGCCTTCGCCCCAATGTGGCGCATCTGATCGCACCAGCGCCTAGGCCGCGGTCGCTAGTGGTGCATTCGCACTTTTACCCCAGCGCGCCAACCCCGCATTCTCAATGCCTTTGCCCAACCGGGCACACCCCTTGCAAAAGCCCCTTCAGCGTCCGCATCTGCCATCGAAAAAAACTCATAATTGCACGGAGATCGCACAATGAAGCGTCGTAGCTTGATCAAGGCTTTTACACTCTCGGCAAGCATTGCCGCGATGGGCATGGCCTGGACCGTCCAGGCCGCCGAAACCATCAAGGTCGGCATCTTGCATTCATTGTCCGGCACCATGGCGATCTCCGAGACGTCCCTCAAGGACATGGCGCTGATGACCATCGACGAGATCAACGCCAAGGGTGGGGTCAACGGCAAGCAGCTCGAAGCGGTGGTCGTGGACCCGGCCTCGAACTGGCCGCTGTTCGCCGAAAAAGGCCGTCAATTGCTGACCCAGGACAAGGTCGCGGTGGTGTTCGGCTGCTGGACGTCGGTGTCGCGCAAATCCGTGTTGCCGGTGTTCGAAGAGCTCAACGGCCTGCTGTTCTACCCGGTGCAATACGAAGGCGAAGAGATGTCGCCGAACGTCTTCTACACCGGCGCGGCGCCGAACCAGCAGGCCATTCCGGCGGTGGAATACCTGATGAGCGAAGAAGGCGGCAGTGCCAAGCGCTACTTCCTGCTGGGCACCGACTACGTCTACCCGCGCACCACCAACAAGATCCTGCGTTCGTTCCTGCATTCCAAAGGCGTGGCGGACAAGGACATCGAAGAGGTCTACACCCCGTTCGGCCACAGCGACTACCAGACCATCGTGGCCAACATCAAAAAGTTCTCGGCCGGCGGCAAGACCGCGGTCATCTCCACGGTCAACGGCGACTCCAACGTGCCGTTCTATAAAGAACTGGCGAACCAGGGCCTGAAAGCCACCGACGTACCAGTGGTGGCGTTCTCGGTGGGCGAAGAAGAGCTGCGCGGCATCGACACCAAGCCGCTGGTGGGTAACCTGGCGGCGTGGAACTACTTCGAGTCCGTGGATAACCCGGCGAACAAGAAATTCGTCGACGCCTGGAAGGCCTACGCCAAAGCCAAGAACCTGCCGGGCGCCGACAAAGCCGTGACCAACGACCCGATGGAAGCCACCTACGTCGGCATCCATATGTGGGCGCAAGCGGTTGAAAAAGCCAAGTCCACCGACGTCGACAAAGTCCGCGAAGCCCTGGCCGGCCAGACGTTCGACGCACCGTCGGGCTACACCCTGACCATGGACAAGACCAACCACCACCTGCACAAGCCGGTGATGATCGGCGAGATCCAGGCCGACGGTCAGTTCAACGTGGTCTGGCAGACCGAGGGCCCGATCCGCGCCCAGCCGTGGAGCCCGTTCATCGAAGGCAACGACAAGAAGCCTGACTATGCGGTGAAGAGCAACTGAGCCCGGGAAGAAGCCCCTAACCCTGCTGATCGTTCCCACGCTCTGCGTGGGAATGCCTCACCGGACGCTCTGCGTCCACCATGGGACGCGGAGCGTCCCGGGCTGCGTTCCCACGCGGAGCGTGGGAACGATCAAACACGCAAGGCCAAGCATATGCCCACCGCCCTCTACCGCCTCATCCTCGCCCTGGTGCTGCTGTTGCCACTGGAGGCCCACGCCGGTGATGCCGAAGATTTCCTCGCCGCCAAGCCGCCCCAGCAAGCCGCGCTGCTGGAAACCTGGGCCGCGCAACCGGAACCTGAGCGTGTCGAACTGATCAACGCCTTGCAACAAGGCCAGTTGACCGTCGACGGCCAGCCCAAGACCCTGCGTCTGAACAACCGCTTGCGAGGGTTGATTGAAACCGCCCTGGCCAGCCATCAACTATTGGCCGCTGACGCCAGCGTGCGCCTGAGCGCCGCCCAGCAACTGCAGAAAAGCGCCCGCCCGGCCCAACTGGCGTTTCTCGATCGACAACTGGCCGGCGAGCAGGACGAAGACGTGCATGCTGCCCTGAGCCTGGCGTTGGCGAACCTGCAACTGGTGGACCCCAACCCGTCGGTTCGCCTGGCTGCCGTGCGGCTACTGGGGGAAACCGGCGATCCGTTGGCCCGCACCCGCCTCGAAGGCCTGCTCGAACCCGGCGTTGAAACCGACGCCACGGTACGCACCGCCGCCGAAACCAGCCTAGGCCAGGTCAAGCGCAAGCTGCTGATCGGTGAATTGCTGGGCCAGGCCTTCAGCGGCATGTCCCTGGGCTCGATCCTGCTCCTGGCCGCCCTGGGCCTGGCAATCACCTTCGGCCTGCTGGGGGTGATCAACATGGCCCACGGCGAGATGCTCATGTTGGGGGCCTATTCCACCTACGTGGTGCAGATGCTGTTCCAGCGCTTCGCCCCGAATGCCATCGAGTTCTACCCGTTGATCGCCCTGCCGGTGGCGTTTTTCATCACCGCCGCCATCGGCATGGCCCTGGAGCGCACGGTGATCCGTCACCTCTATGGGCGCCCCCTGGAGACTCTGCTCGCCACCTGGGGCATCAGCCTGATGCTGATCCAACTGGTGCGCCTGATGTTCGGCGCGCAGAACGTTGAAGTCGCCAACCCGGCCTGGCTGTCCGGCGGCATCCAGGTACTGCCGAATCTCGTACTGCCCTACAACCGCATCGTGATCATCGCCTTCGCCCTGTTCGTGGTGGCGCTGACCTGGCTGTTGCTGAACAAGACCCGCCTGGGCCTGAACGTGCGCGCGGTGACCCAGAACCGCAACATGGCCGCTTGCTGCGGCGTGCCCACCGGCCGCGTGGACATGCTCGCTTTCGGCCTCGGCTCGGGCATCGCCGGGCTTGGCGGCGTGGCCCTGAGCCAGATCGGCAACGTCGGCCCGGACCTGGGCCAGAGCTACATCATCGACTCGTTCCTGGTGGTGGTGCTCGGTGGCGTCGGTCAGTTGGCCGGCAGTGTGTTCGCCGCGTTCGGGCTGGGCATCGCCAACAAGATTCTTGAACCGCAGATCGGCGCCGTGCTCGGCAAGATCCTGATCCTCGCGCTGATCATTCTGTTCATCCAGAAGCGTCCGCAAGGCCTCTTCGCGCTCAAAGGACGGGTAATCGACTGATGAACCAGCCCCTGATGCTCACTGCCGCGCAAAAGGCCGGCCCGAAAGTCACCCTCGCCGTCGGCGTGGTGATCCTGGCAGTGCTGTTGAGCCTGCCGCTGCTGTCGCTGTTGGCAGTGGATAACCCGCTGCATGTCTCGGCTTACACCCTGACCCTGGTGGGCAAGATTCTCTGCTACGCCATCGTCGCCCTGGCGCTGGACCTGGTCTGGGGCTACGCCGGCCTGCTCTCCCTGGGCCACGGTCTGTTCTTCGCCCTGGGCGGCTATGCCATGGGCATGTACCTGATGCGCCAGGCCGCCGGTGACGGCTTGCCGGCGTTCATGACCTTTCTGTCGTGGAGCGAATTGCCCTGGTACTGGAGCGGCACCGACAGCTTTGTCTGGGCCATGTGCCTGGTGGTGCTGGCACCGGGGTTGCTGGCGCTGGTGTTCGGCTTCTTCGCCTTCCGCTCGCGGATCAAGGGCGTGTATTTCTCGATCATGACCCAGGCCCTGACGTTTGCCGGGATGCTGCTGTTTTTCCGCAACGAAACCGGGTTTGGCGGCAACAACGGCTTCACCAACTTTCGCTCGATCCTGGGCTTTGGTATCACCGAGCCGGGCACCCGAGCGGTGCTGTTCCTGGCCACAGTGCTGCTCTTGGTGGCGAGCCTGTTCATCGGCTGGCGCCTGGCCCGCAGCAAGTTCGGCCGAGTGCTGACCGCCCTGCGCGACGCGGAAAACCGCCTGATGTTCTGCGGCTACGATCCCCGTGGCTTCAAGCTGTTCGTCTGGGTATTGAGCGCGGTGTTGTGCGGCCTGGCCGGGGCGTTGTATGTGCCGCAGGTGGGCATTATCAACCCCAGCGAAATGTCGCCGACCAACTCCATCGAGGCCGCCGTGTGGGTGGCCCTCGGCGGGCGCGGCACGCTGATCGGGCCGCTGCTGGGGGCCGGTGTGGTCAACGGCATGAAGAGCTGGTTCACCGTGGCCTTTCCCGAGTACTGGCTGTTCTTCCTCGGCGCGCTGTTCATCGTTGTGACCCTGTATCTGCCCAAGGGTGTGATCGGGCTACTCAAGAAAAGGGGCGAATGATGCGAATCACACCCACAGCCGATTTCATGCTCGAACCCATACTGGATCCCAACAAAGACCAAGGCAGCAGTCGCGACGCCATCGGCCTCGGTCAGGCCGCCGGCAAGGGCCTGAACACCCGTCACGGCACCATCCTGACCCTGGAAGACATCAGCGTCAGTTTCGACGGTTTCAAGGCCCTGAACGCTCTGAACCTGTACATCGGCGTCGGCGAATTGCGCTGCATCATCGGCCCCAACGGCGCGGGCAAGACCACGCTGATGGACGTGATCACCGGCAAGACCCGGCCCAGCCACGGCAAGGCCTGGTTCGGTGAAACCCTGGACCTGACGAGCATGAGCGAAGTGCAGATCGCCCAGGCCGGCATCGGTCGCAAATTCCAGAAACCCACGGTGTTCGAAGCCTTGAGCGTGTTCGAGAACCTGGAGCTGGCGCTGAAAACCGACAAATCGGTGTGGGCCAGCCTGCGGGCCAAACTCACTGGCGAGCAACACGAGCGCATCAGCGAAGTGCTGGAGACCATCCGCCTCACGACGTCGGTCAATCGCGCCGCCGGGTTGCTGTCCCACGGGCAGAAACAGTTTCTGGAGATCGGCATGCTGCTGGTGCAGGACCCACAACTCTTGCTGCTCGACGAACCAGTGGCGGGCATGACCGACGCCGAAACCGAGTTCACTGCCGAGCTGTTCAAATCACTGGCGGGCAAGCATTCGCTGATGGTGGTGGAACACGACATGGGCTTCGTCGGCGCGATTGCCGACCACGTCACCGTGCTGCACCAGGGCAGCGTGCTGGCCGAAGGGTCGCTGGCGCAGGTGCAGGACAATGAGCGGGTGATCGAGGTGTATCTCGGGCGCTGAGGCGCAAAATTGCTTTTTATGTGGGAGCGAGCCTGCTCGCGATGGCGGTGTGTCAGTCAGCATCCATTCTGAATGTTCTGACGCTATCGCGAGCAGGCTCGCTCCCACAGGGGTTCGAGGAGAATCTGGAAAATGCTGCAAGTCGACAAGCTGCACCAATACTACGGCGGTAGCCACATCCTGCGCGGCCTGTCATTCGACGTGAAGGTCGGCGAGGTGACGTGCCTGCTGGGCCGCAACGGCGTGGGCAAGACCACCCTGCTCAAATGCCTGATGGGCCTGTTGCCGGCCAAGGAAGGGGCGGTGAGCTGGGAAGGCAAACCCATCACCACCTTCAAACCGCACCAACGGGTGCACGCCGGTATTGCCTACGTGCCTCAGGGCCGGGAGATTTTCGGACGGCTGACGGTGGAAGAAAACCTGCTGATGGGCCTGTCGCGTTTTCCCGCCGCCGAGGCCAAAGAGGTGCCGGCGTTCATTTACGAATTGTTCCCGGTGCTGCTGCAAATGAAACAACGCCGTGGCGGTGACCTGTCCGGTGGTCAGCAACAGCAACTTGCCATTGGCCGGGCCCTGGCCAGCCGTCCGCGCCTGCTGATTCTCGACGAGCCCACCGAAGGCATTCAACCGTCGGTGATCAAGGAGATCGGCGTGGTCATCAAGAAACTGGCGGCCCGGGGCGACATGGCGATTTTGCTGGTGGAGCAGTTCTACGACTTCGCCGCCGAGCTGGCCGATCAATACCTGGTGATGTCCCGGGGCGAGATCGTGCAGCAGGGGCGCGGAGAAAATATGGAAGCCGAGGGTGTGCGCGGGCTGGTTACGATCTAGTCTGTAGCGCTCTAACGATAATCGGAAATCATGAACCTACCTGTCTCCTTACTGGCGCCTTCGGCCCTGTTCACCCCCAGCTGGCATGCCGAGCTGGAACTGGGTTATGCCCGGTTCGGTGACTGCACGCGTCCGGTGCAGCGCCGCCACAAAGGTCCGCTGCGGGTGCAAAAACACCTGTACGCCGAGGGCCCCGAAGTGTGCCAACACATCATCGTCCACCCGCCCGGCGGGATTGCCGGCGGTGATCGGTTGGACATCGCGGCCCACGTCGGCCCCGCTGCGTGGGCGCAGTTGACCAGTCCCGGCGCGGCCAAGTGGTATCGCGCCGCCGGCCCGGCCTATCAGCAACTGAACCTGAGCGTGGCCGCGGGGGCGACCCTGGAATGGCTGCCCCAGGAAACCATCGTCTTCAGCGCCGCCCAGGCCGAACTCAGCACCAGCATCGACCTGCAAGGTGACGGGCGCTTGTTCTACTGGGACATGGTGGCCCTCGGCCGGCCGGCCAGCGGTGAACGATTTGACCTGGGGCACTTCCAGTCGCGGCTGGACATTCGCCGCGACGGGCAGTTGCTCTGGCATGAACGCCAGCGCATTGTGGGCGGTGACGGGTTGCTCGACTCGCCCATCGGGCTGGGCGGCGATCCGGTGTTTGCCACGTTGTTGGTGACCGGGGAAATCGATAGTGCGTTGCTGGAACAGTGCCGATCCCTGGGCCATGACGTGCGCGGCGACCTGACCCAATTGCCCGGCCTGATCGTGGCCCGATGTCTGGCGAGCGAGGCGCTGCTGGCGCGGGGTTGGTTGATTGAATTGTGGCGTTTGCTCAGGCCTGCATTGCTTGGAAGAGAGGCCATGCCGCCCAGAATCTGGAGTACATGAATCTGCTTTCCTGTGGGAGCGAGCTTGCTCGCGATAGCGATGGAACATTCAACATTAATGTCGACTGACACACCGCTATCGCGAGCAAGCTCGCTGCCACAAAGGATCTCCCACAAGGAGATCTGTGTTTACAGCAAGAATTTTTTATCTGCCCTTATGGATTGCACATGGACCTGACCCCACGCGAAAAAGACAAGCTGCTGATCTTCACCGCCGGCCTCGTCGCCGAGCGGCGGTTGGCTCGCGGCTTGAAGCTCAACTACCCGGAGGCGATGGCCTATATTTCCGCCGCCCTGCTCGAAGGCGCCCGCGATGGCCAGACCGTGGCCGAGCTGATGCATTACGGCACCACGCTGCTGACCCGCGAACAGGTGATGGAGGGCATCCCGGAAATGATTCCGGAGATCCAGGTGGAGGCGACGTTTCCCGACGGCACCAAACTGGTCACCGTCCACCAGCCGATCGCGTGAGGCTGCGCCATGACCTATGACATTCGTGACGCCCGCCACACCGACTTGCCAGCGATCCGTGACATCTACAACGACGCGGTGCTGAACACCACGGCGATCTGGAACGAACAGGCCGTGGACCTGGGCAATCGCCAGGCATGGTTCAGCGCCCGGCAATCGCAAGGCTATCCGGTGCTGGTGGTGGTCGATGACGAAGATAACGTCCTCGGCTATGCCTCGTTCGGCGACTGGCGACCCTTCGATGGTTTCCGGCACACCGTGGAGCATTCGGTGTACGTACGTGATGACCAACGCGGCAACGGCTTGGGCTCACTGTTGATGACGGCCCTGATCGAGCGCGCCAGGGCGTGCGGCAAACACGTCATGGTCGCGGCCATCGAAAGCGGCAACGCCGCCTCGATTCGCCTGCACGAGCGGGCTGGCTTCATCACCACCGGGCAGATGCCCCAGGTGGGCACCAAGTTCGGCCGTTGGCTGGACCTGACTTTCATGCAGTTGATCCTCAACCCAGGGGCGCTACCGCCTGCCGTCGACAAGGAGTGATGCCTATGAACCCCGCCCAGTTGCGCCGAGTCCACGCCGAGAGCTTTGCGCACTACCGCCAGGGCCTGATCGATCTGTTGCTCGACGCCGTCGGCTATGGCGCCAGCGTGGGGTTCATGGCCGATCTCGATGCGGTCCAGGCACGCGCCTATTTCGATGAGGTTCAGGCCAGTCTCAACCAGGGCCACTTGCTGCTGTGGGTGGTGGTCAAGGATGAACAGGTGCAGGCCAGCGTCCAACTTGCCCTGTGCCAGAAACCCAACGGCCTCAACCGTGCCGAAGTGCAAAAGCTGCTGGTTCGCGGCGAGGCTCGCCGCCGCGGCCTGGGCCAGCAATTGATGAGCGCCCTGGAACTCGGCGCCCGCCAGCACAAGCGCGGCCTGTTGTACCTCGACACGGAGGCTGGTTCCGAGGCCGAGGCATTCTACCGCGCCATGGGCTACACCCGCGTCGGTGAACTGCCCGACTACTGCCAGAGCCCGGACGGGACGTACACCCCGACCGCCATTTACTACAAGACTTTGGGGCAACCGCAATGATTCCAGGCCAATACCAGGTCCAGCCCGGCGACATCGAACTCAACGTCGGTCGCCGCACCCTCACCCTGAACGTCGCCAACAGCGGCGACCGGCCGATCCAGGTCGGCTCGCACTATCACTTTTTCGAAACCAACGACGCCCTGACCTTCGACCGCGCCGCCAGCCGTGGCATGCGCCTGAACATTCCGGCCGGCACCGCGGTGCGCTTCGAACCGGGCCAGAGCCGCGAGGTGGAACTGGTGGATTTGGCGGGGCATCGCCGGGTGTTCGGGTTTGCCGGGCGGGTGATGGGCGACCTTTAAGCCATGGAGGCCTGTACTGGCCTCATCGCGAGCAAGCTCGCTCCCACATTTGATCGCGTATCCCTGTGGGAGCGAGCTTGCTCGCGATAAGTGAGCGCAGCGAACGGTTTCAACATTCAATTGAATCTCAAGGCAAGCACATGAAAATCTCCCGCCAAGCCTACGCCGACATGTTCGGCCCCACCGTCGGCGACAAGGTCCGCCTGGCCGACACCGAACTGTGGATCGAGGTGGAAAAGGACTTCACCACCTATGGCGAAGAAGTGAAATTCGGCGGCGGCAAGGTGATTCGCGACGGCATGGGCCAGAGCCAGCTGCTGGCCGCCGAGGTCGTCGACACGCTGATCACCAACGCGCTGATCATCGATCACTGGGGCATCGTCAAGGCCGATGTCGGTCTCAAGGACGGGCGCATCAAAGCCATCGGCAAGGCCGGTAACCCGGACATCCAGCCCGATGTGACCATCGCCATTGGCGCCAGCACCGAAGTGATCGCCGGTGAAGGCATGATCCTCACGGCTGGCGGCATCGACACTCATATCCATTTCATCTGCCCGCAGCAGATCGAAGAAGCGCTGATGAGCGGTGTCACCACCATGATCGGCGGCGGTACGGGCCCGGCCACCGGGACCAATGCCACCACCTGTACCTCCGGGCCGTGGCACCTGGCGCGCATGCTCCAGGCCGCCGACGCTTTCCCCATGAACATCGGCTTCACCGGCAAGGGCAACGCCAGCCTGCCAGAGCCATTGATTGAGCAAGTCAAGGCCGGTGCCATCGGCCTGAAGCTGCACGAAGACTGGGGCACTACGCCGGCAGCCATCGACAACTGCCTGAGCGTGGCCGACCAGTACGACGTGCAGGTGGCGATCCATACCGACACCCTCAACGAATCGGGTTTCGTGGAAACCACCCTGGCCGCGTTCAAGGGCCGCACCATCCACACCTACCACACCGAAGGCGCCGGTGGCGGCCATGCGCCAGACATCATCAAGGCCTGCGGCTTTGCCAATGTGTTGCCCAGCTCCACCAACCCGACCCGGCCGTTCACCCGCAACACCATCGACGAACACCTGGACATGCTGATGGTCTGCCATCACCTGGACCCGAGCATCGCCGAAGACGTGGCCTTCGCTGAAAGCCGCATCCGTCGTGAAACCATCGCCGCCGAAGACATCCTCCACGACCTGGGCGCGTTCTCGATGATCAGTTCCGACAGCCAGGCCATGGGCCGCGTCGGTGAAGTCATCACCCGCACCTGGCAGACCGCCGACAAGATGAAAAAGCAACGCGGCGCCCTGCCCGGCGATGGCGAAGGCAACGACAATTTCCGCATCAAGCGCTACATCGCCAAGTACACCATCAACCCGGCGATCACCCATGGCATCAGCCATGAAGTGGGCTCCATCGAAGTGGGCAAGTGGGCCGACCTGGTGCTGTGGCGCCCGGCGTTCTTCGGCGTCAAGCCGACCCTGATCCTCAAGGGCGGGGCGATTGCCGCCAGCCTGATGGGCGACGCCAACGCCTCGATACCGACACCGCAACCGGTGCACTACCGACCGATGTTCGCAAGCTTCGGCGGCTCGCGGCACGCCACCAGCCTGACGTTCATCAGTCAGGCCGCCGCCGAGGCGGGGCTGCCCGAACAGCTTGGACTAAAGAAAAGAATTGCCGTGGTCAAAGGCTGCCGGGATGTGCAGAAAACCGACTTGATCCACAACGATTACCTACCGAACATCGATGTCGATCCACAGACCTACCAGGTCAAGGCCGATGGGGTGTTGTTGTGGTGTGAGCCGGCTGATGTGCTGCCGATGGCGCAGCGCTATTTTCTGTTTTGAATGGAGTGAGGACCTGAGAGCAAGACTTGTGGGAGCAAAGCTTGCTCGCGATACAGGTGCCTCAACTCTTGAGAACCGAGTTGAATTCATCGCGGGCAAGCCTTGCTCCCACAGGTTGGCGCTTGTTCATTGAGCGTTTTTTACTCCACCAACCGCCCCAACCGCTGCTTGAGCATGCGGTTTTCGCTGCGCAGTTGCTGCACTTCTTCCAGCAGGTCCAGCGCCAGGGCGACACCTTCCCATTCCAGTTCCAGCTCGCGGCGCAGCTTGGCCGCACGCCGGGCCAAGACCAGTTCGTAATCGGTGAAGCGCCAATCCGCCGGGGCCGCGCCATGGGGTTCGAGAATGCCATGCTCGACGATTTCGATCACATGGACATCCGCCAACGCAGCGGCCTCGCAAAATTCCATCAGGTTCAGTTCAATGATCGGGTTGTTCATGGTCTGCTTCTCCCAATGCTTTAACTGTCGAGTCTAGCGCCTCAAAACAGTCAGAAATTCTCCCGCGGATCGAACGCAGCCTTCTTCGCCAGCTCCGCCCACAACGCCTTGACTGCCTCGTCGCTGGCCTTGGGCATCACGGCCTTGAGCTGTACGAACAGGTAACCGCGCTCGCCGGCCTTGTTGCGCAGGCCGTGGCCCTTGGCGCGCATGCGCTGGCCATTCTGGCTGCCGGCCGGAACCTTGAGGTTGATCTTGCCGGTGAGGGTCGGCACCGCCACTTCAGTGCCCAGCGCCAATTCCCACGGCGCCAGGGGCAAGGTGATGATCAGATCCTGGCCTTCGACGTCGAACTTGGGGTGCGGGGCAAAACGAATGGTCAGGTACAAATCGCCATTGGCACCGCCGCCAATACCCGGCGCACCCTGGCCCTTGAGGCGGATGCGTTCGCCGTCGGTCACGCCCAGGGGAATCTTCACGTTCAGGCTTTTGCTGGTATTGCTGACGTGCTGGCCGGCGGCGTTGTACTGCGGCACCTGGAAGCTGACCTTCTTCGATTCGCTCGACAGGGTCTCTTCCAGGAAAATCGGTAGTTCCATTTCCACGTCTTGCCCTCGACGGCCGGTGCTGCGGCCTGACTGTCCGCCACCGAAACCCGGCCCGCGATTACCAAAAATCGAGCTGAAGAAATCCGAAAAATCGCCGGTGTCCTGTCCACCGCCAAAACCGCCCCGGCTTTGCCAGCCCGGCGGTCCCTGGAAAGGCTGGCCGTGCTGGCCATAGCGACGCAGGTCATCGTACTCGGCGCGTTTGTCGGCACTCTTCAGCGCTTCATAGGCTTCGGAGACGTCCTTGAATTTGGTCTCGGCATCCTTTTCCTTACTCACATCCGGGTGGTATTTGCGGGCCAGTTTGCGATAAGCAGCCTTGATCGTGGCGTCATCAGCCGTCGGCTCCACACCCAGAATCTTGTAATAGTCTTTGAAGTCCATCGAAGGATCACCATCCGTTATCGATATCGCACCGCCACCCGCAGCATGCTCGTGATACAAGTCCTGGGGTTTGACCGATCTCAAGGTTTGTGACCGGGCGGCGCTTCAGAAGTTTATCGGCAGCCGGTGGCGGTTCTTGTACTCGCCTTGTGGCTGCCAGGCCCATGCCAGCAAGTTTGGGGGTGCGACGCTGTCTTTCAAGGCCAGAGTTTACGAATTAGCAGATAACCGGCCTTCGAATCCGTGCCGCACTGACATACACTGCGCGGCCGTTTTTTCAACTGGAATCCGAAAGACATGAAAAACGCATCTCCGGCCCGTGCCTGCGGCATCGACTTTGGCACGTCCAACTCCACTGTCGGCTGGCTGCGCCCCGGCATGGAAACGCTGATTGCGCTGGAGGACGACAAGATCACCCTGCCCTCGGTGGTCTTTTTCAATCTCGAGGAACGCCGCCCGGTGTATGGCCGCCTGGCCCTGCACGAGTACCTGGAAGGCTACGAAGGCCGGCTGATGCGCTCGCTCAAGAGCCTGCTGGGGTCCAAGCTGATCAAGCACGACACCAGCGTGCTGGGCACGGCCATGCCGTTCAAGGATCTTTTGGGACTGTTCATCGGCCAGTTGAAGAAGCGCGCTGAGGCCACCGCCGGTCGGGAATTCGAAGAAGTGGTACTGGGTCGCCCGGTATTTTTCGTCGACGACGATGAAATGGCCGATCAGGAAGCGGAGAACACCTTGGTGGACGTGGCCCGCGCCATCGGCTTCAAGGAAGTCTCGTTCCAGTATGAGCCCATCGCGGCGGCCTTCGACTATGAGTCGACCATCGAGAGGGAAGAGCTGGTACTGATCGTCGACATCGGTGGCGGTACTTCGGACTTCTCCCTGGTACGCCTGTCGCCCGAGCGGCGCACCCATGACAACCGTCACGCCGACATCCTCGCCACCGGTGGCGTGCACATCGGCGGCACCGACTTCGACAAGCAGCTCTCGCTGGCCGGCCTGATGCCGCTGTTCGGCTACGGCAGCCGCATGAAAAGCGGCGCCTACATGCCCACCAGCCACCACATGAACCTGGCGACCTGGCACACCATCAACGCGGTGTACTCGCAGAAATCCACCCTGGCTCTGGGCAGCATGCGCTACGACATCGAAGACACCGGCGGCATCGACCGGTTGTTCAAGTTGATCGAACAGCGCGCGGGGCACTGGCTGGCGATGGAAGTGGAAGAAACCAAGATCCAGCTGACCCACTCCGACCAGCGCCATTTGCTCCTGGACCGGATCGAGGCAGGCCTGAGCGTGGACCTGAGCCGGGAACTGTTCGAATCGGCCATCGACGGCCTGCTGGAGCGGGTGCGCGGCAGCGTCACGCAATTGCTCAACGATGCCAACGTACGCGTCGATCAGGTGGATACGGTGTTCTTTACCGGTGGCTCCAGCGGCATCCCGGCACTGCGCAACAGCGTCTCGGCGATGCTCCCCCTGGCCCGGCATGTGGAAGGCAATATCTTCGGCAGTATCGGCAGCGGGCTGGCGATCGAGGCGATGAAGCGTTACGGCACGCAGGTCTGACCTGACACCGAGGCGCCTGCATCGCGAGCAAGCTCGCTCCCACAGTCAACCGCGTTCCTTCTGAAGAAATCCGGTCCACTGTGGGAGCGAGCTTGCTCGCGATGGCGCCAGATCAGACGCCACACCCACCGGATCAAACCATCCCCACCTGCTTCAACTCACTCTTCAAGTAAGCATAATAAATCGGCCCCGCCACCACACCCGGCAGGCCGAACGCCGCTTCGAACACCAGCATCGCCATGAGCAATTCCCAGGACTTGGCGCTGATCTGCCCACCGACGATGCGGGCATTGAGGAAGTATTCGAGCTTGTGGATCACGATCAGGTAACCCAGCGCCGCCATTGCCACCCAGATCGACAGCGACAAGGCGACGATGGTGATCAGGGTGTTGGACATCAGGTTGCCAATGACCGGCAGCAGCCCCAACAGGAACGTCATGACGATCAGGGTCTTGGTCAGCGGCAGGTGGATGCCGAACAGCGGCAGCACCACCGCCAGGAAAATCCCGGTGAAGAAGGTGTTGAGCAGGGAAATCTTGATCTGGGCGAACACAATGTTGCGGAACGCCTTGACCAACAGGCTCAGACGGTCGAACAGCGCCGCCGCCAGGGGCTTGCGCTTGGTCAGGTCGGGGATGCGCTGCAGGGCGACGATAGCCCCCAGGACCATGCCGATCAACAACGTCACGAACATGTGGGCCGCATCCTTGCCCACCAACTGCAGCTCGCTCAGGTGCTTGCTCATCCAGTCGCCAATGGCCACCCGAAACTCGGCCGCGCTGGCCGGCAGGTAGGCGTCGATGAACGGTGGCAACTGCCCCCGGGCGCGGTCGACCACCGTCATGAACATGTCCAGGGATGCGCCAGGGTTTTCCGCCTCATGGAGCAGGAAACTGAAGGCCCCGGCGAAAATCAACGACAGCACACTGACCACCAGCGTGCCCAGCAGCGCCACCGCCAACCAGCGGGCCCGCCGGCCCTCGATCAGCCGTTGCAACTGCGGGGTGAGCATGTTGACCAGCTCGAACACCAGCAAACCGGCCAAAAGGCTCGGCAACAGGCGCAGTGGCAGCACCAGCAACAACCCACCAAAAATGATCACCCAACTGATCACCAACAAGACATGACGCTGAGAAAACGTTGGCATACAGCCTCAGAACAAAACGGCGTGAAAGGATCGGCAGTCTGCCAGCGTTCCACCAACAGCACTAGGGATTGTATCGGCTGACCTCGATCACAGTGCAGGTGTTTTTTTGTAGCGCCTTTGCCGACCCCATCGCGAGCAGGCTCGCTCCCACAATGGACCGGGCAGTGCAAATCAACTGTGGAAGCGAGCCTGCTCGCGATGAGGCCTTCACCGTCTGAAAAAATCCCGGCGGTTATTTTTTCTTCAGACACTCACTCATGAACGCTTTACGCGCATCGCCTTTCAGTGCCTGGGTCGTGGCCGTGGCGTTGCAGGTTTTCATGCGTTCCTGCGGGGTGCTGGCATCGACGGGGGTGGCCTTGAGGCAGTTGCTCATGAAGGCTTTGCGCTCGTCTCCCTTGAGGGCCTTGGCGGTGGCGTCGGCATTGCAGGTGGTCATCTTGTTCTGTTGGGCCGTGGCGGCGAAACCCTGGGAAGACAGCAGCAACCCGATCACCAACAAAGGAACACGCAGCATCTTCATGATGTTTTCTCCTGGCTGCCGCACGATGGGTACGGCGATGAGGTGCAGTGTAGACAACGCCTGTTACACCTTCATCTGCGCGAATTTCCGTGCCTGATTGACCGTCATCGCGAGCAGGCTCGCTCCCACAGTTGACCGCACTCCGCCAGAAGAAACCCAATCCGAATGTGGGAGCGAGCCTGCTCGCGATGACGGACAACCCGACCTGAAGCCCTACACGCCGGCAGCCTTCAACCGCTGCGCATGCTCGACGAACAAGCGAACCGGCTCGGCGCCCTTGCCCACCAGCCCCAGCGACTGGTTGATGATATCGAAGTGATCCAGCGGATAGTCATCGCCGATCACCGTGCCCAAATGCGAGCTGTAACGCCCGACCATGCCGTCGCACTGCCCGGCCTCACGCACGAAAGTGCGGGCGAACAGCCGGCAGCTCCGGTGGGTGCCATCAAACAGGTTACGCCCCCTGTTGGTCTTGCCTGGCTGCAAGGTTCCGGACCAGGAGTAATAACGCACGCCATTGACCACTTCCGGTCCGTTCCCGCCCCACGTTTCTGGCAGGCCCTGGGGATATTGCTGGTTGAACAGGGCCACGCCCGCGGTAGTGAGAGAGGCGTGGGACGCCTGGATATCCACCGGCAACCGGGGCCCGCGATAACCGGTTTCCAGCAGGCTCATCAGGGCGCCGATCAACCGCAGCAAAGCACTGAGCAGGCGACCCTTGGCGCTGTTGGCCGGGTAATGGGCCTGCAGGTAATCAGCCAGCTCGGACCCATGGTTGGTGCCGGCCACCGAAGTGACCGATGCCACCAGGTCCGGGCGCTTGGCCGCCGCGTAGCGTGCCGTGAGGGCGCCCTGGCTGTGGCCGATCAGGTTGACCTTCTGCGCACCGGTTTGCGTGAGGATCTCCTCGATCCGCGCGAGCAACTGCTCGCCGCGCACCTCGGATGAGTGCAGCGGTGACACCTGCACAGCAACCACCACTGCCCCACCCCGGCGCAACGCCGAGACGATCCCGTACCAATACGGATACAGCACCAGACGAATGAACCCGAGCATTCCGGGGACCAGCACCAGCGGGTAACGAGTGGCGCACTGTTGTGACATGGCGACATCCTTGATCAATAGGTGGTCAGCATCGGTATCGATGATGACCAGTCTATGACACCCGCGCCATCAGAACGTCTGCGCCAACCCCAGCAAGCGTTGCTCGGCCTCGGCACAGGATTGGGCGAAACTGCGCTCAGCCGACTCCTCACCTTCGGCGGCAACCACCGTCACATCGGTGATACCGATAAAACCCAGCACGGTGCGCAGCAGCGTGTCGGCGTGGTTCATCCCTTCAAGCTGACCACCCGGCCCGAAACCGAAGTCGCCACGACTGGTCACGATCAGCGCTTTCTTGCCCAGTACCAGCGGTTCGTACTGCGACACACCGTTATCCAGGCTGTGGTTGAACGTCAGCCCGATCCGCACGATCTGGTCGATCCAGGCTTTTACACCGCTGGGCACGCTGAAGTTGTGCATGGGCGCGGAGATGACCAACCGATCATGGGCCTGCAATTCCGTCACCAATGCATCACTGAGTGCCAGATCCGCCTGCATGGTCAACGGTCGGGCTTGCGGTTCGGGGTAGAACGCCGCCGCGATGAACGCTTCGTTGACCGGAGGAATCACGGTGCGCCCCACTTCGCGCCGGCTCAACTGGGAGTGCGGATGGGCCGCCTGCCAGGCCGAGACAAAGCTTTCGGTCAAGCGTCGGGAGTGAGAACGCTCGCCACGAGGGCTGCCATGCACGACAAGAATTTTGCTCATCTGAATCTCCTTGGGTTGCGACTACAATCAATAGAACCTTTCGGCTTAAAGCTTGATGTCCAACGCGGTAGCCGGGCAAATGAGGGCTCGTCACGCAAGATGAGTTAATTTCACCCATGGCACTTCAGGAGATCAGTAATGTTTGCCACGCTGCCCCTCAACGCATTGCGCGCCTTTGAGTCTGCTGCACGGCTGCTCAGCTTCAAGGCTGCGGCGGCGGAGCTGTCGGTGACACCCACAGCGGTTTCCCATCAGATCCGCGCCCTGGAAACCTGGCTAGGTGTGCAGCTGTTCGAACGCCAGCCGCGCCAGGTGCGGCTCACCGACGGCGGCCAACGCTTGTTCCACAGCCTGCACGGGGCCCTGCTGGAAGTGGCGCAAAGCGTCGACACCCTGCGCCCGCAACGCACCAACACTCACCTGACACTGTCCACCACCGCAGCGTTTGCCACCCTGTGGCTGGTGCCGCGCCTGGGCCGGTTTTATGCGCGTCATCCGAATATCAACGTGCGCCTGGACACCCACTGCGAAGTGGTCGATCTGCATCAGGACGCCAGCGTCGATCTGGTGGTGCGCTACAGCCTGGACAGCTACCCGAACCTGTACGGCCTGTGCCTTTTCGATGAACACTTCGGCGTGTACGGCTCGCCGGAACAAGTGGCCCTGGCCGCGCAGAGGCAGCCCACGCTGATCAGCGTGCGCTGGCACAATTCCAAACTGTATGCCCATGGCTGGGAAGCCTGGTGCGCTCAGGCCGGCGAAACCTGGCTGGCCCGGCAACCTTGCATGCGCGAGTACGATGAGGAGCATTACGCCCTGCAAGCGGCGATAGCCGGGCAAGGCCTGGTACTGGCGAGCAACATCCTCGCTTCCGAAAGCCTCGCCAGTGGCCTGTTGGTGGCTTATCGGCCGCAGATTCAGGTCAACGGCGCTGGCTACAGTGCCCTGTGCGTTCCAGGCCGTGAACGCCATCCGCCGGTGCGGGCATTCTTCCAGTGGCTGGAGGAAGAGGCGCGGCAGTCCGCTCATGCACTGAAAAATTCGGTAAAACTTTTCGAGGATCGCGTCACTCAGATTTAGAGCGATCACGCCAACAGAGCGTGACGCCCTACCGGATCAGCCTCCAGGAGAATGCTATGAGTGACATGCACCTATCCGATGTAACCACCCTGCGCGAACGGGCACGGCAGAACGTGCAGAACGGCGCGGTGACCGAGGGCTACAGCGCCGATCGACCGGAAGTCATTCGCCTGCTCAATGAAGCGCTGGCCACGGAGCTGGTGTGCGTGCTGCGCTACAAGCGCCACTACTTCATGGCCACCGGCCTCAAGGCCAGCGTGGCGGCCAGCGAGTTTCTCGAACACGCCAACCAGGAAGCCGAACACGCCGACAAGCTCGCTGAGCGCATTGTGCAGTTGGGCGGCGAGCCGGAGTTCAACCCCGACCTGTTGACCCGTAACTCCCACGCCCAGTACGTGGCGGGGAACACCCTCAAGGAAATGGTCTACGAAGACCTGGTCGCCGAACGGATCGCCATCGACAGCTACCGGGAAATCATCCAGTACATCGGCGAAAAGGACCCGACCACCCGGCGAATCTTCGAAGACATCCTGGCTCAGGAAGAAGAGCATGCCGATGACATGGCCGACATTCTGGCCGATTTGTAATACCGCTATCGCGAGCAGGCTCGCTCCCCCATTGAATCGTGTCCTGTCGCGGTCGATGTGGGAGCGAGCCTGCTCGCGATGGGGCCAGTAACCTCACCGCAAAGCCTGGCTAGCGGGTAGGTTTGACCGTCACCGGTGCCTTGCCGGCCTTCATCTGCTCCAGCAACGGCGCACACTGGTTCGGCTCGCCACCGCTGGGCGCAACCAGGGCCAACAACCCGGCCGCCGGCGCGGCAATGACGCCCAGCGCCACCATCCCGGCCCCACGCAGCATCAACGGCACGGCCTTGACGCCCGCCGCGGGCTTGGCGAAGGTGCCGCGCACGTACAAGGGCGAGCGCAGGGAAATCAAGCGCCAGCCCTTGGACTCCGGAGTGATGGTCAGGTCCAGTTGTTCGGTGGCCATGTTCGCCGTGCCATCGACATAAATGATCGCGTTCGCCGTGTCGAACACGAACAGGCGAGTGGTCGCCAGGCCGGTCTTGATGTCGAAGTCCGCTGCTGCGCAGTTGATCTTCACTTCCTCGTCGCCAAAGATTTTACCCATCACATAGTTGCCGACGTTCAGCCCCGCCAGTTCCATCAGTTCCCGACTGATGGCGCCGTCGTTGATGAGCATTTTCAACGTGCCGTTGGAGGTGCCCAGCAACGCCGCCACCGAATTGCCACGGCCGGCGATATCGGCATCGCCGTTCAGCTCACCGAAGCTGGTTTTCATCGGCGCGAAACCGGGGAACAACTCCTTGAGCTTGAAACCCCGCGCCGTCAGCTTCGCCTGTCCCTCAAGGGGCCGGGTGCGGCCGTTGAGGCGGATCTGCGCGTCGAGCCGGCCACCGGCCACACCGAAGCGCAGGGGCTCGAGGCTTAGTTGGCCGTCGTTGAGCACCAGATGCGTGTAAAGGTCGGTGAAGGGTAACTGCTCACTGTGGACGATTCGTTTGCCAGTGAACTCCACATCGGCATCCATCACGCCCCAGCGCTCGGTACGAAACTCTTCCACGGGCAGTACTTTGTCGGACGGCTGTTTGCTCGCGCCGCCTCGGGCCTTTTGTTCGGCGTTGGAATCGGCGCCGATCAGGGGGGCCAGGTCGCTGAACAACAGTTGATTGGACACCAGCGCGCCACTGAGTTTTGGCCGCGGCTGGCTGGCAACGTAGGCCAGGTCACCGTGAATATCGCTATCGCCGATCTTGCCGTTGAAGGCCTCATAACGAAACAGTGCCCCGCCGGGCTCGTGGAGTTTGGCGATCAGGCGGCCATCGGTGGAATAGGGCGGCGAATCCGGCAGGGTCACGCCGGTCAGCGGATAAAGATTGGCCAGGCTGTTCCCGGCCAGCTTCAAGCGCAGATCCAGCGCCCCCAGGTTCATCGGGTCGGTCAGCGTGCCGGCCAGTTCGACTCGGGTATCACCGATCTTCGCCTGAGCCTGCAACGGAAAAGGTTGCGACGCATCCTGCAGAGCCAACAGGCCACCGACCTTGCCGGAGCCTGCCAGGTTCTGCCCGTGGTACTGGCCGTTGACCTTGAAGGCAAACGCATAATCCTGGGGAGCCGCACCTGCGTCCCGGGCTTTTTTCGCAGCATTGTCGCCGACGATATCGCTGAACGGGATGGGTTTGCCCAACGGGTCGATCAACAGGTCCAGGCGGGTTTTCAGCGTCTGGTCATTAACAGTGACATGGCCTTTGTCAAAGCCAATGGTGCCAATGTCCACGACCCAGCTGGACGGCTCGGCGTCGGGGTCTTTCGGATCGAACTCGAACGTCCAGTTGGCGCGACCATCGGCCAGGCGTTGCAGGTTGGCGTCGGGCTCGGTCAGGTCGATGCGGGGAATTGCCACTCGCCGGGCCAGCAAGGCCAGGGGCGAAATGCGTAATTCGACGCGCTTGAGCGTGACCATTTGCGCAGTTTTCGACCATTCCGGGTTGCCCAGGCTCAAGTCTTCGGCCACCACATGGGGCCACGGCACCCAGGCCCGCCAGCCGCCTTCCAGCGGTTCGCGCTGCCAGACCACCGCCAGGTTGCCATTGATGGCGAACGGGCGATGCAACTCTTCGGAAACCTTGGCATTGAGCGGCGGCTTTATCCGGTTCCAATCGAAGAACGCGATGACCAGCACCAATACGGCCAGCAGGAAAACAAGGCTGGCGAAGGTCCAGGCGAAGATTTTTGAGGTGCGCGTCATGCACAAGGCTCCTGATGACAAATCTGCGTCCGGACGGCGACGCCTTGGAAACACGAGCCTGTAATCGGCTCGTTGTGAAGAGTAGGACTGGCGATACGGCCAACTGGTTTAACACTTTGGGCGACGGGCGGTACAAAAAACTGAAAAAATCCTGACCAAACCGCCAACTACCTGTTACCGCCCCCGCACTTTTGCGTGGCATCAATGGGTACAAAATACCCACTGCGGTGCAAAACCACGCCTCGCAAAGGCCCGTTCTAGAGCCTTTCCACAGAACAATCAATTCCGTTGATTATTACCATTGCCTTTATGAACTTTTATATCGACTTATCGAGAGTAGCATTGCCTCCGTACCCACTTTATCGCCCCCCCAAGGAGCAATGATCATGAAACGCCAATTACTGATGAGCCTCACCCTTTCAATGCTGGCCTCCACTGCTTTCGCACTGCCAGCCTCCGAACAAGCCACGCCGCAGGTTAAAGACAGCCGTTCGGTCTATAGCCAGACCGTTGCTGAAGATGGCTTCGACCAGACCCGTCAAGGTCAGGAAGTGGCTGAAGGCGGCTACGAACGTACCCCTCAAGGTCAAGAAGTAGCTGAAGGCGGCTACGAACGTACCCCTCAGGGCCAGGAAGTGGCTGAAGGCGGCTACGAACGTACCCCTCAGGGCCAGGAAGTGGCTGAAGGCGGCTACGAACGTACCCCTCAGGGTCAGGAAGTCGCTGAAGGTGGCCGTGACCGCCTGGAAGAAAAAAACCTGGTTGAAGGTGGCTACGAGCGCACCCCACAGGGCGCCATTGCCGAAGGTGGTGGTGACCGTGTGATCGAACGCAACAGCGCAGTGAGCTGAGCCCATGGTGGCCTGGAAAAAAGCCCGATTCCTGCAATCGGGCTTTTGACTTTCCGAGAACCTCGTTTTCCCCGCTATATCCCCCTCTACCGTTCGACGTCGGCAAAGCCGATTTGCTAGAGTGCGTCGCTTCCGTGAATCAGAAGTCAGCCCTGCGATGCTGCCCCGCGCCGAACAGAAACAACAGACCCGCAATGCCTTGATGGATGCAGCCCGTCATTTGATGGAGTGCGGCCGAGGGTTCGGCAGCCTGAGCCTGCGCGAAGTCGCCAGGACCGCCGGCATCGTACCCACCGGGTTCTACCGGCATTTCGACGACATGGACCAACTGGGCCTGGCTCTGGTCAGCGAAGTCGGTCAGACCTTTCGCGAAACGATCCGGCTGGTACGCCACAACGAATTCGTCATGGGCGGCATCATTGATGCCTCCGTGCGTATTTTCCTCGACGTGGTCCAAGCCAACCGTTCGCAATTCCTGTTTTTGGCCCGTGAGCAATACGGCGGCTCGCTGCCCGTGCGCAAGGCCATCGCCTGTCTGCGTGAAGGCATCAGCTCGGACCTGGCCGCCGACCTGGCATTGATGCCCAAGTTGCAGCACCTGGACCTTGCCGCTTTGAGCGTAATGGCCGACCTGATCGTCAAAAGCGTGTTCGCCACCCTGCCTGACATTATCGACCCACCCGCTCACGCTCTCCCCGAACACCTCACGCCCCAGGCGAAGATTACCCAGCAACTGCGGTTCATCTTTATTGGCCTCAAACATTGGCAAGGGCTGGGCAGTACCGAGTAGCCACCGAGACGTTTCCTTTGTGGGAGCGAGCCTGCTCGCGATAGCGGTGGGTCAGTCAGCGTTGATTTTCTGATGCACTGATATCGCGAGCAGGCTCGCTCCCACAGTGTTTCGCGAAAGCTGCAAAATGGTGCGCGATATCGACAAGCGCACCATAACGGCACGCAATCCGCCCCATCCTGAAACGCCATCCCAGCTATTTCCTACACCTTCTTCGATTGGCAAGCCCCTTGCTCTAAACACAGCACCGTTCATTGCTGGAAGCACTCCGATGCTGGTGATTCACCGCAGAATCGACACTCAACCCCGCTGGGACGCCGAGCTGCACCTGACCTTCGACGCCCGCAGCAAAAGCCGCCTGCGCTGTTTCAGTGCCGAGGGTGAAGATGTGGGGTTGTTCCTTGAGCGAGGTCAGCCGCCGTTATACGACGGCGAATGCCTGCAAGCTGAAGACGGACGCATCGTGCGCGTCTGCGCCCGCCCCGAACAATTGCTGCATGTCACCTGCGCCAATGCATTTGAACTGACCCGCGCGGCCTATCACCTGGGCAATCGCCATGTCGCCCTGCAAGTGGGCGATGGCTGGCTGCGCCTGCTGGACGATTACGTGCTCAAGGCGATGCTCGAGCAACTGGGTGCCAGTGCCGAAAACATAGAGGCTCCGTTCCAACCGGAACACGGCGCGTATGGCGGCGGCCATCATCATTCCCGACACGGCGACGAAGATTTCAACTACGCGCCACGCCTGCATCAGTTCGGCGTACGCACATGAACCCGGCGTGGGCGCTGCTGCGTCTGGCCAGCCCGCAATTGCCGATCGGCGGCTACAGCTATTCCCAGGGATTGGAGATGGCAGTGGATAACGGCCAGGTCAAAACCTGCGACGACGCCCGTCGCTGGATCAGCGATCAGTTGCTGTTGAACCTGGCACGCTTCGAGGCGCCTTTGCTACTGGCCCACTGCACCGCCGCCGCCGCCGACGACTGGGACGCCTTGCTGCAACACTGCGAGGAACACCGCGCCAGCCGGGAAACCCGCGAGCTGCATCAGGAAAGTCGGCAGATGGGTTATTCGTTGCAGCAGTTGCTGGGCGGCCTGCCGGAACTCGATGCCGCGGCACGGCGCTTTCTTGAACAACGTACTGAACCGCACCTGGCCCTGGGCTGGGCCTTGGCCGCCCGCGCCTGGAACATCAGCCCCCAGGACGCCCTGGCCGCCTGGTTATGGAGCTGGCTGGAAAACCAGTTGGCCGTCCTGATGAAGACCCTGCCCCTGGGCCAGCAAGCCGCCCAGCGCCTGACCAGCGAACTGCTGCCACTGCTGCAACAGGCTCAACACAACGCCTCGAACATTGATCCCGACCATTACGGCAGCGCCACGTTTGGCCTGTCCCTGGCGTGCATGGCCCATGAGCGCCAGTACAGCCGCCTGTTCCGTTCCTAGGAGACCCTCATGAATACACAACCTCTGCGCGTCGGTATCGGCGGCCCGGTAGGCTCCGGCAAAACCGCCCTGACCCTGGCCCTGTGCCTGGCCCTGCGTGAACGCTACAACCTGGCGGTGGTCACCAACGACATCTACACCCGTGAAGATGCCGATTTTCTGGTGCGTAACGAAGCCTTGGCGCCGGAGCGGATCATCGGCGTGGAAACCGGCGGTTGCCCGCACACGGCGATCCGCGAAGACGCCTCGATCAACCTTGAGGCCGTGGATCAATTGAACCGACGGTTTCCGGGGCTGGATCTGATCCTGGTGGAATCGGGCGGCGATAACCTTTCGGCGACCTTCAGCCCGGAGCTGTCGGACCTGACCATTTATGTGATCGATGTCTCGGCCGGCGACAAGCTGCCGCGCAAAGGCGGACCGGGCATCTGTAAATCCGACCTGCTGGTGATCAACAAGATCGACCTGGCGCCACTGGTGGGTGCGTCCCTGGAAATGATGGACAGCGACACCCGTCGGATGCGCAACGGCAAGCCGTTCGTGTTCAGCAACCAGAAAACCGGCCAGGGCCTGGAGCAGATCATCGCCTTCATCGAACGCCAGGGCCTGCTGACCGCCGCCTGATTTTTCAACTTCAACTGTTCACACGCTCAACAAGGAAGCTTATCCATGACATTCAAACGCCTGCTTGGCGCCCTCGCCCTGTTGCTGACCCCGGCCTTGGCCTTTGCTCACCCTGGCCATGGCGATAACGGCCTGATGGCCGGCCTCGGTCACCCCATCGGCGGGCTGGATCATCTGCTGGCCATGCTGGCGGTCGGCTTGTGGGCCGCCCAACAACAAGGCGCGGCGCGCTGGGCGCTGCCGTGCACCTTCGTCGTCAGCATGCTGATCGGCGGTTTGCTGGGCTTTGAAGGCCTGGACCTGCCTGCACTGGAAAGCGGGATTGCCGCCTCGGTGCTGGCCTTGGGCCTGGCGGTGGCACTGGCGGTGCGCCCGCCGCTGAGCCTGGCGATTGGCGCGACGGCGGTGTTCGCGCTGTTCCATGGCGTGGCCCATGGTCTGGAACTGCCGGACATGACAAGCCCTTGGGCTTATGCGGCCGGTTTTGTCGCGGCGACGGCGGCGTTGCATGGCGCAGGCTACGCCGTGGTTCGCGTCTTGCCGCAAGCGGCCGCCCCTCTGGTGCGTCTGGCCGGAGCGGGTTCGGCGGCGGCTGGAGTGTGGTTGTTGGCGGGTTGATTTTCAGCACCCATCAAGGCTAATCGCGAGCAGGCTCGCTCCCACAGGGTATGGCGTACGCCAATAAATGTGGGAGCGAGCCTGCTCGCGATGACGGACTGGAAGGCCTCGCCTCTCTCGAACTTGCCACTCTGCTACCATGTCGCGCAATCACCCCTCCAGCCGTGACGACGTCCACCAATGCCCGATGCTTCCCGCCCCGCTCCTGCACCTGAACTGACTGCCCTGTTCGCCACGGTACGTCAGCACTTTCACGACGTGATCGTGCCGATGTGGCAAGGCCCGGGATGGAATGCCGAGCTGGCGCTGCCCTATGAATCCCTCGATACCCGGCACAAGCCGCTCGAGCCCCAGCGCTACCGGGCGATGGCCTGTGCGCGACAGCTATACGTGTTCGCCAGCCTGATCGGCGAAGCGCCACAGGCCGAAGAACGGGCTGGCGCACTGTTCCGCTCCCTGCAGCGGCACTTCCATGATGGCGAACATGGTGGCTGGTTCTACAGCATTGACCCCCAAGGCGTACCGCTGGACACCGGCAAAGACCTCTACACCCACGCTTTCATCCTGTTTGCCTGTGCCCATTACTGGAGCAAGGTCCGCGAGCCGCTGGTGGAGTCGGTACTCAACGCGGCCCTGGAAGTCATCGCCCGGCGCTTTACGACCGGAGACGGCCTTTACGAGGCCAGCCTGGGACGCGATTGGTCGACCCGCGCATCCGGCCCGCTGCAAAACCCGTTGATGCACCTGGCCGAAGCCTTCCTCGCCACCCTCTCGGTTCGCGACGACATCAACGTGCGCCAGGCATTGCTGGCCCTGTGCGATGCCATGTTCAAGCACTTCATCGACCCGCAGCAGCGCGTCATGATGGAGAAACCGGTCAAGGCTGTGGATAACTGGTTTGAGCCAGGCCATCAGTTCGAGTGGTATTACTTGCTGGCCTCATCGCCCCTGTTGCGCGGCGGCAAGTTGCACACAGCCCTTGAGAGCAGCTTCAGCCGTACCGAACAGCAAGGCGTGAGCCCGCAGTCCGGCGCGGTGTGCGCCATGCTGAGCCTGGGATCACAGGTACCGCGGGACGCCACCCAGCGCATCTGGGCTCAGGCGGAATATTTGCGGGCACTGACATTACGCCCGGGCAATCAGGGCGCATTGCTGCATCAACTACAGGCGTTGCAGCAGCACTTCCTGCATGCCAAAGGCTGGAACGAATGCCTGGACGCCGACGGCACTGTCAGCCGCCAGGACATGCCATCGACCACGCCGTATCACCTGCTGACCTGCTACCGCGGGCTGGCTGATTATCTGGCCTGACCGGTAAATCGCTATCGCGGGCAAGCCTTGCTCCCACAGACATTTGGCCGACCTTGCCCCCATAGATGAGTCAACTCTTTGGGAGCAAGGCTTGCCCCATAGATGAGCCAACTCTGTGGGAGCAAGGCTTGCCCGCGATGAACGATAACGCGGTCTTACGCCTTGTTGCGCTCAATGGCAAACCCGGCCCAGGTCTGGCTCACAGGCATCAATTCCAGGCTGTTGATGTTGATGTGGGCCGGAGTGTTGAGCACCCAGAAAATGGTGTCGGCGATATCCTGCGGCTGGATCGGCTCGGCCCCGGCATAGGTCGCGTTGTAGCGTTCCTGATCACCCGCAAAGCGCACCAGGGAAAACTCGCTCTCGCACAGACCCGGCTCAATGTTGCTTACCCGCACGCCAGTGCCTTGCAGATCGCAACGCAGGTTCAGGGAGAACTGTTTGACGAACGCCTTGCTCGCCCCGTACACGTGGCTGCCAGGGTATGGATAGTTGCCGGCGATGGACCCCAGGTTGACGATCCCGGCACCACGGCCATGAGCGATCAGCCGCGGCAACAGCAGGCGGGTGCTGTAGATCAAACCTTTCACGTTGGTATCGACCATCGTGTCCCAGTCATCGAGGTCGCACTTGGGCGCAGGATCAACGCCCAGCGCCAGACCGGCGTTGTTGATCAAGCCCCGCAACTTGGCGAAGGACGGTGGCAGGTTGGCGATCGCCTCCTCCATGGCTGTGCGGTCACGCACATCAAGCACCAGACCATGGACTTCAGTCTGCTTCGACAACTCGGCGCACAGGGCAGTGAGGCGTTCTTCACGACGACCGGTCAGCACCAGTTTCCAGCCTGCTTCGGCAAAACGACGGGCACAGGCTTCACCGAAACCGGACGTTGCACCGGTAATAAACAGGGTGTTGGACATCGTGTTCTCCTTGGGGCTCAAAACAGCCAATGAATGGAAATCGGCCCACAGCATGCCCGGCCTGGCACAGCATGGGCAAGACTTCTGGAAGCGAGGTTTCATTCGAGCATTGCTCATAAAACAACCAATCGGCGCCAGGCCTTATGAAACAAGGGCCACAGGCGGTTGCCCGCACCTTATCCACAGGCGGGTCCACAGCAATCGGGGGCAAGTGCAAACTCCCCAAGCCGCTGTGCATAAGGCTTTGCGAGGGATTTGGAAAATTTTTTCCCTTGACCCTGCAATGCAGGTTGTGCAGATCGACTTACCTGCTATAAGCCGACGGTAAAAAGAACGATGGCTTCAAGCCAGCAAATTCGGCCCTCAGCGCGGTCTTTCCAGAGTTTAATCACAGACTTATCCACAGGCTTGCGCACAGATTTCCAAGCCTTTGGCGACCCTCATAAAAGTGTTGACAACCCTCGTACCCGCTTGACCGAAAACCCCTGATCAAAAAACAACCACACGCCTGAAAGCCACGTATTCAGAGGCTTGCAGCCAGCTACTCCCACGTTACCCACAGCCGGTTCCACAGCAAACGGGGACAAGTCAAAACCGTGACAAAACAACTGTTTGCGGCGACTTTATGTCGCGGTTTCGCAGGCGCTCAGGATTGTTGTCCACAATTCTCGGGCACAGCGCCAAACCCTGTGGGAGCGAGCCTGCTCGCGATAGGGTCATGTCCGATATAAAGAGGTTGGATGGTCCGGCGCCATCGCGAGCAGGCTCGCTCCCACAAGGGGATGGGTGGTGGATTTAAAGATAAAAAAACCGGCGATTCATTCGCCGGTTTTTTCATGGCTGGCCTTGTGTCAATGGCCGCCCAGATACGCGTTACGCACCTCTTCGTTGACCAGCAGTTCCTTGCCGGTGCCGGTCAGGCGGATTTCACCGTTGACCATCACATAGGCCCGGTCCGACAGCCTGAGGGCGTGGTTGGCGTTCTGCTCCACCAGAAAGATCGTCATGCCGGTGGACGCCAGCTCCCGCAAGGTGGCGAAGATCTGTTTGACCACGATCGGCGCCAGTCCCAGGCTGGGTTCATCGAGCAGCAACAATTTGGGCCGGCTCATCAGCGCCCGGGCGATGGCGAGCATCTGCTGCTCGCCGCCGGACATTGTCATGGCCCGCTGGTTGCGCCGCTCCTTGAGCCGCGGGAACAGCTCGAACATGCGCTGCATGTCTTCGCTGGCGTACTTGTCACCGATGGGAATGGTGCCCATCAACAGGTTTTCCTCAACAGTCATGTCAGGGAATACCCGCCGTCCTTCCGGCGATTGCGCGATGCCGTTGGAGGCGATGTAGTGGGACGACTTGTGCGTGATGTCCACGCCCTGGTAGATAATCTGCCCACTCGCGGCCCGCGGCTGGCCGAAAATCGACATCAGCAACGTGGACTTGCCGGCACCGTTGGAGCCAATCAGGCTGACGGTTTCACCTTCCCCAATGTGCATCGAGACTTTTTTCAGGGCCTGGATCGGCCCGTAGAATACGTCCAGCTCCTTGAGTTCGAGGATAGGTCCACTCATACCAACTCCTCTTCATCGGCACCCAGGTAGGCTGCGATCACCTTCGGATCGTTGCGAATCGCCTCGGGACCGCCCTCGGCGATCACGTTGCCGTGGTCCAGCACCACGATGTGGTCGGAAATGCTCATTACCATGCCCATGTCGTGTTCGATCAGCACCACGGTCAGATCGTGCTCGTCGCGCAGCAGCCGGATCATCGCGCTCAGCGCTTCGGTTTCCTGAGGGTTTAGGCCGGCGGCCGGTTCGTCGAGACAGATGATCTGCGGGCGGGTGCACATGGCCCGGGCAATTTCCAAGCGCCGTTGCTGGCCATAGGAAAGTTCGCCCGCCAGCCGGTTGGCGCAATCCACCAGGTCCACCACTTCCAGCCAGTAGAAGGCGTGGTCCAGGGCATCGCTTTCTGCCTGGCGGTAACCCTTGGTGTTGAGCACGCCCGCCACCAGACTGCGATTGACCCACATGTGCTGAGCCACCAGCAGGTTCTCCAGCACGGACATTTCCTTGAACAGGCGAATGTTCTGGAAGGTCCGCGCCAGGCCTGCACGGTTCACCAGGTGGGTGCCGCCGAACATCTTGTAGAACACCCGGCTGGCGAAGGATTTGGGGGACACGAAGTCAGTGGGACGAAACGGTTCGCCCAACAGCTTGATGACATCGGTCCGCTCGCCGCGCACATTGAGCTCGATTTTGCCGCCTGTGGCCTTGTAGAAACCGGTCAGGCAGTTGAACACCGTGGTCTTGCCCGCACCGTTGGGGCCGATCAGGGCGAAGATCGAGTTGCGCTTGACTTGCAGGCTGACGTCGCTGAGGGCCTTGATCCCACCGAATTGCATCATCAGGTTTTCAACGGTAAGCACGACTTCGCTCATGGCGCTACTCCCTTACGCGGCGTCACCCCGGTACGACTGATGCGAATCAGGCCGCGCGGGCGCCAGATCATCATCAACACCATCAGCACGCCGAACAGCAGCACCCGGTATTCCGAGAAGCTGCGCAGCAACTCCGGCGCCACGGTGAGGACAAATGCAGCGATGACCACGCCCACTGTCGACCCCATGCCGCCCAGTACCACGATCGCCAGAATCAGCGCCGACTCGAAGAAGGTGAACGACGACGGGTTGACGAAGCCCTGGTAACTGGCAAAGAACACGCCTGCCAGGCCCGCCGTGGAAGCACCAATGGTGAACGCCGAGAGCTTGACCAGCACATGGTTCAGGCCCATGGAGCGGCAGGCGATCTCGTCTTCGCGCAAGGCTTCCCAGGCGCGACCGACCGGCATGCGGGTCAGGCGATGCTTGACGTAGAGCACCAGCAACACGGTGATGAACAGGACGATGTAGATGAACAGGAATTTGACGTTGGGGTTGTAGGCAATGCCGAAGAACTCGTGGAACGGCACCCCGCCCTCCTTCGCTCGCCGGCCGAACTCCAGGCCGAAGAAGGTCGGCGACGGCACCGGCATGCCATTCGGCCCGCCGGTAAACGACAGCCAGTTGTTGAGCACCAGCCGGATGATCTCGCCAAAACCCAGGGTCACGATGGCCAGGTAGTCACCGTGCATTCGCAACACGGGGAATCCTAATATGCACCCGGCCATCGCCGCCGCAATCGCCGCCAGCGGCAGCACCGTCCAGAACCCCAGCCCCAGGTATTGGTAACCCAGCGCCAGGCCATAGGCGCCGATGGCATAGAACGCCACGTAACCCAGGTCGAGCAGCCCGGCCAGGCCGACCACGATGTTAAGCCCCAGGCCCAGCAGTACATAGATCAGCCCGAGGATGACCACCGTGAGCACGTATTTGTTGGCAAAAAACGGGAACACGATGGCAATCACGATCAACGCCGGGATGATCCAGCGCAGGCGCGACTTGTAGTCTGGCGGCAGCACATGCACGCCGGAGCTGGTGCTTTCGAACCCCTGGAGAATCTTCAGACCCTTGGGGGTTTGCAGAAACAGGCTCAAGGCAAAGCGCCCGACCATCACGATCGCCACCAGCCAGCCCACGCGGGCCGGTTGCAGGTTGAAGCTGTAGCCGTCGAGCACCACGCCGACAATCGGCCCGAACACGATCAGCGAGATCAGGCCGGCCAGGATCGCGTCGATGACGCTCTTTTTGATATCAATCGGTTTATTGGCAGCAGACATACTTATACCTTCGCCACGTGTGGGCGACCCAACAGGCCTTGGGGACGGAAAATCAGAATCAGCACCAGCAGCGAGAAACTGAACACGTCTTTGTAGTCAGAGTTGATCAGACCGGCGAACAGCGACTCGGAGATGCCGAGGATGATCCCGCCCAGCATCGCCCCAGGCAGGGAACCGATGCCGCCGAGTACCGCCGCGGTGAACGCCTTGATGCCGATGATGAAGCCGACATAGAAGTCGAAGGTGCCGTAGTTCATGGTGATCAGCACACCGGCCAGGGCCGCCATGGCCGCACCGATGACGAACACATAGGAAATCACCCGGTCGGTGTTGATCCCGAGGATGGAGGCCATCTTGCGGTCTTGCTGGGTCGCGCGGCACATACGGCCGAGCTTGGTGTACTTGATGATGTAGGTCAGCAAGGCCATCCCGGCGAATGCGGCGACCAGGATGAAGATCTTGGTGTAGGTCAGCTGGACGAAGCCGCTGCCGATGTCCACGCGCATGGCGCCTTCGAGCAACGTGGGCACGCCCTGTTGGCGAGCGCCCTGGCTGATCTGGGCATAGTTCTGCAGGATCAGCGAAATGCCGATGGCACTGATCAGCGGTGCCAGGCGAGTGGAGTTACGCAGGGGTTTGTAGGCGACGCGCTCGATCACCCAGCCGTAGACGCCGGTCACCACCACGGTGAACACCAGCGTGCCGAGAATCATGAGGGGGAAGGATTCGATACCGAACCAGGCCAGCAGAGCCAGACTGATCGCCGCGAGGTACGCAGAGATCATGTAAACCTCGCCATGGGCGAAGTTGATCATGCCGATGATGCCGTAGACCATTGTGTAGCCGATGGCGATCAGACCATAGACCGACCCGAGGGTCAGGCCATTGATCAGTTGCTGCAGGAAAATACCATCCATAACGCAATCTCACGCATTTGAGAGACTGCACGCACACCGCTGCGACGGACCGGGGTTCAGCCGCCGACGCTGCACGATGTGCGCGCAGCTCTCGGGAGAAAAGACAGGTACTGCATGAACACGGGTAAACCGCCCGGCACCGGGCGCCGGGCGATTCAGCCGTTCATGTCACTTCTGTTTTTCCAGCTGATGGTATTTGCCGTCCTTGTCCCACTGGTAAACCACGTAGTCGGAGACTTTCAGGTCACCCTTGGAGTCCCACTCCTTCTTGCCCATCACGGTCTGGACCGGATTGGCCTTGAGCCATTCGGCCGCGGCTTCGCCGTCATTTTTCTTGGCGCCGTTGAAACCGGCCGCCAAGGCCTGGACCGAGGCGTAGGCGTACAGGGTGTAGCCTTCCGGCTCGGTGCCCTTGGCACGGAACGCGTCCACCACGGCCTTGCTGTCTGGCAGCAGGCGTGGGTCGGCGCCGAAGGTCATGTACACACCATCCACGTATTGCGGGCCGCCGGCGGTGGTGACCAGTTCGTCGGTGACGATGCCGTCGTCGGACATGAATTTCACGTCCTTGAGGCCTTGCTCACGCAACTGGCGGACCAGTGGGCCGGCTTCCGGGTGCAGACCGCCGAAGTAGACCACGTCGGCACCGGCCGAACGGATCTTGGTGACCACGGCGCTGAAGTCTTTCTCGCCACGGGTCAGGCCTTCGTACAGCACCGGCTCCACGCCACGCTTGGCCAACTGAGCCTTGGTAGCATCCGCCAGGCCCTGACCGTAGGTGTCCTTGTCGTGCAGGACAACGACTTTCTTGCCCTTGAGCACGTCAACGATGTAGTCGCCGGCGACGATGCCCTGCTGGTCGTCACGACCGCACATACGGAACATCGCGCTCAGGCCGCGCTCGGTGACCTGCGGGTTGGTGGAACCCGGAGTGATGGAGATGATGCCGGCATCGCCGTAGACCTCGGACGCCGGGATGGTGGACGAGGAACAGAAGTGACCGACCACGCCAAGAACCTTGTCCTGATCGACAAAGCGGTTGGCCACGGCCACGGCCTGCTTCGGTTCGCAGGCGTCATCGCCCTGCACCAGAACGATTTTCTCGCCGTTCACGCCACCCTTGGCATTGATCTCGTCTGCCGCCGCTTGTGCGCCTTTCATGTACTGCTCGCCAAATGCCGCGTTGGCACCGGTCATCGGACCCGCTACGCCGATCTTGACGTCGGCCTGAGCAAACGCAGAAACACCCAGCGCAGCTGCCACTGCGAGGGCCAGAAAGCCTTTCTTGTAAAACGTCTGGGACATGAGGTGGTGCTCCAAGGTTTTTTTTAGTTGGCACTGCGACTTCACTGAAAAGCTCAGAGCAAGCGCCGTGCCATCGGTTTTTTATTCTTAAAAAAGTCGCTGCTTTATTGTTATTTCGACTGTTTCGAGCCCTTTTTTATTGGGCGTGCAACCGTCTAAACCGCACAAGGTACAACCATAGAACCAAATGGGTACAACCCTCCCTGAGCCATCATTGCAACCATCACACGAAACGACGTGCAACCCACCTGTAACAACCCGCGTCACCGAACTGCACACTGGCGGTGCACAACTGCTACAACCCGCACCATAACAGGCTAGACGTTGTGGTGGAAAACGAGCGCTGCGGCAACATTTTTCAACATTCAGATCACAATTCGCAGGCACTGGCCGGCGTGATACAGCGAAAAACCCGCTTCATACAAGCAGCTGCGCAAGCCTGTCCCGGCCAGTGGCCGCATGGCGGCGAAGGGAATCGGCAGCGCGCTGGCGTCGCCGTGACACAGATAGTCGGCAAAGGCTTTGCCCACTACTGTGCCAGTCGTCACGCCGCGGCCGTTGTAACCCGTCACGGCCACCAGACCGGGGGCCGGCTCGAACAGGCGCATCAGGTGATCGGGGGTGAAGGCGATACACCCGGTCCAGGTGCATTCCCATTCCACCGGCTTGAGGTAAGGGAAATAGTGCTGTTGCACCCGGTCGGCCCACGCCTTGAGGAACCAGGTGGGTTTGCGATTGCCATTACCCAGGCTGCCCAGCAACAGACGCCCGTCCTTGTCCCGACGAATGCTGCTCAGTACCTGGCGGGTGTCCCACGAGCCCTGGCCGCCTGGCAGGATGCGCTGCGCCGCTTCGTCGGTCAGCGGAGCGGAAGCAACCTGATAGTAGTAACCGGGAAAGAAATTGCGCCGCAGCTCCGTCCAGTCACCTTCGGTGTAGGCATTGGACGCGATCACCACTTGCTCGGCCAGTACCGAACCCTGGGCAGTTTGCACCGACCAGCGCTGCCCTTGGCGTTCCAGGCGCGTGACGGGGGAATGATCAAACAACTGGCCACCAAGGTCGCTGGCAGCCTTGGCCAGCCCACTGGTGTAGGCCATCGGATTGAGCGTGCCGGCACGCCGGTCGAGCAATGCCGCAGCGATTTTCGAGGTGCCCGTGGCCTGGGCACACGCCTGGCCGGTGAGCAACTCCACCGGGGCGCCACGGCGCTTCCATTGTTCTTCACGACTGCGCAGGTCCGCTTCGCCCCTGGCGTTGTGAGCCATGTGCAGCGTGCCTTCGCGCCGCAGCTGGCAATCAATGTTGTATTTATCGACGAGGCTGAACACCAGCGCCGGCGCCGCCCCGAGCATGCGATTGAGCTGGCTGCCCACCGCTTCGCCGAAGCCGGCTTCTATCTCATCCGGCGGGATCCACAAGCCGGCGTTGACCAATCCGACATTGCGCCCCGACCCACCATGCCCGGCCCGATGGGCCTCCAGCACAGCCACGCGCTTGCCTTGTTCGAGCAAATGCACCGCCGCCGACAAACCGGTAAAACCTGCGCCGATCACGCAGACATCCACCGTGATTTCGCCGGTGAGGGCGGTATTTTCAGGTCTTTGCGGCGTCAGTTTTTCCCACAGACATTCTTCGCGTAACGGCATTGCCAGACTCCGGAAATGAAACCCAACCACTGCACATAAACTCATGGTGGGAGCGAGCCTGCTCGCGATGCGGTTTACCTTGCAACATCCATGTTGGCTGATCCGACGCTATCGCGAGCAGGCTCGCTCCCACAGGGGACACTCGTTGACACGACCTCAGTCGAAGGTAATCCCCTGCGCCAACGGCAGCTCCAGCGAGTAGTTCACGGTGTTGGTCTGGCGACGCATGTAACCGCGCCATGCATCGGAGCCTGACTCACGTCCGCCGCCGGTCTCTTTCTCGCCGCCGAACGCGCCGCCGATTTCCGCGCCGCTCGGGCCGATGTTGACGTTGGCGATGCCGCAGTCGCTGCCCACTGCTGACATGAATTGCTCGGCTTCACGCACGTCCGTGGTGAAGATGCAGGACGACAGGCCTTGAGGCACCGCGTTATTGAGTTGCAGGGCCTGGGCAAAATCCTTGTAGCCGACCACATAAAGGATCGGCGCGAAGGTTTCGTGGCACACCACATCGCTCTGCTCCGGCATCTCGACGATGGCCGGCGATACGTAGTAGGCATTCGGGAACTGGTCTTCAAGCTGGCGTTTGCCACCAAATACTCGCCCGCCTTCGCTCAAGGCCTGCTCCAGTGCATCCTGCATGTTTTCGAAGCTCTGCTTGTCGATCAGCGGCCCGACGAGGTTGCCTTCCAGCGGATGGCCGATGCGCACTTTCGAATAAGCGGCCTTGAGCCGGCTGACGATCTCTTCTTTCACTGACTCATGGGCAATCAGGCGGCGCAGCGTCGTGCAACGTTGGCCGGCGGTGCCGACGGCGCTGAACAGGATGGCGCGCACGGCCATGTCCAGATCGGCGCTGGGGGCCAGGATCATCGCATTGTTGCCACCCAGCTCGAGGATGCTGCGGGCAAAGCGCGCGGCGACTTTCGGCGCCACTTCACGACCCATGCGGGTGCTGCCGGTGGCGCTGATCAACGCCACGCGCGGATCGTCCACCAGCGCTTCGCCGGCATCGCGACCGCCGATGATCACTTGACTGAGGTACGGTGGCGCATCGCTGAAGTTCTTCAGCACACGTTCGAACAACGCCTGGCAGGCCAGGGCGGTGAGCGGGGTCTTTTCCGAGGGTTTCCAGATCACCGCATTGCCGCAAACCAGGGCCAGCGTGGTGTTCCAGGCCCAGACCGCCACGGGGAAGTTGAAAGCGCTGATCACGCCGACCACGCCCAGCGGATGCCAGGATTCACGCATGTGGTGGCCCGGACGCTCGGAGGCGATGGTCAGGCCGTACAGCTGACGGGACAGACCGACTGCGAAGTCGCAGATGTCGATCATCTCTTGCACTTCACCCAAACCTTCCTGGGTGATCTTGCCGGCTTCCCAGGACACCAGCTCGCCGAGGTCGGCCTTGTACTCGCGCAGCAGATCACCAAATTGACGTACCAACTCGCCGCGGCGAGGGGCCGGCACCTGGCGCCACAGGTCGAACGCATGCTCGGCGCGGCTGACCTGCTGCTCAACCTCTGCGGCGCCCTCCCAGTTCACGGCGCCGATGCGACTGCCGTCGATGGGCGAATGCACCGGTTGTGTGCCGCTCTGGTACAAGGCCGGTTCGACACCCAGACGATCAAGCAATGCAGCAACCATGGTTAATTCCTCAAACAAAAGACAAAGAATTGGCAGCCGGACGATCACGGCTGATCAGACCTGTAGTTGTAGCTGGCCCGAGACTTGCCAACAAACGACCTTTAAGCGAGATATCATTCCGTTTATTCATGCTGGCCATGACCGGATAAGCAGCGCCACAAGAAATAAGGCCTCATCATGATCAATAAACGCTATTTGCCGTCGATCACGGCGCTACAGTGCTTCGAAGCGGTGACCCGACACCTGAGCTTCACTCGCGCCGCCGAAGAGCTGAACCTGACTCAGAGCGCCGTCAGCAAACAGGTCGCACAGTTGGAGGAACTGCTACAGCATTTGCTGTTTCGCCGCGTACGTCGACGCTTGCAGCTGACACCGGCCGGGGATTTGTACCTGGGGGAGGTACGAAAAATCCTTACGCAGGTGGAGATGTCGACCCACTACTTGCGCTCCTACGGCGGCGATACCGAAGTCCTACGGGTTTCCACACCGCCAACCTTCGGAGCTCGCTGGCTGGTCCCACGGCTCAAAGGCTGGCGCCTGCGGCACCCGAAAATTCATCTGGACCTGTGCAGCGAGCAGGAGGCCGACGACTTGCTTCAGGGGCGCAGCGACCTGGCGTTCTATTTCGGCCAGGGCTCACGGCCCGGCGCCGAATCCCTGAAACTGTTCGGCGAAGAACTGGTGCCGGTCTGCGCGCCTGGCAATCTGCCGGCCCAGCCCTTCAGCGACCCGACGCAACTGACCGATCTGGTGCTGCTGCAAAACGCCTCACGCCCCCAGGCCTGGCACGACTGGTTCGCCAGCCAGGGTTATCACACCGAACACAGCTACCACGGGCCGCGCTTCGAAACGTTCTACATGTGCATCCGGGCCGCCCAGGTTGGCTGCGGCGTCGCCCTGCTGCCGCGCTTTCTGGTGGAAGAAGAACTGGCTGACGGCAAGCTGGTGATCCCCTGGCACTATGCGATGCCCAGTACCGATGCCTATTACCTGGCCTATCCTGAACATTCGGCGGAAGTGCCCAAGGTCAGGCTTTTTGTGGAGTGGATGCTGGAGCAGATCGAGGCCTCAATGGCACCTTGAGCATGGCTATCGCGGGCAAGCCTTGCTCCCACAGGGGGTGTGCACAGCTGCCGGTCGCCCACTCTCTTGTGGGAGCAAGGCTTGCCCGCAATGAGGCCCGTTGGCATATCCAGACACTCCAGCGGGGTACCCGCCGTTAAAAAATCGCTGGCAATACTCACCAGGGTTATGCGCCACTAGCCCCTTCACCACCAACCGCTTCACCCCGCTGCCCGCCGCAGCGGCCTGTCTGGAGATTCCCGCCATGAGCGAGAGTGTATTTGCCGATCGCATCGTGCAGAACCTGCTCGACACCGACTTCTACAAACTGACGATGATGCAGGCGGTGCTGCACAACTACCCCAACGTCGAAGTCGAATGGGAATTTCGCTGCCGCAACAGCGAAGACCTGCGCCCGTATCTGGCGGAGATCCGCTTTCAGATCGAACGCCTGGCCGAGCTGAATCTGAGCGTCGACCAGTTGGGCTTCCTGGAGCGCATCAGCTTCCTCAAACCCGATTTCCTGCGTTTTCTGGGCCTGTTCCGTTTCAATCTGCGCTATGTGCACACCGGTATCGAGAACGGCGAGCTGTTTATCCGCCTGCGTGGGCCATGGTTGCATGTGATTCTGTTCGAAGTGCCGCTGCTGGCCATCGTCAGCGAGGTACGTAATCGCTATCGCTACCGCGAGATCGTTCTGGAGCAGGCGCGCGAACAGCTGTATCGCAAGTTCGACTGGCTGACCGCCAACGCCAGCGCCGACGAGTTATCCGAACTACAGGTCGCGGACTTCGGCACCCGCCGGCGGTTTTCCTATCGCGTCCAGGAAGAAGTCGTCAACGTGCTCAAGCACGATTTCCCTGGACGCTTCGTCGGCACCAGCAATGTGCACCTGTCCCGCGAGCTGGACATGAAACCCCTGGGCACCATGGCCCACGAATGGATCATGGCCCATCAGCAACTGGGCCCGCGGCTGATCGACAGTCAGATCGCCGCCCTCGATTGCTGGGTGCGTGAGTACCGGGGCCTGCTGGGAATCGCACTGACCGATTGCATCACCATGGACGCTTTCCTCAAGGACTTCGATCTGTTCTTCGCCAAGCTGTTCGACGGCTTGCGCCATGACTCCGGGGACCCGGTCATCTGGGCCGAAAAAGCCATTGCTCACTACCACAAGCTCGGTATCGACCCGATGAGCAAGACGCTGGTGTTCTCCGATAGCCTGACACTGCCCAAATGCCTGGAGATTTTTCGGGCATTGCGTGGTCGCATTAATGTCAGCTTCGGTATCGGCACCAACCTGACGTGTGACATCCCGGGTGTGGAGCCGATGAGCATCGTGCTTAAAATGATCAGCTGTGACGGGCAACCCGTGGCCAAGATTTCAGACGAGCCCGGCAAGACCCACTGCAAAGACCCGAATTTCGTCGCTTACATGCGACACGTTTTCCAAGTACCTGCCGCCCTTTGACACACCAAGCAAGGAGTGAATTCATGCAAGCCGTACAGCGTGAGATTGCTGAACAGCTCAAGGTTCAGCCACCGTTCGCCGATGACGCTGCCCTCAAGGCCGAAGTCGCTCGTCGGGTGGGCTTTATCCAGGATTGTCTGGTCAACTCCGGACTCAAGACCCTCGTACTGGGCATCAGCGGCGGGGTCGATTCGCTGACCGCCGGCCTGCTGGCCCAACGCGCAGCGCGTGAACTGCGGGAGAAAACCGGCAACGCCGCCTACAAGTTCATTGCCGTGCGCCTGCCGTACGAAACCCAGTTCGACGAACATGAAGCCCAGGCCTGCGTGGACTTCATCGAGCCGGACGAGCGCCATACCGTCAACATCGGTCCGGCGGTCAAGGCACTGGCCAAGGAAGTACTGGCGTTCGAAGGCAAAGGGCCGGGCTCCCGGGATTTCGTGCTGGGCAATACCAAGGCGCGGATGCGCATGGTGGCGCAGTACACCATCGCCGGTGCCGAGCAAGGCCTGGTCATCGGCACCGACCATGCGGCCGAAGCCGTGATGGGTTTCTTCACCAAGTTCGGTGACGGCGCCTGTGACCTGGCGCCGTTGAGCGGCCTGGTGAAAAACCAGGTCCGGGCTATTGCCCGAGACTTCGGTGCGCCGGAATCGCTGGTGGAAAAAGTCCCCACTGCCGACCTTGAGGACCTGTCGCCCGGCAAGCCCGACGAAGCCGCCCACGGCGTGACCTATGGCGAGATCGATGCGTTCCTGCATGGGCTGCCGGTGCGCGAAGAAGCCGCTCGAATCATTTGCGAGACCTATCGCAAGACCGAGCACAAGCGGGTGATGCCGTACGCGCCGTGACCGGCAATCCCTGTGGGAGCGAGCCTGCTCGCGATAGCGGTGGGTCAGTTTGCATTGATGTTGAATGTGCTGCCGTCATCGCGAGCAGGCTCGCTCCCACAGGATGTGCGGTTATTGGCGAGGCACAAAAAAGCGCCCTGAAACGGGCGCTTTTTTTATGCCTGATGTGATTACTTCAGGGTAACCGTGCCTTTCATCATCGAGATGTGGCCCGGGAACGAGCAGAAGAAGCCGTATTTCTCATCGGCGCTCAGTTTCGATACATCGAAAGTCACCGAGTCCTTCTCCTTGGCCCCAATGAGCTTGGTGTGAGCGATGATGCGCGCATCGCCTTCTTTCAGGTAGTTCTTGTCGATGCCGGCTGCCAGGCCATCGGTAGCAATCGGCTGCATGTCAGCCTCTTTGCTCAGTACCCAGTTATGGCCCATGACGTTCTTCGGCAAGTTGCCTGAGTGAGTCAGTTCAACGGTGAAGGTCTTGCAGCTCTTGTCGATCTCGATGGCCTTGGTGCTGAAGGACATCTGGTCGGTCGAGTCGATGGTGGTCTTGCACTCGGCTGCCATCAGCTGGCTGCTGGCCAGCGTCAACAGGGATACTGCAGCAAGTTTGGCAAACATGGTGAATCTCCAAGGCATGGTTAGAAAAATTCCGTCAATGGGGAAGACTGCCTGAATTTCAGACAAGTTCCTATGACCTGAGTCAAAGATTGTATACAACTTAAGGCTATCAGCCTGATGAGCATAATCAACCAGCCAAAGGTATGAGGCGGCCATATGATCAGCTCCATCACCTCTCTGGAGTACCGCATCATGAACCTCAACGGCCTGCTGTGCAGCTTGCTTGCCGCCTACGCCTGCGGTGCCAGTGGCACCTACGAAAAACCCCGGCGCGAGGTTTAATTGCTTTGCGCAGCCAAAGCCAGGCTTTACTCTGGTCCAGTTACTGACCACGGAGTAAGGCATGTCTTTAGCGTCTGTTTGTGTATTTTGCGGCGCCAGCACCGGTAGCCACCCAGCCTATCGTGAAGCGGCGCAGGCCTTGGGGCGTGCGTTGGCAGAACGAAAACTGACCCTGGTCTATGGCGGCGGCGCGGTCGGCTTGATGGGCATCGTCGCCGATGCGGCCCTGGCGGCCGGCGGCGAAGTGATCGGTATCATCCCGCAGAGCCTCAAAGACAAGGAAATCGGCCACAGCGGGCTGACCCGCCTGGAAGTGGTGGACGGCATGCACGCCCGCAAGGCACGCATGGCTCAGCTCAGCGATGCCTTCATCGCCCTGCCCGGCGGCCTTGGCACGCTGGAGGAGTTGTTCGAAGTCTGGACCTGGGGCCAGCTCGGCTATCACAGCAAACCGCTGGGGCTGCTGGAAGTGAACGGTTTCTACAGCAAACTCACCGGTTTTCTTGATCATATCGTCGGCGAAGGCTTCGTCCGTGGGCCCCACCGTGACATGCTGCAAGTGAGCGAATCACCCCACCACCTGCTCGATGCGCTGGACGAATGGCAACCGTCGGTGCAGCCAAAGTGGGCCGAACAAAAACCCAGCTAACGGCTCGACCCCGATACAGGGCAGAATACGCGCCGCTCAACCTCACCTTCGACCCCAGAGGATCGCCCATGGCCAAACCCAATTATTCCTTCGCCAAACGTCAGAGAGACTTGGCCAAGGAGCAGAAGAAAGAGGAAAAGCTTCAGCGCAAGAAAGCTACCGCTGAAGAAGAAGCAGCAGCACTGACCCCGGATACCGAAGGCGACGTGGCAGCAGACGTAGATGTTGATGCACCGAAAGATCAGACGCCCGACGCCTGATACCCTCAGGGCCCGATGATCTGATCCGGCCCCCCGGTTCTGTGTCCAGGGTCGGCAGCCTCGCTGCCGGCCCTCACAGCCCAGTCCGTTCCCACACTGGGATCTGTTTACGATTCAAGCGGCATCACCGTCACCCGCACTTCGGGGTCATGATCACCGCCGCCCAGAATGACTCCCCGCAACGGCGACACATCGGAAAAATCCCGGCCCCAGGCCAATGTGATGTGTTCCAGCGCCGGCTGAACGTTGTTGGTCGGGTCGAAGTCCACCCAGCCCAGCACCGGGCAAAACACCGAGATCCAGGCGTGCGAGGCATCGGCACCGATCAACCGTGGCTGACCCGGCGGCGGTTGAGTCAACAGGTAGCCGCTGACGTAACGCGCCGCCAACCCGCGGGAGCGCACGCAGGCCAGCATCAGGTGAGCAAAGTCCTGGCAAACGCCCCGCCGCCGTTCCAGCACCTCCACCAGCGGCGTTGCCACCTGGGTGGCTTCGGCATCGAAGGTGAACTCCTCGAATATTTTCTCCATCAGCGCCCGCACGCCGAGCATCAATGGGCGCCCCGGCGCGAAACAGCTTTCGGAAAACTCGACAAAGCTGCGCTTGAGGTGCACATAGGGTGACTCGAAACGATAGCGGCACGCATCCAGCAACGGAGCAGCCATTGGCCGGCCGCTGTAGGTCAACGCATGACGGGTTGACTCCCAGGCGGGGGACAAACTGAAGTCCAGCACAGGACGCGCCAACACTTCCACGCTCAGACGCGCGTTGACCAGCAACTCGTCATGGGGCCGTTCGAACGCCAGGCGGGTCAGTGGGTTGCCGAACACATCCAGCTCATCGCGGCGGGTCGTCGGCTCCGGGCTGATCAACAACTGCTGCTCGGTGCAACGCTGCCACTCACAGGGGCGCGGCCACAGGTGAGCAAGCTGCTGGGCCAGGGATACCGGGCTGTCGTAATGGTAGTGGGTGTCGTGGAATATCTGGTAACGAGCGCTCATCAGACGGACACCGTACGCTGGCTGACGTCATCGACGTGAGCGAAATGACGCAAGGCCAGGCGATCGGACACCTGGCCGCTGACGTCGGCCACTTCCTGCAACAGATCGGCCAAGCCATCGAGGGCTGCGCGCAGGCTGGCCTCGCCGAACAGCGGACTCTCCAGGCAACGCAGGTCAAAGCATGACAGGCGAGCGACCAGCTCTGGCAAGGCGGTTTCCCTGGGCGCGCCGAAGTCATCGTTCAAGCGCTTGAGGGTACGGGCCACCAGTTTCAACTGGAAGAGCACCGCGTGAGGGTTTTGTTCGTCCAGCAACAGCAGGTCGAGCACCGGAATCAACTGGGCCACCGCCAGGTAACGCGAACGATAGGTGATGCTGCTGTTGCCCAGTTCCAGCAACCAGTCCAGCCCCGCCTGGTCGAACACCGCCTCGCCTCGCAGGAACGCCGCAAGGCTGCTGCTGAGAAATTGCAGGCGCTCCAGACGACGACCGATCATCAGGAAACGCCAGCCCTCGTCGCGGGTCATGTCGTCCAACGCGAATCCGGACAACGCCGCCAGGGACATCACCAAACGGTTGAGAAAATCCAGCAACTCACCGAAATCCGGCTCCGCGGTTTCCAGCTCCATGGCTTCGCGCTGCAGCTCCACCAGTGCCTGCCAGTTCTCCCGGGACAGCTTGCCGCGAACCTGGGAGGCCGCCCACTGCAATCGCTGCAGGTTGGAACGCAGGCTGAACGACCAATCGTCCCCCAACAAGGCCGCCAGCAGTCGCTCGGGCAGCTCGCCCTCCTCCGGCAACAGCATCAGGCTTTCCCCCAGGGACACCGCCGACAGCAGCGCTTGCGGGTCGTCGCCATCGACATAGCGCGCCAGCATGATCCGCAGCAGCCGCGCACTGTCGTCACAGCGCTCGCAGTAGCGACCGAACCAGAACAGATTTTCCACGACGCGGGACGGCAGATAGGGATCACGCCGAACCAGATCGTGGACGCCCACGGTTCGCTGGGCCTTCCATTGTTCGCCACTGGGCGGCTGTTCTCCCAAGACCCAAGTGTCCTTACTGGCGCCACCTCGCTGCATCGATACCACTTCGGCGTCGGCCTCGGCCGCCACGCGGGTCAGGCCGCCCGGCAGCACCCGATAGTCATCCTCCCCGGAAACGGCATACACGCGCATGCCGATGGCCCGCGGCTGAAGCTGACCGTCTTCGGCCTGCCAGACCGGTGCCTGGGACAGCTGCGCCAGTTCCTGGGCGACATAGGCGTAGGGACGCGCCTGCATGCGCGCGGCCAGAAGTGCACGCTGTTGTTCGTTCAGGTCGCGCCCCAATACCGGGCTGAAACTTTGGGAAGGAAACGCCGGTTTGATCAGCAAATGCGGCAGTTTTTCCAAGGCCTGGGCCAGCACCGGCGGCTCACCGCACCACCAGGTGGCGATGGACGGCAGTATCAGTTCCTCACCGAACAGAAACTGGCTGATCTTTGGCAAAAAGCCCAACAAGCCCGGTGATTCCAGCACGCCGCTGCCCAAGGCATTGGCCACCAGAACCCGGCCCTGGCGCACCGCCTCCAACAATCCCGGTACACCCAAGGCCGAATCGGTGCGCAGCTCCAACGGGTCGCAGAAATCATCGTCGAGCCGGCGCATGATGGCGTGAACCCGTCGTAGCCCGCTCAGGGTCTTGAGGTACACCGTGGCGTCGCGAACGGTCAGGTCGCTCCCTTCCACCAGCGGATAGCCCAGCTGGCGCGCCAGGTAAAGGTGTTCGAAATAGCTTTCGTTGAACCGTCCAGGCGTCAACAGCACCACCAGCGGCGACTCGCCATCACTGGGGGCCTGACGCGCAAGGGTCTGCTGCAAGGTGCGGAAGAAACCGGCCAGGTGCTTGACCTTCAGGTCACGATACAAATCGGGAAAGGCGCGGGAGACGATCATGCGATTTTCCAGCGCATACCCGGCCCCCGAAGGCGCCTGGGTTCGATCCGCCGTGACCCACCAGCGACCGTCGGGCGTACGGGCCAGGTCCACGGCATACAGGTGCAGGAAAATGCCGTCCGGCGGCGTGATGCCCTGGCACGGCCAGAGAAAATTGTTGTGCCCGAACACCAGTTCCGCCGGCAGCAGCCCCTCACTGATCAGCCGTTGCGGCCCGTACAGGTCGGCCAGTACTGCGTTGAGCAAGCGTGCACGCTGGGCGATGCCCGCCGACAGTTGCTTCCACTCCTGCGCATCGATCACGTGGGGCAGCAGGTCCAGCTCCCACGGCCGGTCGGCGCCCTTCGGGTCCGCATAGACGTTGTAAGTGACACCGTTTTCCTGGATCTGCCGGGCCAACAGTGCCTGACGCTGGAGCAGTTGGGCCGGCGTACTGCGCTGCAAATGGTCGAGCAGGCGGCGCCAGTGCCCGCGCACCGCGCCGCTGTCGTCCAACAGTTCGTGATAGGTGCCCGTCGTCAGCGGGTAACGGTCAAGCAGGTCAGGCATGGAAAGCTCGGCAGACAGCAATGAAACGTGAGACTAGCGCAAGCGCATGACACCCGGATAGTTGAAATATCCGGGTGTCGTGTACGACTTGGGGAGCGCTCTCAAAAACGTCGCAGATCGAGCGTGAGGGGAAACTCGTCGTCCACTGCCAGGAGGGGTATCGGAAGTTTCCCCGGCGTGTGTCCGAGACGGAAAAAACGCGCCATTCGCCGGCTCTCCGCCTCATTGGCATTCACCGGCAGGCTGTCGTAATTACGTCCCCCCGGATGAGCCACATGATACTGGCACCCCCCCACCGAACGTTGCGTCCAGGTGTCGAGTAAATCGAAGACCAACGGCGCATGGACCGCAATGGTCGGTTGCAGGCAGTTGGCCGGCTGCCAGGCGCGAAAACGCACCCCGGCGACAAATTCGCCGACCCGGCCGGTGGCTTGAAGCGGCACCGGTATACCGTTGCAGGTCAGCAAATACCGTTGCGGCGCCAGGCCGCTGAGCTTGACCTGCAAACGTTCAAGAGAAGAGTCCACATACCGCACGGTGCCGCCCACCGCCCCCTCTTCTCCCAGTACATGCCAGGGTTCAAGGGCCTGGCGCAATTGCAGTTCGATGCCACTGACCGCGTAATCGCCCACCTTGGGAAAACGAAACTCCAGGTGCGCGGCGAACCATTCGGCCCGCAGCGGGTAACCGGCGGCGTTCAGTTCATTGATGACGTCGGCAAAATCCTGTTCGATAAAATGCGGCAACAGGAAGCGGTCATGCAGTTCGGTCCCCCACCGCGCCAGCTTCGCAGGCAGGTAGGGCTCACGCCAGAACCGCGCCACCAGCGCCCGCAGCAATAGCTGCTGGGCCAGGCTCATACGGGCGTGGGGCGGCATTTCAAAAGCCCGCAGCTCCAATAGACCGAGACGCCCGGTGGCGCCGTCCGGCGAATAGAGCTTGTCGATGCAAAATTCGGCACGATGGGTGTTGCCGGTCACGTCGATCAACAGATTGCGCAACAGCCGATCAACCAGCCAGGGCGGGCACTCTTCGCCAGGTTGCGGCATTTGTGCGAAGGCAATTTCCAGCTCATACAACGCATCGTTGCGCGCTTCGTCCACCCGGGGCGCCTGGGACGTCGGGCCGATGAACAAGCCGGAAAACAGGTAGGACAACGACGGGTGGTTATGCCAGTAGCTGATGAGACTGCGCAGCAGGTCAGGGCGCCGTAGAAAGGGAGAGTCGGCCGGGGTTGCGCCCCCTAGTACGAAATGGTTGCCACCACCGGTGCCGGTGTGCCGACCGTCGATCATGAATTTCTCGGTGGTCAGCCGGGTCTGTCGCGCCTCTTCGTAAAGAAACTCGGTGCGCTCGACCAGTTCATCCCAGGTCGCGGACGGCTGCACGTTAACCTCGATCACACCCGGATCGGGGGTGATGCGAAAGTTACTCAGGCGCGGGTCGCTCGGTGGCTCGTAGCCTTCCAACAGTACCGGGCAATGCAGCTCCTCGGCTGTCGCTTCGATGGCGCTGACCAGTTCCAGATAATCCTCGACCCGCTCCAGGGGCGGCATGAACAGGTACAAACGCCCCTCGCGAGCCTCGGCACAAAACGCCGTGCGGGTCAGCCAGTCGGCGGATTCGTCAATCTGCGGGGCACGATCCTGCTCGGTTGCCGGCTCACCATGACGGGCCAGGCGTTCGGCATCGGGCAGCACCGGCAGGTCCTGGTTCGGGTCGGTGGGATGAATGAAGGGGTATTCGGCCGCTGTCACCCAGGGCTGGGAAGCCAATGGCAGGCGATAGCCCAGGGGCGAATCCCCCGGTACCAACCGGCAGTGACTATCGCGCAGGTACCATCGACCGCTTTGCCATTGATCGCCCTTGGCGGTACGCGCCAGCGGCAGGACCTGCCCGATCACTTTGTCCAGGCCCTGACTGAAGACCTTGCGCAACCGTTCCCGCTCCAAAGCATCTTCCAGGCGGGGGTCCTGGGCCGTGACGTTCGATGGCAATGCACCTTCGCGCCAGAGGTAATAGAAATTGTCCTCGTAGGCTGGGAACACGAATCGCGCAGGAATTTTCAAACGCTCGGCAACGCTTGTCAGAAAGCGCCCGGCCATTTCGCCGTCGGCGCCGTAGTCCTGCTGCTCGTCAGCGATCAACGCGCTGTTGTGCCAGATCGGCACTCCGTCACGCCGCCAATAGCAGTTGAGCGACCAGCGCGGCAACTGCTCACCGGGGTACCACTTGCCCTGGCCAAAATGCACAAGCCCCTGGGGCGCATAATGCTTGCGCATGCGCTGGAACAGCTCGGCGGAGAGGCGACGTTTGTCCGGCCCCAGCGCGGCGGTGTTCCATTCGGCGCCGTCCGGGTCATCAATCGAGACGAAGGTCGGCTCGCCCCCCATGGTCAGGCGCACATCGCCTTCCAGCAGGTCGGCATCAATTTTCCGGCCCAACGCCTGAATCGCCAGCCACTGCTCTTCGGTGTAGGGCTTGGTGACCCGTGGCGCTTCCCAGATCCGCTCGACGGACATTTCGTGGCTGAATTCGCACTCGCACGGTTCCACCAAGCCACTGATGGGCGCCGCCGAGGACGGATCGGGACTACAGGCCAACGGGATATGCCCTTCACCGGCGAACAACCCGGACGTCGCATCCAGGCCGATCCAGCCGGCACCGGGCAGGTAGACCTCGCACCAGGCATGCAAGTCGGTGAAATCCACCTCGGTACCGGACGGACCGTCGAGGCTTTTCACGTCGGCGGTCAACTGGATCAGGTAACCGGAAACGAACCGCGCGGCCAGGCCAAGGTTGCGCAACAACTGCACCAGCAACCAGGCCGAGTCGCGGCAGGAACCGGACGCATGCTCCAGGGTGTGCTCCGGGGTCTGGACGCCCGGTTCCATACGGATCAGGTAGTTGATGTCTTCGCTCAGGCGCTGGTTGAGCGCCACCAGGAAATCCACCGCCGGCAACGGCGTGCGGTCGATGCCGTCCAGATAGGCCTGGAATCTCGGCGTCAACGGCAGGGTTTCAAGGTAAGGCGCCAACTCCTTGCGCTCGTCGGCGGCATAGGTGAACGGAATTTTTTCCGCGTAGGGCTCCAGGAAAAAGTCGAACGGATTGAACACCGCCATTTCAGCCAGCAGATCGACCTCAATGCGCAGCTCCCGGGTTTTCTCGGGAAACACCAACCGCGCCAGGTAATTGCCCTGGGGATCCTGCTGCCAGTTGATGAAGTGCTGGTCAGGCGCGACCTTCAGCGCATAAGAAAGAATCCGCGTGCGGCTGTGGGCCGCCGGGCGCAGGCGAACGATCTGCGGACCGAGCTCGACAGCGCGGTCGTACCGGTAATGCGTGACATGGTGCAATGCGACGTGAATCGACACGACGTACCTCCTGCGAGCCTGGGCGTTATCGAAAGCGGCGCAAGACTTATGCCATGCAGGCAAGCCGGACACTTTCTTCGTCTACTCAAGGCAGTAGAGCACTAAAAGCGCGCGATGCTCGCATTCGGGTGCAAAGCTAAGCACATAAATGTGGCAGCGGCGGTAGCGAATCGACTCAACGCCGTGAGCGGGAGGCTTTGGCGGCCTGGATGAAGAGTTCGCGTTGGCGGCGGACTTCTACCAGCTTGCTGCGCATTTCGCGGTGACGTTTGCTGTTGAGCAGTAGCAGCCCGAGCAATGGAAAAAACAGACCCGCCGCATAAACGAATCGATTCGGGCGATAACCAATAGTCGGCAAGACACACAACAGACAGACCACAAAAAGCCCGGCAAACACCCAGACCCAACCCGCTCTGCCGCGCACGACCATAAAGTTGCTATGGACCAGAACCAACGTACAAATAGCAATGCATACAGCGGAAATTTTCGCTTGGCTCGACAACGTAGCGCGCACAAAAAAACTGTCGAGAAGAGCAAAGAGCGCCAGTAAACACGATATTTTCGCCACGAATATCGTTGCGATGAAGGTCGGAAAGTAGCGCTTCATAAAATGGATGAAAGTCGGATAGTTTTCCATCTAGCGTCCTTTCCTTTTCTTCTGTAAACGGACGGCAGACCTTATCGCCATACGCTCCTCGCGCAACTCCGACAATTTCTGGCGCATCTCTCGATGGCGCTTACTGTTGAGCAATAGCAGCCCCAGCAACGGGAACAACAACCCCGTCACATAGGCAAAAGGATGCGGCTTGTAGCCGTAGGTGGGGAGGACCGTGAAGAGACACGCCAGATAGAACACAACGATGGCACGAACACCCCATGACCGCCCCCTGATCATGACGAAATGGCTCAACGCCAAGAGCAAAGAGAGGATCAACGCAACCAGAAAAGAATACTTGGCCCGTTCAGGATCGCCTCGAAAGTAAGTGCTAGAGACTAATGAAATTGAAGCGGAAACCGCGAAACAGGCTAGAAAAAAAGCGCAGATGAAGGTTGGAAAATAATGAGCGAGGAAAGCGTTCAATGAATGCTTGCGGTCCATTATTCAACTTCCTCATACAGCCCCACGGCAATTGTCTTCAGGTTCCCAGACAAGCTACTGCCCGTTAAGCCGATGGCGGCCCCCAGAGAGTCGCGAATCTGGGTCACGGTCGCGTGATTGATCTGGGTAGCCGTGAAACGCTTTGCAAGCGTCCCCGAACGCTGGCGAAGCTTCAATAGTTTGTTAGTCAGGCTTGGGTCCTTCAGTGTTAACAACTCTTTGGTCAATGCCTTTCTTTGCTGACGAGTCAAACCTTTGGAAAGCTCGTACCAACTCCTGCCAGTCGAGACCTTCCTCGCTTGCAAGAGTTTGAGCGTTGTTAAAGTGGATGCCCCGGCTCCCAGCAATGATGCGGCATCCAACACTGGCATTGCGTAGCGATACCAGTCCTCACTGTCCATATCATCATTAGCTGCTGGATCGTTGAGTTCGTTGTAGGTACGCATGCTCCCAACCACGCACTGCGCAGTACTGGCAGCGGCGGCGGTAGCCCCCACGGCTGTGACAACCAGGCTTGCACCCGCTGTAAATGGAACTGCGATCGTGCCACTGAAAACCACAATCCAGCCCAGAATGGCGCCAGCGCAGGATAACGTCGTATTGACAGCCTCTCCCACTAAACGAGACTCACGCGGGTTGTTCTTTACCTGATCAGCAAACTGAGCCGGCGCAATGTACTTCTGCGCCTCGCGCAAGATGATCCGCTTGGGCTTGATACTGCAAATCGGCTTGAACTCGCGCAGGGTCACCACGTTGAATTCGGCATCGATGTACACCACGCCAGCGCCGACGATACTGGGATCGGCGTCGATGGCCGCGAACAGGCGCGGCAGGTTGATCTGGCTTTCGATGCGTTGGCGGGCCATGAACTGGGAGGGGCTGTAGTCCATGCCGATACCCGGTAAAGGGGTACTCATATGAATCGTCCTTGAAAATCCGAGGGTGAGAACTTTATTGCCTGTGTGGCCGTGATTGCGGGCAAGCCGGGCTCTGCCAGGGCCAACACTGACATCTGTGGCGAGGGAGCAAGCTCCCTCGCCACAAGAGCGGTGTTTGGCTTTATTGCACGGAACTGACTGGCATTGGCGGTCGCCACGATAGCAAACGAGTAGCACAGCCGCTAGAAAGCAAAACGCCAGCTTTTAAGCTGGCGTTTGCAATGTGGCTTGGCGATCAGCGCGGTACGACTGGCTTGCGCGCGGGTTTCGGCCCTTTGCCCTTGGCGGCGTCCTTGCGCTCCTTGGCGGCCTGCTGGTTGCGGGCGAATGCCGCGGCCTTGGCCTGCTCGCGCTTGTCCCACGGGTTGCCGCCGTCGCTGGCGCGCGGTGGCAGACCGGTGTGCTGGGTCAGGATCTTGGTGGTTTCCTTGCCTACCTTGTGGCTGCCAGCCGGCGTCGAGTTCTTGCGACGGGCGCTCTGGTAGCTGTCGGTGGCTGGCTGGTGCAACGGAATCAATTGATTCTTGCCCGGCCCGATCAGGTCGGCGCGGCCCATGCGGGTCAGCGCTTCGCGCAGCATCGGCCAGCCCTTGGGGTCGTGATACCGCAAGAAGGCCTTGTGCAGGCGGCGCTGCTCCTCGCTCTTGACGATGGTCACCGCGTCGCTCTTGTAGGTGACCTTACGCAGCGGGTTCTTGCCCGAATGGTACATGGCCGTGGCGGTGGCCATCGGCGACGGATAGAACGCCTGCACCTGGTCAGCGCGGAAACCGTTGCCCTTGAGCCACAGCGCCAGGTTCATCATGTCTTCGTCGGTGGTGCCCGGGTGGGCGGCGATGAAGTATGGAATCAGGTACTGCTCTTTGCCGGCTTCCTTGGTGTACTTCTCGAACATCCGCTTGAATTTGTCATAGCTGCCGATGCCCGGTTTCATCATCTGGTTGAGCGGACCTTCCTCGGTATGTTCCGGGGCGATCTTCAGGTAACCACCCACGTGGTGGGTCACCAGTTCCTTGACGTATTCCGGCGACTCGACCGCCAGGTCGTAACGCAGGCCGGAGGCAATCAGGATCTTCTTCACCCCAGGCAATGCCCGGGCGCTGCGGTACAGCTGGATGAGCGAAGAATGGTCGGTATTGAGGTTCGGGCAGATACCGGGGAACACACAGGATGGCTTGCGGCACGCGGATTCGATTTCCGGGCTCTTGCAGGCAATGCGGTACATGTTCGCGGTCGGGCCGCCGAGGTCGGAAATGACGCCGGTGAAGCCCGGGACCTTGTCGCGGATCTCTTCAATCTCGCGAATGATCGATTCTTCAGAGCGGTTCTGGATGATCCGGCCTTCGTGCTCGGTGATCGAGCAGAAGGTGCAGCCGCCAAAGCAGCCACGCATGATGTTCACCGAGAAACGGATCATCTCGTAGGCCGGGATCTTTTCCTTGCCGTACGCCGGGTGCGGAACACGCGCGTAAGGCATGCCAAACACGTAGTCCATTTCCTCAGTGGTCATCGGAATGGGTGGTGGGTTGAACCAGACATCGACTTCACCATGCTTCTGCACCAGAGCACGGGCGTTGCCCGGGTTGGTTTCCAGGTGCAGCACGCGGTTGGCGTGAGCGTAGAGCACCGCATCGCCACGAACCTTTTCCACCGACGGCAGACGAATCACGGTCTTGTCGCGAGTCATGCGCGGGCTCGCCAGAATCTGCACGACCTTGGCTTCGCTCGGGTCTTCAACCGGACCTTTCTCTTGCTCGATGGCGCAGGCAGCGGTGTCCTGGGTGTTCACATACGGGTTGATGATCTTGTCGATCTTGCCCGGGCGGTCGATGCGGGTGGAATCGACCTCGTACCAGCCTTGCGGGGTGTCGCGGCGGATGAACGCGGTGCCACGGACATCGGTGATGTCTTCAATCTTGTGGCCATAGGACAGGCGCTGGGCGACTTCGACAATCGCCCGCTCGGCGTTGCCGTAGAGCAGGATGTCGGCGCAGGCGTCGATCAGGATCGAGTTGCGCACCCGGTCCTGCCAGTAATCGTAATGGGCGATGCGGCGCAGGGAGGCTTCGATACCGCCGAGCACGATCGGCACATGCTTGTAGGCTTCCTTGCAGCGCTGGCTGTAGACCAGGCTCGCACGGTCCGGCCGCTTGCCCGCCATGCCACCCGGGGTGTAGGCGTCGTCGGAACGGATTTTCTTGTCGGCGGTGTAGCGGTTGATCATCGAGTCCATGTTGCCGGCCGCGACGCCAAAAAACAGGTTCGGCTCGCCGAGCTTCATGAAGTCGTCTTTGGACTGCCAGTTTGGCTGGGCAATGATCCCGACGCGAAAGCCCTGGGCTTCCAGCAGCCGACCGATGATCGCCATGCCGAACGACGGGTGATCGACGTAGGCATCACCGGTCACAATGATGATGTCGCACGAATCCCAGCCGAGCTGATCCATCTCCTCCCTGCTCATGGGCAGGAACGGCGCTGGGCCGAAACATTCGGCCCAGTACTTGGGATAGTCAAATAACGGCTTGGCTGCTTGCATGTCGATGACCGGTATGAAAGATGAAAAATCGCGGGCGCGGAATATAGCACAAAATTTGACCAATTCCGACGACTATGGTCGGAAATCGGTGGCGCACCGCACATCAAATGTGGGAGCGAGCTTGCTCGCGAAAGGGCCAGCACATTCAATGCATGTGCTGACGGTTACACCGCTATCGCGAGCAAGCTCGCTCCCACAGGGGAAGTGCAACCTTCTGGAGAAGGGGCTCGCTCCCACAGGAGCCAAACAGGTTACTCGTCGTCATCAAAATTGTAGCTACCCGGCGCCAGGTTCTCGAATCGGGTGTATTTACCGATAAAGGCCAGGCGAATGAAGCCGATCGGGCCGTTACGCTGCTTGCCGATGATGATTTCAGCGATGCCCTTGTGCTCCGTCTCCGGGTGGTACACCTCGTCACGGTAGACGAACATGATCACGTCGGCGTCCTGCTCGATCGCTCCGGATTCACGCAAGTCGGAGTTCACCGGGCGTTTGTTGGGGCGCTGTTCCAGGGAACGGTTCAACTGAGAGAGCGCCACCACCGGGCAGTTGAATTCCTTGGCCAGGGCCTTGAGGGAACGGGAGATTTCGGAAATCTCGTTGGTCCGGTTGTCGCCACTGGAGCCCGGAATCTGCATCAACTGCAGGTAGTCGATCATGATCAACGCGATATCACCGTGCTCACGCACCAGGCGACGGGTCCGGGCGCGCATTTCCGAAGGGCTGATACCGGCAGTATCGTCGATGAACAGCTTGCGGTCGTTGAGCAGATTGACCGCCGAAGTCAGGCGCGGCCAGTCGTCATCTTCCAGTTGGCCGGAACGGACCTTGGTCTGGTCGATACGCCCCAGGGACGAGAGCATACGCATGATCAGCGATTCACCTGGCATCTCCAGGGAGTACACCAGTACGGCCTTGTCGCTGCGCAGCACGGCGTTTTCCACCAGGTTCATCGCAAAGGTGGTTTTACCCATGGACGGACGGCCGGCGACGATGATCAGGTCCGATGGCTGCAGGCCGCTGGTCTTCTCATCGAGGTCGGTGTAGCCGGTGGACAGGCCGGTGATGGCGTTGTCGGTGTTGAACAGGGTGTCGATGCGGTCGATGGCCTTGGTCAGCAGATCGTTGACGCTCACCGGGCCACCGGTTTTTGGCCGGGCCTCGGCGATCTGGAAGATTTGCCGTTCCGCTTCATCGAGGATCTCGGCAGCGGTTCGGCCTTCCGGGTTGAAGGCGCTGTCCGCGATTTCGGTGCTGATACCGATCAATTGGCGCAAGGTCGCCCGTTCGCGCACGATCTGGGCATAGGCCTTGATGTTGGCGACAGACGGCGTGTTTTTTGCCAACTCACCCAGGTAACCGAGGCCGCCAACCTGAGACGTCTGGCCTTCCTTGTCCAATTGCTCGGCCAGGGTCACCACGTCGATCGGCATGTTCTGATCGGCCAATCTTGCGATGGCACGGAAAATCAGGCGGTGGTCATGTCGGTAGAAATCGCCGTCGGATACTTGATCGAGCACGCGTTCCCAGGCGTTGTTGTCCAGCATCAGACCACCGAGCACGGCCTGTTCGGCCTCGATGGAGTGCGGAGGCACCTTCAGGGCTGCGGTTTGCAGATCGTATTGCTCGGGAGCGGTGATTTCGTTCATGGCCACTTGATTCTTTTGGAAACGCAGGGGGTTTTGAAAATCAGCAATTGCAGAAAGACAAAGGGCACGACCTGTAAACAGGATCGTGCCCGATGTTACCGACTAGTACCCGAGGGTGCCAGCCGACAGGTATTGCTTAAGCTGCTACCACGACAACGCGTACGGTGGCTTCAACTTCGGCGTGCAGGTGCACGGCTACGTCGAATTCGCCTACGTTGCGGATGGTGCCGTTCGGCAGACGAACTTCGCTCTTCGACACTTCAACGCCAGAGGCGGTCAGTGCGTCAGCGATGTCGTGAGTACCGATCGAACCGAACAGCTTGCCTTCGTCGCCAGCGGTGGCAGTGATGGTCACTTCCAGCTCGGCCAGTTGGGCAGCACGGCTTTCAGCCGAGGTCTTACGGTCTGCTGCGGCTTTTTCCAGCTCAGCGCGACGCTCTTCGAACGCGGCCAGGTTGGCAGCGGTCGCAGCGGTGGCTTTGCCGTAAGGCAGCAGGTAGTTACGACCGTAACCGGCCTTAACGTTTACTTTGTCACCCAGGTTGCCCAGGTTGGTGACTTTTTCCAGAAGGATCAGTTGCATGTGAAAATCCTCTAACTTTTAACCTTCACCGTTCGCGTTGTCGGCGTCTTTCGGCGCCATACGACCGCGAAAATCAATCAGGCTGTCGACGATGGCCAGGACCACCAGCAACGGATAGATCAGCTGCATGAACAGCAACAACGTGACGTACAACCCCACCAGCCAGAACCTGGCCAGTCGCTTTTGCGCCACCAGCCCGTGAATCAGGGCCAGAGCGGCAAATACCAGCGGTACACTGCACAACGGCGTGAGCATGGCCATCTGCGGACCGAAGTTCGGCCCCAGAAGCATGCCCGCCAGCAGCAACATCGCCAGCCCAAGCGGGAAACGGATGGCGCGAAATTCGCGACCAAAACCACCCGGGTTGTACAACAACGCCTGCCAGTAGCGCCCGATAATCAGGCTCAGCACACTGACGATTTGTAACAAGGCCGCAATCAGGCCGGTCAGGACCGGTGCGATCAGGGACGCGAAACGCGCTTGCTCCTCTACCGACATCTGCTGGTAGAGATCACCGAGGGCCTCGGGCAGGATTTTTATCAAAGCCTGCGACAGCATCTCGATCTGGGGCGCGAAAGCCACCCCAAGCACCACTGAAAACACCACTCCCATCGCTATGCTGACCAGCAGCACGCGGTTCCAGGATTCGCTTGCGCGCAACACCAACGCCAGCGCCGAAGACCCCAACAGCACCATCAGTGCCCGCGGGTCAGCGGAATACAACCACCAGAGCAAAGCCGGCAGCAGTCCCAGAGCAAGAACGCCAAGGGCGTCCTTCAATCCGCGCCGCAGGAGTACAAGACTCACCGCGGCAGCACCCAACCAATACAACAACGGCAATGCCGCGCATCCAGCCACTACCAGAGTGGCCTGCATACGACCGCGCATGATGAACTCAGCTAAGGCGCGCATGCATTCAATCCTTTGCTACGTGTCGACTGCCCGGTCTCAGCGGCCGTGGCTGTCGGTGTAGGCCAGCAGGGCCAGGAAGCGGGCGCGCTTGATAGCGGTGGCCAGCTGACGCTGATAACGAGCTTTGGTACCGGTGATACGGCTTGGAACGATTTTGCCGGTCTCGGATACGTAGGCTTTCAGAGTGTTGAGATCTTTGTAATCGATCTCTTTCACGTCTTCAGCGGTGAAGCGGCAGAATTTACGACGACGGAAGAAACGTGCCATGTGATTGGCTCCTTAAAAGGTCCGTGGATTACTCGTCAGCGTTATCGCTGTTGTCGCTGTCGCTATCGCTGTCATCGCCATCGGCGCTGTCAGAGTGCTCAGGACGGTCGCGACGCTCACGGCGCTCACTGCGGTTTTCTTCAGCCTTGAGCATCTCGGATTGGCCGGTGACGGCTTCTTCGCGACGGATGACCAGGTTACGGATCACTGCATCGTTGTAGCGGAAGTTGTCTTCCAGCTCGGCCAGGGCCTTGCCGGTGCATTCAACGTTCAGCATCACGTAGTGAGCCTTGTGAACATTGTTGATTGCATAGGCCAGTTGACGACGGCCCCAATCTTCCAGACGGTGGATTTTGCCGCCGTCTTCTTCGATCAGCTTGGTGTAACGCTCAACCATGCCGCCGACTTGCTCGCTTTGATCCGGGTGGACCAAAAAGATGATTTCGTAATGACGCATGAATGCTCCTTACGGGTTGTAGCCTGCCGCTCAAAAACGGTCAGACAAGGAGTGAATGACACTTATGGACTTGTGGACGCTAGACACATAAGTGCCTGCCATCACAGCAAGGGGCGCAATTGTAGAGAAGGGCCGAGGGCGGCGCAAGGTGATTGGTGATTATTTGAACAACCCCAATGTTTACCCACACAAACCATTGTGGGAGCGAGCCTGCTCGCGATGAGGGCGCTCCATTCAACATTTGCGTTGAACGGCACTCCGCTATCGCGAGCAGGCTCGCTCCCACAGGAATACAACTGGATCAGGATTTCTTGGCGGCCGCAGCAACCTTGACGCTACGCTGGCGCTGAGCCTCGAACAGGCACACGCCGGTCGCGACCGAAACGTTGAGGCTGCTGACACTGCCGGCCATCGGCAGCTTGACCAGGTAGTCGCAATGCTCGCGGGTCAGGCGCCGCATGCCCTTGCCTTCGGCCCCCATGATCAGGATCGTCGGGCCCGTCAGGTCCTGGTCATAAATGCTGACCTCGGCCTCGCCCGCCGTGCCGACCACCCACAGGCCACGCTGCTGGAGTTTCTCCAGGGTACGCGCCAGATTGGTCACGGCCACCAACGGGATAACTTCCGCCGCGCCACAGGCGACTTTACGCACCACCGGCGTCAACGTCGCCGACTTGTCTTTAGGTACGATCACCGCCAATGCACCAGCCGCATCGGCCGAGCGCAGGCAAGCGCCAAGGTTGTGAGGATCGGTCACGCCATCCAGTACCAGCAACAATGGCGCGCCTTCGGTGCGATCGAGCAACTCGTCGAGCATCGCCTCGCCCCAGACCTGGCTCGGGCTGACCTCAGCCACCACCCCCTGGTGCACACCTTCGACCCAGGCGTCCATTTCCCGCCGTTCGGCCTGGCCGACCGCTACGCGATTCTCGCCAGCCAGCTCGATCAGGGTCTGGACCCGCGGATCACTGCGGCCTTCCGCCAGCCAGATCTGCTTGACCCGCTTGGGATGGTGACGCAGCAATGCTTCCACGGCATGCACACCGTAGATTTTTTCCAACTGACTCATGACTTGGCCTTGGGTTTACGCGCCCCGCCGCTCTTGGCTGGGGCCGAGCCCGCTTTCGGCGGGCCTTTACGGTGTTTGCTCGGCTTGCCGGTCGCCTTGTCCGGCGCCGACCGTCCGGTCTTTCCCCCAGACGCCGCTTTACCGCCGCTCTTGGCTTCGGCGAGCAACGCCTGTTTCATCTCACGACTTTTGCGCAGCTCGGCGTTTTTTGCCGCCGCATCGCTTGGGCGATAGGCTTCGACGGCCTTTTCCTTGGCCGGGCCGCGACGCCCGGACTTGGCCGCAGCAGGCTCGGCGGCGGTCTTGGCCGCAGGCGCAGAAGTTTCAGTGCCGCGCTTCTTGCGGCCAATCGGCGCGCTGATGGTTTTTTCCGCCATCTCGAAGTCGATCTTGCGCTCGTCGAGATCAACGCGCATGACCCGCACTTCGACCGTATCGCCAAGACGGAAGCTGCGACCGGTGCGCTCACCCGCCAAGCGGTGATGCACGGGGTCGAAGTGGTAGTAATCGCCCGGCAGCGCGGTAACGTGCACCAGGCCTTCGACGTAGATGTCGGTCAGTTCGACGAACAGGCCAAAACCGGTCACGGCAGTGATCACGCCCGGGAACGACTCACCCACGCGATCCTTCATAAACTCGCACTTGAGCCAGTTCACTACGTCGCGAGTCGCTTCATCGGCACGGCGCTCGCTCATCGAGCATTGCTCGCCGAGTTGCTCCAGGGCCGCCTCGTCGTAGGGGTAGATGCGCGCCTTGGGAATGGTCATCGCACCGGCACGTTTGACATGCGGGGTGTCCATCTTCGAGTGGATCACGCTGCGGATCGCCCGATGCGTGAGCAAGTCAGGGTAACGACGGATCGGCGACGTAAAGTGGGTATAAGCTTCGTAATTCAGGCCGAAGTGACCCTGGTTATCGGCGCTGTATACCGCCTGGCTCAACGAGCGCAGCATCACGGTCTGGATCAGGTGGAAATCCGGACGATCCTTGATACTGGCCAGCAGGGCCTGGTAATCCTTGGGCGACGGACCGTCCTTGCCTTTGTGCAAGGACAGGCCGAGCTCACCGAGGAAGGCCCGCAGTTTTTCCAGGCGCTCCGGCGGCGGGCCATCGTGGACCCGGTACAGCGCAGGAATCTCGTGCTTCTTCAGGAACTCAGCAGTGGCGACGTTGGCGGCCAGCATGCATTCCTCGATCAGCTTGTGGGCATCGTTGCGTACCGTCGGACGAATCTCGGCGATCTTGCGCTCGGAGCCGAAGATGATCCGGGTTTCCTGAGTTTCGAAATCGATCGCGCCACGCACGTGACGGGCCGCCAGCAGCACTTTGTAGAGCGAGTACAGCTCTTTGAGATGCGGCACGACATCGGTGTATTCGCCACGAAGCTTGCGCGATTCGGCAAGTTTCGGGGTTTCCAGCATTGCGCTGACCTTGTTGTAGGTCAGGCGGGCGTGGGAATGGATCACCGCCTCGTAGAAGCAGTAGTCGGTCATCTCGCCGGATTTGGAGATGGTCATCTCGCAAACCATGGCCAGGCGATCGACGTGAGGATTGAGCGAGCACAAACCGTTGGACAGTTGCTCTGGCAGCATCGGTACGACGCGCTCGGGGAAGTACACCGAGTTGCCGCGTACCTGGGCTTCGGCGTCCAGCGCCGAACCGAGTTTCACGTAGCTGGAAACATCGGCAATCGCCACGTACAACTTCCAGCCGCCGGAGAACAGGCGCAGCTTGCCAGGCTTGGCTTCGCAGTAGACCGCGTCGTCGAAGTCCCGGGCGTCTTCGCCATCAATGGTGACGAATGGCAGGTGACGCAGGTCGATGCGCTTCTCTTTGTCTTTCTCTTCGACTTCCGGCTTGAGCTTGGCGGCTTCTTTCAGGACCGCTTCGGGCCAGACGTGGGGAATGTCGTAGGTGCGCAAGGCAACATCGATTTCCATGCCTGGGGCCATGTAGTTGCCGACCACTTCCACCACATCGCCCTGGGGCTGGAAGCGCGGGGTTGGCCAGTGGGTGATTTTCACCTCGACGAACTGACCGACCTTGGCGTTGGCATTGCGGCCCGGGGTGACCAGCACTTCCTGCTGGATCTTCGGGTTGTCGGCGACGACAAAGCCGATGCCACCCTCTTCAAAGTAACGGCCGACGATGCTTTCGTGGGCACGGGACACCACTTCGACGATCACGCCTTCACGGCGGCCGCGGCGGTCCAGGCCGGAAACCCGGGCCAAAGCCCGGTCACCGTCGAACACCAGACGCATCTGCGCCGGGCTCATGAACAGGTCGTCGCTGCCGTCGTCCGGGATCAGGAAGCCGAAACCGTCACGGTGACCGGCGATGCGGCCCAGGATCAGGTCAAGCTTGTCCACGGGCGCATAGGTGCCGCGCCGGGTGTAGATCAACTGCGCATCGCGCTCCATGGCGCGCAGACGGCGGCGCAGGGCTTCGAGCTGGTCTTCGGTGGTCAGACCGAACTCTTCGACCAGTTGCTCGCGGCTAGCAGGCGAACCCCGATCGGCGAGATGCGCCAGGATCAGTTCGCGGCTAGGAATAGGGTTTTCGTATTTTTCCGCTTCACGAGCGGCCTCGGGATCGAGGGACTGCCAATCGGCCATTAGAGAGTTTTCACCTTGTCTATATGCGGGTTAGTTTGGCATAGGCGTAATGAAACGGGAAATTTCAAGCATCCAATGCCTTTTTCTGAAGCCTTTTGACCCCTCTTGAAGCCCGGAAATGCACCGCTCGTGAAATTTAGCGGTTTTTTTCTCGTGAGGGGTTTACAGTTAAAAACACGCTCCGTATAGTGCGCGCCATCGACGACGCACACGCGTTGCCGATACTGCCCAGATGGTGAAATTGGTAGACACGCCAGCTTCAGGTGCTGGTGACCGCAAGGTCGTGGAAGTTCGAGTCTTCTTCTGGGCACCAATTTCGAGCGACAGATCAATGATCTGCCAGCTCCCCAAAAACCCGCGAAAGCGGGTTTTTGCATTTTCGGCCCCTGGAATCCGACTGGTAATTACTAAAACAAAAACAGGGGTTTACAGATCAAAACTCGCTCCGTATAGTGCGCCACATCGACAGCGGCAACGCTGAAGATGCTGCCCAGATGGTGAAATTGGTAGACACGCCAGCTTCAGGTGCTGGTGACCGCAAGGTCGTGGAAGTTCGAGTCTTCTTCTGGGCACCAATTCAAGCTTCAAGGTTACGGCCTTGAACTCACAAAAACCCGCGAAAGCGGGTTTTTGCGTTTCTGGGGTTGGCGATTTATTCGCTCACGACAAGATGCCTCTGAGCCACTGAAACCGCTATCGCGAGCAGGCTCGCTCCCACACGGGATCTCCAGCGCTCACAGATACTCTGTTCACAGTGGATCAATGTGGGAGCGAGCCTGCTCGCGATGAGGCCAGCCCATCAAGCCCGGAACTGCCCCAGGCTCGCCTTCAACTGCGCCGCCAGACTATCCAATACCTTGCCACTGGCCGTGGTCTCGACCACAGCCTGAGCCGCTTTCTCGGCCTGGGCGTGAATGGTTTCCACCCGCCCACGCACCGCTTGCGCACCTTGCGCCTGGTGAGCCGCCGCTTGCGTGGCCAGACCGATGGCCGCATGCACCTGCTCTACAGAGGTCTGTACCGACTGCTGCAAGCGCGCGCTGTCACGCAACACCAACAACCCCTCGCTGGCCTGACGCCCGGCCTGGCCGATGGCAGCCACCGCCTCGCGAGCGCCCTGCTGCAGCGCGACGATATGCGCCTGGATGTCGCCGGTCGAACTCTGGGTCTTGCTTGCCAGCGCCCGCACCTCGTCGGCCACCACTGCGAACCCACGCCCGGTTTCCCCAGCCCGCGCCGCTTCGATGGCCGCGTTCAAGGCCAGCAGATTGGTTTGTTCGGCAATGCCGTGAATGACCGTGAGCACCACTTCGATCTGCTCACTCTGTTGCGCCAGCCGCTCGATGACTTTTGCCCCCGTATCGACCTGCCCTGCCAGCGCTTCGATCAAACCACCGACCTTGGCCGAGGTTCGGGTGTTTTCGTCGGTAGCCTTGCGAATCTCCACCACCTGCTGCAAGGCAGCCTGCATCGCCTGGCTTTCCGATTGCGCTTCGTCGGCCATCTGCGACAGCGCCCGCAAGCTCTCGGCCACTTCATCACGCTGCATTCCGGCCGCCGCATCGGCACCGGAGTTACGCAAGGTCATTGCACCGATTTCCACACCGGTGCGCTGGGCCACATCACCCGCCTCTCGCACGATGGGCTGCAACTTATCCACAAAACGATTGACCGCCGAGGCCATCTCGCCGATTTCGTCCTTGCTGCTGATTTGCACGCGCTTGGTCAGGTCGCCCTCACCCGCCGCCAGATCGTTCATCGCGGCAATCAACAGTTTCAAACGATTGACCACTCGCCGCCCCAACACCACCGCCAGCAGCACCAGCACGCCAAACCCCACCAGCGCTAGACCCAGGCCGATCCGCCAGCGCAAAGTGCCCGCAGCGTCCTGCACGGTGGTGGCGGTGTTGGCCTGCATTTGCGTCGCGGTGGACTGAGCCGACTCCAGGCGCCCGCGCATTGCCGTGGCGCTGTCGGCTGCCGCCCCCTTGAGGCTATCACCCACCAACTGGTCACCACTGGCGATCAAGGCCGAGAAGCGCTGGTCCAACGCCTCCAGGTCAGCTTCAACGGAGGCCGTGGAAACGCCCATCAACACCTTGCCGATCTCTACGCCGTTGGGGTTGATCGAGGCCTCAAGGTAATACACCGAAGGGTCGTTCTTCGCCGCGTCCAACACCTTGTCCAGCGCCCGGTCGCCCTGGCCTTTCTCCAACAAAGCCTTGTTGATCGGGTTCTCCCGATTCAGGTAGCGAGTCAGGTGCTGGCCGGTGGCGTCGTCATAAATGACGAAGAGTACGTTGGGATTGCGCTGGGCCCGACGGGCAAACTCAGAGAGGGCCGGCACGTCGCTGTCCCACATGGCGCGGGGCGCAACCGAAGCCAGGAGTTGCGCCATATCATTGGCAGAGTCCTTGAGCGATTTTTCCAGCGTCGCCCGCAACTGTGCCTGCTCATCCTTCAGCCGCGCAGATAAACCGGCGGTGAGGCGCTGACGAGTGCTGGCAGACAAGCTGTCCAGGCTCGACGTGACTTCACGCCCGGCCTGCTCCAGCTCGCCAGACAACTTCTGGCTGTCGCCGCCGAGCCGCGCCTCCAGATCAGCCTCCAGCGCAGTGACCGTGCTTCGCGTCAGCGCGACAGCGACCAGCACCTGCACCAAAAGGGCGACACCAAGAGTAACGAACACAGGCCGCAACAGGCGGCTTTGTAACAATGAGAGAACGGCCGACACAGGGAATCCCTCTACTAACGCCATTAATTTGATGGCACTTCACAAGAAGCACTTATTATTCATGGTGTATAGCAAGTGTCGTGCCGTCCGGCAGGCAGAAACGACAAAGGACCCAAACGAGGGTCCTTTGTGTTTTACATCAACGACTTATCAGGCAAACGGGTGACGCAGAACGATGGTTTCGTTGCGGTCCGGCCCCGTCGAAATAATGTCGATCGGTGCACCGACCAACTCTTCGACGCGCTTGATGTAATTGCGAGCCGCTACTGGCAGCTCTTCCAGGGTCTTGGCACCCACGGTCGACTCAGTCCAGCCTGGCATCTGCTCGTATACCGGCTCCAGACCGATGTAGCTGTCAGCGTCAGTCGGTGCGTCGATGACCGCGCCGTCCTGATTCTTGTAGCCCACGCAGATGTTGATGGTTTCCAGGCCGTCCAGTACGTCCAGCTTGGTCAGGCACAGGCCCGAGATACTGTTGACGTCGATGGCGCGACGCAGGATGACGGCATCGAACCAGCCGCAACGACGGGCACGACCAGTGGTGGCGCCGAACTCATGGCCGCGCTTGGCCAGGAACGCACCAACATCATCGAACAGCTCGGTCGGGAACGGACCCGAACCGACGCGAGTGGTGTATGCCTTGGTGATGCCCAGGATGTAATCCAGGTACATCGGGCCGAAACCCGAACCCGTGGCGATGCCGCCGGCAGTGGTGTTGGAACTGGTGACGTACGGATAGGTACCGTGGTCGATGTCCAGCAGCGACCCTTGGGCGCCTTCGAACATGATGTCCTTGCCCGCGCGACGCAACTCGTGCAGCTCGGCAGTGACGTCGAGCATCATCGGCTTGAGCAGCTCGGCGTACTCCATGCACTCATCCAGGGTCTTCTGGAAGTCGATGGCCGGCTCTTTGTAGTAATTGACCAGAACGAAGTTGTGGTAGTCCAGCAACTCGCCCAGCTTGGCGGCGAAGCGCTCACGGTGAAACAGGTCACCGATGCGCAGGCCACGACGGGCCACCTTGTCTTCGTAGGCCGGGCCGATGCCGCGACCGGTGGTGCCGATCTTCAGCTCGCCACGGGCCTTTTCGCGGGCCTGGTCCAGCGCAACGTGATAGGACAGGATCAGCGGGCAGGACGGGCTGATACGCAGGCGCTCGCGCACCGGTACGCCCTTCTCTTCCAGCTTGATGATTTCCCGCAACAAGGCGTCAGGGGCAACCACCACCCCGTTGCCGATCAGGCACTGCACGCCTTCGCGCAACACGCCCGACGGAATCAGGTGCAGTACGGTTTTCTCACCGTCGATCACCAAGGTGTGACCTGCGTTGTGGCCACCTTGGTAGCGCACTACGGCGGCAGCATGTTCGGTCAGCAGATCAACGATCTTGCCTTTGCCCTCATCACCCCACTGGGTGCCCAGGACTACGACATTCTTACCCATAACACTTGTCCTCATTCGCGCAAACTTGGTGCCGGCCGCGGCCGGCAGGAAAACTCAAGAAGCCAGCGGCAATACTTGCCAAAGCCCGTTCTGCTGAATCAATTGCCGGTCGCAGTCCGCTTCACGGGCGGCGGCCAAAGGCTGCCCAGGCAAGGCCTGGACGACACGCTGACCCTCACTGCGCAACTGGCAGACCGTCTGCCAGAGTGCTGCATCCGTACTGTCAGGCATCCAGATACCGCCAGACGGTAGCTCGACTTCAGCACGCCCCAGGGTCACCAGGGTTTTCAAATCGGTAGAGAAGCCGGTCGCCGGACGGGCACGACCGAAGTCGGCGCCAATATCATCGTATCGACCGCCCTGAGCGATGGACTGGCCAACCCCCGGCACGAACACCGCGAACACCACACCGGTGTGGTAGTGATAACCGCGCAGTTCACCCAGGTCGAAATACAGCGGCAGCTCGGGGAAACGCACCGACAGTCGCTCGGCAATCGCCAGCAAATCGTCCAGTGCCGCGAGCACCGGCGCCGGCGCATGGGCCAGCCGCTCGCGGGCAGCGGCCAGCACTTCGCGACCGCCGCACAGATCCACCAGCGCCCGCAACATGCCGGACAGATCGGCCGGCAGGCCTTCGGTCAGACTGATCACTTCATCGATGGCCTTGCGCTGCAAGGCATCGAACAACTGCTGCTCCACTTCGCCGGACAAACCGGCCGCACGCGCCAGGCCACGATAGATGCCGACGTGGCCCAGGTCCATGTGGACATCCGGTACGTCGGCCAGTTGCAGCATGGCAAGCATCAGGCTGATGACTTCCACGTCGCTGCTCGGGCTCGCATCGCCATACAACTCGGCACCCAGCTGGATCGGACTGCGCGAAGACGACAGGGCGCGCGGCTGGGCGTGCAGCACACTGCCGGCATAGCACAGACGGCTCGGACCTTCACGACGCAGGGTGTGGGCGTCGATACGCGCCACTTGCGGCGTGATGTCGGCACGAAAGCCCATCTGCCGGCCCGACTGCGGGTCGATAACCTTGAAGGTGCGCAGATCCAGGTCCTGGCCCGCGCCGGTCAGCAGGGATTCCAGGTACTCGATATGCGGGGTAACGACGAATTCGTAACCCCAGCTCTGGAACAGATCCAACACCTGCCGACGCGCTACTTCAATACGCGCAGCTTCCGGTGGCAGTACTTCTTCGATGCCATCTGGCAGCAGCCAGCGGTCTACCGTTGCCATTACGCCATTCCCCTATGGTCCGGGCGGCCAGCCCTCGGGCAAGCCTTGAGTGAAGCAGAAAGTGCCCGCCCCATGCGCAAACCCCGCGCATGAGCAACGTGACGAATGGCCTGTAGTCGGCCTCGCCAAGCACTTTCCTCGAAAAACCTGTCGAGCCGTTCAACCCGACGCCTGCAACAAAAACCGCAATCGAACGTGCAGACGCAAAAAAGCCGGGAATTTCCCGGCTGCCGCATCATACACACGTTTTCCCAAAGGATCACCCCGCCCGACGCTTTAGCCGCCGGGCGGAGTGCTTCAGGTCAACGTCGCATCAAGGCTTGGACTTTTCCAGGTACTGGAAGAAGTCGCTGCTTGGGTCAAGGACCAGGACGTCGGATTTGTCCGCAAAGCTTTCACGGTAGGCACGCAGGCTACGGTAGAACGCGTAGAACTCCTGATCCTGACCATAGGCCTTGGCGTAGATCGCAGCGGCCTGGGCATCACCGTCACCGCGCAGCTCTTCCGATTCACGGTAGGCTTCGGCCAGCAATACGCGACGCTGACGATCGGCGTCGGCACGGATGCCTTCAGCCAGCTCGTTACCCTTGGCGCGGTGCTCGCGAGCTTCACGCTCACGCTCGGTGCTCATCCGCTCGAACACACTGCGGTTCACTTCCTTGGGCAGGTCGATGGCCTTGACCCGGACATCGACAACTTCGATACCCAGCTCTTTTTCCGCCATCGCGTTCAGCGAACGAGTGATGTCGGCCATGAGCGCATCACGCTCACCAGACACGACTTCATGCAGCGTACGCTTACCGAACTGGTCACGCAGGCCCGACTCAAGACGACGGGACAGACGCTCGTCGGCAATCTGCTTGAGACCGGAAGTCGCGGTGTAGAAGCGCTCGGCATCTTTCACGCGCCACTTGGCGTAGGCGTCCACCATCACGGCTTTCTTTTCCAGCGTCAGGAAGCGTTGTGTCGGTGCATCCAGTGTCATCAGGCGGGCATCGAACTTACGCACCTTGTTGACGTACGGCACTTTCACATGCAGGCCCGGCTGGACATCCGCCTGGACCACGCGACCGAATTGCAGCAACACCGCACGCTCGGTCTGAGCCACGATGTAGAAGCAGTTCCAGGCAGCGATCGCCACGACGACACCGAAAATAAGGGCGATCAGCGATTTATTGCTCATCAGCGACTCTCCCTGGTACGTGCTTGCTGTTGCTGCTGCTCCGCCGCCGCGCGGGCATTGGCTTCATTGCTGGCCGCTGCCGTGCTGGACGGTGGCGTGCCGGTTTTACGACCGCCTTCGACCATCTTGTCCAGCGGCAAGTACAGCAGATTGCTCTGGCCGTTCTTGTTGCCGGTCACGAGGACCTTGCTGGTGTTGCTGAAGACTTCCTGCATGGTGTCCAGGTACAGACGCTCGCGGGTGACTTCAGGCGCCTTGCGATACTCGCTCACCAGTTTGGTGAAGCGATCCGCCTCACCCTTGGCGCGGGAGACCACTTCGTCGCGGTAACCGTTGGCATCTTCAATGATGCGCTGGGCCTGACCACGGGCTTCCGGCACGACGCCGTTGGCGTAGGTCTCGGCCTGGTTGCGCGAACGCTGCTCGTCTTCACGGGCACGGATCACGTCATCGAAGGCTTCCTGGACTTCACGCGGTGCCGCTGCGCTCTGAACGTTGACCTGGGTAACGGTGATACCGGTGCGATAGGTATCGAGGAACCTTTGCAGGCGCTCCTTGATTTCGCTGGCCATCAACTCACGACCTTCAGTCAGCACCTGGTCCATGGCGGTAGAGCCCACCACATGACGCAAGGCACTTTCAGTGGCGTGCTGCAGGCTGATTTCCGGTTGGTCGACGTTCAGTACGAAGTCTTGCAGATTGGAAATCTTGTATTGCACGGTCAGCGGCACTTCGACGATGTTCTCGTCTTCGGTGAGCATCTGGCCCTGCTTGGTATAGGCACGCTCACGCGTGACGTTTTCCATGAACTTCTTGTCGATCGGCGGGAAATAGATGTTCAGACCCGGACCGACAGTCTCGTAGTACTTGCCGAAGCGCAGCACCACGGCCTGCTCCTGCTCGTCCACGACATATACCGCGCTGTACAGCCAGACAGCCGCGAGCACGACGAGACCAATGCCGAGCAGGCCATAACCGCCACCCTTGCCCGAACGGCCACCACCATCGTCACCGCGTTTCTTACCACCACCGAACAAACCGTTCAGGCTTTCCTGCAGCTTTCGGAAGGCCTCGTCGAGATCCGGCGGCCCCTTGCGGTCGCCGTTGTTACGACGTTTTCCACCCCAGGGATCCTGATTATTCGAGTTGCCACCCGGCTCATTCCAAGCCATAGCGCTCTCCATCTGATAAAGCAAAGACGCACCCACGGCGCGCCGACCAATGCTACAGAATGCCTGACACAGCTTTCTCAGGCTTTTATTGCAAAGTGTGTTGCTCGATGAATTCCATCGGCTGCAGCCCTTCGCGACTGACCAGTCGATTGAGCTCCGTCCGAGGCAGGCGAACCGCCAGCAGGCAGACGCCTTCTTCGTCGTGTTCTTCTTTCTGCACCGCTCCGAGCTCAAAGAACTGGGCCCGCAGCCGAGCGAAACGTTGCGGCAACTTCAGCGTGCCAACAAACAAGTCGTTGCCCAGCAGCTCCGCCACGGCCTGCTTGAGCAGGTCGAGGCCGGAGCCGTCGCGGGCCGATAACCAGACCCGCTGCGGTTTGCCATCGGCATCACGCTGGATCTGCGGCTCCACGCCTTCGAGCAAATCGAGTTTGTTGTATACCTCGAGGATCGGCAAGTCCTGGGCTCCGATCTCGCCCAGCACCACCATGACCTGCTCGATCTGCAGCATCCGGTCCGGCTCGGCGGCATCGATCACGTGCAGCAGCAGGTCGGAGTTGCTCGACTCTTCGAGCGTAGCCCGGAAAGCCTCCACCAGCTTATGCGGCAAATGCCGAATGAAGCCCACGGTGTCGGCCAGCACAATCGGCCCGAGGTCGTCCAGATCGAGCCGGCGCAGGGTCGGATCGAGCGTGGCGAACAACTGGTCGGCGGCGTAGACATCGGACTGGGTCACGTTATTGAACAGCGTCGATTTGCCGGCGTTGGTGTAACCCACCAATGAAACCGTCGGGATATCAGCACGCTTGCGGCCACGCCGGGATTGCTCGCGCTGGCTGCGGACCTTTTCCAGACGCCCCTTGATCTGGCGCAGGCGAACCCGCAGCAGGCGCCGGTCGGTTTCCAGCTGGGTCTCACCCGGACCGCGCAGACCGATCCCCCCCTTCTGCCGCTCAAGGTGGGTCCAGCCACGAACCAGGCGCGTACTCATGTGCTCAAGCTGGGCCAGTTCGACCTGGAGCTTGCCTTCATGGGTACGGGCGCGTTGGGCGAAGATATCGAGAATCAACCCCGTCCGGTCGATCACGCGACACTCGAACACACGCTCGAGGTTACGCTCCTGACTGGGCGTGAGGATGTGATTGAAAATCACCAGGTCGACCTGCTCGGTTTTGACCAGGTCGCGCAATTCCTCGACCTTGCCGCTACCTATCAGGTATTTGGCGGTTGGCCGATGACGCGGCACGTTAAAAAACGCGACGGTCTCGGCGCCGGCCGAAAGTGCCAATTCCTGAAACTCCTGCGGATCTTCGCGCGCCTCAGGGTCTTGTCCATCCAAGTGAACGAGAATGGCCCGCTCACCCCCACCGTGGCGCTCAAAGAACAAAGGAGACTCCTATCAAGCGTTACCCGGTTCAGCGTCACCGGCTTCGGATTCGGTTGCGCTAGGCAGACGAATCGCACGCACAGGCACTACTGTCGAGATCGCGTGCTTGTAGACCATCTGGCTGACGGTGTTTTTCAACAGGATGACGAACTGGTCGAAAGACTCGATATGGCCTTGCAGTTTGATCCCGTTGACCAGATAGATGGACACCCCAACTTTCTCTTTACGTAAAGTGTTCAAGTAAGGGTCTTGTAGCGAATGCCCTTTTGACATGTGCCGCACTCCTTTAAGGATCAATAATTAAAATCGGAATCAGATGGCTTGGGCCGTCACACCCCCAAGGATAGACGGCAATTGCAAGGACTCAGCTCAATATGGAGATGGTCCCAAGGTATTTCAAGGCGCGCGGCAGATTGTCGCAATCAAGACTGTCAAGCCAATGCAAGTCAGTCCAGCTCCGCAGCCAGGTGAACTGGCGTTTCGCCAATTGGCGCGTGGCAATGATTCCACGCTCCTGCATCTCGGCTGACGTCAGCTTGCCGTCCAGATAGTCCCAGACCTGTCGATAACCCACCGCACGTATAGACGGCAACCCGGCATGCAGGTCACTTCGCTCACGCAGGGCTACGACCTCGTCTATGAATCCCTGTTCCAACATTAATGTGAATCTTTGTTCAATTCGCCGATGCAGCACTTGCCGGTTCGCCGGAGCGATGGCCAGATTGGCGACAGTATAGGGCAATTGTTGCATTCCCGAAGCGGCTGCTTCAGTACTTTGCGCAGATTGTCGCTGTCGCAGGGCCGTCATGCTCTGCCCGCTGACCCGATAGACCTCCAGCGCCCGGCTGAGCCGTTGCGGGTCGTTGGGGTGAATGCGGGCCGCCGACTCCGGGTCGATGACCGCCAGTTGCTCATGCAGGGCTTGCCAGCCAAGGCGTGCAGCCTCTTCTTCGATCTGCGCGCGCACGTTGGGATCGGCAGCCGGCATGTCCGCCAGCCCCTCGACCAGAGCCTTGTAGTACAGCATCGTGCCGCCCACCAGCAGCGGAATCTTGCCTCTGGCGGTGATTTCGGCCATGGCCTGAAGGGCATCGCGACGAAAATCCGCTGCCGAGTAAGCTTCGGCCGGATCCAGGATGTCGATCAGTCGGTGCGGGAACTCGGCCAGCAGCTCTTTTGACGGCTTGGCCGTGCCGATGTCCATGCCCCGGTAGACCAAGGCCGAATCTACGCTGATCAGCTCGCAAGGCAGCACTTTGGTCAACTCAATGGCCAGGTCGGTCTTGCCGGCTGCGGTCGGCCCCATCAGAAAGATCGCAGGTGGTAACTGACTCATCAACGACCGCGCAGGAACAGTTTGTCCAGGTCGTCCAGGCCCAGTTGGGTCCAGGTCGGCCGGCCATGGTTGCATTGGCCGCTGCGCTCGGTGTTTTCCATATCCCGCAGCAGGCCATTCATTTCCGGCAAGGCCAGACGCCGGTTGGCGCGGATTGCGCCGTGGCAGGCCATGGTGCCGAGCAGTTCGTTCAGGTGCGCCTGGATCCGGTCGCTGGTGCCGTACTCCATCAGGTCCGCCAGCACGTCGCTGACCAGTCGGTTGGCCTCGGCCTGCTTCAACAACGCCGGGATCTGCCGGATCGCCAGGGTTTCCGGGCCCAGGCGCTGCAGCTCAAAGCCCAGGCGCTGGAACCAGCTCACATGCTCCTCGGCGCAATCGGCCTCACGCTGACTGACCGCCAGGGATTCAGGCACCAATAGCGGTTGCCCGCTAAGGCCTTCGCTGGCCATGGCGATCTTCAGCCGCTCGTACATGATCCGCTCGTGGGCGGCATGCATATCTACCAGAACCAGGCCTTGGGCATTTTCCGCGAGGATATAGATGCCTTTGAGCTGCGCCAGGGCATAACCCAGCGGCGGAATGTCACCCTGGCCGTCCGGCAACGCCGCCGCACCGGCCTCAGGCAGGGGCTTGAAGAACTCGCGATAAGCCGCCTGAGCTTCGGCGGCGGGCACGCTCGATTGCGCACGCGGGGTGTATTGGTACTGGTAACCGCTGCCCGCGCCGGTCCCGGCGGCGTTGTAGGTCGGCTGGGGCTGAGGTTGCTCCAGCAGTGCGTTGGCGGCCAGGCGCATTTCGCCCTGAGGCCCGAATTCGCCAGCCTCCAGCCCCGTTGGCCGGACCATGCCGGCAACTGCCGCCGGTGCCGCCAATTGATCTTCGGGGCGCACATCGCCCAAGGCGCGGTGCAAGGTGCCGTAAAGGAAATCGTGCACCATGCGCCCGTCACGGAAGCGTACTTCATGCTTGGTGGGATGCACGTTGACGTCCACCACCGCGGGATCGACTTCGAAAAAAAGCACGAACGTTGGATGCCGACCGTTGAACAACACGTCGCGATAGGCCTGGCGCACCGCGTGGGCCACCAGCTTGTCGCGCACCGCCCGCCCGTTCACGTAAAAGTACTGCAAGTCCGCCTGGCTGCGAGAAAAAGTCGGCAGCCCGACCCAGCCCCACAGGTGCAGGCCATTGCGCTCCACTTCGATGGGCAGAGCTTGCTCCAGGAACCCGGCACCGCACACCGCGCCGACGCGTCGAGCACGGGCCGCATCATCATGGGCCTCGTGCAGGCTGAGGATGGTCTTGCCGTTGTGGCGCAAATGGAACGCCACGTCAAAACGCGCCAGCGCCAGACGCTTGATGACTTCCTGCAAATGATCGAATTCGGTCTTCTCGGCCTTGAGAAACTTGCGCCGGGCCGGGGTATTGAAGAACAGGTCGCGCACTTCCACCGAGGTGCCCACCGGATGGGCCGCGGGCTGGACGCGAGAGGCCATGTCCCGGCCTTCGGTCTCGACCTGCCAGGCCTGGTCGGCTTCGCGGGTACGCGAGGTGAGCGTCAGGCGCGACACCGAACTGATGGAGGCCAGCGCCTCGCCACGGAACCCCAGGCTCATGACCCGCTCGAGGTCTTCCAGATCGCGGATCTTGCTGGTGGCGTGGCGCGCCAGGGCCAACGGCAGGTCGTCGGCAGGAATGCCGCCACCGTCATCGCGCACACGCAGCAGCTTGACACCGCCCTGCTCGACATCCACATCGATGCGCCGGGCCCCGGAGTCGAGGCTGTTCTCCAGCAACTCCTTGATCACCGACGCCGGACGCTCGACCACCTCACCGGCGGCGATCTGGTTCGCCAGCCGGGGGCTGAGCAGTTCGATGCGGGCAGTGCTGCCGGTCAGTTCATCGCTCATTGCTTGACCACCACTTCGTTGCCGGGAATGGTCAGGGTCTGGCCGATCTTGAGCTCGTCGCTCTTGAGATTATTGGCACTGCGCAACGACGCGGGCGACACCTGATAGCGCACCGCGATCATTGCCAGGGTTTCGCCAGGATTGACCCGATGGTCTCGCGGCCCCTGGGCGATCTTGCCGGAGTCTCGTAGCCAGGCGATGTAGGTGCCCGGTGGCGGGTTCTGCTGGAAGAACTGTCGCACGCCGCTGCTGATGGAGCGGGCCAGGGCTTGTTGGTGGCTGGAGGATGTCAGCTTCGAGGCTTCGTTGGCGTTGGAGATGAACCCGGTTTCCACCAGAATCGACGGGATATCCGGCGACTTGAGCACCATGAACCCGGCCTGCTCGACGCGTCGCTTGTGCAGCGGCGTGACACGCCCAATGTTGCTCAAGACTTTTTGACCGACGTTCAGGCTGGACGTCAGCGAGGCGGTCATCGACAAATCGAGCAGCACGCCGGCGAGCATGCGGTCCTTGTCATCGAGGCTGACGTTACCGGCACCGCCAATCAGGTCGGAACGGTTTTCGCTGTCAGCCAGCCAACGGGCGGTCTCGGAGGTGGCCCCCCGGTCAGACAGGGCAAACACCGAGGCCCCGAACGCGGCTTTTGAAGGGGCGGCGTCGGCATGGATCGAGACGAACAGGTCCGCGCCCTTCTTGCGGGCGATTTCGGTACGGCCACGCAAGGGGATGAAATAGTCTCCGGTACGGGTCAGTTCCGCGCGAAAGCCCTTCATACCATTGACCTGGCGCTGCAACTCACGGGCGATGGACAACACCACGTCCTTTTCACGCTGCCCTCGCGAGCCAGAGGCACCCGGGTCCTCCCCCCCGTGACCGGCATCGATCACAACGATGATATCGCGCTTGCCGGAAGGCGCCGGCGGTAGCTTGAGAGCAGGCTCGGTCGGCGTGACCGGCACCGCCGGCACTGTGGCGACTTTGGTCGGCGGCGCAGGCGGTGGCGCGGCATCGCCCGGGTTGTCGAACAAGTCCACCACCAGTCGGTTGCCGTACTGGGCGTTGGGCGCCAGGGTGAAGCTTTTCGGGGTCACCGCCTTATTCAGATCGACGACCACCCGCAGGTCAGTCGGCGTGCGCTGAGCCGAGCGAATGGCCGTGATCGGCGTGTTGGCGGTGGCGGCTGTCAGCGGCGCCCCCAGGGATGCGCCATTGATGTCGATCACCAGGCGATCCGGAGCGGTCAGGGTGAATACGCTGTGCTGCACCGGCCCCGTCAGGTCGAACACCAGACGAGTGTTGTCCGGCGCCCGCCACAGACGAACGCTGCTGACCTTCGTCTGTGCCACAGCATCGACGGCCAGTGCCGTAAGCAACATTCCTACGACAGCAACCACCGCGCGAAAGCGCATACCAAACCCCATCATCAATTAGTTTCCAGTGCCAAAGCGGCACACCACGACTCGCCACGCGAGCCTTGCGGCGTCAGTATCAACGAACGCCCGCCGTTCTGCGCGCCAATGGTAATGGTCAGGTCGGGCTTTGGCAAAAAGCCTGCACCCTTCTGGGGCCATTCGATCAGACACAAGGCGTCATCTTCGAAGTAATCGCGGATACCGAGGAATTCCAACTCTTCAGGGTCCACCAGTCGGTACAGGTCAAAATGGAAGGCACGAATGTCGCCGATTTCGTAGGGTTCAACCAACGTGAACGTAGGGCTTTTCACTGCGCCGACGTGTCCCAGGCCACGAATAATGCCGCGGGACAAGGTGGTTTTTCCCGCGCCGAGGTCGCCCTCCAGAAAAATCAGACCATGGCCTGCCGTGGTACGCGCAATGCGCGCCCCCAATTGCGTCATGGCTTGTTCGTCCGCCACGTACAGGGTTACTTCAGACACGGTGAATGCTCCTCCAACAACTGACGAATGGCCGGGATCAGATCGGTCGCCGCCAATCCCCGGCCCGACTGACCGGCTTGCGCACCGGCATTGGCATGCAGCCACACCGCCAGGCAGGCGGCGTCAAAGCCATCCATGCCTTGGGCGAGCAACGCACCGACCACCCCGGCCAGTACATCCCCGAGGCCTGCCGTGGCCATGGCCGGATGGCCCTGGCTACAAACCGACAGGCGACCGTCTGGACTGGCAATCAGGCTGCCAGCGCCTTTGAGAATCACTGTGGCCGCGTATTGTTTGCTCAATGCGTGGGCCGCCGCCGGACGATCGACCTGCACCTGAGCCGTGGAGATACCCAGAAGCCGCGCCGCCTCGCCCGGATGAGGGGTGATCACACAGTGCGCGGGCAAACTGACCGCACCACTGCTCAGCAGGTTCAGCGCATCGGCATCCCACACCTGGGGCAGCAATGCGTTGGCCGCCGCCGACAACAAGCTACGTCCCCACGCAGCCTGACCGAGGCCCGGCCCCACCACCAACACACTGACCTGCTCAAGCAACCCCATCAATTGGTTTGCTGAGTGGGTGCCCTGCACCATGACTTCGGGTAAACGCGTCAGCGCAGCGGACACATGCTCGTTGCGAGTGGCCATGGACACCATCCCCGCGCCGCAACGCAGGGCACTCTCGGCGCTCATCTGGATAGCCCCGCCAAAACCTCGATCGCCGCCGATCAATAGAACATGACCGAACTTGCCTTTGTGGGATGTGCGCGCGCGCGGCGTCAGACCCGGCAGATTAGCGGGCTGCAGAAGCCGGGCCGTGGCCGGCGCCGCCTCGACGATGTCGGGATCGGCATGCAGATCATTGAATATCAGTTCACCGACCCGGTCCGCCGCATCGCCTGTGAACAGGCCCAGCTTCAGGCCGATAAAGGTTACGGTCAGGTCGGCCGTCACTGCCGTACCCAGCACCCGTCCCGTGTCGGCACACAGCCCCGAAGGGATATCCACCGCGGCCACTGGCAGGCCACTGACATTGATGGTGTCGATTGCCCGAACGTAGGGCTCGCGTACTTCGCCACTCAATCCCGTGCCGAGCAAGGCGTCGAGCAGCACGCCGCGCAAGTCGGACTCGTCCGACCATGGCTCCACCGGCACACCCACCGCCACCGCCTCGGCGTGGGCATTGGCGGCATCCCCCTGTAAACGCCGGGGCTCACCCACCGTCAGCACCCGCACTGACCAGCCGGCACGGCGGGCCAGGGTCGCCACCAGATAACCGTCGCCGGCGTTGTTGCCATGCCCGGCCAGCACGGTCAGCTCGCTGGAGTCTGGCCAGTGCCGGACAATGGCGCGCCAGGTGGCGCGGGCGGCTCGCTGCATCAATTCGAAGCCAGTCGTGCCTGCCGCAATCAGCTGTGCGTCAAGGGCCCGGACCTGCGCGGCACTGTACAGCGCGTCGGGAAAATCATCTTTAGTGTGCGGCATGCGTCTTCGGGCTCCGATGTCTGGCAGAATTATACGCATCTCAGCTCCGGTTTCTCTCGCCTCATGCCTGCCATCCCCACAGATCTCCCCGCCCTCGCCCAATCCATCAAGGACTGGGGCCGCGAGCTGGGTTTCCAGCAGGTCGGCATCAGCGGCCTGGACCTTGCCGAGCATGAGCAACATTTGCAGCGCTGGCTCGACGCGGGCTATCACGGCGAGATGGACTACATGGGCGCCCACGGCAGCAAACGCTCGCACCCCGAGGAACTGGTGCCGGGCACATTGCGTGTGGTTTCTCTGCGCATGGACTACCTGCCGGGCGACACGCAAATGGCGCAGATGCTCGGCCAACCGGAAAAAGCCTACGTCTCGCGTTATGCATTGGGCCGCGATTACCACAAATTGATCCGTAAACGCGTGCAGCAGCTGGCAGAAAAAATTCAGGCGGTCATTGGCCCCTTCGGTTATCGCGCCTTCGTTGACAGCGCACCGGTGCTGGAAAAAGCCATCGCCGAGCAGGCCGGCTTGGGCTGGATCGGTAAAAACACCCTGGTACTGAACCGCAAGGCCGGCAGCTATTTCTTCCTGAGCGAACTGTTCGTCGACCTGCCGCTGCCGGTTGACCCGCCCCACGCCAGCGAACACTGCGGGAAATGCACCGCATGCCTGGACATCTGCCCTACGAATGCCTTCGTCGGCCCCTACGTCCTGGATGCCCGACGCTGCATTTCCTACCTCACCATCGAACTCAAAAGCGCCATCCCCGAGGAACTGCGGCCATTGATCGGCAACCGGGTGTTCGGTTGCGATGACTGCCAGATCGTCTGCCCGTGGAACCGCTTCGCCCGACCGTCCGGAGAAAGCGACTTCAAACCGCGACACAACCTGGACAATGCCGGGTTGGCCGAGTTGTTCATGTGGGACGAGGAAAAATTCCTCAGCAGTACCGAGGGCTCGCCCCTGCGCCGCGCCGGGTACGAACGCTGGTTGCGCAACCTGGCGGTGGGGCTGGGAAATGCACCTTCAACCATCCCGGTCATGCAAGCGCTTGAAGCGCGGCGCGATTACCCATCGGAACTGGTGCGCGAGCATGTGGAGTGGGCGTTGCGCCAACACGCCGAGCGTCAGACCTCGTCGTTGTAGACGAACTTCGGCATTTCCCAGTGAAAGCGGATCGCCAGGAGCCGCAACAGGAAACCGCCGAACAAGGTGATGAGGATCGCCTGCTCGCTCGGCAACTGCAGATAGACACACAGCATGTAGCACCACGCCGCGGCAAACGAAACGCTGGCATAGAGCTCGCGACGGAAGATCAGCGGGATATCGTTGCAAAAAATGTCACGCAGGATGCCACCGAAAACGCCGGTAATCACGCCACTGACCGAAGCCACCAACATGCCATGGCCCATTTCCAGGGCGGTCATGCAGCCGATCAGGGTGAACGCCACCAGGCCCACGGCGTCGAGCACCAGGAACAACGAGCGCAAATGGCGCATCCAGCGCGCCAGGATCACCGTCAGCATCGCGGCCGCGGTGGTCAGCACCAGATATTCCGGGTGCCTGACCCAGGTGAGCGGGTAATGACCGAGCAGCACATCGCGCACCGAGCCGCCACCCAACGCGGTGACGCAGGCGATCAGCACCACGCCAAACCAGTCCATGCCACGACGCCCGGCAGACAAAGCCCCAGTCATGGCTTCGGCGGTGATGGCGATCAGGTAAAGCATCAGCAACATGATGGCGGTCCTTGCAGGAAGGCGCGCAGTCTAGCCAGTTTGGGCAGGCACCAAAAGAGGGCGCGACACCGTCTTCTGCCTGAGCGCCATGCCGCCCGTTCAAACTACCCCTGTGGCGAGGGAGCTTGCTCCCGCTCGGCTGCGCAGCAGTCGCCAAACCGGACAACTCGATCTACCTGAAGCTGTTGGGCCTGCTTCGCAGGCCAGCCGGAGCAAGCTCCCTCGCCACAAAAGCGTGCTCGCACAACAGCCGAGGAGCCGACTTAGAACTTGATGAAGTGCTTACGGTAGTGCTGCAGCTCGGCGATGGACTCGCGGATATCGTCCAGGGCCAGGTGGCTGCCGCCCTTCTGGAAGCTGTCACGCACCTCAGGTGCCCAGCGGGCGGCCAGTTCCTTGAGGGTGGAGACGTCCAGGTTGCGGTAGTGAAAGTAGCTTTCCAGGGATTTCATATGGGTATAGAGAAAGCGACGATCCTGGCAGATGCTGTTGCCACAGATCGGTGACTTGCCCTTGGGCACCCACTGCTCAAGAAAGGCGATGGTTTGGGCTTCGGCCTCAGCCATGCTGATTTTGCTCTCGCGCACCCGTTGGGTCAGGCCTGAGCCGCCGTGCTGGCGAGTGTTCCATTCGTCCATACCCGCCAGGACCTCGTCGCTGTGATGGATCGCGATCACAGGGCCTTCGGCCAGGGTGTTGAGATCACTGTCGGTGACGATGGTGGCCATTTCGATGATGACGTCGGTGTCCGGGTTCAGACCGGTCATTTCCAGGTCGATCCAGATCAGGTTCTGCGGGTTCTGCATGGGGGAGCTCCTCGGCGTAGCTGCGCAGTTTAGCTTAGGCTTTGAACGAAAAGTGCCTGCGCGACGATCATGCTGCGTTGAAAACAGCCTCGGAATGCTCATTGACCACCAGTCAACGCCGTTTCCTCGCCTGTTTTCGCCCTGCCTGATCGCTGCTCGGCGACTTTTCGTTCAAACCCGAGGCAGGGCCTTGAGCGTGCTAAACTCGCGGCCGTTTTTACCTAATCGCTGCATTCTTCATACGGAACACCCATGGCCAAACGCCAACTCAATCGTCGTCAAAACTGGCGCATCGAAAAGATTCAGGGCGAGCGCGCCGCCCGCGCCGCCAAACGCGAATCCAGCGCGGTACAAGCGCTGGAGGGCGGCGACCTGGGCCCTGAACAGACCGGCCTGGTGATCGCGCACTTCGGTGTACAGGTCGAGGTCGAGGCCCGTGAAGGCGAATTGGCCGGCCAGGTATTCCGCTGCCACCTGCGAGCCAACCTGCCGGCCCTGGTCACTGGTGATCAGGTGGTCTGGCGTGCCGGCAACCAAGGCATCGGCGTGATCGTGGCTCAACTGCCGCGCCACACCGAACTGTGCCGTCCGGACAGCCGAGGCCAGCTCAAGCCGGTGGCGGCCAACGTCGACATGATCGTCATCGTCTTCGCCCCGCTACCCGAGCCCCACGCCAACCTGATCGACCGCTATTTGGTCGCGGCCGAACACGCCGGCATCCGCCCCTTGTTGCTGCTCAACAAATTCGACCTGATCGATGAACACAACGCCCCGGCGCTGAACGCACTGCTCTCGGTCTATCGGCACTTGGGCTACCCGGTGCTGGAGGTTTCGGCTCACCACGGCGACGGCATGGAAAAATTGCAGGAACAACTGGACGGGCGCATCAGCGTGTTTGTCGGCCAGTCCGGTGTCGGTAAGTCGTCGCTGGTCAACAGCCTGCTGCCGGAAGTCGAGACGCGCGTCGGGCCGCTGTCCGAGCTGTCCGGCCAGGGCACTCACACCACCACCACGGCGCGGTTGTTCCACTTCCCCGGCGGCGGTGAATTGATCGACTCGCCGGGCATCCGCGAGTTTGGCCTGGGCCACGTCAGCCGAGCCGATGTGGAAGCGGGGTTCATCGAGTTCAACGACCTGATCGGCACCTGCCGTTTCCGCGACTGCAAGCACGACCGCGAACCCGGTTGCGCCCTGCTCAAGGCGCTGGAAGACGGTCGTGTGCAGCAGCAACGGATGAACAGCTATCGCTCGATCATCGCCAGCTTGCCGGAAAGCAGTTACTGATCCGAAAGGAAGACAAGCCGGACACAGTTGTGGCGAGGGGATTTATCCCCGCTGGGGCGCGAAGCGCCCCCCCTTTATCACCCCGAATATCAGATGAAAAAAGAGGGGCTACTTCGCAGCCCAACGGGGATAAATCCCCTCGCCACAGGTTTACGCTCGCCAGTCAGGTCACTGCGCAGGCGGCTCGGCCGGTTTCGGCGCGAGATCATCGAACAGATTCAGACGCTCACGTACCTCATGGGCGGGAACAGGCTGCTGGTCCGCCGGCAATGCGTTCGGATCCGCCGCCGCGCCGGGCGTACCCGGCACTTCACCCGGCGCGCCGGCGCCCTGGGCCGGGTCCGGCGCCGGGTCATCGGTTTGCGAACCTTCGATGGCTTTCTGGGCCTTCTTGGTCAACACCACGATATCGATCCGCCGGTTGACCGGGTTGAACGGGTCTTTGCGGTCGAACAGCGCCGAGGAGGCATAACCGACCACCCGCGCCACCTGCTCGTCCGGATAACTGCCGGCCACCAGGGCCCGACGAGCCGCATTGGCGCGATTGGCGGAGAGTTCCCAGTTACCGAAATCGCCTTTGCCGATGAAGGGCTTGGCATCGGTATGACCACTGATGCTGATCTTGTTCGGCACCGCTTTGATGGTGTCGGCCATGGCCAGCAGAATATCTTCGAAATAAGGTTTCAGGCGCGCGCTGCCAGAGTCGAACATCGGACGGTTCTCGGCGTCCATGATCTGGATGCGCAAGCCGTTCGGCGTGATTTCGAACAGGATCTGGTCCTTGAACTTCTGCAGTTGAGGGTTCTCTTCGACTTTGTTCTGCAACTCTTGCAGCAACAACTCCAGACGCTCTCGCTCGACCTCCTCGGCCATGCCTTCGGCGTCATTGGCGTCTACCTTCGCCTTGTCGGGCTGAGGCTGGGATTCGACTTCAGGGTTGAGGGTGTTTTCCGGCGCCAGGACCGGCGAGCCGCCCAGGTCGATGATATACGGCGTGCCGCTTTCGGAAAAACCCACCGGGTCCTTGAAATAACCGGCGATGGCGATTTTCTGCTCTGGAGTCGCGGTGGACAGCAGCCACAGCACCAGAAAGAACGCCATCATCGCCGTCGCGAAGTCGGCGAAGGCGATTTTCCAGGCGCCCCCGTGATGCCCGCCGGCTATGCGCTTGACGCGCTTGATAATGATCGGCTGGTTGTTTTCCATCTTAGCGACCGCGAACCGCTTGTTCTAACTCGGCGAAGCTTGGACGGTGCGCCGGGTACAGGACCTTGCGACCGAACTCCACAGCCAGCGATGGAGGCATGCCCGAAGCCGAGGCCACGAGCGATGCCTTGATGGCTTCGTAGACATTGAGTTCTTCCTTGGCGTCGTGGGCCAGGGAATGGGCCAACGGGCCAAAGAAGCCATACGCGGCGAGAATACCGAAGAAGGTACCTACCAGTGCCGCACCTACGTGCAGGCCGATAGATGCCTGGTCGCCTTCGCCCAGGGAGGCCATGGTCACCACGATGCCCAATACCGCCGCGACGATACCGAAACCCGGCATGCCGTCGGCGATGCCGTTGACCGCGTGAGACGGGTGCTCCAGGTCTTCCTTGAGGCTGTACAGTTCCATGTCGAACAGGCCTTCGAGCTCATGGGGAGCCATGTTGCCGGACGACATGATGCGCAGGTAATCACAGACGAACGCCGTCATGCGCTCATCCTTGAGCACCGTGGGGTACTTGGCGAAGATCGGGCTGGACGCTGCGTCTTCGATATCCCCTTCGATCGCCATCATGCCTTCGCGGCGGCTCTTGTTGAGGATCTCGTAGATCAGCCCCAGCACCTCAAGGTAGAAAGTGTGGCTGAAACGCGAGCCGAACATGCTCAAGGACTTCTTGAGCACGTGCATCGTCATGTAGCCGGGGTTGGCTTGCAGGAATGCGCCAAGGGCCGCGCCGCCGATGATCAGAACCTCAAAGGGCTGGATCAGGGCGGCAATCTTGCCATGGGAGAGCACGTATCCGCCCAGAACGCTCGCGAACACGACAATGATGCCGATAATTTTAGCCATAGATAGAAAGTACTTATTTAAGTCGGGTTCAAGGTCATATTCGGAAGCTGAAAAATCTCTTCTTCTACTTATCGGCAAAACTGCGCCAGACTATAGCCAGTTCAGGCGAAAAGCCAATTTGCCCCGTTCCGGGCGTAGATACTCCCTATGATGATCGCGTCCAGCCATGGCTAATGAAACGAAGGTTCCAACTCCACGACCGAACACGCTCGAAGGCTGGGTCAAGCTGCTCGAGGGCGTCCATCTGCCAGTGCCGCAAGCCAGTCATGACCTGGTCTGCAAAGCCATTGCCGACAGCCGCCGCTCACTGCGCGACATTGCCGAGCTGATCCAGGACAGCCCCGCCCTGGCGCTGAGCGTCATTCGTGAAGCCAACCATCACACCCATGGCAACTTTGCCGAACCGGCAGAAAATCTCGAAGTGGCCATCAACCGCCTCGGCCTCAAGCGCACCGAAGAACTGCTCGCCCGACTGCCCTCGTTGCCGGAACAGCAAATCCCCCTCGCGCTGCGCCAACTGCAATTGATCAGCCAGCACGCAACACAACAGGCCAATGGTTTTTTTGCCAGCCGCCTGGCGCGGCTATGGCAAGACATCCACTGGGGCAGCCTGCTGTTTCTGTCACCGCTCTGGCCGCTGGCCCTGACTCATCCGGGATTGCTGGGCGAGTGGGAATTGCGGGTTGTCCATAAAGGCCAGTCAGCGAGCAAAGTGGAGCGCGAGTTGTTCGGCGTCAGCCTGCTGAAAATCTGCCTGGCGCTGGTAGAGACCTGGCGCCTGCCGGTCTGGGTGGCGCAGGGCTACCGCCTGCTGCTCAACGAACGCCGCGAGCTGGTGAAAGTCCTACGCATCGCCCGGGACAGTGAACACCCGCTGCGCCAGCAGAATCGCCTGGACGATGACCCGACCCTGCGGCGCTGGCTCAATCAGCCAGCCAACACAGTGCTGCTAGCCAACGGCCTGGCCCTTTCAGCGCAACAGGCGTGGGACGGCCCTCACAGCACCCGCTGGCAATATCTGACAAGTTTGTATCTGCAGATGTCCATGGATGACGTCCAGCAGCAATTGCACCAGCAAGCCGTCATCAGTGCCCGCCACAACACCATGCCGGACCTCTGGCATCCGGCTGTGGCGTTGATCTGGCCCTGGGGCAGCCGACGCGTCCACCCGGGGCTGCTGCCGGCCGCCCCGCCCAGCGCCGAAGACCTGACCCAGTGGCGCAAGCAATGCGCCGAACTGCTGCTGGAACCGAGCCCGTTCAGCAACGCCATGCACCTGACCACCTCGGCACGGGACGCCTTGGTGGCCTGCGGCATGCGGCGAGTGATGATTCTGATGGCCGACCGCAGCCAGACCAGCTTGCGCGTGCATCAGATCGCCGGCCTGCCCAAAGAAGCGGCGGCCATGAGTTTTTCCATCAGCCAAAGCAAAGTGTTGCAACGGTTGCAGGCCCAGCAGGCCCAGGTTCGCCTGAACCCGGACAACAACGCTCAGTTTTCGGCGTTGCTGCCGCCGGGCCTGCGCAGCCTGTTTCGCGGCGAACACCTGCTGCTGCGTTCACTGACCTGCAACGGCCGGGTGATCATGCTGGTGGCGGTGGACCAGGGCGGCGGGCCCTTCTCGGACGTGACGGTGCAAGCCTTCGGTAAAACCGTGCAGTGTATCGAACGCGCCTTGCACAGCTTTACCAACCGCGGTCGCTGATCTTGATACAATCTTTTCCCTTTGCGCCCCTGGAGACCTCACATGCCTGACTTCTCTGGCTTGCCGCTGGTAATCGAGCCGAGCGACCTGCTGTCGCGCCTCGACGCCCGCGAACTGATTCTGGTGGACCTGACCAGTGCCGCCCGCTACAGCACCGGGCACATCCCTGGCGCACGCTTCGTCGACCCCAAGCGCACCCAACTGGGCCAGCCCCCGGCACCAGGCCTGTTGCCAGCAAAAGCCGACCTCGAGACGCTGTTCGGCGAACTGGGGCACAACCCGAATGCGGTCTACGTGGTCTATGACGATGAAGGCGGTGGCTGGGCCGGGCGCTTTATCTGGCTGCTGGATGTGATCGGCCATTCGAACTACCACTACCTCGACGGTGGTTTGCTGTCGTGGCTGGACGAAGGCCTGCCGGTGTCCACTGAAGTGCCGCCGCCCGCCACAGGCCCGGTGAGCCTGACCCTGCACGATGAACCCACCGCCACCCGCGAATACCTGCAAAGCCGCCTCGGTGCCGCTGACCTGGCGATCTGGGACGCACGCGGGCCGCTGGAATATTCCGGCGAGAAAGTCGTCGCAGCCAGGGGCGGACATATTCCCGGCGCGATCAACTTCGAATGGACCGCCGGCATGGATCAGGCACGCAACCTGCGCATCCGCAGCGACATGCCGCAGATCCTCGAACAGTTGGGCATCACGCCTGACAAAGAAATCATCACCCATTGCCAGACCCACCACCGCTCTGGCTTCACCTATCTGGTGGCCAAGGCGCTCGGTTATCCGCGAGTCAAAGGCTATGCCGGCTCCTGGGGCGAATGGGGCAACCACCCTGATACCCCCATCGAGCTCTGAAGGTTCTTAAGGACAGTTAATGAAAAACCGCTTGTTCATCCTCAGCCAATACCTGCTACCCCACCACCTGCTGTCTCGGCTGGCCGGCTGCATTGCCGAATGCCGCGTGCGCTGGTTCAAGAATGCCTTCACCCAATGGTTCGCCAAACGTTATCAGGTGGACATGTCCCAGGCGCTGGTCGAAGACCTTACGGCCTACGAGCACTTCAATGCGTTCTTCACCCGAGCGCTGAAAGAAGGCGCCCGCCCGCTGGACCCAACACCGGGAGCGATCCTCAGCCCCGCCGACGGTGCCGTCAGCCAACTCGGTCCCATCGAGCACGGCCGGGTATTCCAAGCCAAGGGCCACAGCTTCAGCGTGCTGGAACTGCTGGGCGGCGATGCAGCCAACGCAGCGCCGTTCATGGGCGGCGATTTCGCCACCATCTACCTGTCGCCCAAGGACTATCACCGCGTGCACATGCCACTGGCCGGCACCCTGCGGGAAATGGTCTACATCCCGGGACGGATTTTCTCGGTGAACCAGACCACCGCCGAAAACGTTCCGGAACTGTTCGCCCGTAACGAGCGCGTGGCGTGCATTTTCGACACCGAGCGCGGGCCGATGGCCGTGGTGCTGGTGGGCGCGATGATCGTTGCCTCCATCGAAACCGTCTGGGCCGGCCTGGTGACGCCACCCAAGCGCGAACTGAAAACCTTCCGTTACGACGAAGCCGCCCGGGCGCCGATCCACCTGGAGAAAGGCGCCGAGCTGGGCCGCTTCAAACTGGGATCGACCGCCATCGTGCTGTTCGGCCCGAATCAGGTGCAATGGGTCGAAGACCTGGTGGCCGGTTCGCCGGTGCAGATGGGCCAGGGGTTGGCATTGCCAAAAGCCTGATTCACGCCCTTGGAAGCCGGCTTGTGGGAGCAAGGCTTGCCCGCGATGAACGATAACGCAGTCTGAAACAAAGACCGCGGCGCCTGCATCGCGAGCAAGCTTGGCTCCCACAGCACATCCAGCGCGGCGCGCTTCTCTGTCAGCTGCTAGAGTTGGGAACATCCCTTTCATTTCCCGCCGGAGCCCATCCACGGCATGAATGAGACCAGCCCTCTCCAGCTTTCGCGCGTTCTGACACCGACCCAGTCGCGCCTGTCGTTCTGCGACGCCACGCCGCGCGACCTCAAGCGCTGGATCGCCAACCTGCCCAAGGCCAATATCGGCGAAACCGCACGCCTGCTGTACCAGGCCATCGGCGAACTCAACCAACTGATCACCCCCAGCGATAATCGCCTGCAACTGCTCGAATTGTTGCGGCCCGAGGTGTATTACGTCTGCAAACACCTGGAGCGGCATTTTTTGCAACAGGCCATCGTTCTGGATGAGCGCTCGCGCAAGATCGTCAACCTGTGCCAGGCCCTGCAAACCCAATTGGCCATGGGTTACAAACAGATCGTCGCGCGCATCTCGCCGAAATACTCCAAGGACCGCGCCCGGCTGCTGAGCACCGCGCTGCAACGCGCGATGCATGCCCTGGACGGCACGCTGCTGCGTATCAGCCAGTTGTATAGCCCGGTACCCGAAGGGCTGTGGCTCGATTTGCATCAGTTGTACCGAATCGCCTGCCACCATCGGCTGCAACACCTCAGCGTCAGCGATGAACTGGCCAGCCAGGTGCATCAGTTGAATGTCGAGCAAACCTACGTGGTCGCCCTGCTGCTGGGCACCTCACGCAGCAATCAACTGCGCCAGGGCCAGATTGCGCGACTCGTCGAGGTGCTCGAATCCTGGAGTCAGAAGGTCACGCTGGACCCGGCCACCACCGCCACGAGCCTGTTCGCCGTTGCACCGCAACTGGATATCGGGCCGCGCTATCGCTCCAAGTTCAGGGCCGAGCAACAGCCCAGCCTGCTGGGTTTCGATCCGCAGCCGCTGGTGCGCGCCATTGCCACTCATCTGGAGCAACCCGACGATCACACCTTGCCCGTGCCTGGCGCAATGAACGCCGACACCTTGCATCACCTGCAAGCGGCCTGGGGCGAAGCGGTCGAACGCAGCTTCCAGCGCACGGAGGGCAACGGCACGCTGACGCTCTGCGTGGGCATGAGCGCTTTGCACTATTACCTGGGCGGCGAGCGCTCTTTCAGCGAAATCCTCAAGGACTCTGCAACGCGCAAGGCCCGGTTCGAGGCCACACCGACCAAGACCAACGACACCTGGAGCCAGGCTTTCGACGCAGCTGCGGCCGGTGACAGTGATCTGTTGCCCTATGAAGAAATCGAGTACCCGGTCAATCCAGCCGATGACGACGGCGCCAGCTCCGACAACCAGCACCACTTCGCGACCTACGACCTGCCCATCATCAATCACAGCCCCGGAGGTTACTGCCTCGGCTGGCCGAAGGAGGTGCCTGAGCAACTGCAGGCCGGGGAAATGGTCGGCATTCGCGACACTAACGATCAAGCCTGGAGCATCGCCGTGGTGCGCTGGATCAGGCAAGTGCGCAATGGCGCCATGCAAATGGGTATCGAGCTGGTCGCGCCCCATGCCCAGCCTTGCGGGCTGCAACTGGTACGAGAGAAGGATGAGCATGGTCACTACCTGCGAGGGCTGCTGCTGCCTGAGATCAGCGCCATTGACCTGCCTCCCACCATGATCGCGCCCCGCCTGCCTTTCCAGGAAGGCCAGCAAGTGCTGATCAACACCAACGGCCAGGAACGCCGCGCCAGCCTGGACCGACGGGTGACCAGCACGCACAGCTTCAACCAGTTTGCTTATCGACAGGAAGACTCAGCGACCACCGGAGATGGCCACGACAATGAAGGGGATTTTGATTCGTTGTGGAAGTCGCTTTAGACCGCCAATACATAACCCTTTGTGAAGAGAGAGCTCTCTGTGGGAGCAAAGCTTGCTCCCACAGATAAATCCCCTTGCCACAGGAGATTGAGTCAGAGCTGCCCGTCGCGATCCCTGAAGCCCAGCAGATACAACACCCCATCCAACCCCAGGGTTGAGATCGCCTGCCGGGCCGACTGCTTGACCAGCGGCTTGGCCCGGAACGCCACGCCCAGACCGGCGATCGCCAGCATTGGCAGGTCATTGGCGCCGTCGCCGACGGCGATGGTCTGTTCCAGGCGCAGGCCTTCCTTCTCGGCCAGTTCGCGCAACAGATCCGCCTTGCGCTGGGCATCGACGATCGGTTCGACGGCCACGCCCGTGACCTTGCCATCCACGACTTCCAGTTCATTGGCGAACACGTAGTCGATGCCGAGTTTGGCCTGCAACTGCTTGGCAAAGTAGGTGAAGCCACCCGACAGGATCGCGGTCTTGTAGCCCAGACGCTTGAGTTCGGCGAACAGGGTTTCGGCGCCCTCGGTCAGGCGCAAGGAAGCGCCGATGGAGTCCAGCACGCTGACGTCCAGCCCCTTGAGTAGCGCCAGGCGCTCCTTGAAGCTGGCGCGAAAATCCAACTCGCCGGCCATGGCGCGCTCAGTGATGGCCGACACCTTGTCGCCCACGCCGGCGGCCTTGGCCAGTTCGTCGATGACTTCGGCTTCAATCAGCGTCGAATCCATGTCAAACACCGCCAGGCGGCGGTTGCGGCGGAACAGCGAGTCTTCCTGGAACGCGATGTCGACATTCAACTCCTGGGCCACGCTGAGGAACTCGGCACGCAGCGCCTGGGGATCGGCCGGCTCGCCGCGCACGGAGAATTCGATGCAGCCCTTGCCCTTGTCATCCGGCGTATCCAGCGGCATGCGCCCGGACAAACGGTCGATGTGGTCGATGTTCAGGTCGTATTTGGCAGTGATCGAACTGACCCGCTGCAATTGCTCGGCGGTAACCTTGCGGGTCAACAGGGTCACAATGTGACGCTTCTTGCCCTGGCCATTGACCCAATGCTGGTAATCGGCTTCGGACACCGGGGTGAAACGCACCTGTTGGTCGAGCTTGTAGGCGGTGAACAGGATGTCCTTGAGCACCGACTTGCTTTGCTCGGCGTCCGGGATTTCAACCAGGATGCCGAACGACAGTGTGTCGTGAATCACCGCCTGACCAATGTCGAGAATGTTCACACCACCCTGGGCCAGAACGCCGGTAATGGCCGCAGTCAGACCCGGACGGTCACTGCCAGTGATGTTTATCAGGACGATTTCGCGCAAGGCGCACCCCCGCAGGTGGAAAAAAACCGCATTCTACCCACTTTCAGTGACCATCGGGCACCGTCGGTGCTTTGCCGGTCATGGGCCTGTCGCTATACTGCGCGTCAATTTCACGGACAAAGAGCCGAGCTCAGTGAACCGGCCCACGCCAGTCAAAACCGACAATTTCTTTCTGCTGATCTTCCGTGCACTGCGCCACCGTCGCGTGCCGATTGCATTGCGCATTGCCAGCCATAACGTGATCCTGGTCGCCCTGGCCCTGGTGATCTATGCCTGCGTGATGGGCCTGCAGTTCAAGCAGGCAATGCACGAACAGGCCGACGCCCTGGGCGAGAGCCTGACCACGCAGACCGCCACGTCCGCCACCGAGCTACTGGTGTCCAACGACATCCTCAGCCTCAACGTGCTGCTCAACAACCTCACCAAAAACAAACTGGTGGCCCACGCCGCCATTTATAGCGTGGACAACCGCATCCTCGCCGAAGCCGGCCAGCGTCCCAAGCCGGGCCTGCTGGGCGAATCCGGCGGCATGTACCAGAGCAGGATCACTTTCCAGGACGTGACCGCCGGGCAACTGCGCATCAGCCTGGACATGGACCAGTTCCAGCAGCCGATGACCATCAGCCTGCAAAGCATGGGCATCCTCAGCGCGATATTGCTGGCGCTGGCGCTGGCCTTGAGCTTGCGCCTGGGACGGCACATCTCTACGCCATTGCTGCAACTGCGGGTCTGGCTGCGGGATATCGACGAGCACACCCCAGCGACCCAGCGCCAGGACGAAATTGGCGATCTGGCTCGGCAACTGCACGCCAGCTTCGCCCCGGAACCTGCCCCCGTGCCGGAGCCTGAAGACATCGACTACAGTGACGACGACGAAGCCGAACCAGGTTTCGAAGTGCGTAACCTGCGGGACCCGGACTTCGATGAAAGCCAACCTCTACCCGCCTCCAGGCCCGGGCCACGCCGCGTGGTCCGCACGGTAGAGGACGATGAAGACGACGATGCTTTCGCCGACCTGCGTGACGACTCAATCGCCGATGAGCCGCAATCGGTCGCCAGACCCGTCGCCTCGGACCTGCCCCAACACAGTGCCGTGCTGGCCGTGCAACTGGGCGCCCAGGACCAACTGCGCCGGCTGCCCCAGGCGCGTCTGAAGGAACTGCTTGAGCGTTACCGCGACTGCCTCGACCAAGCCGCATCGCTGTATCAGGGCCAACTGCACACCCTGAACGATGGCAGCACGCTGATGCTGTTCCACACCGAGGACAGCGGTGATGACTACCTCACCAACGCCATTTGCTGCGGTGAGTTGCTCCGAGCCCTGGGCCACCAGTTGCAGATCGAAGTCGCCGACAGCGGCATCACCCTGCAATTGCAGTTGGGCCTGACCTTGGGTGACGGGCTGTTCGGCCTGAGCCAGATCGACCTGCTGCTGACCGAAACCGCCCAGGACGCCCTGGCCCTGTCGCAGCACAGCCGCAACTTGCTGCTGGTGGAGCGCAAGATCAACGACGATGCCCTGATCCGCCAGCGCGCCCGCATCCGCCCTATCGCCAGCCCGGAAGGCGCATGCTGCGTCGAGCGACTGATGGAGCCCTATCCGTCGATGCTGGAGCGACAACTGGCGCGGATGCATGAGCGTCAGGCCTGAGCCTCAACACCTGAAATGACGAAGCCCGCAGATGAGTGATTGTCTGCGGGCTTTTTTGTGGCCTTCGCCTACCTCATCGCGAGCAAGCTCGCTCCCACAGGGATCTCTGCTAGCCACAGATCCAGTGTGAGAGCGAGCCTGCTCGCGATGAGGCCGGCATAGACACCCGAGACTGCACCCCACAGAAACAACAAAGCCCGCATCAACGCGGGCTTTGTTTTGCATCCAGTTCAACCATCAGAACCTGAACACTTCCATGTCCGTACGGATCGGCAAGGCCATTGGAATCTTGTCCTTTTCCTTCTCGACCTTTTTGGTCGCTGCAGGAGCAGATTTGCGCGGCACCTCTGCGACAGGCGGCTGGTTGGCCAAAGGCTTGAGCGCCACGGACAGTTGCTCGGCCAGACGTTGCAGCAGCACGCCCTGAGCCTGAACCTGCGCCGCGGTACCGCCGGCATGTTGCTCCTGCAGATGAATGATCCGGTTCTCGCGAACCTTTCCGCGACGATCGATCAGGCGCCACTGGGCATCCAGTACCGCCGGTTGCGATTCGCCCGAATCCAGCCGGGTAATCGACAGCAAGACCTGAACATCCGGGGTAAAGCCCTGGGTGGCCGGCGCGAGTACTACGCGCTGGCTGTCCAGATGCCCGGCGACCTGACGCAGCAACAGCTGGTCAATGTCCGACGACAGGCTGCCGGCCCAACGACCGTCGGTGGCGGCCTGCAGGCTGCCGTCCGGTTGGCGTTGCAATAGGGTTTCACGTTGCAGGTAATCGGCAATCAATACCGGGCCCAGTAATACCGCCATGCCTGCGCTTTGTGCAGGCTGGGCCGGGTTTCCGCTGTCGAGTTGATACAGCGACACTGGCTGATTGACGCTACAGCCCGCCAGGCCAAGCAGGCCGGCGAGCCACAAAATAGGAAGGCGCAGAGCAGTCATCGTCCCGTCCAGGTGGCGGCCACAAGGCTTACCACAGTGAAAAAATACTCGGTCAATATGAAGAACGCTCGGCCACGCCGGCGCTTGAAAGGGCCTATCATCCGTGAATATGCGCTCCGACTCCAGCGCGAAAGTGCCGATCTGCGGCTTTTAATCGCAGACCGAGCGCTCTAGCACGCTTAATTGAGGTTTTCGACGAGCAGTGCATCGACCCGCTGAAACCCTCTCGGAAGCTTGTTGCCCCGCCGACCGCGTTCACCTTTGTAGTGTTCAAGATCGTCTGCCTTCAACGAAAGCGTACGCTTTCCAGCCTGCAGCACAAGCGTGGCGCCTTCCGGCAACACTGCAATATCCGTGACATATTCCTCACGACTTGCCACCCGTTCGCCGGAAATACCGATGATCTTGTTGCCTTTACCTTTACCCAACTGTGGCAAGTCACTGATTTTGAAGACCAGCAACCGACCTTCGGTCGTCACCGATGCCAGCCAGTTGTTCTCACGATCGGACACAGGTCGCGGCGCTATGACCTTGGCGTTATTCGGCAGGCTCAACAACGCCTTGCCCGCCTTGTTCTTGGCTTGCAGGTCCTCACCCTTGACGACAAACCCGTAGCCGGCGTCCGACGCAATAACGTACAGCCCGTCATCATCAGGCATCAGCACGCATTCAAAAGTTGCACCCGGTGGAGGAGTTAATCGACCGGTCAGTGGCTCGCCCTGTCCGCGAGCCGATGGCAGGGTATGCGCCGGCACCGAATAACTGCGCCCGGTGGAGTCGACGAACACCGCAAACTGGTTGGAACGCCCGGCCGCCAGGGCCTTGAAGCCATCCCCGGCCTTGTAGGAAAGCCCCGTCGCGTCAATATCATGACCTTTGGCAGAGCGTACCCAACCTTTTTCTGACAGCACGACAGTCACTTTCTCGTTCGGCAGCAGATCGTGCTCACTCAGCGCCTTGGCTTCGGCGCGCTCGACGATAGGCGAGCGACGGTCGTCGCCGTAGGTTTCGGCGTCCTTGAGCAGTTCGGTGCGCACCAGCTTCTTGAGCTTGGCTTCGCTGCCCAGCAAGGCTTGCAGCTTGGCCTGCTCCTTGAGCAGTTCATCCTGCTCGGCCCGCAGCTTCATCTCTTCCAGCCGCGCCAGTTGCCGCAGGCGGGTATCGAGAATGTAGTCGGCCTGGATTTCGCTCAAGGCGAAACGCTCGATCAGGCTGGCCTTGGGGTGCTCCTCGGTACGGATGATATGAATCACTTCATCCAGGTTGAGGTAGGCAATCAGCAAACCGTCCAACAGGTGCAGGCGACGTTCGACCTTGTCCAGGCGAAATTGCAGGCGCCGGCGCACGGTCTTGACCCGGAACTCCAGCCATTCCACCAGCAGCGCCCGCAGGTTTTTCAGCTGTGGCTTGCCGTCCAGACCGATGATGTTGATGTTGACCCGGTAGCTGGATTCAAGATCGGTACTGGCAAACAGGTGCTGCATCAGCGCGTCATGATCAACTCGACTGTTGACCGGAATAATCACGATCCGGCAGGGGTTCTCGTGGTCGGATTCGTCGCGCAGGTCAGCGACTTGCGGTGCTTTCGACGGTTTTGCCTGCATCATCGCGGCAATCTGTTCCAGCACCTTGGCCCCGGAAACCTGGTGCGGCAGGGCGGTGACGATGATGTCGCCATCTTCGATGTGGTACACCGCGCGCATACGCACCGAACCGCGACCGGTTTCGTAGATCTTCAGCAGGTCGGCGCGCGGGGTGATGATTTCCGCTTCGGTTGGGTAGTCCGGGCCCTGAATGTGTTCGCAGAGCTGCTCCACCGTGGCTTTGGGCTCGTCCAGCAAGCGCACGCACGCGGTGGCCACTTCCCGCAGGTTGTGGGGCGGCACATCGGTGGCCATGCCCACGGCGATACCGGTGGTGCCATTGAGCAGGATGTTCGGCAAACGCGCTGGCAACACCAGGGGTTCATCGAGAGTACCGTCGAAGTTCGGCCCCCAGTCCGCGGTGCCCTGGCCCAGCTCGCTGAGCAGCACTTCGGAATAACGCGACAGCCGTGCCTCGGTGTAACGCATGGCAGCAAAAGACTTGGGATCGTCTGGCGCACCCCAGTTCCCCTGGCCGTCCACCAGGGTGTAGCGGTAGCTGAACGGCTGGGCCATCAGCACCATGGCTTCGTAGCAGGCCGAGTCACCGTGAGGATGGAACTTACCGAGCACGTCACCGACGGTACGCGCCGACTTCTTGTGCTTGGAATCGGCATCCAGCCCCAGCTCACTCATGGCGTAGATGATCCGCCGCTGAACCGGCTTCAGACCGTCGCCGATGTGCGGCAAGGCGCGGTCCATGATCACGTACATGGAGTAATTGAGGTAGGCATTTTCGGTGAAGTCAGCCAGCGACCGGCGCTCTACGCCGTCTAAGCTGTCTGCAAGAATGTCGCTCATGCGGGCCTCATCAGTTCGTTGTCTGGCGCAGCAACATGGTGCCGCCGCGCTGGGTAAATTCAAGTTTGTTCAGGGCGCTCATGCCCAGCAGCACTTGCGTGCCGCCCAGGCCTGGCGCCACCAGGGCACGGACATCGCGCAATACGATGTCACCCAATTGCAAACGGTCGATACGGGTGCGATAACCCTCGCTCAAACCGTTGGCGGTGCTCAACGTCACACCGAAACCTTTTTCCAGCTTGAGGCGCGCAGCCAGCTCCTGCGGGATCGCCACGTCCGTGGCGCCGGTGTCGAGCATGAAGTCCACCGGTTGGCCGTTGATCTGGCCGCTGGCGACAAAATGCCCCTGTTTATTGCTGACCAGCTTCACCTCGATAAAACCTTCACCCTTTTGCGAATACACCTCGGTATTGGGATTCTGCGCACGCTGCTCCCACTGGGCAAAAAACCGCGTCGCCAGAAACAGCGCCGCGCACCAGGCCAGTATCATCAACACCCGGCCGGCGCGCTTGCCCGGCGGTTGCTGGCTCATGGCGTGGCGCCCCAACCACCGTCCGGCGCAGCAAAGCGCCAGATGATCGGCCGCCGTTCACCGTCGGCCCGTGCCCCGTCGTTGTTATCCAGACCAACCCAGGCGCCCTCGGCATCCACCACCAGCGCTTCGGCCAAGCCGTAGTTCTGTGAATAACGACGGTTTTCCTGCAACGCCTCGGCGGCGAACGACCAGCAACGCTCCACTTGAGCGGTTTGCGAGTCACGCCGGCAGATCTGATAAGCGTTGCGCTCCAGGGTAAACAGCTTGCCGTCGAACAGTGACAGATCGGCGAAATCCCGTGATACCGCCCGGGCATTGAGAAACTGCTCAGGTTGCATCTGCTTCCCCGCTTCACTGAGCAACACGCAGTTGCCATCACACTCCCACACCGCTTGCTGACGCTTGATCAGCAACAACCCGCGACGCTCCCGCTCAGCGGCCAGCCATAGCTGATCACCGGCCGGATTGATCGCCAAGCCTTCAAACAACGCATTGAAATGCAGCAACATGCCGCTGGCCCGCGCCTGGCGGATCATCGCCGGTCCGATTTTCAACCAGGACGCGGCGCCCGTCGGCGACACCTGCAACACCGCGGCATGGGATTCACTGACCACGTAGCGATTGCCGGCACTGTCACAACTGATGCCTTCGAAATCCAGTTCGCCACCGCGCAGGTACGACGCCGCCCAGGTCCGCGATCTCAAACCCCACGGCAAACCGCTGTCCGGCACCGGCGGCACCTCGATTTCAACGGCTTCTGCCTGCCAGACCGGCGCATCAGAAGACTTGAGACGGTAGATCCGATCGTCATCGCGATCCGACACCGTCCACATTTCACCCCCGCACACGGCCAGCCCGGACAAGTTACCGCCACGCAAATCCTCGACGGCATGCTCGGACAGCAACTTCAACTGCGGTGCAGGACCTGCGACCACCACCCCCGCCCACAGCAACAACGCCAGGGCGAAACCGTTGCGCATCAGGCCAGCACCTCGGCCAGGTCCCCTTTGGATTCGAGCCAGGACTTGCGATCGCCAGCGCGTTTTTTCGCCAGCAGCATGTCCATCATTTCCGAGGTCGCTTCGAAATCATCCAGGGTCAACTGCACCAGGCGGCGCGTGTTCGGATCCATGGTGGTTTCGCGCAGTTGCGGCGGGTTCATCTCGCCAAGACCCTTGAATCGGGTGACCTGCGGTTTGCCGCGTTTCTTTTCGGCCACCAAACGATCAAGAATGCCATCGCGCTCGGCTTCGTCCAGGGCGTAGTAAATCTCTTTGCCCAGGTCGATACGGTACAGCGGCGGCATCGCCACGTAGACGTGACCGGCGTCCACCAGCGGGCGGAAATGCTGGACGAACAACGCGCAGAGCAACGTGGCGATGTGCAGACCGTCGGAGTCGGCGTCGGCGAGGATGCAGATCTTGCCGTAACGCAGTTGGCTCATGTCCGCGGCGCCCGGATCGACACCGATGGCCACGGCAATGTTATGCACTTCCTGGCTGGCCAGCACTTCGCTGCCGTCCACTTCCCAGGTGTTGAGGATCTTGCCGCGCAACGGCAGGATCGCCTGGAATTCTTTGTCCCGCGCCTGCTTGGCCGAACCGCCGGCGGAATCACCTTCCACCAAAAACAGCTCGGAACGCATCGGGTCCTGCCCGGCACAGTCAGCGAGCTTGCCGGGCAACGCCGGCCCCTGGGTGATGCGCTTGCGCTCGACCTTCTTGCTGGCCTTGAGGCGCCGGCCGGCGTTGTTGATCGCCAGTTCTGCCAGGGCCAAGCCGGTTTCCGGGTTAGCATTGAGCCACAGGCTGAACGCATCCTTGACCACCCCGGAAACAAACGCCGCCGCTTCGCGGGACGACAGACGCTCTTTGGTCTGGCCGGAGAATTGCGGCTCCTGCATCTTCATCGACAATACGAAGGCAATGCGCTCCCAGACGTCTTCCGGCGCCAGCTTCACGCCACGGGGCAGCAGGTTGCGGAACTCGCAGAACTCGCGCATGGCGTCGAGCAAACCCTGGCGCAACCCGTTCACGTGGGTGCCGCCCTGAGCGGTGGGGATCAGGTTGACGTAGCTTTCCTGGACGCTTTCGCCGCCTTCGGGCAGCCACAACAGCGCCCAGTCCACCGCTTCCTTGTTCCCGGCCAGGCTGCCGCAGAATGGCTCGTCCGGCAGGCGTTCGAAACCGTTGACCGCGTCCACCAGGTAAGAACGCAGGCCGTCCTCGTAATGCCACTCGACTTTCTCGCCGGTGGCCTTGTCCTCGAAACTGACCAGCAGCCCCGGACACAACACGGCCTTGGCCTTGAGCACGTGCTTGAGGCGGGTGACGGAGAATTTAGGCGAATCGAAATACTTCGGGTCCGGCGCAAAATACACGCTGGTCCCGGTGTTGCGCTTGCCGACGGTGCCGACCACTTCCAGTTCGGTGGCCTTGTAGCCATCGGCGAACGTCATCTGGTATTCGTTGCCGTCACGCTTGACCCGCACGCGGACCAGGGTCGACAAGGCGTTGACCACGGAAATACCTACCCCGTGCAAACCGCCGGAGAACTGGTAGTTCTTGTTGGAAAACTTGCCACCCGCATGGAGCTTGGTGAGGATCAACTCGACGCCGGATACGCCCTCTTCAGGGTGAATATCCACCGGCATACCGCGACCGTCGTCGCTGACTTCCAGCGAGTGATCGGCGTGCAGGATGACCTGCACCGAACGGGCGTGCCCGGCCAAGGCTTCGTCGACACTGTTGTCGATGACTTCCTGGGCAAGGTGGTTCGGCCGACTGGTGTCGGTGTACATGCCGGGGCGCTTGCGCACCGGGTCGAGGCCCGAGAGGACTTCGATGGCGTCTGCGTTATAAGAGCTAGCGCTGGGAGTGGCCATGGGGTCTCGTCGTCAGTGTTCAATGAAAAAGAGGCGATGGCTCACAGCGACGTGAAGTCGATCGCCTGGTACAAATCGGCGCCAATGCCGGCAAAACTCAACAGCGCCGGCAACTGCTGGGCAAACCCTTGGAAACTGTGGTCGCCGCCGGCCTGGATGCGCAAGGCACAGGCGCGGTAATACTGCTGGGCGTGGCGATAATCCAGCGTTTCGTCACCGGTTTGCAACCATACCTGATACCGCTGCGGATCCTGGGGCGCCGGCACTTCCAGTTCGGCCAGGGCCGTGACGTGGTCGTGGGTCAATTCCCAGGTTTCATCGGTGTACAAATTCTTCTGCGTGCCCAGGTAACCGTCGAACATCCGATGGGGGCTGACCGCAGGGTTGACCAGCAGGGCCTTGAGCCCGTGGCGCTCGGCCAAGTGAGTCGCATAGTAGCCGCCGAGCGAGCTGCCGACCAGCAGTGGGCGGCCCAGTTGTGCAATCGCCTGTTCCAGCTGACCGATGGCCTGGCGGGGGTGGTGGTGCAAGGCGGGCACCTGTAGCTGGTCGCTGAGGCCGAGGCGTGCCATTACTTCGATCAACTGACTGGCCTTGGTCGACGCTGGGGCGCTGTTGAAGCCGTGGATGTAAAGGATCGAACCCGACATTGCCGACTCCCTGGGTGTTGGGCAAAGGCCGGAGTTTACAGGGAGTTTGTGGGGGTTTGGTGGATTTGACTGTCTTGTTGTCGCCGATGATCAGTTGATCGCAGTGCCTGTGAGTACATATCCGTTGCTGTGGTAACGGCCACTTATGGTTCCGCTCTTACAGCGGGTCACTTTCGAAAAGCGCGAAAGTAACCAAAGCGCTTCTGCCCCACCACTCGGTGCCTCGCTTTGGCTCGGCATGCCCTCACTCCGGCATTGCTCCGTGGGCCCGCCGCGAAGGGCCATCCATGGCCCAGCGCGGCTATCCCGGCATCCATGCCGGGATGCCCACTCCACAATGCCTGCGTTCGGCCAGCGTGGTTAACGGGGCGCCCAACATCAACGTCCACCGCGAGGCGGCCTGAGAGCCGACCTGGCTTAGGGTGATCGCGTTTCTCCTGTGGGAGCGAGCTTGCTCGCGATGGCGATGGGTCTGCTTGCATCAATGCTGAATGTGCCGCTGCCATCGCGAGCAGGCTCGCTCCCACAGGGATTTGTGGTGAATGCGATACCTGAGAACAACTCGAAAAAAATGTGGGAGCGAGCCTGCTCGCGATGGCGGTGGACCAGCTTGCATCAGCGTTGGATGGACCACCATCTTCGCGAGCAAGCTCGCTCCCACAGTTGGATTGAAGTACTGCCACCGGAGACAGGTCGGCGATAAGTGCTCCCCCACAATGCTTCCGCTCGGCGCTAGCGCGGATCGACGATATCCAACGCCCGGTTCGCCAACAATGCACTGAGTTCGATCATCTGCTGGACTCCCAGGGCGAAATGCCGACGCGAGCCTTCCAGGTCGAAGGTCAGGTCGCCGAGCATGGCGTTGGCGGAGGCTAGGGTTTCGCTGAGGTTGGCTAGGAGGGTTTCGGTGTCTGCGCTCTCCGCGACGGAGAACAATGGACCTGAGGGTTGTTTCTTCTTGGGTTGGGGCTTGGGGTCGAGGTAATGGTCGATGGCGCGCTTGGCGGCTTCATCGAGTTTTTGGGGATCGAGACCGGCGTGGGGTGATGAGGGATCGGTTTCGGGGGGATTGGGTGTGGCTTTGAACATAGGGTGACACTCCGTTTACTGGTTGGAGCTACCACGTTCGTTTCCAAGCGAGGGGGTGGCAGCCGTACGCAGGTTGGAAAACCGGGGTAAACGAGCCCGACAGACCCGAAGGTCTCCCGCGCACAGCCGCCATAACGAAAGCATGGTCAAAAAACGACCGCAAGCATACGTTATGAAGGGCGCTTTCGCGCCGTCTACTTATCGGATTTCCAAGCCCGGCCGCTGAATTTGCAGCGACGGGAAAAGACTAGCGACAGCCCTTCCCACCCGGCAACCGCCAGAGTTCGTCGGAAAAATCTACTGCAGCCCGGAGGCCTGTCCGACCATTCCCACAATCCTGGTCGGCTGTCAGGCCGCCATCGCGAGCAGGCTCGCTCCCACACTGATTTCGGTCGCTTATAAGATCAGTGCCCACCGCCAATCTTGTGAGAGCAAAGCTTGCTCGCGATAGCGGTGAGTCTGCTTGCATCAATGCCGAATGTACCGCCGCCTTCGCGAGCAAGCCCGCTCCCACAATTGGATTGGAGTACACCCGCAAGAGCCAGGTCGGCTATAAGGCCGCCTCGCGAGCAAGCTTTACTCCCACAGGTCCAGCTCAAACAAGTCTGATGGGTGTACACCCCCCGCAAGAGCCAGGCCGGCTATCAGGCCGCCTCGCGGTGGAGGTTGATCTTGGGCGCCCCGTTAACCACGCTGGCCGAACGTAGGTATTGCGTAGTGGGCACCTCGGCATGGATGCCGAGGTAGCCGCGCTGGGCCATGGATGGCCCTTCGCGGCGGGCCCACGGAGCAATGCCTACGTTCGGGCACACCGAGCCTAGGCGAGGTGCCGAGTGGTGGGGCAGAAGCGCTTTGGTTACTTTCGCGCTTTTCGAAAGTGACCCGCCGTAAGGGCGGAACCATAAGTGGCCGTTACCGCAGCAATGGATATGTACCCGGTCAACAACATCCTGGCCGGCTGTAAGGCCGCCATCGCGAGCAAGCTCGCTCCCACACAGTTTTTTGGTCGTTTATACGATCAGTGTCCACCGCCCCGATAGCGGTGAATCTGCTTGCATCGATGCTGAATGTACCGCCGCCTTCGCGAGCAAGCTCGCTCCCACAGTTGGGCCGAACTTAATACCCGTTGGAGCCATAGTCCGGGGTAAACGCAAACCCAACCACCCGCTCAACCCCCGTCTCCAACCGCCCATCCGGCAAAAGCCGCAACCACCGATACCCCGGCGCCTGCCCCCCCACCGCAAAATCCTCACTCCCCGGCTCAAACTGAATACAGGTCGAAGGCGAAGCCAACAAACGAACCCCCTCACGCACCTGATCAACCTCCTGATGCACATGCCCCCACAGAACAGCACGCACCTGAGGAAACCGATCCAACACCGCAAACAGCGCCTCAGGATTACGCAACCCAATCGGCTCCATCCACGCACACCCAATCGAAACAGGATGATGATGCAGGCACACCAAGTGATGTCGCTCCGGCGCCTCGCTCAAGGCATTGGCCAACAGAATCAATTGCTCCTCGGCCAAAAACCCCGGCACAGAACCTGGCACGGCAGAATCGAGCATCGTCACCCGCCAATTGCCAATGTCCACCACCGGATCGAGCAACGTACTCTTGACCGCCGCCTCAAGCATCACCTGCGGCTCATCATGGTTACCGGGAATCCAACGCGCCGGCGCGTCGATACGCGCACTCAGTTGCCGAAACGCCTCATAGGACTGCAGCGTTCCGTCCTGGGACAAATCCCCAGTGGCAAGCATCAGGTCAATGTTCGGCTGCTGCTTGAGCACCAAGTCAATGACCGCCCGCAGGCTGTCGCGGGTGTTCATGCCCAGCAACGAAGCGTCGGCCTCGGCAAACAGGTGACTGTCAGACAGTTGGACCAGCAGCGCCGTATCGGCGGTGGTCAAGGTGGATACGCTCGGCAAATCGCTCTCTCCCAGGCGCGACTACGCCATTGGATGAAGCGACAATTATGCTGGGGAAGATCGAAAGGGGAAACCCGCGAACCGGAACCGGTTCACAACCAGTGTCCAGTTTTTGACCGGCAGCTACCGAACAACCTCGAATTCGTGGCCCAGCGCCAGGCAATGACTCAGCCATTCCCCCAGAAACAGGTTCAACTGGGCCTTTTCATCCGGTTGGTGCATCGACGCATTGGGATAAGGATAGATGCCGCGAAAACGTCGCGCATGTTCGGCGCTCACGACTTCGGCCATGCGCGCATCGTGATAGACCTGCACTTCCAGTTGCGGCACCGGCAACCAGGGCAGGCTGTGTTCCTGGCGCACTTGCAAGGTGGTGGTGTATGGGCAGGTTTGCAGCACTTCAATGGCCAGCACGCCGAGCATCTGGTCGCCATGGGTCACGGCGATGCGCCGGGGCGCGGGGTCGTTGCGCATGTCCGGCAACAAGCGCATCAGGCGGGCGTAGTTGGCCTCGCAGGCGGCCTGCAACCCGACCAGATCGACGCGATAACGGTCGCGCAGCTTGCTTAAGACCATAGCCCCCTCACTTCATCGCGATTCAAGGCCAGCCATTGCAAGGCAATGATGCTGGCCGCGTTGCAAATCTGCCCGTCGCGCACTGCTTGCAAGGCATCTTCAAAAGCCCAGACCTTCACACGAATGTCTTCGGCTTCTTCCACAAGCCCATGCAGGCCACCGGCCCCCACACTGTCGCAACGCCCCAAATAAAGATGCACGAATTCATTGCTGCCGCCCGGCGATGGAAAATACTTGGTCATCGGCCAGAGCGCAGCGAAGACAAGCCCAGCTTCCTCCTGCGCTTCGCGATGAGCAACTTCTTCCGGTTGCTCATCCTTGTCGATCAGGCCGGCCACCAGTTCCACCAGCCAGGGGTTGGTGGTCTTGCCAATGGCCCCGACGCGAAACTGCTCGATCAGTACCACCTCATCGCGTTGCGGATCGTAGGGCAGCACGCACACCGCGTCATGACGCACGAACAGTTCACGGCTGATTTCACGGCTCATGCCACCGGCAAACAATTCGTGGCGCAGGTGGACGCGATCGAGTTTGTAGAAACCCTGAAAGCAGTTTTCACGCTTGACGATGTCCACGGCGCTCGGTGTGGCGTTGGCGAAATCGGTCATGACAGTCCTCGTTTGCAGCGGATCGATGCGAGGTTCCAGCCTCGGCTTCGCGCCATCCTAACGCGCCCGTACCGTTTGATGCAGCCCCTTTCCAGTCATCGGGATAGACGGCTGCCCTCAAAGCCACTCTAATGAGCTTAGTGGCGAACTGATTGCCCTGCCGACAGTCGAAGCGGGTAACTTTTCGCCTTTCCCTGTTTCATGAAGGACGCCCATGTCGCTTTTCAAAACCCTTTGCGTGGCCACTATTGCCCTGACCCTGGGCGCTTGCCAAAGCCTGTTCCAACCCAACTACCGCGCTCCGCTGGAAACCACCCGCGATGCCTCGGAACAACTGCAACCAGGATGCGCCAGCGCCGACTGCCCCTTGGTCAACATTGACACCCTGCGCTTTCCCGCCGAGCCGGCCTTGGACGGCATTATCGAGAAACGCCTGCTGCAAATGACCCGCACCACACCGGACGCTCCGGTGGCGCCGACGCTGGCCGCCTACCGCGAGCAGTTTTTGCGCAGCGCCGCGCCGCGCAACAGCAGTTACTTGCAAGCCAAGGTACGGGAGCAGCATGACGGCTTGGTGATCATCGAATTGTCCAGTTACCTGGACACTGGCGGTGCGCACGGTACACCGGGTCGTGGTTTCATCAACTATTCACGCCAACAGCACAAGGTATTGACGCTGTCGGACATGCTGCTGCCGGGCCAGGAAGAGGCGTTCTGGAAAGCCGTGCAGGTCGCCCACAACAGCTGGCTGATCAGCACCAAACTGGATCAGGAACCGGAGTTCGTGAAGCAGTGGCCGTTCCAGAAAACCCCGAACGTGGCGCTGACCTACGGCGGGGTGATCCTCAAGTACCAAGTGAGCACCATCGCGCCATACGCCCTGGGCCACATCGAACTGAAGATCGCTTACCCGCGCCTCAATGGCATCCTCAAGCCCGAGCTGTTTCCCGGCCGTAGTTGAAAGCCCGGCCCAGTATCAGTTGCAGCAACCCTGCCAGGACCAGCGACGGCAGGGTGGCGCCGATGTCCGGGTAGAAGTTGGCCAGCAGGTGATAGGTGCTCACCCCGCCCAGCCAGGCCAACAGTGCCGGCCAGCACAACGCCGCTGACACGACCCGGCTGGCGCGCTTGCGCAGGATGAAGTGGTCCACCAGCACCACCCCGAACAGCGGTGCGAACACCGAGCCGATCAGCAACAGGAAATTCTGATACTGCGCCAACGGCGCGAAGCAGGCGATCAAGGTGCAGACCACGCCAATCGCCAAGGCCAGGTGCTCGACTTTCAACCCCGTCAGCATGCCGCTGGACACCGCCGCCGAGTGGATATCAGCGAAGGCATTTTCCGATTCATCCAGCAAAATCAGCAGCAGCGGGATACCCAACCCGGCGCCCGACAGGGCCAGCAACAGCGCGTTGACTTCACCGCTCGGCGCGAACGCCAGGGTGTAGGCCACGCCCAGGCTCATCAGCCAGAAATTACCGATGAAGAACCCCAGCGCGGTGCCGCCGAAGACGTTTTTTGCGCGTTTGCCGAAGCGTGAGTAGTCGGCAATCAGCGGCAACCAGGACAGCGGCATGGCTATCGCAATGTCGAAACCGACGGCAAACGGCATCGAACCATCTCCCGCCCGCGCCCACAACGCCGCCAGATCAGCCTTGGCAAACAGGTTCCAGGTCAGCCAGATGCACGCCGCCAGCAGCAGCCAGATGCCCCACTTGCGCAGGACCTTACGCACGAACGTCAGCGGCCCGCTCACTGCCAGCAGGGTCGCCAGTGCGCCGAAAAACAATGTCCACAGCAGTGGGTTCGACCCCAGACTGCCTTCGCTGAAGGCCCGGGCGCCGAGCAGGCTGGCGGCGTCACGCATGACGATGATTTCGAATGAGCCCCAACCGATCAACTGCAGCAGGTTCAACACCGCCGGCACGCTCGCGCCCTTGCCGCCGAGGCTGAGCTTGAGGGCAGCCATGGCCGACAGGCCGGTGTCACTGCCGATCACCCCGACGGCCGCCAGCAGCAAGACGCCCACCAATGTGCCGAGGAAAATCGCCAGCAACGAACCGCTCAGGCCCAGGCCAGGCGCGAGCAAGGCGCCGACCTGCAAGACCATCAGGCCGATGCCGAGGGAAAACCACAGGGAGAACAGATCGCGGGCGCCGAAGACGCGCCTGTCCAAGGGGACGGCGGCGTCGGGGGAGTAGGTGCTGGGTTGGATGTTCAAGGGTTGTTATCTCAGAGGGATATTTGTTGTTTTTTTGGCCGCTATCGCGAGCAAGCTCGCTCCCACAGAGGATCAACGGCGCACACAGACTTTGCGTCCACAGCAGATCCCCTGTGGGAGCGAGCTTGCTCGCGATGAGGGCAGTGAAAACACCGCCCCCCACAGCTCAAATCACACTTTCTTGTACAGCTGACTACCTTCCTTCTTGAACCGCTCAGCCTGTTCCGCCAAGCCCTGGGCGACATCGACATCCACCGCTTCAATGCGCTGGTTGGCCGCGTATTCGCGCACTTCCTGGGTGATTTTCATCGAGCAGAACTTCGGCCCGCACATCGAGCAGAAATGCGCGACCTTGGCCGAATCCTTCGGCAGGGTTTCATCGTGGTACGAGCGGGCGGTGTCCGGATCCAGGCCGAGGTTGAACTGGTCTTCCCAGCGGAACTCGAAACGCGCCTTGCTCAAGGCGTTGTCGCGGATTTGCGCGCCCGGGTGCCCTTTGGCCAGATCGGCAGCATGCGCGGCGATCTTGTAGGTGATGATCCCGGTCTTCACGTCATCCTTGTTCGGCAGTCCCAAGTGTTCTTTCGGGGTGACGTAGCAGAGCATGGCGCAACCGAACCAGCCGATCATCGCCGCACCGATACCGGAGGTGATGTGGTCATAGCCCGGTGCAATGTCGGTGGTCAGCGGGCCGAGGGTGTAGAACGGCGCCTCGTCGCAGCACTCCAACTGCTTGTCCATGTTCTCTTTGATCAGTTGCATCGGCACGTGGCCCGGGCCTTCGATCATGCACTGCACGTCATGCTTCCAGGCGATCTTGGTCAGCTCGCCGAGGGTTTCCAGCTCACCAAACTGCGCTTCGTCGTTGGCGTCGGCAATCGAACCCGGACGCAGGCCATCGCCCAGCGAGAAGCTGACGTCGTAGGCCTTCATGATTTCGCAGATGTCTTCGAAGTGGGTGTAGAGAAAGTTCTCTTTGTGGTGCGCCAGGCACCACTTGGCCATGATCGAGCCGCCACGGCTGACGATGCCGGTGACGCGCTTGGCGGTCATCGGCACATAACGCAACAGCACGCCGGCGTGGATGGTGAAGTAGTCGACGCCCTGCTCGGCCTGTTCGATCAACGTGTCGCGGAACAGCTCCCAGGTCAGGTCTTCGGCCACGCCGCCGACTTTTTCCAGGGCCTGATAGATCGGCACGGTGCCGATCGGAACTGGCGAGTTACGGATGATCCACTCGCGGGTTTCGTGGATGTGCTTGCCGGTGGACAGGTCCATGACCGTGTCCGAACCCCAGCGAATGCCCCAGGTCAGCTTCGCCACTTCTTCTTCGATGGACGAGCCCAGTGCGCTGTTGCCGATGTTGCCGTTGATCTTCACCAGGAAGTTACGGCCGATGATCATCGGTTCCAGTTCGGTGTGGTTGATGTTGGCCGGGATGATCGCGCGCCCCCGGGCGATTTCGTCACGCACGAATTCCGGGGTGATGACTTTCGGCACACTGGCACCGAAGCTGTGGCCGGCGTGTTGCTGGTCCAGCAGGCCGGCGGCGCGGGCCACTTCCAGCTTCATGTTTTCGCGGATGGCGACGTATTCCATCTCAGCGGTGATGATGCCTTTGCGCGCGTAGTGCATCTGGCTGACGTTGGCGCCGGGTTTGGCGCGACGCGGGTTGTTCACATGGGCGAAGCGCAGTTTGGTCAGCTCGGGATCGGCCAGGCGTTCCTGGCCGAAGTTGGAGCTCAGTCCCGCCAGGCGCTCGGTGTCGCCACGGGCTTCGATCCACGGTGAGCGCACATCGGCCAGGCCTTTGCGTACGTCGATGATCACATTCGGGTCGGTGTAGGGACCCGAAGTGTCGTACACCACCACGGGCGCATTGATTTCGCCGCCAAAGTCGGTGGGGGTCACGTCGAGGCTGATTTCGCGCATGGGCACGCGAATATCCGGGCGGCTGCCCTGGACATAGATTTTTTGCGAGCGGGTAAAGGGCTGAACCGATTGCTCATCGACCTTGGCCGAATCACTGAGGTTGGTCGCGTTTTTTGATTTTGTCGTCATCACGGGCTCTCCAGACACACATCCAGGCAGTGGATTTTTGTCGGAGCGAACCTGTAACGAATGGACGCGTCCCTGCACGAGAGTGCGGACGCTGTGCTTGCTGCTCGAGGATGCTCGAAGATCGAAAGTCGATTGTCGAACAACATCCCGGACGAAGCACAAGAGGACTCGCCGGGTGACGAGAAATCTTGTTCCCTACGCAGGCGCTAACCTGATCAGGTTCAACGGGATCCGAAATTATTCGATCTCAGCCTCATAGCAAGGCACCCCGACAAGAACCCGGCCAGTCTAGACATAACCACCGCAGAACGCCATCGCGACGGCAAAAGGCGTGATGAATGGCGCATATACAGGATTGTTGCCGTGCGTGCGCGCAACTACACTCGCTACGCCGCGCCTCTTGTGCGCAATCATTTGAGAAGTAGGGAACGCCTCATGCTGCGCAAACTCTCACTGGCCCTTGCCGTGTCTTGTGCGTCCAATGGAATGGCCTGGGCTGCCGAAGCGCCCTTGACCACCAAAACCGATCTGGTGAGCGTGTATCAGGAAGCGGTGGACAACAACGCCGACCTGGCCGCCGCCCGCGCCCAGTATGGCGCCCAGAAAGAAGTGGTGCCCCAGGCGCGCGCCGGGTTGTTACCCAACCTGTCGGCCGGTGCCGACCTGAACAACACCCGTACCGAGCTCGACGAGCCCGCCATGACCGCCTCCCGTAGCGGTACGGTCTACCAGGCCACGCTGTCCCAGCCGATTTTCCGTGCCGATCGCTGGTTTCAGTTCCAGGCGGCGAAGTCGGTCAACGAACAAGCGTCGCTGCAACTCTCGGCCACTGAACAGAACATGATCCTGCAAAGCGCCGAGAGCTATTTCAACGTGCTGCGCAGCCAGGACAACCTGGCCTCGACCAAGGCCGAGGAAGCGGCGTTCAAGCGTCAGCTCGACCAGTCCAACGAGCGCTTCGACGTAGGCCTGTCGGACAAGACCGACGTTCTGCAATCCCAGGCCAGCTACGACACCGCGCGAGCCAACCGGATCCTGGCCCAGCGGCAGGTCGACGACGCCTTCGAAGCCTTGATCACCCTGACCAACCGTCAGTACAACTCGCTCCAGGGCATCGTCCACACGCTGCCGATCCTGCCGCCGGCACCGAACGACGCCAAGGCCTGGGTCGATACGGCCGCCAAGCAGAACCTCAATCTGATGGCCAGCAACTACGCCGTCACGGCCGCCGAGGACACCCTGCGTCAGCGCAAGTCCGGGCATGCCCCGACCCTCGATGCGATTGCCCAATACAAAAAAGGCGACAACGATGGCCTCGGTTTTACCAACCCCAGCCCTACCGGCCAGCGTTATGGTGGCGATGCCGAGCAACGCACCATCGGCCTGCAATTGAGCATCCCGATCTACAGCGGCGGGCTGACCAGCTCTCAGGTGCGCGAATCCTATTCGCAACTGACTCAGACCGAACAGCAGCGCGAGTCCCTGCGCCGGCAGGTGGTGGAGAACACCCGCAACCTGCACCGGGCGGTGAATACCGATGTGGAACAGGTCCAGGCCCGCCGCCAGTCCATCATCTCCAACCAGAGCGCAGTGGAAGCCACGGAGATCGGTTACCAGGTGGGCACGCGCAACATCGTCGATGTACTCGATGCCCAGCGTCAGCTGTACACCTCGGTGCGCAACTACAACAACGCCCGCTACGACTACATCCTCGACAATCTGCGGCTCAAGCAGGCAGCGGGTACGTTGAGCCCGTCGGATCTACAGGACCTATCGCGCTATCTCAAACCCGACTACAACCCGGACAAGGACTTTCTACCGCCGGATCTGGCACAGGCTGCGGCGGAGCAACTGCGCTCGCGGCCGGCGCAGTAACCCCTCGGAGGGAAGCCCTGCCAGCGACCTCCTGTGGGAGCAAGGCTTGCCCGCGATGAATACAACTCGATCGCCCTGGAACTGGGGCGCTTGCATCGCGAGCAAGCGTTGCTCCCACAGATACTCAGTCGATCAACCGCCCCAACCCCTCCAGTAACCGCTGCAACGCGCCCTGATTGGTGCGCATCACCGCAAGCCCCGCCTCGGCCATGCGCTGGGCATCGCGGGGCAGTTCGAACAGGCGTTGTATCGCCAGGGCCAGACTCTCGGCATCTTCGACTTCCGCCAGCGCCCCGGCAGCCCGCAGTTGCGCGGCGATTTCGAGGAAGTTGAACAGGTGCGGCCCGCTGAGCACCGGCTTGGCCAGTGCCGCCGGTTCCAGCAGGTTATGCCCGCCGTTGGGTACCAGGCTGCCGCCGACAAACGCGCTGTCGGCCAGCGCGTAGAGAAACAACAGCTCGCCCATGGTATCGCCCAACAGCACCGTGGTCTGGGCAGTGACAGGCTGTGCGCTGGAACGCCGCACCGTGGCGAAACCTTCGTTCTCACACAATTGATGCACTGAATCGAAACGCTCGGGATGGCGCGGCACCAGGATCAGCAGCGCATCGGGATAACTGGCGAGCAACCGACGGTGGGCGGCCAGCACCACCTCATCTTCGCCTTCATGGGTACTGGCGGCGATCCACACCGGGCGCTCTGTCGCTTGCCACTCGTGGCGCAAGGCGCTGGCGCTTTCCAGCAGTTGCGGATCGATGGTCAGGTCGAACTTGATCGAACCGGTGACCTCGACGGTTTGCGCCCGGGCACCCAACTGGCGCAAGCGCTCGGCCTCGGCTTCGGTCTGGACAGCGAACAGGCTCATCTCGGCGAGCATTGGCCGGGTGAGTTTGGGCAAACGTGCATAACCGCGCGCAGAACGCTCCGACAGTCGTGCGTTGGCCAAGGCAACAGGAATGCCGCGCCTGGCACATTGATGAATGTGGTTGGGCCACAATTCGGTTTCCATGATCACCGCGAGCACCGGCCGAACCCGATCGAGGAAACGGTTGGCCGCGCAGGGCAAGTCGTAGGGCAAATAGCAATGCTGGATGCGCGGCTCGTTGGCGAACAACGCCTGGATGCGCTCGGAACCGGTGGGCGTCATGCAGGTGACCGTGATCGGCAACTGTGGATAACGTTGCAGCAAGGCGCGGATCATCGGCGCGGCGGCAATGCTCTCGCCCACCGACACGGCGTGGACCCAGATGCCTCCCGGCACCATCACCGGCAACCCCCAGGAAAAACGCTCGCCGATGCGCCGGGCGTAGGCCGGCGCCTTGCGTGCCCGCAACCAGAGCCGAATCGCTACCAGTGGCAGCCCCAGATAAAACAATGCGCTATAGAGAGTTCTGTTCATGGCGGCGGAGTTTATCGGGTTTTCAGCCGATCGCCTGCAACTGCACGGCAAAACGTTCCGCCAGCCAGCGCGCGGCCGGGCCCAAAGGCTCGTCGCGGCGCCAGACCAGTTCCACCACCAGGGCCGGCGGGGTCCACTCACTGTTGAGCTCGACCATATCCCCCAGGTACGCCGGGTACTGCACCACATGCCGTGGCAGCCACGCCCAGCCCAGGCCGCTTCTCAGCCATTCGGCCAAGACGTAGAAACTGTCGGCGCGCCAGACCTGCGGGCTGGCCTGTTCACTCCCAGGGTAGACACTGGACTGGGTCGCCATGAGCAATTGCCGATGCCGGGCCATTTCCAGGCAGGTCACGTAATCATGGCTCGCCAGTGGATGCCCCCTGCCACAGACCGTGACCATCTCGACGCTGCCCAGCACCCGGCGCTCCAGCGCTTCGGGGATCTGGTCGTGATAAAACAGCAGCCCCAGATCAGCGCGGCGCTCCACCAGTTTGCGCGCCACATCGCCCTGCGCGGCGCTGGCCAGTTGTACCTCGAGGGTCGGGAACCGCTCGGCCAGGGCCGCCAGGCTGTCGATGACCGGCTGATAGGGCATCGCCTCATCCTGAGCCAGACGCAACATCGCCTCCTGACCGCGCATCAGGGCCAGGGCTCGGCCATTGAGACGCTCACACTGGCGCAGCACTTCCCGCGCCTCTTCCAACAAGGCCTCGCCGGCTTCGGTGAGCTTCGGCTGGCGGCCACTGCTGCGCTCGAACAGCGTCACGCCCAGATCGGTTTCCAACAACGCAATCGCGCTGCTAATGGCCGATTGAGCCTTGCGCTGGTCCCGCGCCACGGCGGAAAACGAACGTTTCTCGGCGACACCGACAAACAGCCGCAGTTGCTCCAGATTCCACAGAACACTCATGACCCGACCTATCTCGTATACAGATAGGTAATGACTTTACCCCATCTAACAGCGCCCTAAAATGTCCACACAGAAAGACGCACCCTTCAAGAGGATTTTCGCCTATGAACGCTTACTACTACCTGGCCATCGCCATCTGCGCCGAAGTGATCGCCACCGTGTCGATGAAAGCGATCAAAGGCTTGAGCACCCCCCTGCCTCTGCTGCTGGTGATCGCCGGCTACGGCATCGCATTCTGGATGCTGACCCTGGTGGTGCGCACCGTTCCGGTGGGCGTGGCGTATGCGGTCTGGGCCGGGATGGGGATCGTCATGGTCAGCGTGGCGGCGCTGTTCATCTACGGGCAGAAGCTGGACGTGCCGGCGATGCTGGGGATGGCGTTGATTGTACTGGGGGTGGTGGTGATCCAGCTGTTTTCCAAGACTGCCGGGCACTGAAAACATGGATTAATGGGGCTAATAGCACATGTGTGGAAAGGAGAAATCTGTGGGAGCAAGGCTTGCCCGCGATAAAATGACGCGGTCTCTCTGGAACCGAGGCGCCGGTATCGCGAGCAAGCGTTGCTCCTACAGGTTGAGCGGCGAAAACTCCATCCATCGAGTCTGTATACTGCGCCCTCGTCTTGAACACTGAGGTCGCTGCATGCCATCCGTTATTTCCACCGACGTTCTGATTGTCGGCGCCGGAGTCGCCGGCCTCTGGCTGAATGCGCGCCTGCGCCGCCAGGGCTTTTCGACTGTGTTGGTGGAAAGCGCCAGCCTCGGCGGCGGGCAGAGCATCAAATCCCAGGGCATCATCCATGGTGGCGCCAAGTACGCGTTGCACGGTGCCCTCACCGGCGCCTCGGAAGCCATCGCCGACATGCCACGCCGCTGGCGCGAAGCCCTGGCTGGCGAGGGCGAACTGGATCTGTCCGGCGTGCGCCTGCTGTCCGAAGCTCACTACCTCTGGTCTCCCGGCACCCTGGCCGGCAACCTCACCAGCTTCTTCGCCAGCAAGGCCGTGCGTGGGCGGGTCGATCAGGTCAAGGGCGAGCAACTGCCGCCGGCCCTGCAAGACAAGCGCTTCAAGGGCAAGGTCTATCGCCTGGCCGAGTTGGTGGTGGACGTCCCCAGCCTGCTTGCACGGCTGGCAGATCTGGCCGGCGATGGTTTGCTGGCCGGCAAAGATATCGAGCCGTTGCGCGACGGCGACGAACTGATCGGCCTCAAGGTTGATGGCCGCGAGATCCGCGCCCAGCGTATCGTCCTCAGCGCCGGGGCCGGCACCGCCGATCTGCTCAGTGCCCTGGGCCTGGAGCAACCGGCCATGCAGCGTCGGCCGTTGCACATGGTGCTGGTCAAGGGACCGAGCCTCAAGCCGCTGTACGCCCACTGCCTGGGGGGCGGGCCGAAGCCGCGCATCACCGTGACCACCCACCCGGCCGCCGATGGCCAATGGGTCTGGTACCTGGGCGGCGACATTGCCGAAGCCGACGGCGTGGCCCGCGAGCCCGCCGCGCAGATTGCTACCGCCCAGAAAGAACTTGGCCAACTGCTGCCCTGGGTCGACCTCAGCGCCGCACAATGGGCCACGCTGCGGGTCGACCGCGCCGAACCGCTGCAATCGGGCCTGACCCGCCCGGACAACGCCTTTCTCGCCGAACAGGATCGCCTGCTGGTGGGCTGGCCGACCAAACTGGCCCTGGCCCCGGACTTTGCCGATCGAGTGATCGCCACACTGCAACGCGATGGCATCGCCCCCAGCCATCCGGCGCCATTGCCGGACCTGCCGAAACCGCCCATGGGCATCCCGGCCTGGGAGCAACTGCTGCCATGAGCCAACCGACCCTGCACGACTTGCATCGCCCGCTGGGCAATAACGGCCCGCGGGTTTCACCCCTGGGCCTGGGGACCGTCAAGCTCGGCCGCGACCAGGGGGTCAAATACCCCAACGGTTTCCAGATTCCCGATGACGACGAAGCGCGCATGCTGCTCAAACTGGCGCGTGACCTGGGCATCAACCTGATCGACACCGCGCCGGCCTATGGCCGCAGCGAAGAACGCCTGGGCCCGTTGTTGCGCGGCCAGCGTCAGGATTGGGTGATTGTCAGCAAGGTCGGTGAAGAGTTCAGTGACGGCCAGTCGCACCACGATTTCAGTGCCGCCCACACCCGACTCTCGGTGGAACGCAGCCTAAAGCGCCTGGAAACGGACTACATCGACATGGTGCTGGTGCACTCCGACGGCAACGACCTGGCGATCCTCAACGACAGCGAGGTCTACCCGACCCTGGCGGCGCTCAAGCGCGAGGGCAAGATCGGTGGCTACGGTTTTTCCGGCAAAACCGTCGAGGGCGGTTTGAAAGCCCTGGAGCAAGGCGATTGCGCTATGGTGACCTACAATCTGAACGAACGAAACGAGAAGACTGTCATTGACTACGCAGCCTTGCATGGCAAGGCCATTCTGGTGAAGAAAGCCTTGGCCAGCGGTCACGTCTGCCTGAACCCGGGTGAGGACCCGGTCCGGGCCAGCTTCGAACTGTTGTTTGAACATCCCGGTGTCGCCAGTGCTATTGTCGGCACCATCAATCCGCTGCACCTCGCCCATAACGTCGCGACCGTAGCCAAGGTCCTACGTAAAAACTGACGCCGCCCTGCGCGGCCTTAAGGAAGGAGCCGACATGCCGCGCACGCTCATCAGAAAAAACCCCAGCAACTTCAAGACCCTGCCCCTGTTCGTCGAAGCGACACCCGAAGGCCTGACTTACCAGAGCGTCGGGATGCCATTGAATTTTTCCCAAACCCTGCAGCGGCGCCGTCCGGTGACGGTGGACGACCCCGAGCGTTTTTCCCTGGAACTGGCAAACCTCGGTGTCTCGGTGCGCCTGACCCTGCACTGGCAGAACCGCGACTATTGGGTGCTGGTGCGCCAGCGTCGACAGGACCGCGGCGACGTGGTGCTCAAGTTGATTTCCGGTTATGTCCCGGCCCATGAACTGAACCTGCCGCTGCTCACCGCCATCAGTGAAATTGCCGAAGAATGCCTTCTGGAAACCCCCGAGGGCTGGCTTGGCGGACGCTTCAATGACACCTGGTTGCCCGCACCCTACGCCACCGCCCTGCATTATCGTGAAGCCTTGCCGTTTCGCCTGACGCCGCTGTCCGGTTCGGCCCGCCCAGTGCGCAGCGCCAACCTGCAACTGATCGAGCGACCACGCGCCTACGTGCACCTGCCGACGGCCTCGCTGCAACTGATTTACGATTTGCGCCTGGATGTGCCCAAGGAAGCCAAGTCCCTGAGCCTGTTTCATGTGGATGAGCGCCTGGAGGGAGACCAACTGGTGGCGCGCCTGGACCGCAAGCGACCTGATCTTTACCTGATGCCGCTACAGGACGGCCAACCCTTGCCCGAGCTGTACACCTTGAAGAAGGATCAACTGTACCCGGCCAGCACCCGCGGGCTGTACCTGGCGGAGAGTTTTGCCAGGCAGGACGGCTGGCTGGTACGAGACGAGCGGATTCGCTGGAAGGATTGGCTGCACCAGCAAGGGCTGACGCCACCGGGCAAGGAGTCGGGGCTGACCCGGCTGAGGGGCAAGGCCCGGCAATTGCTCAAGAAGATCGTGCCGCGCAAGGTGGCTCGTTAACGTCATCGAGTTGGTGATGGGCCCTGCGGGAGCGAGCCTGCTCGCGATGGCGTTGGACCCGTCAGCCTCGATTTGGCTGACACATCGCTATCGCGAGCAGGCTCGCTCCCACAGGTTGGCGCCTTGCCTGACACATTGTCATCAGCAAAGGCTCAGTGATTGCGGATCTTTTCCACAATCGCCGTCGTCGAGCTGTTTTCCACCAGCCCCAACACCTTCACAGTGCCGCCGTAGGCCGCGACAATGTCCGCTCCCACGACCTGATCGATCCCGTAGTCACCGCCCTTGACCAGCACATCCGGCTTGACCTCGCGCAGCAGGTTTTCCGGCGTGCCTTCGCTGAAGCTGATCACCCAATCCACCGCGCCAAGACCAGCCAGGACCGCCATGCGCCGGTCGACGCTGTTGATCGGCCGCCCCGGCCCTTTGAGACGACTCACGGATGCATCGTCGTTGACCGCGACGATCAGGCGATCGCCCTGGGCCCTAGCTTGCTCGAGATAGGTCACGTGGCCAGCATGCAGGATGTCGAAGCAGCCGTTGGTGAAAACGATTGTCTCGTTGTGGGCACGGGCGTCGTCGACGGCCAGCAGCAATTGCTCCAGGCCCAGCACACCCCGCTCGGAGCCTTCTTCGCGCTGGATCGCGCGGCGTAGCTCCGGGGCGCTGATGGCGGCAGTACCGAGCTTGCCGACGACAATGCCCGCCGCCAGGTTCGCCAGGGCCACCGCATGGGGCAGTTCCTCGCCGGCGGCGATGGCTGCGGCCAGGGTGGAAATCACGGTATCGCCGGCACCGGTCACGTCGAACACTTCACGGGCACGAGCCGGCAGGTGCAACGCCGGATGATCGGGACGCAACAGGGTCATGCCATGTTCGCCACGGGTCACCAGCAAAGCGCCGAGGTCGAGGTCTTGCATCAGCTGTGCGCCTTTGCTCACCAGTTCGTGCTCATCGGCGCAACCGCCGACGATGGTTTCGAATTCGCTGAGATTCGGCGTGATCACGCTCGCGCCGCGGTAGATCGAGAAATCCTTGCCCTTGGGGTCAGCCAGTACCGGAATGCCACGGGCACGAGCAGCCTGGATCAGCGCCTGATGGTTTTTCAACGCACCTTTGCCGTAGTCCGACAACACCAGCACCTTGACGCCTTCGAGCAGGTTATCGACCTCCGCCCCGAGGGCCAGGGGATCGGTGGCGAACGGTTCTTCGAAATCGATCCGCAACAGTTGCTGGTGACGGCTCATGACCCGCAGCTTGACGATGGTCGGCTGGTGCGCAACGCGCTGGAAAATCGCCCGCACGCCGGCGCCATTGAGGCTATTGGTCAGGCTGTCGGCGGCTTCGTCGTCACCGGTCACCCCCACCAGAGAGGCCGGCGCACCAAGGGCGGCGATGTTCAAGGCAACGTTGGCGGCACCACCGGGACGGTCCTCGATGTGTTCGACCTTGACCACCGGAACCGGCGCCTCAGGGGAAATCCGTGAGGTACCGCCATGCCAATAGCGGTCGAGCATGACATCGCCGACCACCAATACAGGGGCTTGATCGAATCGCGGCATGGACAACTTCATGGAGCATCCCACATACAAAATGAACAGGGCCGCGATATTAGCACAGGGTTGAGGAAGGCTCTTGCATGGCTGTAAGCGGATGCGACAGCAGTTCTGGAGTCAGCGCTGCAGCAATGCCCACAACCGCTCGCAGGCCTCGCTCAGCGCTAGCTCGCCCGTGTCGATATCGCAATCGGGCTCCAGGGGGGCTTCGTACGGGCTGTCGAGACCGGTGAAATTTTTCAACCGTCCGGCCCGCGCTTCCCGATAAAGCCCCTTGGGGTCACGCAGGGCACAAACCTCGAAAGACGTGCTGACATAGACTTCAAGGAAAGCACCCTCGGGAAACAACTTGCGTGCCGCTTCGCGGTCGGCGCGAAATGGCGAAATGGCCGCAACGATGACAATCAGTCCGGCGTCGACCATCAACCGTGCCACTTCGGCGATACGCCGGACGTTTTCCTTGCGGGCTTCAGACGTCATGCCCAGGTCGCTGCACAAACCTCGGCGCAAGTTGTCGCCATCAAGCAGACAGGTATGAAGACCACTGCCGTGAAGCCGTACTTCCAGCGCATTGGCCAGTGTCGACTTTCCCGCCCCGGAAAGTCCGGTCAACCATATGCATCGCGGTTGCTGGCATTTGATCGCCGCCCGGGCCTCGGGAGAAATCGAGAGCCCATGCGGCTGTTGTAGCGAGACCTTTACCGTTCCATCCATAGCCGAGCCTCTCGCGAATATTGGAATCGCGCAAAACCGAAATCAGGCGAAGGTACCTTTCGTCACGTCGTCGGTGCCATCGATGAAATCCTTCTCATGCAAGCGGGCGTATAAACCGTTCAGTGCCAACAACTCTGAATGAGTACCTCGCTCGACAATACGCCCCTTGTCCATCAGCAGGATCAAGTCAGCCTTCTCGATGGTAGACAAGCGATGGGCGATCACTAGGGTGGTGCGTCCCTTCATCACTTGGTCCAGAGCTCCCTGGATGTGGCGCTCAGACTCGGTGTCGAGGGCCGAAGTGGCCTCATCCAAAATCAACAGGGGAGCGTTCTTGAGCAGGGCCCGAGCGATCGCCAGGCGCTGGCGCTGACCGCCGGAAAGCAGAACACCGTTTTCGCCCACCAAGGTGTCGTAACCCTGAGGCATTTGCTCAATGAATTCGGCCGCGTAGGCGTCTTCGGCAGCCTTGCGCACGTCCTCGAACGGGGCGCCTGCCAGGTCACCGTAGGCGATGTTGTTGGAAACGCTATCGTTGAACAGGGTGACCTGTTGAGTCACCAGGGCGATGTGACGACGCAGGTTAGTCAACTTGTATTGCTCTACGTCCAAACCGTCGAGCAGGATCTGACCCTTGTCATGATGATAAAAGCGCGGAATCAGGTTGGCCAAGGTCGACTTGCCACTGCCTGAACGCCCTACCAGAGCGATCATTTGCCCTTCTTCGGCGGTAAAGGAAATGTCGTCAAGCACGAGTTTTTCGGTGCCTGGGTACTGGAAGCTCAGGTTGCGCACCTCCAGGCGACCGTTTACGCGAGCGATTTCCTGAGTCCCCGTATCCACTTCCGGCTCTTCGTCGAGTTGCTCGAAAATACTGTCCGCTGCAGCCAATCCTTTCTGGATCGTGGCGCTGACTTCCGACAGTTGACGAATCGGCTTGGGCAGCAAACCCGCAGCAGTGATGTAGGCGACCAGTTCACCGGCTGAAGCATCGCCGCGAAGATAAAGCACCAAGTACATCAGTATGGCCATACCAATATAAATCACCAGTTGTAGCATCGGCGTATAGATCGACTGAGTGCGGGTCATGCCCAGGCTTCGGTTCATATTGTCAGCACTGGCTCTGTGGAACCGTTCGATTTCGTAGGTTTCACCGCCAAAACTGCGAACGACACGGTAGCCCTGGATCGTCTCCGAAGCCACATGGGTCACATCGCCCATCGCCACCTGGATTTTCTTGCTCTGCTTGCGAAATTTCTTGCTTGCGCTACTGACCATCAACGCGATGAAGGGGAGGATCGCCAGCAAGACGAGGGTCATTTTCCAGTTGCTATAAAGCAGGTATCCGAAGAGGAATACGACGGTCAGTCCTTCGCGGATCACCACTTTGATCGCATCGGTGGCGGCACCGGTGACCATGGTCACGTTGTAGGTAATACGAGAAATCAGGTGACCCGAGTTATGGTTGTCAAAATAGCGGTTAGGCAGGGTCAGCAGGTTGTCGAACAGAGCACAACGCAGGTCATGAACAACGCCACGGGCGACCTTGGCCAAGTAGTAGTTACCTAGAAATGAGCCTATGCCTTGGTAGATCGCAATGAGTACAATCAACAATGGCACGCCGAGCACCAGTGAAATCCCCATAAACTGGGTGTCGCTGGGTTTTTGCAAAGCGTCGAGGAAGTGCTTGAGCATGTCCGCCAGCATCGGTTGACTGGATGCGAACAGCACAAAGCCGATGATACTGATGGCAAAAGCTCCCCAATAAGGGAGCACGTATTTCAGCAACCGCAGGTAAATCTTCATGCTCGATTGCTGGTCGGAACTGGCCATTCGACGCGCCTCGTATGTTTGAAAAGAGAGACAAGATGCGGATTGTAACAGCGAACCAATTACAAGATTGGCTAAGCGGTGGCGAGGTTTTAGAAAAAGACAGCCGCGGCGCCAAGGTACTGAAACTCGATAACGGAGACATTCTCAAGATATTTCGCAGTCGCCGCCACCCGCTGCTGGTACGCCTGACGCCGGATGCGCGACGTTTTGCACGATGCGAGGAGCGCCTGCGCGAACGAGGAGTCAGTACTCCATGTGTTAAGGATTATTTCTGGATAGACCGCTCCGCAGGCGTCAGCGGCTGTCTTTACAGCCCCCTGGAAGGAAGTGCTCTGGACAAGATTTTTTTGCATGAGCGCAGACGATTCGACGAGCTACTGCCCCAACTGGCCGCTTATATTTTCACATTGCATCAACAAGGGATCTATTTTCGCTCGCTGCACCTGGGCAACATATTGCTGGTCCGAGAGCATTGCTTCGGCCTGATAGACTTTCTTGATACTCGCTTCAAGCGCCCCCCACTGGGCGCTCGCTTGGTACAGCGTAACTTTCATCATCTTCGCCGTTATTTGGCTCGCAGCAAAATCAGCGACTTCCCATGGGAGGAGCTGATACGGTATTACCGAATCGCCGCACAGTCCTCTTGAAAAGTATCAGGCAGCCACCCGGTTTCTCGCCTTATAACGCTGAGCAGCCCGCCCCGAAAGCCTCACGGCATCAGGCCTTGATTACTAGTTTCTCGGCCTCGACATCCTTGGATATTGGTGCCCAGTCATTTTGTTTGCTGCGCAGGCGATTGCCGAATACGATCGGAATCCCATGGCAGTACACGGCATTGCGCTGTGAATTTTTGTGGCACATGGGACAGCGCTCTCGCCTCCTTTGCTCAGGCCAACCATAAGTACTTTCCCATTGCGTGGTAGTGTCAACGTCATACACTTGGCTCAGCCGCTGGAGGCGGGGCATCTCACACGCCCCCATGAAATAACCATTCATGGGCAAGACGCCGGTATTGTCCGTTCGAGCCAAAACCTCAATACGCCGCCGTTAACGTAAAGCAATAACTTTCTAGCCGCCAACGATTGTATGTCGGCGCCCAAGTTTGCCCAGCACTTAAACGACGCACCTGAGTACTCAATGGTTAATGATTTCCTTTCTTTATCTTCCAACGGTCAAATAACAGCCGGAAAACTCTGCTCCAGCTCAAGCTGAAGCGCCTCAAGCCCAGGCCTGCTATGAGCCTGATGCAATGCTTCTAACTTCCCCCATACAGAGGAAAGCTGGCCTTCCTCTAGCAACTCGGGCGGCAAAATCCCGAACGCCGAATAATAATCGGTAAACTTCAACTCATCGATCAAACCATGCGATAGCCTAGCCCTGATATTAGGGACACCAAAGGCATCAGCGACTATCAAGCCATGAAGGCTTGAGGAAACGATAAATTCACAACTTGCTATTTCCCGGAGCACATCAAGAGGATGCTCAAAAACGTTGATGAATTTCACATCCGGGTTGGCCTGTATAAACATCTGCGCCTCAGGCAATTGCTGGTCAACATAGTGGGGGACGAAACCCACACGCCACTTTTTCTCCGGGCGATCGATCAGCCAAGGGGACAATAAACCGGGATCTCCCAGCGCAGCGTCGAACGCCCTGCCATCTTCGACTCTGGCTCGGGTTTCCTGGCCTCGTACTGCATGATAATAATGGCGAGAAGAAAATGACTCATGCTCCCTCCCGCAGCCTGATCCCCATATATGCAAGCGGCGCTTGAACCCAAAGCGTTTCGCCTTGGGTTCATTAGCCAGAATTGTTCCGATTGACATCATGTCGGCATGAGAAAGCGGCGCATACTCAACCCGTTTTTTTGAGATAGCCTCCACTATGAGAGGCGAAAGATAGTCTCCGAAATTCTGACGGCGAGGATCTGAACGACCTGCTCCCCGATGCCAATATAATTTAATTACCATACGTGGGTTCCTTCAATGCTGGATTGGTGTTTATCCGGTGCAAACGCCGGACCTCAATCATCGAAAGCATCGTAGGCATCCAAAAATATAGCCAGAAAGGTTGAGGTGAACTCAACAGGCCCGCCCCAGTGGTAACCAACCCGCCCCAACCAATCAACGAAACCAAGAACCAGCGACTCTTCATCCGGACACCCCAATACCAATAGCTGGCAATCCACAGAGCACCGATCACAGCGACGAACGCACCATAACGATAAAGTACTGAAAGATAGCCACTATGAGGGTGGAAGAACTCACCAAGGAACCGATAATCGTCCTTGCCGCAGCCGAACGCCACACCGCAATGGTGGACCAATCTTTGCAACACATCTTGCCAAATGACCAGGCGATAACTCGCGCCACGGGACATGAACAGATCCAGCAGTCCCGTCAAATAAAGTGTAAGTCCCACCACGACAGCCAAGCCAAGCAATAGCCTGGCCCCGCGTTCACGGAACAACGCCCACCCCGTCAAAAACAGAATCGTACCACTCAAGGCGGAGCGCGCATCAAAGATTAGCGCCACCCAAACTTGCAACCCTGCGATGAGCAAACCGCCCAGCACCAAATGCGTGAATCGCTGCAGCCGAGGCTCTATCACGAAAAGCCAGAAAGCCGAGATCCCCGAACTGATCATAAGCGCTGCATGCACAGGATTACTGGCAGCTGCCGCCATCTGCAGCCGCACCAACTGCCCTGTTTGCTGATAGACCCAGAGCCACTTCCCTGTCGCGTAAAGCAGACATAAGAGCGCGAAACAACCCCACGCCTTGATCCAATAGCCCTCGTAACGAGGCTGATCAACGATCAATTGCAAACCAATAAAAAACATCAACAAATAGATACTATGTTTCAGTTCAGAATACATATTCTCGCGCAGGAATATGATATCGACCGTCGCCATAGCCGCAAAAAAAACCAACAGCAACAAGAGAGACTGGCTGCGCATCTGCAGGGCTGAACGCCAGGACGCCAGCGTCCAGATCAATACAGGAAGCGCAAAACCGGCATAAAATATATTGTTTCGCGTCTTTGCAACATCAATAAAGAAAAACGAGCCCACAAAGACAAAAAGCAAACACAACAACCAGATAGACAACCTTTTAGTGCTGACCGATGATGGCACGTATCACCCTCTTAAAATAATTTTGTTTGAGCGATCGCGTCATGGGATCGGAGAGTATTTGATAGAGTTTGTCAGACTGATTGTAGTAGCTCAGATATTCGCGAGCAAACTTTGTCCCTCGGGCAGCTATATCCGCAGCCCACTGAACATCGTTACGCGCTTGCTCCAAGCGTTTTAGAAAAGTCTGCTGATCATCAAATAACAACACATTTACGCCATCCTCAAGACCGATTGCCTCTTCCTCTCCTCCTCCCTGACGATAAGCAAATAGCAAGCAACCACATGCCATCGCTTCAAAGTTTTTGGCCATGTATTCGCCAAATCCAATATCGGCGCTCACAAAAAAACGAATCCGGTTAAGCGCCTCGCAATAAGCAGCCCCCGGTTCCGTCCGCATGAGCCGCAAGCCACAGGTCGACTCGATACTTGTCAGAAATTCACGACGTTGTTTATAGGCATTACTGCCGAGACGCCCAATGAACCCTAGCTCGATATCGCGTGGTTCATCCATTACATACAAGTGCGAACGGTCATAACCTTTAACAAGGAATTTTGCATCTACACCCATTTCGTGGAACTGCCGGGAGACTTGGTAGCCCGTAAAAATCATCCTGGCGTGAGGCAACCTACGATAAAACGCAGAAAATTTGCCACGCCAGCGCGACGTCGGCATGAATTCCTGACAAGCATCCTCTTCATAGAATGTCAGACCCGGAATACGACTTAGGCGCCTGACATGCCGATGCACGTAACGAAACAGCAGATCCAGCACGACCCGGTCGTACAACGCGAAGTCCAGGGAGTCCAATAGCGCTCCCAGCTTCCTCTGTTGCGCCTTGTCGACATATCGAACCTCGACATCGGCATGCTGGGCCAGCCCCTCCCACAACAAGCGATTGTCTGGTTCACGGGGCCAGCTGGAAAGTACCAGAATTTTCATTCAACCGACCCAAAAGCCAAGCTTTAATACCTTACGTAGGTATCGCCATTGCAACGCCTGTCGCCTGCTCAATTTTACTGCTCGCCAATACAGGTGCCGTGCATTTACTCGATCGCCTTGCCGCAAAGCCGTTCGAAATCTTGATAAATAGCGTTGAGACTCATAATCGGCCAACATCGATTGACACTCAGCAGGCAGAACGCTGGCGACTTCTCGCGTGACAATCTGCGTCACAGAGTCATCTGTCCTACTGTGGCGCAAGCTTGTCGCGTGTTTGTGGATACGAGCGAGGGGCTCGTCAACACATACCACCTCGGCTCGCAGCAATAGGTGCAGAAACACAGGTATATCTTCCCCCGAGCGAAGCTCTTCAGGATATGGACGCTCTAACAACAGATCCCTTCGAAACAACGAACAACAATGAGAAACCGATATTTTCTTGCGTAGCAGATAGTCCTCAGCGCGCTTGCGCACACTGCCTGAAACGGGTGTCGGAAAGCGCAGCCGCTCCTTGCCATTTGGGTAAACGGAAAAGTAGGCCCCGAGGATCATGCCAACATGCGGCGACCGCACAATTACATTACGCAAAATGCTCAACGCGTCGACAGTCAACTCATCATCCGCATCGAGCAACAAGACATATACACCGCGCGCCATCCCAATGCCCCGGTTGCGTGCAGCCGCGACCCCAGCATTGTCTTGGTGCACGACTTGCAGACAATCTGCATACCGAACCTGGTAGTCGTCCAGCACCTCACGAGTGTTATCCCGCGATCCATCATTGATGACAATCAGCTCAATATCATCGGCCCACTGAACCAAAATCGAATCCAGCGCCCTAGGCAAGGTTTTGGCATAGTTGTAGGCAGGAATGACGACGCTGATCAGCACTTCAGTCATATGCATCCACGCCGTCTTTGACCACCAGAATATCCTCCATGATCAGGTATTGCAGGTCAGAGCCAAAGAACATGTTCAGAGCGTCCGTAGGCGAGCAGATCATCGGTTCGCCACGGCGGTTGAGTGAGGTGTTCAGGGACACGCCGTTGCCGGTCAGTACTTCCAGGGCCTTCATCATGTCGTAATAGCGTGGGTTGTATTCACGCTTGAGTACCTGGGCCCGGGATGTGCCGTCCTCATGGACGACTTCCGGCACGCGGGTTTTCCACTCTTCAGCCACTTCGAAGGTGAACGTCATGAACGGCGCGGGGTGATCGACCTTGATCATCTGCGGTGCGACCGTGTCGAGCATCGACGGGCAGAAAGGCCTCCAGCGCTCGCGGAACTTGATCTGTTCGTTGATGCGATCGGCCACGCCGCTGGCGCTCGGGCAACCGATGATCGAGCGACCGCCCAAGGCACGCGGGCCAAACTCCATGCGCCCCTGGAACCAGGCCACCGGGTTGCCGTCGACCATGATCTTGGCGATGCGCTCAGGGGTGTTGTCGATCTTGCGCCACGCAGGCTTGCTCGGATGGCGGGCGCAGGCGGCGATGACGTCTTCGTTGCTGTAGGCCGGGCCGAGGTAGACGTGTTCCATCTTCTCCACCGGCACGCCACGGGCGTGGGACACATAAGCTGCCGCCCCCACGGCGGTGCCGGCGTCGCCGGAAGCCGGTTGCACGAACAGTTCCTTGACGTCGTCACGGGCGATGATTTTCTGGTTCAGCTTGACGTTCAACGCACAGCCACCGGCGAACGCCAGCTTGCCGGTTTCCTTGAGCACGTCGCCCAGATAGTGGTCAATCATCTGCAGCGCGAGCTTTTCGAACAGCGCCTGCATGCTGGCCGCGTAGTGGATGTACGGCTCGTCGGCGATGTCGCCTTCACGTTTCGGGCCGAGCCATTCGATCAGCTTCGGCGAGAAGTAGAAGCCCTTGCCCTTCTCTTTATAGCGACGCAGGCCGATCACGTTGGCGTAGTCGGTATTGATCACCAGTTCGCCGTTTTCAAACGAGGCCAGGCGCGAGAAGTCGTACTTGCTGGCATCGCCGTAAGGCGCCATGCCCATGACCTTGAATTCACCGTCAAGCATCTCGAACCCCAGGAACTCGGTGATCGCGCCATACAGGCCGCCGAGGGAGTCCGGGTCGAAGAATTCCTTGATTTTGTGGATCTTGCCGTTTTCGCCGTAGCCGAAGAAGGTCGTGGCGTATTCGCCCTTGCCGTCGATGCCCAGGATCGCGGTTTTCTCCTGGAAGCCCGAGCAATGGTAGGCACTGGAGGCGTGGGCCAGATGGTGCTCGACCGGCTCGATCTTGATCTTTTTCGGATCAAAACCCAGCTGCTCCAGGCACCAGACAATCTTGCGGCGATAGCGCTTGTAGCGACGGTTGCCCATCAGGATCGCATCGAGGGCGCGATCCGGGGCGTACCAGTAACGCTTGGCGTAATGCCAGCGCGCTTCGCCGAACAGGCTGATCGGAGCGAACGGGATTGCCACCACGTCGACGTCGGACGGCTTGATGCCAGCCTGTTCCAGACAGAACTTCGCCGACTCGTAGGGCATGCGGTTCTTTGCATGTTTATCGCGTACGAAGCGCTCTTCCTCCGCCGCCGCGATCAGCTTGCCGTCGATGTACAGCGCTGCGGAGGGATCATGGCTAAGGGCGCCGGACAGGCCAAGAATCGTCAATGCCACAGGGGTCTAGCCTCTTAATGTCTGTATGCGGGCGACAAGCGCCTCGAAAAAAGATGTGCCACACGCCGGGGCGCGGGGCAGCTAAAGGGCGCGATTATAGCTTAAAAGCGTTGGCAAGCCTCGTAGGAGCTGCCAAAGGCTGCGATCTTTTGATTTTGATCTTTCCCTTGAACCTCAAAGAATAAAACAAAGATCGCAGCCTTCGGCAGTTCCTACACAGGGGACGTGCCGAAGCAGCTATCGGGGCACCCTTCAAAAACTTTTGGGCAACCGCTGATCAATCACTTGATACAACGCACTGTCTTGCGGCCAGTTGCGCATGAACCGCGCACGATCCCTGGCATAGGCTGGGGTGAAGCTGGAGAGACTGCGGTGCTGGCACATGGAGTCCAGGTCGATCAGCGCCCAGCGATCGTCCTGCCAGAGCAGGTTGTGGCCCTTGAAGTCGCCGTGACTGATACGCTCGCGGATCAGGCCGGCGAACAACCGGTCCAGCGCCAGCAACTCAGGCTCGGGAGCGGCGCCGCTTTCGACATAAGGGGCCAGGCGCTTGATGATGTCAGGCCCAGGCAGGTGCTCGGTCACCAAGTAGGCGCCGCGGCGCAGCCACAGAAAACGCTTTTCCAGCAGCGCCAGCGGCTTGGGCGTGGCGATACCGAGGAACGTCAGGCGATGACCTTCGCGCCAGGCATGCCAGGCGCGGCTCGGACGCCAGAAACGCTTGAGCCAGTGGGCGAAGTTTTTGATGTTGTAGCGCTTGATCAACACGGAGCGCCCGTTCACATCGACTTTACCAACGCTCGCCGACCCACCGGTCTTGTATAAGTGGCCTTGGTCAAGCAAGGCATCAGCCTGCTCCAGTACCGGCGCCATGACCGCCTCTTCATCACGACGAATCGCCCGCAAACCGAACGGACCACGCTGCACGCTGAACAGACTGCACTCACGCCCGACTTTTTCCAGAAAGTCATTCAGGCGCCAGGCGTATACCTTGTCGATCTGTTTTTGCAACGCCTCCATGGGCAATGCGTGCTCGGCGTTGCCCAGCAGGTAATGCACCAACAACTCTTCGTTGAAAGGCTCGAGGGATTTGGGCAACTGGGCGAAAAATACCCCCAGGTTTTCGAGCACTTTGTTGCGCGACAATGGCTGGCCCGGGGTTTCGGCGCGGATGCCGCCGCCGTCGATCAAATAGAGTTTGCCGCCGTGACGCAACAGATTGTCCAGGTGCAGATCTTCCTGCCACAGGCCTTTACTGTGCAGTTGTGCAATCGCTCCCAACGCCTCGGCCAGTACCGCCGTTTGTTCGTCGGCGAGCAATGGCAGGCCCTCGACCTGTTTCCAGGCGTCCCCGAGGCTTTCGGCCCCCTCGAGCAATTCGAACAGCAGCCAGCCACCCTCGCCTTCTTTCAGGCCATCGGCCAGCAACAGCGGCGTAGTCAGCCCCTGCTCGGCCAGCAGCCGCACGCCTTGCAGTTCGCGGTGAAAGTGCCTGCCCGCTTTACTGCCGACCAGCAACTTGGCCAACACCGGACGACCGCGCCAGACGCCAGCACCGACGTAGCGCTGTCCCGGCAACACACGCAACAGGGAAAGCAGCTGCAATTGCGCCGGGCCGGCGGCGTCCGCCAGCTCCAGGCTCAAAGGCAGGCCGGGGCTGCGGCCGGCGTTCTTCAATTCGGATAAATGCATCAACGAGCCTCCTTATGGCTGCGCCGGGCGGTCAGACGGGTCATCCAGCGGTCAACCAGTGCACTCTTGAGCGGTTGCTCCAGGTAGGTGCAGAGCATCTGGCGCACATCGTCGTCACTCCAGGCTCGCGCGCGACGCAGCAAGGGCTCCAGGTCCTTGATTCGATCCCGCTGACCGAACAATAGCGGCCGGGTCTTTTCGAGGTCGATCAACTGCGCCTGATAACCACTGGCGGTGGCTTGCAGAAAAATGTGCTTGGGGTAGAAGCAACCATGGACCTGGCGCATGCCGTGCAGGCGTCGCGCCAACTGCCCGCAAGCCTGCAGGACGGTGGCGCGTTGCGTCGCCGCCAGGCTGGACCAGCGTTGCAGCAATGAATCCAGGTCATCCCAACCGTCCAGGGCACGCGTCAGCAGAATCGCCCGCACCTCCCCGCCCACGTTGCGCTGACCATAGAACACCGCTTGCAGGGCCGGAATCCCCAGTTGGCGGTAACGGCTGATGTTGCGAAACTCCCGGGAAAAGCTGGGCTCGCCGAAGGGGTGGGACCACGTCCTGGTGAGGTAATTACTCTGGCGCTTGAGGTAATAACCCCGCCCTTCCAGTTCCAGCCGGAAGACACTGCTCCAACCGCCGCCCGCGGTGTTGGGTTCATCCACCGCATCCAATTGCAGGTCCCAAAGGGCTTCGAAGCTATCCAGGCCGTGGCGTTGCAACAATGACTGGTCTTCAGTCGCCAGAAAATCAGTCATTCACGCCCCTCGAAAAATCTCACTACGTGACGGATGCGCTTCTTGTCACACGCATCGAGCCGGTTACGCTGGCGATACTGCAGGTAAAAACGCAGGCGCTGAGTGGCCGACAAATGATACTTGGCCACCTTGTCCAGGCACGCCAGGTCCTTGGTGATGCGATAGTTGAGCCAGAAGCCGCGCCAGAAATCGCCGTTGGGGCAATCGATAAAAAACAGCCGTGACTGCTCGTCGACCAGCAAGTTGCGCCATTTCAGGTCGTTATGGGTGAAGCGATTTTCGTGCATGGTCCGGGTATAGCCGGCCAGTTGCCGACTCACCCCGTCGACCCAGGCACGATTGGCCAGCCTTGGATCGTGACGCCTTGCCAATGCCGAGAGGTCTTCGGTGCCCGGCAGCTCGCGCGTGATCATCGCGCCACGGTCATAGGCTGCGCCACGTCGCTCCAGCCCCCAGGCCACGACTTCGGCAGTGGGGATGCCCCACTTGGCGAAGCGCTTGAGGTTCTGCCATTCGGACTTGACCCGCGGCTTACCCAAGTATCGCCGCAGCCCCTTGCCGGCCCCGGTGTAGCGTTTGACATAGTAATTCACGCCGCTGCGCTGTACCCGAATCACCTCGGACAGCGGGTCCCGCGTCAGACGCTCGCCCTCGAGGGCGAACACTGCATCAAGACTGCCGAAATCCTCTGCCAGCTCAGCGTAGGAAGGCTCCAGTACCCAACCCGACATCAGAGCGCGCCCCCGTACCGCAGCTTGCGCGCATAAAGCCGGTTGGCTTTGCCTTCGAGCCAGGTCAGCAGCGAAGCTTCTTCGGCCAGGATCCGCCGTAGCGGCTGCTGGAAATAGCCCTTGAGGAAGCGCAACTTGTCACGCCGGGTCAGACCGATGTCCAGTGCAGAGAAATACAGCGCCGCCAGGTCCTTGTTGCGCCAACGAAGGGGGATGGCCGGGCGGATCTGCGCACGGTGCAGGTCAATCACAGAAAGTTTGAAATCCGTGGCGGTCACGGGCTTATCGGTGTGCAGCAGAAAGTGGCAGATGTAGCAGTCGCGATGGTTGACCCCGGCCCGATGCATCATGCCGGTCATGCGCGCCACTTCGGCGATCAGGGCTCGCTTGAGCTTCGGCTGTGGCGGCTGCTTGACCCAGTCCATGCTGATATCTTCGAGACTGACGGTCGGCGCCAGTTCTTCGGTGACGATGAACGAATGCTGGTCGGCCGGGTTGCTGCCTTTCTCGCCATAGGCGACGGCGGTCATGGTCGGCACACCGACCTGCTGCAAGCGCTGGATGGCTTTCCATTCCTGTCCCGCACCCAGTACCGGCAACTTGGCGGTCAGCAGGTTCTTGAAGATCTCGCGCCAACCGATGCCACGGTGGATTTTCACGAAAAAGCCACGACCATCCACCTCCGTGCGCAAGGTGCGCCGGGCTTCCAGTTCGCGATAGACCTCGCCCTTGAGCGCCTCGACTTCGGCGAACGCATCGCGTCCGGCCCAAAGGCTCTTGAACGGTTCGGCCAGCATCAATTTCATTGTGCGTGCTCCGCCAATATCACATCGGCCGCGTGCTGCGGCATGCTGTAGAGGTCGGCCGTCTCGGCGAAGGCCAGACCGTTGCGGCTCCAGGCCGCGCGTGCGTCGGCGTCACCCAACATCCGCCCCAGGTACTCGGTGAGCTGCGCCTGTTCGAACGGCTCGTCCAAGACCAGGCCACTGTCGGCCTCGGCGATGTAATGGGCGTATCCACACACCGCACTGACCAGCACCGGCAAGCCGGCCACCAGCGCTTCAAGCAGTACGGTGCCGGTGTTCTCGTTGTACGCCGGGTGGATCAACAGGTCGGCGCCCAGCAGGAAACGCGGAATGTCGCTGCGGCCCTTGAGGAAGCGTACGTTGTCACCAAGCCCCAACGCGGCGCTCTGCAATTGGAATACTTTGGGGTCGTCCTGGCCGATTACAAACAGGCGGGTGCGTTTTTTAAGCTGCGAAGGTAGCGCGGCCAGGGCCTTGAGGCTGCGATCCACGCCCTTGGTCTTGAACCCGGAACCGATCTGCACCAGCAGCAGGTCATCATCGGCCAGATCGAATTCAGCACGAAACGCGGCGCGAACCTCATCGGCGTCGGCGGGCCGGCGACGATCCTGGGCGATGCCCGGTGGCAGCAGGTGAAAGCGCTCCAGCGGCGTGTCGTAGTGCTTGATGAACAAAGGCTGTTGCACTTCGGAAATCATCAGTATTTCGGTCTTGGCATCCTTGGCGAATACCGCTCGCTCGTACTCGGAAAAGTGGCGGTAACGCCCCCAACGCCGGTACAGCGAATTGCGCAGGTTCTGCGCCTTGTCTTCAAAGCAGCCGTCAGCGGCGTAATACACGTCCAGGCCGGGCATTTTGTTGAAGCCGATCAAACGGTCGACCGGACGCTTGGCCAGGTCATTTTCCATCCACGCACTGAGTTTTTCATTGCGACGGTGGTTGAACAGCGCCTTGACCGGCGCCACGAGCACTTCGAAGCCCGGCGGGACGTCACCTTCCCAGATCAGCGTGTAGACGCGGATCTGGTGACCACGCCGCTGGCATTCCAGGGCGATGCGCATGAAGTCACGCTGCAGGCCGCCGAAAGGGAAGTATTTATAAAGGACAAAAGCCAATTGCATCAGCGCGGCTCCTCAGCCAATAACGTGCTCAAGTGGCTGGCAACACGCTCGGGATTCAGACGCGTGAAGCACAGAGGCTGCTCGCGTTTCAGGTCAAACCGACGGGCATCTTCGGCGGTCGGCGGATAAGTGCATTGTTTCTGCATGCAGGGCGCGCAAGGGAAATCACTGGCGAGGTGAATCTGCCCCTTGCCATAGGCACCGGTCAGCACCGGGTTGGTGGGGCCGAGCAATGAAATGGTCGGCACATCCAGGGCCGCGGCCAGATGGCCAAGGCCGGTGTCCACGGCCACACAGGCCTGTGCGCCGGCCAACACCTTGCCCATCCCACCCAGATTCAGCTTTGGCAATACCAGGGCGTTGCGCAGGCCATTGGCAATCCGCTCGGCCCGGGCTTTCTCCAGCGGGCTGCCCCATGGCAGCTTCACCACGACGCCGAACTGCCCCATGCGCTCAACAAGTTGACGCCAGTAGAGCTCAGGCCAGTGCTTGGATTCCCAAGTCGTGCCGTGCAGGAACACCACGTAAGGGTAACTGCGCGGCAATTCAACCAGGCGATCGACATTCAGGCCGTAGCTGCCCATGGTTTTGGGCAGGTCATAACCCAGTGCCACAGCAAACAACTGGCGCACGCGCTCTACCGCATGCTGACCGCGAGCCACGCCCAGGCGACGGGAATAGAAGCGCGCTGCAAGGGGTTCGCGGGCCGATTCTTTATCCAGGCCTGCCACCGGGGCCTTGACGTAGCGGGTCAGCCAGGCGCTTTTCAGCAGGCCTTGGGCGTCGATCACCAGATCGTACTTCTTGGCACGCACGCTTTGCTTGAAACGTCGCCACTCGCCGCTTTTGATGGTTTGCCAGAGGTTCTTGCGCCAGCGACGAATCGCCACCGGAATGACTGTATCCACCGCCGGATGCCAGGTAGGAATTTCGGCAAAGCCTTCTTCCACCACCCAGTCGAACCTGATGCCGGGAATCGCCCGCGCCGCGTCGGTCAGCGCTGGCAGGGTGTGAACCACATCCCCCAGCGAAGAGGTCTTGATCAGCAATACCCGCAAGTTACTGAACCTCCACCGGTGCGCCCTGCAAACGCCCCAGGGCATCGTTCACCGACGGCGGCATGAGCTGGCGCAGGCAGTTGTAATGACCGAAGCGACAGGTGCGGTCGAAGCACGGACTGCATTCGATGCCCAGGCGTACGACTTCGACTTTTTCGGCCAGCGGCGGCGTAAAGCCCGGCGAAGTGGAACCGTACACGGCCACCAGTGGCCGGTTCAGGGCGGCGGCCACGTGCATCAGGCCGGAGTCGTTGGACACCACCGAATCGGCGCAGGACAACAGGTCGATGGCTTCGGCCAGGGAGGTATCGCCGCTGAGGTTCACCGACTCCTCCCGCAGGCCCGGGATCAGGCGCGAGCGGATGTCCTCGCCCACCGAATGATCGTTTTTCGAACCGAACAACCAGACCTGCCAGCCTTCGCGAATCTTCGTCTCGGCGACCTGGGCGTAATGCTCCGCCGGCCAGCGCTTGGACTCACCGAACTCAGCGCCTGGGCAGAGAGCCAGCACCGGGCGGTCCAGGCTCAGACCGAACTTGGCCAGCGCCGCTTCGCGGGTCACCGGGTCGATCGCAAGGCTTGGGCGCGGATACGGCTTGGGCAACTCGGCACCTGGCTCGTAGGCCAGGGCCATGAAGCGCTCGATCATCAGCGGGTAGCGTTCTTTGTCCAGCGTGCGCACGTCATTGAGCAAGCCGTAGCGGAACTCGCCACGCCAACCGGTGCGTTTGGGGATACTGGCGAAGAACGGCACCAGTGCCGATTTCAACGAATTGGGCAACAGGATCGCCTGGTCGTACTGACCGGCCAGGGACTTGCCGATGCGTCGACGGGTCGCCAGCTCCAGCACACCGTGGCCGAGCGGGAAGCTCAAGGCCTTGCGCACCTGGGGCATGCGCTCAAGAATCGGCCGACTCCACTCGGGGGCCAACACGTCGATTTCGCACTGTGGGTGGCGCTGCTTGAGGCACTGGAACAGTGTCTGCGCCATCACCATGTCACCGACCCAACTGGGCCCTACGATCAGAATATTCATGTGGCTTCCAAAAACGATGCGGGGAGGCCTACGCCTCCCCGCCTCGACAATCACTGTGGCTTAGGACGTTGCCTGCTGCCGTCACTCTACAACTGCGGGAGCGAGCCTGCTCGCGATGAGGCTCTCACATCCAATATCAATGTCGCCTGACACTCCGCTATCGCGAGCAGGCTCGCTCCCACAGGGAAATTCATCTACTTCAAGTATGGTGCAGCACCACAAATCCATTGTGAGAGCGAGCCTGCTCGCGATGGGGCCGGCACATCCAACATCAATGTCGCCTGACACTCCGCCTTCGCGAGCAAGCCCGCTCCCACATTTAAATCTTCAGCTCAGCCCCAGTTCTCGCCAGATTCGCAGCACCTGCCTGCGCTCATCCACAAACTGGTCGCCTGTAATCACCCCGGCGTCTTTCTGTAGAGCCTGGCGGTGGGCGGCTGAGCGGTAGGCTTTGTAGGCCTCGCGCAGCAGGGTAGCGTCTTCGACCGGCATCAGCCCGACGTCCTGCAACCCTTCCAGAATGCGGATGTTATCGGTGTAGCGCAGCAGCGACGGGTGCTCCTCGGACCACGCCAGGGCCGCGTATTGCACCATAAATTCAATGTCGACGATACCTCCGGCATCCTGCTTGAGGTCGAACGGCGCGGTGGCTTCAAAGGCATTTGCTGCGGTTCCGGCAGCGGTGACCTTGCTGCCGAGGTTATCGCGCATCTTGGCGCGCATCTCGCTGACTTCCTGGCGCAGCGTCGACAAATCACGCTTGCGCCCCAGCACCTGGGCACGAACCTTCTCGAACGCCTGACCCACGTCCTGACTGCCCACCAGCACCCGAGCCCGCACCAAAGCCTGATGCTCCCAAGTCCAGGCCTCGTTCTCCTGATAGCGTGCAAAAGCCCCGAGGGAGCTGACCAGCAACCCCGACGCCCCGGACGGCCGCAAGCGCATGTCCACTTCGTAGAGCTGTCCAGAGTTGGTCTGGGCCGTCAGCAAATGGATGATTCGCTGGCCGAGCCGGGTGAAAAACTGCGCGCCGTCGATGGGTTTCGGGCCATCGGTTTCCGCCTGCGGATCGCCATCGTGGATGAACACCAGATCCAGGTCGGAACCATGCCCCAATTCCAGACCGCCGACTTTCCCATAACCGACAATGATGAACCCCGGATCGCACAGGCTGCCGTCAGTGCGCAGCGGCACGCCATACTTGGCCACGGTCTGGCGCCAGGCCAGGGCCAGCACTTGTTCAAGAATTGCTTCGGCGAGCCAGGTCAGGTAATCGCTGACTTTCATCAACGGCAGGCTGCCGGCGATTTCCGAGGCGGCCACCCGCAAACGGTGCGCGAGCTTGAAATGCCGCAGGGCCTCCATCTGCTGCTCGAGATCATCCTCGGGGATGCGTGTCAGGCGTTCACGCAACTCCGCCGCCAGTTCCGGCGCCAGGGGGGGCTTGAAAAGTCGCCCCTCGTTGAGCAATTCATCGAGCAACAGGGGAAAGCGGGTGATCTGCTCGGCAATCCACGGGCTCGCCGCGCACAGCGTCAGCAGGCGTCGCAGGGCGCCGGGATTTTCCGTCAGCAGCACCAGATAGGCCGATCGGCGCGCCACGGCTTCCACCAGCGGCAATACGCGCTCAAGCACCAGGTCCGGATTGGCATGCTCCACCGCCTGGGCCAACAGGCGCGGAATGAATGCATCCAGACGCTCGCGCCCCAGACGCTGCATGGCGCGCAATTGCGCACTGCCGCGCAGGGCGGCCAGGGCTTTGAGCGCCTTGGGTGCGTCGGCGAAGCCGCCCTCCTCCAGTTGACGACACGCCGCCCCTTCATCCTGGCTGTCTTCCCACAGCGGCAACCATTCGCCGCCCACCGTCACTTCGCTTTCGCCGTCCTGCTCTTCATCCGGGTCGGCGATGACCTGGCCGAAGTGCCAGGCTACGCGACCGCGCCAGTACATCAATTGCTCATGGAAGGCCGCCCAGTCGGCAAAACCCAGCATGAACGCGATGCGCGCCTGATCCTGCGGGGTGTCCGGCAGCATCTGGGTCTGGCGGTCGGCGATGGCCTGGATCGCGTGTTCGGTGTAACGCAAGAATTCATAACCCTGGCGCAGCTCATCGACCACCTTGGCCGGCAGATAGCCCTGGCCTTCCAGGGTCGCCAGCACTTTCAACAGCGGGCGCTGCTGCAAACTCAAGTCACGACCGCCATGGATCAACTGGAACGCCTGGGCAATGAACTCCACCTCGCGGATGCCGCCCGAACCCAGCTTGATGTTGTCGGCCATGCCCTTGCGCCGCACTTCCTGCTGGATCAACTGCTTCATGGTGCGCAGCGCTTCGATGGCGGAAAAATCCAGGTAACGGCGATAAACGAACGGACGCAGCATGTCGAGCAGTTGCGCGCCGGCCCCCTGGTCTCCCGCCACCACCCGCGCCTTGATCATCGCGTAGCGTTCCCAGTCACGACCCTGGTCCTGGTAATACTGCTCCAGCGCGTTGAAACTCAGCACCAGCGCTCCGGCCGAACCATAGGGGCGCAGGCGCATGTCGACGCGAAATACGAAGCCGTCGACGGTCATCGGGTCCAGGGCCTTGATCAGGCGCTGCCCCACACGAATGAAAAACTCCTGGTTATCCAGTGCCCGCTTGGCGCCAACGGTCTCGCCGCCCTCGGGGTAGGCGAAAATCAGATCGATGTCCGACGACAGGTTCAGCTCCACCGCACCAAGCTTGCCCATGCCCAGGATAACCATGTGCTGCGGTTCACCGCTGCGCCGCCCGGTAGGCGTACCGAATTGCTGACTATGGCGCTGGTACAGCCATTGATAGGCCTGGTCGATGCAGGTATCGGCCATGTCGGAGAGATCGCGACAGGTCTGGACCAGGTCGGCCTGGCGGGTCAGGTCGCGCCAGATGATCCGCACCTGTTGGCGGCTGCGCTGGCGACGCAGGATGCGACCCAGTTCGTCTTCAGTCTCGGCGGCCTGGACGGCTGCGCCAATCTGAGCGCACATTTCGCCGGGAGCCAGGTGGCGGTCCAGTTCGCCGCTGCGCACCAGTTCCAGCAACATAGAGGGGTCACGAACACTCTGCTCGATAAAAAAATCACTGGCGGCGGCGACACGGTTGAACTCGCTCCAGCGTTCGGGCGCCCAGGTGGACAGCCCGTGGTCGTCGTCCAGGGAAGCGACCGCCGCACGGAACGACTGCTCGGCACGACTGACCAATGACTGGAGAATTGCCGGAACTTCGGTAAGCGGGGGCAGGCTCATGGTCTATCCTTGATCGGCGCGGGGAAAGGCTGGATGTAGTGTTTTTTCAACTGCCACTACCTGATCGACTGTCGAACAAAGATGATAAATAGCTGAAAATCTGATTTTATTGGCAGCCGACATCAAGTTTTTACCTGTACGAGTTGGCTAACGACCAACAGTAACGATTATTCTCACAACGAAACGAGGGGCCATAAGCCGCTCATGTGTAGTTTTACTACTCGTCTATACATTCGAAAGGCTGAAACGGCCGACGATTTGTAGTAAAACTACACGCCGCCGAAACAACCTTCGGCAATCCAAGAATTTATACCGTCTGCCCACAAGGCCAGTCGCAAACTCAGGCAACCGATTCTGGTAGCCTTTCCGCCCTGGAGCAAGCCATGCAAGACCTCGATCCCGTCGAAACCCAGGAATGGCTGGACGCCCTGGAATCGGTTCTCGACAAAGAAGGCGAAGACCGTGCTCACTATCTGATGACCCGTATGGGCGAACTCGCAACCCGCAGCGGTTCGCAATTGCCTTACGCCATCACCACGCCATACCGCAACACAATCCCCGTTACCCACGAAGCACGCATGCCCGGCGACCTGTTCATGGAACGCCGCATTCGCTCGCTGGTACGCTGGAACGCGATGGCCATGGTGATGCGTACGAACCTGAAAGATTCTGACCTGGGCGGTCACATCTCCAGCTTCGCCTCCAGCGCAACCTTGTACGACATCGGCTTCAACTATTTCTTCCAGGCCCCGACCGACGAACACGGCGGCGACCTGATCTACTTCCAGGGCCACACCTCGCCAGGCGTTTACGCCCGTGCATTCATGGAAGGCCGCATCAGCGAAGAGCAGATGAACAACTTCCGCCAGGAAGTGGATGGTCAGGGCCTGTCGTCCTACCCGCACCCTTGGCTGATGCCTGATTTCTGGCAGTTCCCGACGGTATCCATGGGTCTGGGCCCGATCCAGGCCATCTACCAGGCGCGTTTCATGAAGTACCTGGAAGCCCGTGGCTTCATTCCCGAAGGCAAGCAGAAAGTCTGGTGCTTCCTGGGCGACGGCGAGTGCGACGAGCCGGAATCCCTGGGCGCGATCTCCCTGGCTGGCCGCGAGAAGCTGGACAACCTGATCTTCGTCATCAACTGCAACCTGCAGCGCCTCGACGGCCCCGTTCGCGGCAACGGCAAGATCATCCAGGAACTCGAAGGCGTGTTCCGTGGCGCCCAGTGGAATGTGACCAAAGTCATCTGGGGCCGTTTCTGGGACCCACTGCTGGCCAAGGACGTCGACGGCATCCTGCAGCGCCGCATGGACGAAGTCATCGACGGCGAATACCAGAACTACAAGGCCAAGGACGGCGCGTTCGTCCGTGAGCACTTCTTCAACACGCCTGAACTCAAGGCAATGGTTGCCGATCTGTCCGACGACGAGATCTGGAAGCTCAACCGTGGCGGCCACGACCCGTACAAGGTCTACGCGGCGTACCACGAAGCAGTCAACCACAAGGAACAACCGACCGTCATCCTGGCCAAGACCATCAAGGGTTATGGCACCGGTGCCGGCGAAGCGAAAAACACTGCGCACAACACCAAGAAAGTCGACGTCGACAGCCTGAAGTTGTTCCGCGACCGCTTCGACATCCCGGTCAAGGACGAGGAACTGGAAAACCTGCCGTTCTTCAAGCCGGAGCCCAACAGCGCCGAAGCCCGCTACCTGAGCGAGCGTCGCACCGCACTGGGTGGTTTCGTGCCCCAGCGCCGCGCCCAGAGCTTCAGCGTGCCGACCCCATCGCTCGATACCCTCAAGGCGATCCTTGACGGCTCGGGCGACCGTGAAATCTCCACCACCATGGCCTTCGTGCGGATCCTCGCGCAATTGGTCAAGGACAAGGAAATCGGCCCGCGCATCGTTCCAATCATCCCGGACGAAGCCCGTACCTTCGGTATGGAAGGCATGTTCCGTCAGTTGGGCATCTACTCCTCCGTCGGCCAGCTCTACGAGCCAGTCGATAAAGACCAGGTGATGTTCTACAAGGAAGACAAGAAGGGCCAGATCCTCGAAGAAGGCATCAACGAAGCAGGCGCCATGAGCTCCTTCATCGCTGCCGGTACTTCGTACTCCAGCCACAACCAGCCGATGCTGCCGTTCTACATCTTCTATTCGATGTTCGGTTTCCAGCGTATCGGCGACCTGGCCTGGGCCGCTGGCGACAGCCGGACCCGTGGCTTCCTGATCGGCGGTACCGCCGGCCGGACCACGCTCAACGGCGAAGGCCTGCAACACGAAGACGGTCACAGCCACATCCTGGCTGCCACCATCCCGAACTGCCGCACCTTTGATCCAACCTACGGCTACGAGCTGGCGGTGATCATCCAGGACGGCATGAAGAAGATGACCGAAGAGCAACAGGACGTCTTCTACTACATCACCGTGATGAACGAATCCTACCAGCAGCCAGCCATGCCGGCCGGCGTGGAGGAAGGCATCATCAAGGGCATGTACCTGCTCGAAGAAGACACCCGCGAAGCGGCGCACCACGTCCAGCTGATGGGCTCCGGCACCATCCTGCGCGAAGTGCGTGAAGCAGCGAAGATCCTGCGTGAAGAGTTCAACGTCGGCGCTGACGTGTGGAGCGTTACCAGCTTCAACGAACTGCGTCGCGATGGCCTGGCCGTGGAGCGCAGCAACCGTCTGCACCCGGGCCAGAAGCCGAAACTGAGCTACGTCGAAGAATGCCTGAACGGCCGCAAAGGTCCGGTCATCGCTTCTACCGACTACATGAAACTGTTCGCCGAGCAGATCCGTCAGTGGGTTCCTTCCAAGGAATTCAAGGTGCTGGGCACCGACGGTTTCGGCCGTAGCGACAGCCGCAAGAAGCTGCGTCACTTCTTCGAAGTCGACCGTAAGTTCGTTGTGTTGGCAGCCCTGGAAGCCCTGGCTGACCGTGGCGATATCGAACCCAAGGTGGTGGCCGAGGCCATCGTCAAGTTCGGCATCGATCCGGAAAAACGCAACCCACTGGACTGCTGAGGAGAATTTCCGTGAGCGAACTCATTCGCGTACCTGACATCGGCAGCGGTGAAGGTGAAGTAATTGAACTGTTTGTGAAGGTCGGCGACCGTATCGAAGCCGAGCAGAGCATCCTGACGCTTGAATCGGACAAGGCCAGCATGGAAGTGCCTGCGCCGAAGGCCGGTATCGTCAAAAGCCTGAAAGTGAAGCTAGGCGATCGCCTGAAAGAAGGCGACGAACTGCTGGAGCTGGAAGTCGAGGGCGCCGCTGCGGCGCCTGAGGCGGCGGCTCCTGCTGCCCCGGCGGCGGCTGAAAAGCCTGCCGCCGCACCGGTTGCCGAGGCGGCTCCCGCCCCTGCCGCCGCGCCTGCCGCAGCCACGGTCCAGGACATTCATGTTCCGGACATTGGCTCCTCGGGCAAGGCCAAGATCATCGAAGTGCTGGTCAAGGTCGGCGACACCGTCGAAGCCGACCAGTCGCTGATCACCCTGGAATCCGACAAAGCCAGCATGGAAATCCCGTCGCCGGCCGCCGGCGTGGTGGAAAGCGTCGAGATCAAGCTGGAAGACGAAGTGGGCACCGGCGACCTGATCCTGAAGCTGAAAGTGGCCGGTGCTGCGGCACCTGCTGCCCCAGCCCAGGCTGCTGCGCCTGCCGCCAAGGCCGAAGCCGCTCCAGCTCCGGCTCCGGCTGCCGCGCCTGCCGCCAAGGCCGAGACAGCTCCTGCTCCTGCTCCTGCCGCCACACCTGCACCCAGCGGTGCCAAGGTGCATGCCGGCCCTGCGGTGCGTCAGCTGGCCCGTGAATTTGGTGTCGAGCTGTCCGCCGTCAGCCCAAGCGGCCCACACGGTCGCGTGCTGAAAGAAGACGTGCAGACTTACGTCAAGGCCATGATGCAGAAGGCCAAGAACGCTCCGGCCGAAGGTGCTACCGGTGGTGCGGGCATCCCGCCGATCCCGGCAGTGGATTTCAGCCGCTTCGGTGAAACCGAAGAAGTGGCAATGACTCGCCTGATGCAAATCGGCGCGTCGAGTCTGCATCGCAGCTGGCTGAACATTCCGCACGTGACTCAGTTCGACCAGGCCGACATCACCGAACTGGAAGCTTTCCGCGTCGCGCAGAAAGCCGTGGCCGAGAAGGCTGGCGTCAAGCTGACCGTGCTGCCACTGCTGCTCAAGGCCTGTGCGCACCTGCTCAAGGAATTGCCGGACTTCAACAGCTCGCTGGCCCCAAGCGGCAAGGCTGTCATTCGCAAGAAATACGTGCACATCGGGTTTGCCGTCGACACCCCGGAAGGCCTGCTGGTACCGGTCATCCGCAACGTCGACCAGAAGAGCCTGCTGCAACTGGCTGGCGAAGCCGCTGCCCTGGCCGAAAAAGCCCGGAGCAAAAAGCTCACCGCCGACGACATGCAGGGTGCCTGCTTCACCATTTCCAGCCTCGGCCACATTGGCGGTACCGGCTTCACGCCGATCGTCAACGCGCCGGAAGTGGCGATCCTGGGGGTCTCCAAAGCCACCATCCAGCCCGTCTGGGACGGTAAAGCCTTCCAGCCGAAGCTGATGCTGCCACTGTCGCTGTCCTACGATCACCGTGTGATCAACGGCGCCGCCGCTGCACGCTTCACCAAGCGTCTGAGCGACCTGCTGGGCGACATCCGTACCATCTTGCTGTAACACCGGGCGGCCCTCCCCACGGAGGGCCCTTCGGACCGCTGTTTTCCGAGCGCCACGCTCGTACCTCAACCCCGCCCGTTTGGCGGGGCTTTTTTTTGCCTGAAATAAAGTCGAACTTGCAGAGCAGCCCGTTCCAGGGCCCAACTTTCCGACTGCACTCCACCTAGATGACTACGTCATCTATTGGACGTTTCCCACAACTCACGCCCCCTCCCCTATCAATATTTATCCCATGCATCGCTTTAGGATGAGTTCAGGGAAGCCATTAACCACTTACCTCAAAAAATCTAAAAAAACTTTAACTTCGAATGGACTCGAATGATGTTCAAACCCACTGTTGGCCCTATTGTCGGCCACACGACACCTCATCACACGCGGATATTCCTGCGAGGGGATAACGATAAGAACAGCCTGGTATTCGCCGCCATCCGTTACCGGCGCCAGGGAGATTCAATCTGGTCGAAAGGACACTTTGTTCAGTTGCATGCTTACCGCGACATGTCCGATGTCATCGTATTGAAGAACCTTCAGGCCGATACCGTCTATGAATACCAAGCCGGCTGGTTCAGCCGCCTGAGCCCTACTCATACAATCGAAACCGTCCAGGAACTGCCGCTGCAATGGCCTCGGGATATTTATCAGATGCGCACGCCGTCCAGCAAAACCAGTGCGCCGCGCAGCTATATCGTGGGTTCCTGCCGCTACCTGCGGGTGACGGCCGGCGTCCCCTCCAGACCTGAACTGGGCGACCGGACTTTCGCTGGCATCAACCGCATCGTGGCCCAGGCCGACCCGCCGATCAGTGCTGTAGTGATGACCGGCGACCAGGTTTATCTAGACGATTTGAATATTGTCGCCCCGGACCGGAACCCAAAGGATATTCTTTTCAAATACCGCACCGCCTTTTCCCAGCCGCATATTAGAAAGTTGATGGCGGGAACACCGAGCTACATGATTCTCGACGATCATGAAATCAAAGATAATTGGCCTGCTAGCAAGAAAAAAGGCGACGAAAACTTTTATGCCAATGCCATGGACGCCTATGCGCTTTATCAAGCCAGCCATAGTCCGGCACATGAACTATCAAGTGACGGAACATTAAGCAAACCATTGAGACAATGTTGGTATCAGTTCGCTCACGGCGATATCGAATGGTTCGTCACCGACAGTCGGACCCAGCGCAATCTGTCGGCGGATGATCGACGTATCCTGGATCAAGCGCAGGAACGATCGCTGATCAAATGGCTGGTCAACAGTCCGGCGCGGGTCAAGTTCATCGTGACCGGCGTGATGTTCTACCCGGACCGCAAGCTCAATACCTCGGACGCCTGGCAGGCCTTCCCGGAACAGCGTCTGCGCCTGCTGGAAACCGTTCGCCGCCATCGGATCAAGAACGTTATTTTCGTGTCCGGCGACGTCCATGGCTCTCTCACCAGTCGCCTGAGTCACAGCCAGGACCCTGACTTCGAGGTACATACCATCGTTTCCTCGCCGTTTTGCAACAGCAAACTGCTTCCTTATGCCAGCGCCGCGAGTTTTATTTTTGGTGATGCCATGGCTCGGACGCCCAGCGGGGACTATCGCTATGGGTTGAGCGGCAAGGTCATCAGCCAGGACAACTTCGCCCACCTGAAAGTCACGGCGCAGAGCGTTCAGGTCACGTTTCACGACCGTGATGGCAGCCCATTACATACAGTAGATATCCCGCTGCGCTGACGGGTGGTATAACCACCCATGCCGTCTGATCGGCGGGCGACTGGAGAAATCCCTTCGTCGGCCGATAAAAGGTTTATAGCACTTGGCCTTCATCTCTCTTGTCAGCCAGTGCCGCAATGATGCAACCTTGCGGCAGTCCGTAATAACGAGGGCGTCAGCCCGGCGCGATCAGCATTTTCGAAGCGAGTTTCCCCATGAAAAGCCAACCCGATGCCGCCAGCCGTATGGCGGCCGAGGTAGTGACGCAGTTACCGGTGCCCTCGCGGCTCGGCATGCTGCGTTTCGAACGGCTGAATGAAGCAAGCTGGGCGCTGCTGTTCCTCGACCCCAACTGCGAGCGTTACTTCGGTCTGCCGGCCGTTGAGCTTTGCTCGCTGGTCAGTTCGCCCTACGCCAGCCTGATGGAGCCCGAAGCGCGCTATCAACTCCACGATGCGATCCAGCAGCAGTTGGCCCAGGCCCCGCATTACCTGATCCGCTACACGCTCCACACCGCCAAGGGCGCCATGAATATGCTGGAAATGGGCGAGCCCTATAAACAGCACAATCGCCATCTACTACGCGGCTACCTGCTGGCCGTGGACGATTTGCTGGCAAGCGAGCCGTCGATGCCGGCCCTGGACCTGGAAACTCAAAACTCGCGCCTGCAAATTGCCCTGGAACTGAACCAGCGCGCCCAGCAGGAGCAGCTGCAACACCTGGACCGGGTGCGCGCCCAGCAGGACCTGATCCTGCTGCTGACCCGCCAGCGCTACAGCGCCAACAATTCCCTGCAGGAAGCCGCCGAGCTCATCACCCGCAGCGCCTGCGACATCTACCAGATTGATTGCGCCAGCATCTGGAACCTGGAAGATGGCCAGTTGGTGCCGATTTCGGCTTATAACCGCGCCTCCCAAGACTACTTTCTGCCGGACGTGATCAACGCCAACGAGTTTCCTGACTACATGGAGGCGCTGCAGACCTGCCGCGCCATCGACGCGCACAATGCGATGCGCGACCCGCGTACCCGGGAAATGGCCGCAAGCCTGCGCACCCGTGAAGTCAACGCCATGCTCGACGCCAGCGTTCGTATCGACGGCCAGGTGGTGGGCGTACTGTGCCTGGAGCAGATAGGCGTCACCCGCGCCTGGCAGTCCGACGAGATCGCCTTTGCCGGTGAACTGGCTGACCAGTTCGCCCAGGTCATCAACAACCACAACCGCCGGACCGCCACCAACGCCCTGCACTTGTTCCAGCGCGCCGTGGAGCAGAGCGCCAACGCGTTCCTGCTGGTCAATTGCGACGGCGTGGTGGAATACGTCAACCCCAGCTTCACCGCCATCACCCAATATTCCACCGAGGAAGTCCACGGCCAGCGCCTGTCGGAACTACCGGCCCTGGAAAACCTCAGCGAGCTGCTGTTCGATGCACCGTCGGCCCTGGCCCAGAGCAATAGCTGGCAAGGTGAATTCAAGAGCCGACGCAAGAATCTGGAACCCTACTGGGGCCAATTGTCGATTTCCAAGGTCTATGGCGATAACCGTGAACTGACCCACTACATCGGCATTTACGAAGACATCACCCAGACCAAACTGGCCCAGCAGCGCATCGAGCGCCTGGCCTACACCGACAACCTGACCAACCTGGGCAACCGCCCGGCGTTCATCCGCAACCTCGATGAGCGCTTTGCCCGGGACAGCGATTCGCCCATCAGCCTGTTGCTGGTGGACATCGACAACTTCAAGCGCATCAATGACAGCCTCGGCCATCAGACCGGCGACAAGCTGCTGATCAGCCTGGCCCGCCGCCTGCGCAACAGCCTGAGCCCCAGCGGCAGCCTGGCACGGTTCGCCAGTAATGAATTCGCCGTACTGCTGGACGACACCGACCTGGAGGCCGGGCAGCAGATCGCCAGCCAGTTGCTGATGACGCTCGACAAGCCGATGTTCGTCGATAACCAGCTGATCAGCGTGACCGGCTCCGTGGGCCTGGCCTGCGCGCCACTGCACGGCCGCGACCCCCAGACCCTGATGCGCAACGCCGGACTCGCCCTGCACAAGGCCAAAGCCAACGGCAAGCATCAGGTCCAGGTATTCACCGAGGCGCTGAACGCCGAGGCCAGCTACAAGCTGTTCGTGGAAAACAACCTGCGCCGCGCCTTGACCCAGAACGAGCTGGACGTGTTCTACCAGCCAAAACTGTGCCTGCGCAGCGGTCGCTTGCTGGGCATGGAGGCGCTGCTGCGCTGGAACCATCCCGAGAAGGGCATGATTCGCCCGGATCAGTTCATCAGCGTGGCCGAAGAAACCGGCCTGATCATCCCCATCGGCAAATGGATCGCCCGTCAGGCATGCCGCATGAGCAAGCAATTGACCGCCGCCGGCCTGGGCAACCTGCAAGTGGCGATCAACCTCTCGCCCAAGCAGTTCTCCGACCCGGACCTGGTCGCCTCGATCGCCAGCATCCTCAAGGAAGAACAACTGCCGGCCCGCCTGCTGGAACTGGAACTGACCGAAGGTCTGCTGCTGGAGGCCACCGAAGACACCCACCTGCAGCTCGACCAACTCAAGCGCCTGGGCCTGACCCTGGCCATGGACGACTTCGGCACCGGTTACTCATCCCTGAGTTACCTGAAAAAATTCCCGATCGACATCATCAAGATCGATCGCAGCTTCATCCACGAGATCCCGGACAACCAGGACGACATGGAAATCACTTCCGCGGTGATCGCCATGGCCCACAACCTGAAACTCAAGGTGGTGGCCGAAGGTATCGAAACCGCACAGCAACTGGCGTTCCTGCGGCGCCACCGCTGCGACGTCGGCCAGGGCTACCTGTTCGACCGACCGATCCCCGGCGCGGAGCTGATCGAGAAGCTCAAGCGTTATCCGCGCGGCCCAATTGCCTGACAAGCGGTGTAACACTCGGGCACACTGACGGTCTCATTGCTTACATTCGCTCAACTCAATCTGACTGAGAGGACTGATGATGGTCTTGCGCTCGGAAATCCTGGTGAACAAAAACGTGCTCCCTACTCAAGAACAAGCTCTGCCTGGCCGCGAAACCCCAATGACCGTGCCGGAAAAACACTTCGTCCACGATGCGCCGCTGCTGGGTCCGTTTGCCATGGACGTGGATTTCGCGATCTTCGGCCTGGGCTGTTTCTGGGGCGCGGAACGCAAGTTCTGGCAGCGCGAAGGCGTGGTCAGTACAGCGGTGGGTTACGCCGGTGGTTTTACGCCGAACCCGACGTACGAAGAAGTCTGCTCGGGCCTTACCGGCCACAGCGAAGTGGTCCTGGTGGTCTACGAGCCAGAAAAAGTCAGCTACGAGCAGCTTCTGAAGATGTTCTGGGAGCTGCACAATCCGACCCAGGGCATGCGCCAGGGCAATGACATCGGCACCCAGTACCGCTCGGTGATCTATGCCACCAACCCAACCCAACTGGCTGCCGCCAAGCACAGCGCGCAAGTATTTCAGGCTGAATTGACCAAGGCCGGTAAAGGCGTCATTACCACCGAAATCGAAGAAGCCCCGACGTTCTTCTTCGCCGAGGCTTATCACCAGCAATACCTGGCGAAGAACCCTGAAGGTTATTGCGGAATTGGCGGTACGGGCGTGACTTGCCCGATCTGACTTTTTGCCGCTGAAAAGCTTCGCGAGCAAGCCCGCGCCCACATTGGTCAGGCTCAGAACCCTGTGGGAGCGGGCTTGCTCGCGAAGGCGCCCTATCAGACGGTATCAATGCATCTGATCAGCTTTCAGCGATCAACCAATCCATCTGCCAGCCGCCCTGGGTCTGCCCAAGCTTCTTCGACAACCAAGGCAGCAGCTCGCGCAATTCCTCCTCCAGCCCCCATGGCGGATTGGCAATCGCCAAGCCGGAGCCGTTCAGGCTATTGGGCGTGGCCAGCGGATGCACCAGCAATTCCACTCGCAACAATTTCGGCGCACCGGTGCCGGCCAAGTCCTGGTAGAAGCGGCGCAACATCCGCTGGTCTTTCACCGGGTACCAGATTGCTGCCACTGTCTGGCGCATCCGACCGATGGCCTCCTTGAGTGACGCGGCGCAGCGTTGCATCTCATCAAGCTGCTCAAAGGGCGGATCGATCAACATCAGGCCGCGCTTTTCCGCCACCGGCAGCAGCGCCCGGGGCACATGCCAGCCTTCGCCCAGGTGCACCGCCACGCGACGATCGCCTTTCATGTTGTCCTTGAGCAGCACACCGTCTTCTGGATGTTTTTCGTTCAGAAGTACCCGATCCTGTGGACGGGTCAGGCGCCGCGCCAGTTCCGGTGACCCCGGGTAGTAACGCAACTGCCCGTCCGGGTTCATTTCGTGCAGCACTTTCATGTAGTCGGCGGTCAGCGCGGGCAGATCCTCCTGGCCCCACAACCGCGCTATGCCTTCAAGGTATTCGCCGGTACGATTGGCCTGGTCGCCCTGCAAGTCGTACAGCCCGATGCCCGCATGGGTATCGAGATAGGCGAAGGGCTGCTCCTTGCGCGACATCAAAGCGATGAGACGGGTCAAGGTCAGGTGTTTGAACACATCGGCGTGATTGCCGGCGTGGAAGGCGTGGCGATAATTCATGGCGGCTCCTGCGAAGGCCGAGGAGTTTACCTTGAAGCGCGCCCAACGTCAGGGGGTCGCAGCCGAGCGGACGGGCCGTGACCACACCCGGTGGTCATCTGCCCAATTCCTGCATCAAGTATTCTTGCAGGGGGGCTTTTGGCCCATGAACCATCCCTGGCTCCCCAAGAAAATGCCTGATCTTGCAGCGCAGGATGCTCTCGTCGGCCTGTTCGAACAGATACGGATGCTCTTCGCTCAACCACTTGAGCAGGTTATTGAGCAGACAGTCCGTCGTATCCCCGGCCAGTTCCTGCAACAACAGCGCAGGCACTTCCCACCAGGGGAACGCCCGGGCCGGGCGCAGGGCATTTCCCGGGATCTCGAAAGACCGACCGTTGATCAGGCAACGGCTGATGGCGGGCAACAGCTGGCCGACCTCCACCGCATCCGATCGCAGGATCGGCTGGATAAAACGCCCATCCCAAAAGCGGAAAAAGACCGACTTGCCACCGGGCAGCAGAACCTGGGTGAGCCCGCACAGATGTTCGGCAAGGCTTTGCTGGCTGCAAGCGGTCACCGCCAGCCAGCCCCAATCAAGCGAGTCGGTCGTCGCGACCCAGTCAAGAAACTCGCTGTCCGGGGCGACAGCTCCGACATAGGGCATGACCGTTTCCCAGTCGGCGTAAGGCGTATCGGCCCAGATCGGGCTGGGCGCCACCGTCATCGAACGCCTCCAGGTCATCAGCGGCCCGGCGGTGCTGGCGCTGCTGAAAATGGCGTAGAGCTGCTCGGATGCCTGCAAGGGGTGTTGCTCAAGCCAGGCGCGGGGAGATTGACCGGTACTCATGGACGCTCCTGGACACCAGCCCGCCTGGGCATCACCGGCAATGGTTCGCAGACGCCTTCTTTGCAACGCTCACACTCCTCACAGAATGGCGCCTGGCCCTGCAGGCTGAAAACTTGCGCGAGGGAAAGTTGCGCGGCTGCGGCCGCGACAAGTGTTTCGGGACAGCCGGGTAAACCTGGCGCGGCACTCCTGGCCGTCATCGGTGCCCCACCCACCTGGATCGGCACGCTGCTGAAGATTCCCCCAGCCCCGATGTTGATCCAATGCCCACCGGCCTGAATGGTCGCGCTGACGCCGCCATCCAGCACCACTTGCTGCCCGGCGCTGACGTGAAATTGCTGGGTGGCATTGAGGGCCTGACTGGTTACCCGAATATGCCGCTCGCCGGCCACCACCAGATGATCATCCTGCCTGACCTCAACCTGGCGCTGACCATGGGTGATGCGCAACTCATCGGCCTTGAGCTCATGCCGCGCGGTGCCGGTGACGACGATGCTGCGTTCGTGATCAACCTGAACCCGCTGATCATGTAGCACATGCTGGGTCCAGTTGCGTTGAGCCCGCAGGTAAATCTCCTCGGCGCCCTGGCGATCCTCGATGCGCAATTCGTTATAACCGCCCCCGCCAGGGCTGCTCTGGCTGCGCAATATGCTGCGGGTTTTATCGGCCGGCAGGTCCAGGGGCACCGGGGTCGCGCCGTTCGGCAGGCAGCCCACGACCAATGGCTTGTCCACATCACCGTCGATGAAACCCACCAGCACCTCCATGCCGACCCGGGGAATCATCACGCTGCCATAGCGATCATGGGCCCAACCCGTGGCCACCCGTAGCCAGCAACTGGAGTGCTCGTCGCGCTGACCGTGGCGATCCCAGATCAGTTGCACCTTGACCCGTCCGTATTCGTCGCAATGGATCTCGCTGTCCACCGGCCCCGTCACCACCGCCGACTGATAACCGTGGGCGGCTGGCTTTTGGTGGGACAGGGGCGGACGAAAGAAAACATCCCACGGGATGGCGAGGAACGTATTGCTGTAGCCCTGGAACTCATCCGGGCTGTCACTGACCGTTTCCTCCAGCACTTGTGGCTGGCGACCATGGTGGGTGACTTGCGTGAGCAGCCAGAGATCGTTCCATTGCGCTCGGGGATGCCCGTTGATTTGGAGGAAGTGCCCACTGACGAGTGCGCATTGGTCGCTGCGCCCCTCGGCCAGACGGTGGTCGGCGCCATGGCGCTCCAGTGCGCGCCGGGTAAGGTGCCGGCCATGGTCGCGATCGGAAAACCGGCCGGGGTAGTGATACGCCTCCAGAGCCGGTTGCTGCTGACTGTCCAGACTGGTTTGCAACAGCAGACCGGGCTTTTGAAAATCGTAGTCACGCAGCGTCACCGCCGTGGTCCGGGTCTGTAGACGCACAGCCAGGCGCTTGATCGCCGGCTCGCTGGCGGCCATGCCACTGCCGGGCAGATACAACGTCGACTCGGGCAGGCGAGGAAACACCGTCTGGTCGTCACCGAACACCAACAGATGGCCGTCGCGGCTGTGCCGGAAGTGATAATGGATCCCGGCCTCGGCGCAGATCCGCCCGATGAAGGCCAGGTCGCTTTCACCAAACTGCACACAGTATTCGCGTTCGGGGTATTGCCCACCGAGGTTGAACTGGAACGCGTCACCCTGAATCCCGTGATCCGTCAGGATCAGGGTAATGATTGCCGGCACGCTCAGGTGCTGGAAAATCCGCTGGTTGATTCGATGGTCCAGGTAAGCCAGGCGTGGTACCAGTCTGATCTGGTAACGGGTCAAGCGCTTGCCCGAGTCGCCTTGGGCCGCGCTATAAACCTGGCCGTGTATGCCCCGCCCCTGATCATCAAAAGCCAGAAAGGCCTGACGATGCAGGAGGTCTTCCAGCGCCAGATCCGGCCGCTCACTGACCAGTTCCAGATCAAAGCAATAGGGTTGACTGATGGCTTCCTTGCCCCTGAACTCAAGCACCTTGAGTTCATTCGGCCCGCTGTCGAGTGCCAGGGTGAAACGTGGTTGGTTGGCAGGCGCGAACATCCGATGTGCCTCTGCTGAATAAAAGCGGGCGATTCTGCATGAGCACCAGGGAGAGTTGATCGGACCTCAGGAAAAACAGAATTGCCTTACATTCAAGGAGATTAAAGCCGCATTGTCCGCTGCGTTTTCCGACAGACATTCCGCGCATGGTGGTGACCGAAGTCGCCGCAGGAAACAATCAGCAAATTCCTACAACCTGACGGCCTCAGGACCGCACTGGGCCGTGCTAACGTCCTTTCGTCGCAAAAAAGCAAAGGACGCAACCCATGACGACTCGCTACGCAAAAATCGCAATGACCCTGGCTCTCGCCGCTTTCGCCTTGCTGACCGTGTTCAACAACATCACGGACTACCATTCCAACTTCAATTTCGTCCATCACGTGCTGAGTATGGACACCACCTTTCCCGACAATGCCGCGCGCTATCGCGCCATCGACCAGCCTTGGGCATGGCACGGCGCCTACTGGCTGATCATCCTTGGCGAAGCGCTCACCGCAGGCTTGCTGGGCTATGGCGCGCTCGAACTATGGCAGGCACGTAAAACCCCGAGCGTGGTTTTCGCTCAGGCCAAACGCTGCGCCATCATCGGTTTGACGGTGGGTTTCTTCGTCTGGTTCTTTGGCTTCATGGTCGTCGGCGGGGAATGGTTTCTGATGTGGCAATCAGAAATCTGGAATGGCCAGGACGCAGCCTTCAGGTTCTACATGGCGCTACTGGGCGTGCTGATATTTCTCAATCAGCCCGACACAGAGCTGGACTGATGCCCATAAAAAACGGCCCGTCTCCATGGGAGGACGGGCCGTTTCTCTATTCAGAAGCTTCGCGCGAGCCGTCAAGGCCTCGCTGGAGGTCTTACTGGTTCAGGCGGAAATCTTTCTCAGCCGCTTCGAAGCGCTGCAGCATACCGGCGGTAGGCGAGCCCATCTTGCTGACGAAGTAGATAGCCAGGCTGGCGAAGATGAAGCCTGGGATGATTTCGTACAGGCCCAGCAGCTCGAAGTGTTTCCAGACGATCACGGTGATCGCCCCCACCAGGATGCCTGCCAGCGCGCCGTTACGGGTCATGTTTTTCCAGATCACCGAGATCAGGACAACAGGACCGAAGGCAGCACCGAAACCGGCCCAAGCGTAGCTCACCAGACCCAGGACACGGTTCTCCGGGTTGGCAGCCAGGAAGATGGCAACCACTGCCACCAGCAACACCATGGCGCGGCCGACCCAGACCAGCTCCAACTGGGAAGCATGCTTGCGCAGGAAAGCCTTGTAGAAGTCTTCGGTCAGGGCACTGGAGCACACCAGCAACTGGCAGCTCAGGGTGCTCATGACAGCTGCCAGGATCGCCGACAGCAGCACACCGGCCACCCATGGGTTGAACAGCAGCTTGGCCAGCTCGATGAACACACGCTCAGGGTTCTCGGTCACGGGGCCGGCCACTTCCGGGTGCGCCGAGAAGTAAGCGATACCGAAGAAGCCGACAGCCACGGTGCCGCCCAGGCAGAGAATCATCCAGGCCATCGAGATACGACGAGCCTTGGCGATGGACTTGACCGAGTCAGCAGCCATGAAACGCGCCAGGATGTGCGGCTGGCCGAAGTAGCCCAGGCCCCAGCCCATCAGCGAGATCACGCCGATGAACGTGGTGTTTTTCAGCATGTCGAAAGCAGTAGGATCTTTCGCTTCGATGGCCAGGAACGTGGTGTCCACGCCGCCGGTCGCCAGCAGCACGATGATCGGCGTGAGGATCAGCGCGAAGATCATCAGGGTCGCTTGTACGGTGTCGGTCCAGCTCACGGCCAGGAAGCCACCAATGAAGGTGTAGGCAATGGTTGCCGCCGCACCGGCCCACAGCGCTGTCTCGTAGGACATGCCGAAGGTGCTTTCAAACAGACGGGCACCGGCCACGATGCCGGAAGCGCAGTAGATGGTGAAGAACACCAGGATCACCACCGCAGAGATGATCCGCAGCAGGCCGCTGGTATCTTCAAAACGGCTGGAGAAGTAATCCGGCAGTGTCAGCGCGTCACCGTTGTGCTCGGTCTGTACCCGCAGGCGACCGGCCACGAACAGCCAGTTCAGGTAGGCACCGATGATCAGGCCGATGGCGATCCAGCCTTCCGACAGGCCGGACATGTAGATAGCACCGGGCAAGCCCATCAACAGCCAGCCGCTCATGTCGGAGGCACCGGCGGACAATGCAGTCACGACGCTGCCCAGGCTGCGACCGCCCAGGATGTAATCGGAAAGGTTATTGGTGGAGCGATAAGCCATCAGGCCGATCAGGACCATTACAGCGATATAGATCACGAAAGTGATCAGGGTGGGATTACTAACACTCATGAGTTACGCCCTGGCTTTGTTTTTATGTAGCGGTGGCAGTAGGAAGCGTCGACAAGACAACCATAGACCTTGCTTGACGTTTCCAGGACCCGCGAATTTATGACTGATGTTTCCCCAGGAAAGCCATCAGCCGATGCCCCTCGGCTTCGAGCCGGTTGCACCTTGGCGACGAATGCTATTCAACAAATGAAATAAGGTGCAACCAGTTTCGCTCGATTCAGTTGCACCCAGTCGGTTTTTTCGCCAAATGACCGTTTTTTGCTCCCTTTTAGTGCGATATCAACCTTTGGCTAGAAGCCAATGCACTAAGCAGAAGCACCGCTCACGCCGCGAATTTTGCTTTCCTGATGAGCTGCTTATTTTTTCGACGAAAAAAGGTTGCACCCGGTTGCACCTCGGCCAGCTCGCAGCTAATCTTGCCGCCAGCTGATGCCACGCAATACGTGGTAAACATGAGGATAAAAATATGGCTACCACCACCCTTGGGGTCAAACTCGATGACCCAACCCGCGAACGCCTCAAGGCGGCCGCAACCTCGATTGATCGCACGCCCCACTGGCTGATCAAGCAGGCAATTTTCAATTACCTGGAAAAACTCGAGGGTGGTGCAACCCTGACCGAACTGAACGGTTCGACTCGCGCCGACAACGATGAAGCCGGCGACGTCCAGGTCGACCACGCGCACCAGTGCTTCCTGGAGTTTGCCGAAAGCATTTTGCCGCAATCGGTCCTGCGCGCCTCTATCACCGCCGCTTACCGTCGTCCGGAACCGGAAGTGGTGCCGATGCTGATCGAGCAGGCGCGCCTGCCGGCCGACATGGCCGAAGCCACCAACAAACTGGCCTCCTCGATTGCTGAAAAACTGCGCAACCAGAAGAGTGCCGGCGGCCGTGCCGGTATTGTTCAGGGGCTGTTGCAGGAGTTTTCCCTGTCGTCCCAGGAAGGCGTGGCGCTGATGTGCCTGGCCGAGGCGCTGCTGCGTATCCCGGACAAAGGTACTCGCGACGCACTGATCCGCGACAAGATCAGCACCGGCAACTGGCACCCGCACCTGGGCAACAGCCCATCGCTGTTCGTCAACGCCGCCACTTGGGGCCTGCTGCTGACCGGCAAACTGGTCGCCACCCATAATGAAGCGGGCCTGACTTCCTCCCTGAGCCGCATCATTGGCAAGAGTGGCGAGCCGATGATCCGCAAGGGCGTCGACATGGCCATGCGCCTGATGGGCGAGCAGTTCGTCACCGGTGAAACCATCGCCGAAGCCCTGGCCAACGCCAACAAATTCGAGACCAAGGGTTTCCGCTATTCCTACGACATGCTGGGTGAAGCCGCACTCACCGAGCATGACGCCCAGAAGTACCTGGCCTCGTACGAACAAGCCATCCACTCGATCGGCAAGGCGTCCCACGGCCGCGGGATTTATGAAGGTCCGGGCATTTCCATCAAGCTCTCGGCCCTGCACCCCCGCTACAGCCGCGCCCAGTACGAGCGCGTCATGGAAGAGCTGTACCCGCGCCTGCTGTCGCTGACCCTGCTGGCCAAGCAATACGACATCGGTTTGAACATCGACGCCGAAGAAGCCGACCGCCTCGAACTGTCCCTGGACCTGCTGGAACGCCTGTGCTTCGAACCACAGCTGACCGGCTGGAACGGCATTGGCTTCGTGATCCAGGCGTACCAGAAGCGTTGCCCGTACGTGATCGACTACGTCATCGATCTGGCCCGCCGCAGCCGTCACCGCCTGATGATCCGCCTGGTGAAAGGCGCCTACTGGGACAGCGAGATCAAGCGCGCCCAGGTCGAAGGCCTGGAAGGCTATCCGGTCTACACCCGCAAGGTGTACACCGACGTTTCCTACATCGCCTGCGCCCGCAAACTGCTGTCGGTGCCGGAAGCTATCTACCCGCAATTCGCCACGCACAACGCCCATACCCTGTCGGCCATCTACCACATCGCCGGTCAGAACTATTACCCGGGCCAGTATGAGTTCCAGTGCCTGCACGGCATGGGTGAACCGCTGTACGAGCAGGTTGTAGGCAAAGTCTCCGAAGGCAAGTTGAACCGTCCGTGCCGCGTGTACGCTCCGGTCGGCACCCACGAGACACTGCTGGCTTATCTGGTTCGTCGCCTGTTGGAAAACGGTGCCAACACCTCGTTCGTCAACCGCATCGCCGACCAGTCCATTTCCATTCAGGAGCTGGTGGCCGATCCGGTTGCCAGCATCGAGCAGATGGCAACCCTGGAAGGCGGCTTCGGCCTGCCGCACCCGCGTATCCCACTGCCGCGTGACCTGTATGGCAGCGAACGCGCCAACTCCAGCGGCATCGACCTGGCCAACGAACATCGCCTGGCCTCGCTGTCCTGCGCCCTGCTGGCCACCGCCCATAACAACTGGAAAGCCGCGCCGATGCTCGGTTGCGCAGCCAGCGAAGAAACACCGGCACCGGTGCTGAACCCGTCCGATCACCGTGACGTGGTCGGCCATGTGCAGGAAGCCACGGTCGCTGACGTCGACAACGCCATCCAGTGCGCCCTCAACGCGGCGCCGATCTGGCAGGCCACGCCACCGGCCGAGCGCGCTGCGATCCTGGAGCGCGCCGCCGACCTGATGGAAGGCGAGATCCAGCCGTTGATGGGCCTGCTGGCCCGCGAAGCCGGCAAGACCTTCGCCAACGCCATCGCCGAAGTGCGTGAAGCCGTGGACTTCCTGCGTTACTACGCAGTGCAGGCCCGCAACGACTTCACCAACGATGCCCACCGCCCACTGGGCCCGGTGGTCTGCATCAGCCCGTGGAACTTCCCGCTGGCGATTTTCAGCGGACAAGTGGCCGCCGCGCTGGCCGCCGGTAACCCGGTACTGGCCAAGCCTGCCGAGCAGACGCCGTTGGTGGCTGCGCAAGCCGTGCGCCTGATGCTCGAAGCCGGCATTCCGGAAGGCGTTCTGCAACTGCTGCCGGGCCGTGGCGAAACCGTCGGTGCCCGCCTGGTGGGTGATGATCGGGTCAAAGGCGTGATGTTCACCGGCTCCACCGAAGTCGCTCGTCTGTTGCAGCGCAACATCGCCGGGCGCCTGGACAACCAGGGGCGTCCGATCCCGCTGATCGCCGAAACCGGTGGCCAGAACGCGATGATCGTCGACTCCTCGGCCCTGACCGAACAAGTGGTCATCGACGTGGTGTCTTCGGCATTCGACAGCGCCGGCCAGCGTTGCTCCGCTTTGCGGGTCCTGTGCTTGCAGGAAGACTCGGCCGACCGCGTCATCGAAATGCTCAAGGGTGCCATGGCTGAATCGCGTCTCGGCAACCCGGAGCGTCTGTCGGTAGACATCGGCCCGGTGATCGATGCTGAAGCCAAGGCCGGTATCGAGAAACACATCCAGGCCATGCGCGACAAAGGTCGCACCGTGTACCAGATGGCAATCGCCGACAGCGCCGAGTGCAAACGCGGCACGTTTGTGATGCCGACCCTGATCGAGCTGGAAAGCTTCGACGAGCTGCAGCGTGAGATCTTTGGTCCGGTGCTGCACGTAGTGCGCTACAAGCGCAAGGAACTGGATCAACTGATCAACCAGATCAATGCCTCCGGTTATGGCTTGACCCTGGGCGTACACACCCGCATCGACGAGACCATCGCCAAGGTGATCGATAACGTCCATGCCGGTAACGTCTATGTGAACCGCAACATCGTGGGTGCCGTGGTCGGCGTGCAACCGTTCGGTGGCGAAGGCCTGTCGGGCACCGGTCCCAAGGCCGGTGGTCCGCTGTACCTGTACCGCCTGCTGTCGACACGGCCTACCGATGCGATCCAGCAGTCGTTCGTCCGTGACGACGCCCTCAACGCGCCAGACCTGCGCTTGCGTGACGCCATGAGCAAGCCGCTGACCGCCCTGCAAGCCTGGGCAGACAGCCAGAAACTCGCCGAATTGAGCGCCCTGTGCGTACAGTTCGCGGCTCAGTCGCAAAGCGGTATCACCCGCCAACTGACCGGCCCGACCGGCGAACGCAACAGCTACGCCATTCTGCCCCGCGAGCACGTGCTGTGCCTGGCGGACGTAGAGGGCGATCTGCTGACGCAACTGGCCGCGGTGCTGGCGGTAGGCGGCTCGGCTGTTTGGCCGGAAACCGACACCAGCAAAGCTCTGTTCGCACGCTTGCCGAAAGAAATTCAAGCGCGCATCCAGCGGGTTTCCGACTGGGCCAAGGACGAAGTGGCTTACGACGCCGTCCTGCATCATGGCGACTCGGATCAACTGCGCAGCGTTTGCCAGCAAGTGGCCAAGCGTGCCGGCGCCATTGTCGGAGTCCAGGGCTTGTCCCAGGGCGAAACCAACATCGCACTGGAGCGCCTGGTGATCGAACGGGCGTTGAGCGTCAACACCGCTGCGGCGGGTGGCAACGCCAGCCTGATGACCATCGGCTAAACCGCTGTAGACCAGGCATCTGCAATGGGTGCCTGGTCATCGAAATCCCTGTGGGAGCGAGCCTGCTCGCGATAGCGGTGGATCAGTCGACAACATTCCTGACTGACCCACCGCTATCGCGAGCAGGCTCGCTCCCACATTTAGATTAGTGTTGCCCTCACCTCTGCATCACTGCCATCAATCATCCTGTTCAGCCTCTATTGCCACGCCTAGACTCGGCCCATTCCAAAAAAAGGTAAGCCGCCATGTCCGAGACGTTGCTCAGTTCCCGAAATCTGGCTTTCGAGCTGTATGAAGTCCTTGATGCCGAGGGCTTGACCCAGCGCGAGCGGTTCGCCGAGCACAATCGCGAAACCTTCGACGCGGCCATCGGCACCGCCCGCAGCATCGCCGAAAAATATTTCGCACCGCATAACCGCAAGAACGATGAAAACGAGCCGCGCTACGAGGACGGTCAGGCGATCCTGATTCCGGAAGTAAAGCCGGCGGTGGATGCCTTCCTGGAGGCCGGTTTTCTCAATGCCGCACGCAGTTTCGACGCCGGCGGCATGCAATTGCCGACGCTGCTGTCCCAAGCCTGCTTCGCGCACTTTCAGTCGGCCAACGCCGCTTCGACCTCTTACCCGTTCCTGACCATGGGCGCGGCGAACCTGATCGAAAGCTTCGGCAGCGAGGAGCAGAAACAACGTTTCCTGCAACCGATGATCGATGGTCGCTTCTTCGGCACCATGGCCCTGACCGAACCCCACGCCGGATCTTCGCTGTCGGATATTCGTACCCGTGCGGAGCCGGCATCCGACGGCACTTATCGGCTCAAGGGCAACAAGATCTTCATCTCCGGCGGCGATCATCCGCTGTCGGAAAACATCGTGCACATGGTCCTGGCGAAACTGCCGGACGCGCCACCCGGCGTTAAGGGCATCTCGCTGTTTATCGTGCCCAAGTTCCTGGTCAACGACGACGGCAGCCTCGGCCAGCGTAACGACGTGCTGCTGGCCGGGCTGTTCCACAAGATGGGCTGGCGCGGCACCACCTCCACGGCGCTGAACTTCGGCGACAACGGCGAATGCGTCGGTTACCTCGTGGGGAAACCGCACCACGGCCTGAGCTACATGTTCCAGATGATGAACGAAGCGCGGATCGGCGTTGGCATGGGTGCGGTCATGCTGGGTTACGCCGGCTACCTGTATTCCCTTGAATACGCCCGCGAACGTCCGCAGGGCCGGGTGCCCGACAGCAAGGACCCCACCACCGCTCCCGTGGCGATCATCCAGCACGCCGATGTACGTCGCATGCTGCTGACCCAGAAGGCCTACGTTGAAGGCGCATTTGACTTGGGCCTGTACGCCGCACGCCTGTTCGACGACACCACCACCCTTGAAAGCGAAGCCGAGCGCAGACGCGCCCATGAGTTGCTGGATCTGCTGACCCCCATCGTCAAATCCTGGCCATCGGAGTTTTGCCTGAAAGCCAACGAACTGGCGATCCAGATTCTGGGGGGCCACGGCTATACCCGCGAATACCCGGTCGAACAGTATTACCGCGACAACCGCTTGAACCCGATTCACGAAGGCACCCACGGCATCCAGTCCCTGGACCTGCTGGGACGTAAACTGGCGCAAAACGGCGGTGCAGGGCTCAAGCAACTGATCCGCCTGGTGGCCGACACCAGCGAACGCGCCCAGGCGTACGAATCATTGGCGGCGTTGCGTCAGCCGCTGGAAGCCCTGGTGGCGCGCCTGCAAACGGTGACCCTGGGCCTGCTGACGGACCTGGCCCAAGGCAAGGTCAACAGCAGCCTCGCCAACTCGGCGCTGTATCTCAAGGTGTTTGGGCACATGGTGATTGGCTGGCGCTGGCTGGAGCAGGCGATTCGGGCCGAGGAAGGCCTGGCCAAGGGGAACGCGACGGACACCGACTTCTATAAGGGCAAGCTGCAAGCGGCGCGGTATTTCCTGACCTGGGAAGTGCCGGGTTGTCAGCATGAGCTGGCGCTGCTTGAGGCGCGGGATGATACCTGCCTTGGGATGCGGGAGGAGTGGTTCTGATCCAGTTCTTGCGGCGCGGCTGAAACCCAATCGCGAGCAGGCTCGCTCCCACAGTGGATCGGCGGTGAACACGGATATTGCGTTCACTCAGCCCCATGTGGGAGCGAGCCTGCTCGCGATGACTTAAGTACAGACAACGACGCTTTGTAAGCCAAGTTGCGACTTCAAGCCTGCTGAATCGTCTTGGAAATGACCTCGACCGTGGCGCTGACTTGCTCTTGGTAACGGTCGAGTTCCGCTTGATGTTGCTTCTGCATTTCCATCTGCTGCGAGCACAGGTTCATGGCCGCCAGCACCAGCAGACGATCACCGATCAGCGTCGGGTATTTCCTTTTGGTGTCGGCCAGGGCGGCCTTGAGCATCGAAGCGGCGTCCAGCAGGGCCTGTTCCTGCCCGGCCGGCGCCTTGATTGAATAGTCCTCTCCCAGGATCGAGACGACCGTCACCCCGTCGGCGCCATGCTTCATGCGCTGACAGGACCGGCGCTGGCGCGCTCGATCAGGGCCTGGATGCGCGCGGCGGTGGTGCCGTGCAGCTCTTCCTGTTCCATCAGGCTCAGTTGCAGGCTTTCATTTTCATCCTTGGCCTTGGCCAGTTCCGCGTTCAGGGTCTCATTCAGGCCGGCCAGTTGACGGTTCTGTTGCACCAGATCGTTGACCAGTTGTTCCAGTTGGCTGAGGGATGTTTCCAACATATTGATTTCCAGGCTTTTTCAAGGGGGCGCGTACGATAAAGAAAAGTCACCGTCAATGCCACGACTTGGGGCGGCGGTGCTTCGCTGGCGAGCTGTAAAGACTGTGAATGGAAGATCTGGTTCCCGCCCTTCGTCGCGCAGCAGGCGCTGCCCTGCGACAAAAGCACGCAGCGACTCAAGACTTTAGTCGTATGACCGATAAGTCAGGGAACACCTGTCACCACCCCCGCACGGACGCGCCCCCTTCCGGTACTTTCCATGTCCCTACGTAATATGAATATCGCGCCGCGGGCGTTCCTGGGGTTTGCCCTGATCGGCGCCCTGATGCTGGCCCTCGGGGTGTTCGCCCTGAGCCAGATGAGCAAAATCCGTGCATCCGGCGAAAGCCTCGTCCAGAACAGCGTGCCCAGCATCAAGGCCCTGGATGAATTCACCTCGCTGACCCTGCGTCTGCGCGTGCTGTCCTATCGCTTGCTGGTCAACCGCGAACCGGACGTCCAGCAGAAAACCTTCAGCTTGTTCGAGCAACGCAACCAGCAGATCCAGACGGCTCAAAGCGCCTACGAAAAACTCATCAGCTCCCCGCAAGAGCGGGCCGCCTACGATCAATACGTTCAATTGCTGGGCCAATACCGCCAGCTCGAAGAGCGGATGAAAACGTTGTCGCGCAACAATCAGCTCGATGAACTGCGTGCATTGCTCAACACTGAACTGCTGAGCAACTCAGACGCCATCAACGCGGCGATCGCCCGCTTGGTGGACATCAACAACCAGCAAGCCGAGGCCCTCAATCAGGGTGCGACCCAGCAATATTCAACGGCCTTCAATTGGGTGGTCACGCTGCTGGTCATCGCCACCGGCCTGACCCTGCTGTTCGCCTGGCTGCTGACCAACAGCATTACCCGTCCGATCGGCAGCGCCCTGGACGCCGCCGAAGAAATCGCCAAGGGCAACCTGACCCGACCGATTACCGTGGATGGCAACGATGAAGCCGGTCGCCTGCTGCGGGCGATGTCGACCATGCAGGACAAACTGCGCGACACCCTGCAACGGATCTCCGGCTCGGCCACCCAACTGGCTTCCGCCGCCGAAGAGCTCAACAGCGTCACCGACGAAAGCGCCCGTGGCCTGACCCAGCAGAACAATGAAATCGAACAGGCCGCCACCGCAGTCAACGAGATGACCAGCGCCGTCGAAGAAGTGGCGCGCAACGCGGTCAGCACCTCCGAAGCCTCGAAAGACGCCACCGCCTCTGCCGGTGACGGTCGCGACCTGGTACAGGAAACTGTCAGCGCCATCGAGCGCATGAGCGCCGATGTGCAAAGCACCGCCACGTTGATCGGCGACCTGGCCAACGAGTCCCGTGACATCGGCAAGGTGCTGGACGTGATCCGCGGCCTGGCTGACCAGACCAACCTGCTGGCCTTGAACGCCGCCATCGAAGCGGCCCGCGCCGGTGAGGCCGGTCGTGGTTTCGCCGTGGTGGCCGACGAAGTGCGCGCTCTGGCCCATCGCACCCAGCAGTCGACCAGCGAGATCGAACGCATGATCGGCAGCATCCAGAGCGGCACCGAACACGCCGTGGATTCGATGCGCAACAGCACCGAACGTGCCGAGTCGACGCTGAACATCGCCCGTGGTGCCGGCCTGTCCCTGGACACCATCAACACCGCCATCGTCGAAATCAACGAACGCAACCTGGTGATCGCCAGCGCCGCCGAGGAACAGGCCCAAGTGGCCCGTGAAGTGGACCGCAACCTGGTGAACATCCGCGACCTTTCGGTGCAATCGGCCACTGGCGCCAACCAGACCAGCGCCGCCAGTGCCGAACTGTCGCGTCTGGCCGTGGACTTGAACAGCATGGTTGGGCGGTTCAGCCTTTAACCCGCGTAACGGTTGATCGTCCACAGACCGTGCGCGATCAACCCTCCAGCTTTTGTGGCGAGGGAGCTTGCTCCCGCTGGGCTGCGAAGCGGCCCCATAACCTCAAAAGCGACGACTGCTTCGCAGCCGAACGGGAGCAAGCTCCCTCGCCACGGTATTGCTGCCGCGCTTGTACCCCCCAATCCGCCAACCTTTTTTGACAGCATCACATTTCAACAGGTTAGAATCGCTGGCACGCAGACTGCATGGTCAGTTTGCGCCCGCCCCCCACGCTTGCTCGGAGTACTGCCTTTGACTGCGACGACCATCAACAGCCTGTTCTTGATCGGCGCGTTGCTGGTAGGTGCGAGCATTCTGGTCAGTTCTCTTTCGTCCCGCCTGGGCATCCCGATTCTGGTGATCATCCTGGCCGTGGGCATGGTTGCCGGTGTCGACGGCGCCGGGATTCTGTTCGATAACTACGCCACGGCCTATCTGGTCGGCAACCTCGCGCTGGCGGTCATTCTGCTGGACGGCGGCTTGCGCACACGGGTGTCGAGCTTTCGCGTGGCGTTGTGGCCAGCATTGTCGCTGGCCACCGTTGGCGTCCTGATCACCACCGGGCTGACCGGCCTGGCGGCGGCGTGGCTGTTCAATCTGAACCTGATGCAAGGTCTGCTGATTGGCGCCATCGTCGGCTCGACCGATGCCGCGGCGGTGTTTTCGCTGTTGGGCGGCAAGGGCCTGAACGAGCGGGTCAGCGCGACACTGGAGATCGAATCCGGTAGCAACGACCCCATGGCGGTGTTCCTGACCGTAACCCTGATCGGCATGCTCGCCAGCGGTGAAACCGGTCTGCATTGGAACCTGCTGGGGCACTTGTTGCGTGAATTCGGCATCGGCGGGGTGATCGGCCTGGGTGGTGGCTGGCTGATGCTGCAACTGGTCAACCGCATCAACCTGGCCAACGGGCTCTACCCGATCCTCGTCATCAGCGGCGGCCTGGCGGTGTTCGCTCTGACCAATGCCCTGCACGGCAGCGGCTTCCTCGCGGTTTACCTGTGCGGCCTGGTGATCGGCAACCGCCCGGTGCGCAGCCGTCATGGCATCCTGCACATGCTCGATGGCATGGCCTGGCTGGCGCAGATCGGCATGTTCCTGGTGCTGGGGCTGCTGGTCACGCCCCATGACCTGTTGCCGATCGCCCTGCCGGCCCTGGGCCTGGCCTTGTGGATGATCCTGATCGCACGTCCGCTGTCGGTGATGGTGGGGCTGTTGCCGTTCAAGGCTTTCCATGGCCGCGAGAAAGTGTTCATTTCCTGGGTCGGCCTACGCGGCGCGGTGCCAATCATCCTGGCAGTGTTCCCGTTGATGGCCGGCCTGCCCAACGCCCAGCTCTACTTCAACCTGGCGTTCTTTATCGTGCTGGTGTCGTTGCTGGTGCAGGGTACGAGCCTGCCGTGGGTCGCCAAACTGTTGCACGTTACCGTCCCGCCAGAACCCCTGCCGATCTCCCGGGCAGCGCTGGAGGTCCACGTCACCAGCGAGTGGGAACTGTTCATCTATCGCCTCGGCGCGGAGAAATGGTGCATCGGCTCGCCCCTGCGGGATCTGAAAATGCCCGACGGTACACGGATCGCAGCCCTGTTCCGTGGCCAGCAACTGCTCCATCCGTCGGGTAGTACGGTGCTGGAAGTCGGTGATTTGTTGTGTGTGATCGGCCATGAACACGATTTGCCGGCCCTTGGAAAACTGTTCAGCCAGGCACCGCAAAGGGGCTTGGATCTGCGCTTCTTCGGCGACTTCGTACTCGAAGGAGACGCCCAGCTGGCCGCGGTTGCGGCCCTGTACGGGCTGAAGCTGGACGGCATCGATCCGGACATGTCCCTGGGCCGTTTCATCGCCCAGAAAGTCGGTGGCGCGCCAGTAGTCGGTGACCAGGTGGATTGGAACAACACCCTTTGGACCGTTGCGGTCATGGACGGGAACAAGATCGGCAAAGTGGGCGTCAGATTCCCCGAAGGAAGTCGCCCGGGTCCCGGCTTGTTCCTCTAAACTGCTCCCACTTTCACTTGCTCGACCGGTCTCTATGCCTACCCTGCGCTCCTTTTTAACCATTGCCCTGCTGGGCCTGAGTCTTTCCGTCTGCCCACTGCAAGCCGCCGAACCGCTCACCAGCGCTTCGGTCCAGGCCAGCCTGGACAAAATCGCTGACCGCAAACTGCCGGAAGCCGAGCAGAAGGCCTTGCAGGAGACCCTGCAAAAGACCTTGGCACAGCTCACCAGCAAGGCCGAATACGAGCAGAAGCTGGTCGATCTCAAACAGCAGCTGGCCAGTGCCCCCAAGCAAAACATTGAAAACCAGCGCGAGCTGGCCCGGCTCAAGAGCACCCCCGTGGTGCCGGTGGCGCAGCGTTACGCCAACCTGCCGGTGCCCCAGCTCGAACAGATGCTGACGGACCGTTCCACCCAGCAGAGTGACCTGCAAAAAGCCCTGGCCGATGCCAACAGCCTGATCATCACCGCCCAGACCCGCCCCGAGCGCGCCCAGGCCGAAATCGCCAGCAGCCAGACCCGCATCCAGCAGATCAACACCATCCTCAAGACGGGCAAGGATGCCGGTAAAACCCTGAACGGCGAACAGCGCGACCAGCTCAACGCCGAACTGGCCGCACTCAATGCCCTGATTCCGCTGCGGCGCCAGGAACTGGCCGGCAACAGCCAGTTGCAAGACCTGGGCAACAGTCAGCACGACTTGCTGACGGAAAAGATCGACCGCATGGAGCAGGAAATCCAGGACCTGCAGACGCTGATCAACCAGAAGCGACTGGCCCAGTCCCAGGAAACGGTGACCCAGCAATCCATCGAAGCCCAGAAGGCCGGCGGCAGCAGCCTGCTGGCGACCGAAAGCACGGCCAACCTGAAACTTTCCGACTATCTGCTCAAAAGCACCGACCGCCTCAATGAGGTCACCCAGCAGAACCTGCAGACCAAGCAACTGCTGGACAGCGTTACCCAGACAGACGCGGCCCTGGACGAGCAAATCAGCGTACTCAAGGGCAGCCTGCTGCTGTCCAAGATTCTCTACAAACAGCGCCAGACCCTGCCGCGCCTGGAACTGGACAAGAATCTGGCGGACCAGATTGCCGACATTCGCCTGTACCAGTTCGAAGTCAGTCAACAACGCGAGCTGCTGAACAACCCAAGCGCCTATGTCGACAATCTGCTGGCCTCGCAGCCTGCCGAGCAAGTCACGCCGCAACTGCGCAAGACCCTGCTGGAACTGGCCCTGACCCGGGTCGACCTGCTGGAAAGGCTGAACCGCGAGTTGAGCGCGGTGCTTAACGAATCCATCACCTTGCAGCTCAACCAGAAGCAACTGCTCAGTACTGCCCAAAACTTGCGGGCGACCCTGGAAGAGCAAATGTTCTGGATTCCCAGCAACAAGCCGCTGGATTTCGAATGGATGCGGGGCGTGCCAGCGCGCCTGGAAAAACAGGTCGACTCGCTACCCTGGGCCTCGAGTCTCAGTGAGCTGGCGGACGGCCTGACCCAGCGGCCGCTGCTGTTCCTGCCCCTGGCGCTGCTCATCGGTGCGCTGCTGTGGCGACGCAAGAATCTGTATGCCCGGTTGAACAAGGTTCACCAGGACGTCGGCCACTTCAAGCGTGACAGTCAGTGGCACACCCCCCAGGCGATTCTGATCAATATCCTGCTGGCAATGCCGGTAGCCCTGGCGCTGGCCCTGTGCGGCTACGCCCTGCAGATCGACGCCCGGGGCCAGAACGCCAACCTCGGCGCGGCGCTGCTGCAGATCGGCCAGGCCTGGCTGGTGTTCTATACCGCCTATAGGGTGCTGGCGCCCGGTGGCGTGGCCGAGTTGCATTTCCGCTGGGAAAAACCCCAGGTCGAATTCCTCCAGGGCTGGATCCGCCGGCTCGGGCTGGTGGTACTGGCGCTGGTCGCGGTGGTGGCCGTGGCCGAATTGCAACCCTCGGCCCTGGCCGACGATGTATTGGGCATGCCGGTGGTGCTGACCTGCTACGCCCTGATGGCCTGGCTGCTCAGCCGCCTGTTGCTCAGCAGCCCGACCCACCAGAACACCTCGCTGTTCCGCAAGGCCGTCGGGGTGATGTTCACCGCGCTGCCAATCGCCTTGTTCGTAGCGGTGTGCTTCGGCTACTACTACACCGCGCTCAAACTCAGCGACCGACTGATCAATACCCTGTACCTGCTGATGTTCTGGCTGGTGATCGAGGCCACCTTCGTGCGCGGCCTGTCCGTCGCGGCGCGGCGCCTGGCCTACCAGCGCGCCCTGGCCAAGCGTCAGGCGACCAAGGAAGCCGGTGATGGCGAAGCAGTGGTCGAGGAGCCGACCCTGGACATCGAAAAGGTCAACGAACAGTCCCTGCGCCTGATCCGCCTGGCGCTGCTGGGCGGTTTCATCGCCGCGCTGTACTGGGTCTGGTCGGACCTGATCAGCGTGTTCTCCTACCTGGACAACATCACCCTCTACGAGTACACCAGCGGTACCGGCGCCACCATGAGCATGGTGCCCATCAGCATCGGTGACATGCTCGGCGCCCTGATCATCATCGGCATCACCTTCGCCCTGGCACGTAACCTGCCGGGACTTTTGGAAGTGTTCGTCCTGTCCAAGCTCAACCTGGCCCAGGGCAGCGCCTATGCCGCCACCACGCTGCTGTCCTATGTGATCGCCGGCATCGGCTTCGTCACCACACTGTCCACCCTGGGCGTGAGCTGGGACAAGCTGCAATGGCTGGTGGCCGCGCTCTCAGTCGGCCTGGGCTTCGGCATGCAGGAAATCTTCGCCAACTTCATCTCCGGGATCATGATCCTGTTCGAACGTCCGGTGCGGATCGGCGACACCATCACCATTGGCAACCTGTCGGGCACGGTCAGCAAAATCCGTATCCGTGCCACCACCATCACCGACTTCGACCGTAAAGACATCATCGTTCCGAACAAAACGTTCATCACCGGACAGTTGATCAACTGGTCGCTGACCGACACCGTCACCCGAGTAACCCTCAAACTGGGTGTCGACTACGGATCAGACCTTGATCTGGTCAAGGAACTGCTGCTCAAGGCTGCCCGCGAGAACCCGCGCGTGCTGAAAGAACCAGAACCACTCGTGTACTTCCTCAACTTCGGGGAGAGTACCCTGGACCATGAGCTGCGCATGCATGTGCGCGACCTGGGTGACCGCAATCCTGTGCTGGACGAGATCAACCGGTTCATCAGTCGCGAATTCAAGAAGCAGAACATCAGCATTGCGTTCCGGCAGGTAGAAGTTTCCTTGAAAAATCTTCAAGGCCTGGAATACAAGCTGACACCTGTCTTGCCTGGAGACAAAACCGCGACGCCTGAGCCTCCCCTCACGCCAGGGCCCAAGTCCTTGCCAGAGCCGCCGGCAGCCACCCTCGACTGATCGCGCGAAGCCTGCGGGCATCGCGCCGGAGACGGCCATGAAAACCCTGGAAACATTGACCTTCGATAACCGCTTCGCCCGTCTTGGCGACGGTTTCTCGGCCCACGTGCTACCCGAGCCCATCGACAATCCCCGGCTGGTCGTTGCCAGCGACCAAGCCATGGCATTGCTGGACCTGGACCCAGTCGAAGCCCAGGCGCCGCTGTTCGCCGAGCTGTTCGGCGGACACAAGCTGTGGGCTGAAACCGAGCCCCGGGCGATGGTGTATTCGGGCCACCAGTTCGGCCATTACAACCCACAACTGGGGGACGGCCGCGGGTTGCTACTGGGGGAGGTATACAACGAGGCCGGGGACCACTGGGACCTGCACCTCAAGGGCGCCGGCCAGACACCGTTCTCACGCATGGGCGATGGACGGGCGGTATTGCGCTCCTCGATCCGCGAGTTCCTGGCGTCCGAAGCGCTGCACGCCCTGGGCATACCGACTACACGCGCCTTATGCGTGATCGGTTCCGACACCCCGGTATGGCGCGAAAAGCAGGAGCGCGCCGCCATGGTGTTGCGGATGGCGCCGAGCCATGTGCGCTTCGGGCATTTCGAATACTTCTACTACACCAAAAAGCCCGAGTTGCATGCCACCCTCGCGGAGCATGTGCTGAACATGCACTTTGCCGAGTGCCGCGAACAACCGGAGCCGTACCTGGCGATGTTCCGCGAAATCGTCGAGCGCAACGCCGAACTGATCGCCAAATGGCAAGCCTACGGCTTCTGCCACGGTGTGATGAACACCGACAACATGTCGATCCTGGGCATCACCTTCGATTTCGGGCCGTTCGCCTTCCTCGACGACTTCGACGCCAACTTCATCTGCAACCACTCCGACGACCAGGGCCGCTACTCGTTCAGCAACCAGGTGCCAATCGGCCAATGGAACCTCAGCGCACTGGCCCAGGCCCTGACACCGTTCATCAGCGTCGAGGCCCTGCGTGAAACACTCGGTTTGTATTTGCCGCTGTACCAGGCCCACTACCTGGACCTGATGCGCCGCCGCCTGGGCCTGACCAGCGCCGAGGAGGATGACCAGAACCTGGTGGAGCGCCTGCTGCAATTGATGCAAAACAGCGGCGTCGACTACAGCCTGTTCTTCCGCCGGCTAGGCGATCAGTCCCCCGAACAGGCCGTCGCCGCCCTGCGCGATGACTTCGTCGACCTCAAGGGCTTCGACGCCTGGGGCGAGCTATACGTTGCCCGCGTCAGCCGCGAAGGCCCTGTCGATCAAGACCTGCGTCGCGTCCGCATGCACGCGGTGAACCCACTGTATGTGCTGCGCAACTACCTGGCGCAGAAAGCCATCGACGCCGCCGAGGCAGGCGACTACGAAGAAGTCCGCCGCCTGCACACGGTGCTGAGCAGGCCGTTCGAAGAACAGCCGGGCATGGACAGCTACGCGCAACGCCCGCCGGAGTGGGGCAAACATCTGGAGATCAGTTGTTCGTCGTAAAACCTTCAGTCCTGCGAGGGCAAGGCATGTGGGAGCAAGGCTTGCCCGCGATGAAAGCAACTCGGTCTTCCCCATAAACCGAGGAGCCTGTATCGCGAGCAAGCTTTGCTCCCACAGGGAAACGTCAAATAAAGGTTTCAACCGACACGCCGAAGCGCCCCGCCAGCCAGCGGATCTGCCTCAAATTGAGCTGGCGCTTGCCGCTCAACACCTCCGATACCACCGACTGGGTGCCGACGCCCGGCAAGTCGCTCTGGCTCATCCCATGCTCGCGCATCAGGTAGCGAAGTGTCTCGACGCCGCTGGCCTTGGGCATTGGCCGATGTTGGTGATCCCAAGCCTCGATCCATTCGCCGATGATGTCCACCAGGCTCATAAGGGGATGGGCTTCGTCTTCACCAATCAATTCCAGCAATTCATCGAGAGCTGCGACCAACCGGTCGTAGTCCTCCTCGTTCCTGGGTTTGCGCAGCAGGGGCGACACAAACTCCCAATGGGCGGCGACTTGTTCGATTAGTGCACTCATCCCTTTTCCTCCTTCCACTTGCCTCTGTCGTATTCCTGATGATCCAGCACGCATTTGATGTACAAGCGCTGAGGCCGATAGCGAACCACGGCAACCAGTCGCAATTTATTGCCACCAATATCGAACACATGTAGCGGACCGACCTTGTCGGTTGCGGGAAAAATGGATTTCATCGCAGCGAAGTCAGCCGGGCTGTTGCGTTTGATAAGCCGATACCATTGATCCAGCGAATTGGCGCAGCGCGGCCATTTTTCCTTGGCCTCCCAGATGCGCTTCTCAGTGATCACATGCATGCAATGTCCTTATCGCATTTTGCTATGGAGGAGTTAAACACAGATCGGACGCATCGCAAATTGCGATAGAGCCAAATAGACAGAAGGTTGCCGAAGTGTTTTTTTAGCCTAGTCACTCAAGGCTTCAAGACTTCGGCAAAAAATGTGAGCGGATGTGAGCCTTGCTCACCCCACCTTATCGTTGCCCTGCTCAGGCGTCTCGATGCCCGGTTCTGCCTCGCCACTCTCTGCTTCACCAGCCGGTTTGGCCGGCGGTTTTTTCTCGGGGTAGCCGGGCATGCCGCGGGCGTCTTCGGGAGTCAGTTCATCCCGTTCGTGGCGACGGTCGATGGCGTAGGACGGGGCGGCGTTCGGGTCTTCGTCGCGGCCGGCGGTGCCGAGGACGAAGCCGTCGTCGTTAGGGTTGGTGGGTGCCTGGGGGATAGTTGGGTCTTGAGGATTGCTCATGGGGCCTCCTGGGTTGCGAACAGGTGCTGTGTGTTTTTTGAGGGCCTGGGGCGTTTTCAGTGCGGCGCACCTGATGAATGGCAGTCTTGATAAATGTCCTGGGAAAATGCCTGGATCGTGAGTCCGCTCCCACAAGGGAAATCCGGTGGTAATGCTGCCTGCGCCCTACGCCATATCACTCTGGCTGAATTCTTCGGCCAGAAAATCAATCAGCGTGCGCACCGACGGCAGCAACCCGCGCCGGGAGGCGAAGATCGCATGGACGATCCCGCACTTGGGCGTCCAGCCCGGTACCAATTCCACCAGCCGGCCAGCAGCCAGGTCTTCGCGCACCACCACGGCAGGCAGGTGAGCGATGCCGATACCCGCCAGTACCGCGTGACGCAGGGCCAGCAGGTCATCGGTGACCATGCGTGGTTCATGGCGAATCAACGCGCTGGCGCCGTCCGGGCCGAACAATTCCCACTGGTATTCACGCTGCGCCGCCCCCCAGTGCACGCTCGGCAAACCGTGCAGGTCCGCCGGTGAAGCGGGTGAGGACAGACGCTCGCGGTAGGCCGGGCTGCCTACCAGGCACTGGGTGCTATTGCCCAGTACTTTCATGACCATGTCGGTGTTTTCCAGCGGCGGAAAGCGTACCCGCAACGCGATATCGAAACCCTCATGGATCAGGTCGACCCGGCGGTTGGTGCTCTCAATGAACAACTCCACCCGTGGGTACTTGAGCATGTAGCGGGTCAGCATCGGCCCGACCCAGCTGTTGAGCAACGCTGTCGGGCAACTGATACGCACCAGGCCCTGGGGCTCGGAGCGGTTGCGCTCGATCACTTCGGCCGCGCTCTCGGCCTCGACCCGCATCGCCAGGCAGCGCTGGTAGTAGGCCTGGCCGATCTCCGTCAACGAGCAATGACGACTGGAGCGATGGATCAACCGCACCCCAAGGCGTTCTTCCAGTTGGGCAATGCGCCGGCTGAGCTTCGATTTGGGCATGTCCAGCGCTCGGCCGGCGGCGGCGAAACCGCCGTGCTCGACCACTTGGGTGAAGTAGTAAAGCGTGTTGAGGTCTTCGATGATCGTTCTCCAAATAGAACGCTAAGGCTGATTTTTGCAGTCTAGCGCATCAAAGGTGCCAGTTTTAATCTATGTCCATCGCTTAGCAACACACCAACACTGAAAACTTTAACCACGCCGAACCGCTCGGCAGCCAAAACTTAGAGGACTAACGCCATGACCACTTCCTACAAGCGTCTCGACAAAGATAACGCCGCCGTTCTGCTGGTGGACCACCAGGCTGGCCTGCTGTCGCTGGTGCGTGACATCGACCCGGACCGCTTCAAGAACAACGTGCTGGCCCTGGCCGACCTGGCCAAATACTTCGAGCTGCCGACCATCCTCACCACCAGTTTCGAAACCGGCCCCAACGGCCCGTTGATGCCCGAGCTCAAGAGCCTGTTCCCGGACGCGCCGTACATCGCCCGCCCCGGCCAGATCAACGCCTGGGACAACGAAGATTTCGTCAAGGCGATCAAAGCCACCGGCAAGAAGCAACTGATCATCGCCGGCGTCGTCACGGAAGTCTGTGTAGCCTTCCCGGCACTGTCGGCCCTGGCCGAAGGTTTCGAGGTGTTCGTGGTCACCGATGCCTCTGGCACCTTCAACGAGCTGACCCGTCAATCGGCCTGGGACCGCATGTCCTCCTCGGGTGCGCAATTGATGACCTGGTTCGGTCTGGCCTGCGAACTGCACCGCGACTGGCGCAACGATGTGGAAGGGCTGGCGACCTTGTTCTCCAACCACATCCCGGACTACCGCAACCTGATGACCAGCTACAACACGCTGACCAGCGCGAAGTAACCGGCAACGCGTAACCCCTGTGGGAGCGAGCCCGCTCGCGATGACGGTCTGACAGTCAATGACGTATTGACTGTCAGGCCGCAATCGCGAGCAGGCTCGCTCCCACAAGTGTTTGCGGTGTGCTCTACACGGTGGTCAAATCTTTACCAATGATCTTTTCTGGAGTTGTCCCAATGCTGATCCCCTGCCCCCACTGCAACGGGCTCAACCGCATCCCCGCCGAACGCCTGGGCGATGAGCCCAAGTGCGGGCGCTGCAAGGCCCAGGTGCTGTTGAGCAAACCGTTCGAACTCAAGCAAGGCGACTACGCCAGCCAGATCAAGGGTGACCTGCCGTTACTGGTGGATGTGTGGGCCGATTGGTGCGGGCCATGCAAATCCTTCGCGCCCGTGTTCGAACAGGCCGCCATGCAACTGGTGGGTAAATGCCGCCTGGCCAAGCTCGACAGCGAAGCCAACCAGCAGCTATCGGCACAGCTGGGGATCCGCTCGATACCCAGCCTGATCCTGTTCAAGGACGGCCGCGAAGTGGCGCGCCAGAGCGGGGCATTGCCGTTGCCGCAGTTGATGAGTTGGTTGCGCGGCCAGGGGATTTGACCTCAGCACTGTGGGAGCGAGCCTGCTCGCGATAGCGGACTGCCTGGCTACCTCTATGTTGAATGTGCCACCGCAATCGCGAGCAGGCTCGCTCCCACAGTGGACTTGTATACGCCAGTCAATCAGGCGCTTTCCAGCAAGCTATGCAACTCCATGAACTGCTGGGTCAGCTTGTGCCGCGGGTCCAGATGGATCAGGGGCAAGCTCGCCTGATGGGATTCTCGCATGCGCACCGAACTGCTCAGGTACACCGGCAAAACCGGCAAGCCTTCGGCAATGAGTTCGTCAAGGATCTGCTGCGGCAGGCTGGCCCGCGCCTGGAACTGATTGACGACGATGCCTTCGACTTCGAGCCCTTCGTTGTGGTCGTCCTTGAGTTCTTCTATTTCCGCCAACAGACCGTACAACGCCTGACGTGAAAAGCTGTCGCAATCGAAGGGAATCAGCACACGATCAGCGGCGATCAGTGCCGAAACCGCATAGAAGTTCAAGGCGGGCGGGGTATCCAGATAGATCCGGTCGTAATCCTCGCCCAGCTCTTCGAGCAACTTGCGCAGTTTGTTGATCTTGTGTTTCGCCTCAAGCTTGGGTTGCAGATCCGTCAGCTCGGCGGTGGCAGTGATGACGTGCAGGTTGTCGAACGGTGTTTCGTAGATATCCACCTTGTTCTTTTTCGAGAAGGGCCCGGACGACAGGGTTTGCTTGAAGAAATCGGCAATACCCATGGGGATGTCGTCGCCGGTAAGGCCCGTCAGGTATTGAGTCGAATTGGCCTGGGCATCCAGGTCCACCAACAGCGTGCGATACCCCTCGCTGGCACTGACCGCTGCCAGATTGCAGGCGATGCTGGACTTGCCCACGCCACCTTTCTGATTGAATACCACGCGCCGCATGTCAAAACCTCCGTGTATCAAAGATTCCCGAGTGTAGTAGGCCTCGATACCCCTTCGCTACCTTCGCTGCGGATGGACTACGACGCCGGAGGTTTTTTCCACCCCTGAAGCATCAACTTGGCGCGAGAGTGACAGAAACGTCCGACAGACATACTCGTCATAATCGCGACAATGGCTCTTGTCTGCGCCTGGACGAACGAACCGGTACATTTCGCTGAGCAAAATGTAACCAGCATTTGCTACAAGCCAACCGCACCCGGATAATGCGCGCCACTTGGGTCGCAAGACCATGCAGGGTTGGACGCGGGTCAAACCACTGAACCGTGACAATAAAAGCCCGCAGGGGTGGGGTGTATTTGTGATCAATTTCAACATCGCCCAATGGCGCGCGTGGGCCCCTGGGCTCGAAAGCGTGGACGACTGGCAGGCATGGAGCCGACAGCCGGTCGTGTTGCCCGCCAGCGATGCCGCCCCTGACGTTTCGTTTCTGCCGGCCATGCAGCGCCGTCGCCTCAGTCGCCTGGCGCGGATGGCCTTCAGCGTGGGCTGGCCGCTGGCCGAAGGCCGGTCGAACCTGCCGTTGGTCTTTATTTCCCGTCACGGCGAAACCCCGCGTACTTTTGAGATTCTCAAGGACCTGGCAGCCAACCAACCGTTATCGCCGACTCAATTCAGCCTGTCGGTGCATAACGCCGTGATCGGCCTGTGGTCGATCCTGCGCGGCGAAACCAGCGAAATGACCGCCCTGGCGGCCACGGGCGACGGGCTGGAACACGGGATCCTGGAAGCCGTTGCGCTGCTGAACGAGGGAGCGGCGGCGGTGCTGCTGGTGATCACCGAAGAGCAGCCACCCCAGGTGTACGCTCCCTGGGTCAACGATGTGCCCTTCCCCTATGCAGTGGGCTTGCTGTTGACTCCAGGCGACGATTGGCAACTGGACCTGTCCACCCAGGCCGGTCAAAGGCCCGCCAGCGACTGGCCCCATGCCCTGGGTTTGTTGCGTACGCTGCTGAACAACCTATCCACCTGCCAACATGCCTGGAAGAATCGTGTATGGACCTGGCAACGCAACCGGTGAACGGTAAACATCGCGACGCCTACTACTGGCGCCTGATCGCGACTGCGGCAAGCTTCGTCCTGTTCGGGCTAGGCGGGCTGTGCCTGCGATTGCTGGTGTTTCCATTGCTGGCCTGGCTGCCCGGCGACGCCCAGGCCCACCGCCTGCGAGCCCGCCGCACTGTGGGGCGACTGTTCTGGTTCTTTATCCGTTTCATGGCCCGCACCGGCGTGCTCACCTATCAGATCGACGGCGCGGAGAAACTCGGTCGCCCCGGGCAAATGATCATCGCCAACCATCCGTCGCTGATCGACGTGGTGTTCCTGATCGGCCTGGTGCGCGACGCCAACTGCGTGGTCAAGCAGAGCCTGTGGGAAAACCCCTTCACCCGCGGCCCGCTGCGTTCGACCCAATACATCAGCAACGACGGCAGCATGGACATGCTTGATGCCGCCAGCGACGCCCTGCAGGACGGCCAGAGCCTGATCGTGTTCCCCGAAGGCACCCGTACTCGGCCAGGCCAACCACCGGCCTTTCATCGGGGCGCAGCGGCCATCGCGCTGCGAGGTGCGAAAATCCTCACTCCGGTGACCATCAAGGTCAGCCCCACCACTTTGACCAAGGCCGAACCCTGGTATCGCATCCCTCAGCGCCGCGTGCACTTCAGTTTCCACGTGGGGGCCGATATAGATCCACAGGCGTTCGCCGCGCTCGGCCCTGCGCCGCAGGCTTCGCGCAGGCTCAACGATTTTCTGCATCACTATTACATCAAGGAGCTCGCCGAAGATGAGCGATCTGCACCATGACATCAAACAGCTGATCATCGACGCCCTCGGCCTGGAGGACATCAGCACCGACGATATCGGCGACCATCAGACCCTGTTCGGCGAAGGCCTGGGCCTGGACTCGGTGGATGCCCTGGAGCTGGGCCTGGCGATCCAGAGGGAGTACGGGATCAAGATCGATGCCGACGCCAAGGACACCCGCAACCATTTCAGCAATGTGGCAAGCCTTGCGGCCTTCGTCACTGCAAATCGCGTAGCCTGAGACCGGACCATGCAAACTCGTGACGACATTTTCAATACCCTGCGCGATGCTCTGGTCGAGCTTTTCGAGCTGGACCCTGAGCGCGTGACGCTGGAGTCGAACCTGTACCAGGACCTGGAAATCGACAGCATCGACGCGGTCGACCTGATCGACCACATCAAGCGCCAGACCGGCAAGAAGATCGCCGCCGAAGAATTCAAGTCGGTGCGCACCGTCAACGACGTGGTCGAGGCGGTCTATCGACTGGTTCAACCGGCCGCATGACCCGGCTGATTGGCCTCGGCCTGCTGCTGGTGGGCCTGTTGTACCCCTTTGCGGTGTATTTCGGCATGGAGCATTTCGCCCCATGGCAGTTCGGCCTGCTGCTGGGTAGCCTGTGGCTGGCCCGGGCATTGCTCGGTAAAAGCGGGCCCGGCAGCCGCTGGATGGCGGTTACGGCAATTGCCTTCAGTGTTTTGCTCGCGCTGTTCGACAGCCCGCTCCTGCTGCGCTGGTATCCGGTGCTGATCAGCGCCTTCATGCTCGGGCTGTTCGCCCTGAGCCTGAAATACGGTCCGCCGATGGTCGAGCGCCTGGCGCGCCTGCGCGAACCGCAGCTACCGGCCAACGCGGTGGTGTATACCCGCCAGGTCACGGTGGTCTGGAGTGTATTTTTCCTGTGTAACGGCTTGCTCGCCGCCGCCCTGACCCTCTGGGCGCCGCTGAGCTGGTGGATGTTGTACACCGGCCTGATTTCCTACGGATTGATGGGGCTGCTGTTTGCCATTGAATGGCTTATACGACAACGGGTAAGAGGCCGCCCATGAATTGGATAACACTTGAGCAGATGTTGCTCAGAGCCCAGCCGGACCGTGCTGTGGCCGTCGACCCGGCGCTAAGCCACTCGCAACTGCGGGACGCGGCGCTGGGCCTGGCCGCCGGTCTGCAGGCCCGCGGCGTACGGCGCATAGCGGTGCACCTGGAAGACGCCGCCGACCTGGCGGTGGCCCTGCTCGGTGCCTGGCGCGCCGGGGCCAGCGTCCTGCTCCCGGCCGACCTGCAAGCCCAGACCCGCCAGCGCTGGTCGGCGGACGTCGACCTGTGGTTGACCGATCAACCCACGGACATCCGTCTCGACGACCTGCGACAAGCCCCCCTTGAGGCCACTGAACTGGACCTCGATCAGTGCTGGCTGAGCCTGTGCACCTCCGGGTCAAGCGGCGAGCCCAAGCGCATCGAGAAAAATCTGCGTCAGTTGAGCAACGAAGTCCAGGCCCTGGAACAATTGTGGGGCACCGACCTGGGCCCGGCCTGCGTGATCGGCAGCGTCGCCACCCAGCACATCTATGGCCTGCTGTTTCGGGTGCTGTGGCCGCTGTGTGCCGGGCGTACATTCGTGCGCCGGCAACTGGCTTTTCCCGAAGACCTGCAACGCGCCAGCCGTCAGTACCCGGCTTTTGCCTGGGTCGCCAGCCCGGCCTTGCTCAAGCGCATGGGCGATAACCTCGACTGGCCAGCCTTGAGCTGCGTACGCCGGGTATTCTCCTCCGGTGGTGCCTTGCCGACCGAGGCCGCCCAAAGCCTGCACCAGCGGCTGGGGCAGTGGCCGACGGAAATCTTTGGCAGTTCGGAAACCGGCGGCATCGCCTGGCGTCAGGGCGCAGGCTTATGGCAGCCCTTCGCCGACGTAAAGCTGAGCCAGGACAGTGACGGCGCCTTGCTGATCGCCTCGCCTTATCTGCCGGCCGGCCATGTGGAACACACCGCCGACGCGGCGCGGATCGCCGGGGATGGACGCTTCGAACTGCTCGGACGGCTGGATCGCATCGTCAAGCTTGAAGAAAAACGCATCTCCCTGCCCATGCTGGAACGGGCGTTGATGGCCCACGACTGGGTCAGCGAAGCCCGACTGGGGGTGGTCCAGGAAAATCGCGCCTCCCTCGGGGCGCTGCTGGTGCTGAGCGAAAGCGGCCTGCACGCCTTGCGCAACCTGGGTCGACGCGCCGTGACCGAGGCCTTGCGCCGTCACTTGAGCGAACACTGCGAAACCCTCGCCTTGCCTCGGCGCTGGCGCTGGCTGCGGCAGTTGCCGCTCAACGCCCAAGGCAAGCTGCCCCAGGCCGAAGTCGAAGCCCTGCTGATGGCTGCGCGCCCCAAAGCCCCGCAAGTGCTCGAACAGGTCGAAACCGACGGGCAATGGAGCCTGCAACTGCTGGTGCCCCCGGACCTGGCGTATTTCAGCGGCCACTTTCCCACCGCACCGGTCCTCCCCGGCGTGGTGCAGGTCGACTGGGCCTTGAGCCTGGGCCGACAACTGATGGACCTGCCGCCGCGGTTCGTCGGCATGGAAGTGCTGAAGTTCCAGCAACTGATGCGCCCCGGCGATGAAATCCAACTGCACCTGCGTTTCGACCGCGAGCGCGGCAAGCTGTACTTCGCTTATCGCAATGACACGGCGGCCTGTTCGAGTGGGCGGATTGTCCTGGGGGTGGCCGATGATTGATTCATGCAAAAACACCGCTCCATTGTGGCGAGGGGATTTATCCCCGCTGGGTTGCGAAGCGACCACAAAAGCTGCGCAACGACACTGCCCGATGACGAGCGCTTCGCACTCGAGCGGGGATAAATCCCCTCGCCACAATGGAATGGGGCAGGACGGAAATTATGCATAACCCCTGCGCCGTCATCCCGGTCTACAACCACGAAACCGCCGTCGCGACCGTGGTGCAGGCACTGCTCGCCAACGGCTTGCCCTGCGTGCTGGTGGACGACGCCAGCAGCCCGGCCTGCGCGGCGGTATTGGAGCTCCTGGCCGAGGGCGAGCAGGTTCATCTGGTCAGGCTGGCGGTCAATCAAGGCAAGGGTGGCGCGGTGATGACCGGTCTGCGGGAAGCGTCGCGCCTGGGCTTCAGCCACGCCCTGCAGGTCGATGCCGACGGGCAACACGATCTTGGCGACGTAAGGAACTTCATCGAGCAATCCCGCGCTCACCCGGAGGCGGTGATCTGCGGTTATCCCCAATACGATGAGAGCGTGCCCAAAGGCCGCTTGTATGCACGCTACCTGACGCATGTCATGGTCTGGATCAACAGCCTGTCCCTGCAAATCCGCGACTCGATGTGCGGGTTTCGGGTCTACCCCTTGCCACCGGTCCTGACGCTGATCGATTCGACGAACATTGGCAAGCGCATGGATTTCGACTCCGACATCCTGGTGCGCCTGGCCTGGCGCAATCAACCGATGCGCTGGTTGCGTACCCGGGTTCACTACCCCTTGGACGGGGTTTCGCACTTTCGCCTGTTCCACGACAACGTACTGATTTCCAGCATGCACACCCGGTTGTTCTTCGGCATGCTGGTGCGCTCCCCCCTGATTCTCTGGCGACGGTGGCGAACATGAGCCTTGAGACAGACAAGCAGCACTGGGCCGATCGCCAGGAGCGCGGCAGTTTCTGGCTGATGAAACTCACCGCGTTCGCCGCCAAGGTGTTGGGCCGCCGCTTATTGAGCCCGTTGCTCTACGGCATCGTCCTGTACTTCTTCATTTTCGGCCGCAGCGCCCGGCAGGCAGCCTGGCAATACCAGCAGCGCCTGGCCGACTGGAGCGGCCGCACCGAGCTGCGCCCAAGCCATTGGCGAGTGTTCGGGCAGTTCATGGCGTTTGCCGACTCCCTGCTGGACAAGCTCGACGTCTGGAACGGCAAGCTGAGCCTGGAACAGATCGAAATCGTCGATCCGGCATTGCTGCGCAATCACTTGCGCGACGGCCGTGGGCAGATGCTGGTGGGCGCACACCTGGGCAACCTGGAAATGTGCCGGGCCCTGGCCGAGCTGGGCGAGAAAGTGACCATGAACGTGCTGGTGCACACCAAGCATGCCGAACAGTTCAATCGTTTGCTGGGGGAAGCCGGCGCCACGCATCTGCGGCTGATCCAGGTCAGCGAGCTGGACCCGGTGATCATGCTGCAACTGAGCGAACGCCTGGAACGCGGCGAGTGGCTGGCGATAGCCGGCGACCGCATACCGCTGCACGGCGCACGCACTGTGACCGTGGACTTCATGGGTCGCCCGGCGGCATTTCCCCAAGGGCCCTGGCTGCTGGCCGGGCTGCTCAAATGCCCGATCAACCTGCTGATGTGCCTCAAGCACGAGGGACGCTATCGGGTCACCCTCGAACCCTTCGCCGAGGCCGTGGTGTGGAAACGCAGCGACCGCGAGCAGGTCATCACCCATTGGGCCGGCCTCTACGCCCAGCGCCTGGCGCACTATTGCCTCCAGGCACCGCAACAGTGGTTCAACTTTTACCCTTTCTGGAAGACCGATGACGATGCCCACTCTTGAGCCGGTAACCTTCGGCGAACGCCCCTTGCGCATCGAGGACGTACTGGCCCTGGCCAATCGTCAGGTGCAGACGCGCTTGCAGGATGATCCGGCATTCCGCCAGCGCATCGCCAAGGGTGCGCAATTCCTCGACTCTTTGCTGGACAAGGAAGGCGTGATCTACGGCGTGACCACCGGTTACGGCGACTCCTGCGTAGTGGCCGTGCCGTTGCACCACGTCGAGGCCCTGCCCCGTCACTTGTATACGTTCCACGGTTGCGGCCTGGGCAAACTGCTGGATCCGCAGGCCACCCGCGCCGTGCTGGCGGCACGCTTGCAGTCGCTGTGCCACGGCGTGTCCGGGGTGCGCGTGGAACTGCTGGAGCGACTCCAGGCCTTTCTCGAACATGACATCCTGCCGCTGATTCCGGAAGAAGGCTCGGTGGGCGCCAGCGGGGACCTGACGCCCCTGTCCTACGTCGCCGCCACCCTCTCCGGCGAGCGGGAAGTGATGTTCGCTGGCGAACGCCGCCTGGCCGCCGATGTGCACCGCGAACTCGGTTGGACTCCGTTGGTGCTGCGGCCCAAGGAAGCCCTCGCGCTGATGAACGGCACCGCCGTGATGACCGGCCTGGCCTGCCTGGCCTTCGCCCGCGCCGACTACCTGTTGCAACTGGCAACCCGCATCACCGCGCTGAACGTGGTCGCGCTGCAAGGCAACCCGGAGCACTTCGACGAGCGCCTGTTCGCCGCCAAGCCGCATCCGGGGCAAATGCAAGTGGCCGCGTGGCTGCGCAAGGACCTGGCGATCGACGCCCCCACCGCGCCGCTGCATCGCCTGCAGGATCGCTACTCCCTGCGCTGCGCCCCCCACGTGCTCGGCGTGCTGGCCGACAGTCTGAACTGGCTGCGTTCATTCATCGAAATCGAGCTCAACAGCGCCAACGACAACCCGATCATCGACGCCGAAGCCGAGCGCGTACTGCACGGCGGGCATTTCTACGGCGGGCATATCGCCTTTGCCATGGACAGCCTCAAGAACCTGGTGGCCAACGTCGCCGATCTGCTGGACCGCCAGCTCGCGCTATTGGTCGACGAACGCTACAACCACGGCTTGCCGAGCAACCTGTCCGGCGCCAGCGCCGAGCGAGCGATGCTCAACCATGGCTTCAAGGCGGTGCAGATCGGCACCAGCGCCTGGACCGCCGAAGCCTTGAAAAACACCATGCCGGCCAGCGTGTTCTCGCGCTCCACCGAATGCCACAACCAGGACAAAGTGAGCATGGGCACCATCGCTGCCCGGGATGCGATCCGCGTGCTGGAACTGACCGAACAAGTGGCCGCCGCGACGCTGCTGGCCGCCAACCAGGGCGTGTGGCTGCGCAGCCGTGCCGAAGATGCCCGACCGCTGCCGCCGGCCTTGGCCGACATGCACGAACAGCTGGCCGTGGATTTCCCGCCAGTCATCGAGGATCGCGCTCTGGAAGGCGAATTGCGCCTGTGCCTGCAACGCATCGCCGAACAACACTGGAGGCTGCATGCGTAGCCAAGGGGTGTTGCACGTCGAAACGCAGATCGTGGTGCCGTTTTTCGATGTCGATTCGATGAACGTGGTCTGGCACGGTCATTACGTCAAGTACCTGGAAGTGGCCCGCTGCGCCTTGCTCGACCTGATCGGCCACAACTACAACGACATGCTCGCATCCGGCTATGCGTGGCCGGTGATCGACCTGCAACTGCGCTACGTGCGCAGCGCCGTGTTCGGTCAGACCCTGACCGTGCGCGCCAGCCTGGTGGAATGGGAGAACCGCCTGAAGATCAATTACCTGATCAGCGACGCAGCCACGGGTGAACGTCTGACCCGCGCCAGCTCGGTGCAAGTGGCGGTGGACGTCGCGAGTCGCGAAATGCTGCTGGCCTCGCCGCGGGTCTTTGTCCAAGCCGTCGAGAGGAAACTACCGTGAAGCGCCTGTTCATCTGGCTGCTGCTGTGGGGCCTGGCGCCCTTTGCCCAGGCGTTCGACTTGCAACAGTTGAGCGAACAACTGGCGCGCCCGGACGTGATCCACGGCCAGTTCATCCAGGAAAAACACCTGCGCGCCCTGCCCCAGCCGCTCACCAGCAAGGGCCGTTTCGTATTGGCAAAAAACCATGGCCTGCTGTGGCTGCTGCAAACCCCGCTGCAGCAGGATTACCGCATCACCCCCCTGGGAATCGCCCGGCGCGATGGCGGCACCTGGCAGACACTGCCGAACAAGAGTGCCGGCGCCGAGCAGAATCGTTTGTTCCTTGCGGTGTTACAGGGCGACAGCAGCGGCCTGCAACGGGACTTCGACCTCAGTCTGTCGGGCCAACCGCAGCAGTGGAAGCTCACCTTGACCCCGCGCTCGGTGCTGCTCAAACAAATCTTCAACCAGATCAACATCGATGGCGGCGAACTGGTGCAGCGTATCGAACTGCTGGAAACCCAGGGTGACCGTACCGTGCTGCGCATGCAAAACAGCACCAGCGCGAAAGCCTTGAGCGAAGCGGAGCAACATGACTTTGCCGAGTGAACACAAGCTGCCGCGACTGTTCCTGATTCTGCTGTTGGCGGTGCTGGCGCTGGCCGGTTGGCAGTGGCGCAATGGCGCGCCGCTGTCGGCCAACCTCATGGAGCTGGTGCCCGGTACCGCTCCTGATGCGCTTGAACTCATCGCCGAACAACGCATGCAAGAACCCCTCAACCGCGAGGTGCTGCTACTGGTCGGGCACACCGAGCGCCAACAGGCGATCGCTTTGGCGCAAACCCTTGGCGAGCAATGGCAGGCCAGCGGTTTGTTCGACAAGGTCCAGTGGACGTTGCAGACCGATCTGCCGGCATTGCGCATGCAATTGCTCAAGGGGCGACTGGCGATGCTCTCGGCCGCGGATCGGCAACAACTGATCGATCAGCCCCAGGCTTTCATTCAGCAACGGGTGCAGGCGCTCTTCGATCCGTTCAGCGGCTTCAGCCTGGTGCCGAGCCAGGACGACTGGCTGGGCCTGACCGGGCGCATCCAGAACAGCCAGCCCCAACGCGGTGCGATACAGCTGGATGTGGGCAGCGGCGCGCTGATCGCTGAAGCCGACGGCAAACACTGGGTGCTGTTGCGCGCCCGCACCCATGGCAACGCCTTCGACATGGACCTGCCGCTGCAAGTGGCCGATCTGCTGCAACGCAGCCGTGATCAGGCGGGCCAGACCCAAGGGCAATTGCTGGCGGCCAGCGGCCTGCTGTACGCCGCCAGTGGCCAACAACAGGCTTCGCGGGAAATCACCTGGGTGGGCGGCGGGGCGACAATCGGCATTTTGCTGTTGCTGTTGCTGGCCTTCCGGCGCTTGCGAGCGTGGCTGGCATTCGTGCCGGTACTGGTGGGCATCCTGTTCGGCGCGGTGGCCTGCGTGGCGCTGTTCGGTCGCATGCATGTCATGACCCTGGTGCTGGGTTCCAGCCTGATCGGTGTGGCGGTGGATTATCCGCTGCACTACCTGTCCAAAAGCTGGGGCCTCAAACCGTGGCGCAGTTGGTCGGCCCTACGCCTGACCCTGCCGGGACTGAGCCTGAGCCTGGCGACCACCTGCATCGGCTACCTGGCCCTGGCCTGGACGCCGTTCCCGGCCCTGACCCAGATCGCGATCTTTTCCGCCGCCGGTTTGATCGGTGCTTACCTGACAGCGGTTTGCCTCTTGCCGGCACTGCTCAAGGGCGTGGACTTACACCCGGCCCAGTGGCCGCTGCGACTGTGCGAACACCTGCTCAGGGCGCGCGAAGCGTTGCTGGCGCGGGTGCGAACACCGGTCTTGTTAGGGCTCTTGCTGATCTTCTGCGCCGGCGGCCTCTGGCAACTGACCACGAAAAACGACATTCGCCAATGGATCGGCACGCCTGAGCAGTTGACCGACGAAGCCCAGGCCATCGCCCGTATCACCGGCTTCCAACCCACCAGCCAATTCTTCCTGATCCGCGCCGATAATCAGTCACACCTGCTGGAACGTCAGACGGTGCTCAACGAGCGGCTGGAGCAGTTGATTGGCCTGGAGAAGCTGGAGGGCTACCTGTCGCTGAACCAACTGGTCAGCCCGCCCGCCGAACAGCAGAAAGTGCGTGACGCCCTGGCCCGGTTGCCGGCGTTCTGGCAACCGCTGCTGGACCTGGGAGTGCCGGTCGCCGCACTGCAAGCCGAACTGACGCAATTGCAGGCCTTGCCGGTGACCGACATCGATACCGCACTGGCCGGCCCCCTGGCCGAACCGTACCGCACACTCTGGCTCGGCCCGACGGCGGAGGGCGTGGCGGCGGTGGTCAGCCTGCAAGGCTTGAATGATGCAGCGCTGCTCAGGGTGCAGACGCTGGATTTGCCCGGCGTACAACTGGTCGATCGTCTGGGGGACCTGAACCGGGTCTTTGCCGCCACGCAAGTCAGCGCCGCCGAGTTGAAACTGGCCTCCTGCGTGCTCATCCTGCTGTTATTGACCTGGCCGTTCGGTGTCGGCGGCGCCCTTCGCGTCGTCGCGCTACCGTTGCTGGCGGCGCTGTGCAGCCTGGCGAGCCTCGGCTGGCTGGGCCAGCCACTGACCCTGTTCGGCCTGTTCGGTCTGTTGCTGGTCACCGCCATCGGTGTCGATTACGCGATCCTGATGCGCGAACAGATAGGCGGCGCCGCGGTGAGCCTGCTGGGCACCCTGCTGGCGGCAGTCACCACCTGGTTGTCGTTCGGCCTGTTGGCAGTTTCCAGCACGCCGGCGGTGAGCAACTTCGGCCTGGCGGTCAGCCTGGGGCTGGCCTTCAGTTTCATGCTAGCGCCGTGGGCCGGGCATCAGGCCCACGCGGCAGCGGTTACGGAGCCGGCCCAGTGATCATCCTGATGTTCTGGCTTATGGCCCTGGGGCTGTTCGCGGTGGCGACAGTCATCGGCCGTCGCGTCGGGCTGATCCCGATTGTCAGCCAATTGCTGCTGGCGACGCTTGGCCTGCCGTTGCTGATGTACTTCTGGATCGAACCAGGCTGGCAGCTCAGCGGCGCGCAACTGGTGGCGCCGGTGTGGCTGAGCAGTCTCTACAGCCTCGCCTTCGCCCTGTTGCTGGGGCACATCCTCAGCGACGTGATCGACCTGCGGCTGGACCGCCAGAGCGTGAAAGTCGCCCTGCCCAGCTTCGGCGTTCCATTCGCCTGCGGTTTGGCGACCGCGCTCTGGCTGCTACCGCCCCAGCCCTGGATCAGTTCCCTGGCGGTGGGGCTGCTGTTTGCGATCACCGCCATCCCGGTGCTGTACCTGTACCTGCGTCACATCGACTACCCGCCCGCCGCCACACGGCGCCTGGTGCAAACCGCGATTCTGATCGACTTGATCTGCTGGAGCCTGTTCGCCCTGGCCCAAGGCAGCCTGCACCTGGCCAGCCTGTTGCTGCCGTTGGCCGGTGCCTGTGTGCCGCTGCTGTTGCGACTGCTTGGCCTGCGCCAGCCGCTGCTGCACAGCGGGATCTTTTTCGCCTTGCTGGTGGTGGCCGAACACTACCGGCTCAACGCGCTGATTGTCGGCATCGGCTATCTGCTGTGCATGGCCGCGCTCAAGGTGCCGCTGGTGTTACCGCTCAACACGAACTGGATGCAAGGTTTGCAGACCTACCTGGCGATCCCGCTGATCCTCACCTTCGGCATCGTGCAGATCAACGTCCACAGCGCCCTGAGTCGCCTCGACTGGCTCCAGATCGGCGCATTGCTGCTGTTACCCATCGCCAGCAAACTGCTGGGCAACTGGCTGGGATTGGGCTGGGCCGGGGCCTCGTTCCCTGGCGCCAGTCGCTGGCGCGAAAGTGTCTTGCTGAACATTCGCGGCTTGAGTGAAATCGTGTTCCTCAACCTGCTGCTACAACAACAGCTCATCAGCCCGGCGGTGTACTTTGCGCTGATGCTGATGGGCCTGATCGCGACATTGCTGCCGGCCCTGGCCGGCTTCCACCGTATTCCCTCGATTGCCGTCCCGGCCAGGAGCTCCAGTGCCAACAGTTGAAATGGAACGTCGACAGGTCGTCGTCATCGGCGCAGGTCCCTCTGGCGCTATCGCCGCCGCGCTGCTCAAGCGCAAGGGCCACGATGTGCTAGTCATCGAGCGCCAGCATTTCCCACGGTTTTCCATCGGCGAAAGCCTGTTGTCCCATTGCCTGGACTTCGTCGAAGAGGCCGGCATGCTCGAGGCGGTGAATGCCGCCGGGTTTCAGCGCAAGAATGGCGCGGCGTTCGCCTGGGGCGAGCGCTACAGCGCCTTCGATTTCGGCGATACCTTCAGCAAAGGCAAGCCCACCACCTTCCAGGTGCAGCGCGCCGACTTCGACAAGCTGCTGGCCGATCAGGCGGCGTTGCAAGGTGTCGAGATCCGTTATGGGCAGGCCATCACCGGCGCCGACTTCTCACTTGCCAAACCACAACTGGGCGTCCAGCGCGAAGACGGCAGCGCGTATCTCGTCGAGGCCGATTTCGTCCTCGACGCCAGCGGCTATGGCCGGGTCTTGCCACGCCTGCTGGACCTTGAGGCGCCCTCGAACTTTCCGCTGCGCCAGGCGGTGTTCACCCACATCGAAGATTGCATCGATGCCCCAACCTTCGACCGCGAAAAAATCCTTATCACCACTCACCCGACCCAACGCGATGTGTGGTTCTGGACCATCCCGTTCAGTGACGGGCGCTGTTCAGTCGGCGTAGTCGCGGCGGCGGAACATTTCGCCGGTCGCACTGACGATCTTGACGCTTGCCTGCGCGGCTTCATGGACGAAACGCCAAGCCTGGCCGGCGTACTCAGCAACGCGATATGGGACACCCCGGCGCGAACCATCGGCGGCTACTCGGCCAATGTCAAAACGCTGCATGGCCCAGGCTTCGCCCTGCTGGGCAACGCCGCGGAGTTCCTCGACCCGGTGTTCTCTTCCGGCGTGACCATCGCCATGCGCTCGGCCAGCATGGCCGCTGGGGTGCTGCATCGGCAGTTGCAAGGAGAAAGCGTGGACTGGCAAAGCGAATTCGCCGAGCCACTCAAACGTGGCGTCGACACCTTCCGCTGCTACGTCGAGGGCTGGTACGCCGGCACCTTCCAGGACGTGATTTTCTACACCGACGGCTCGCCAGACATTCGCCGCATGATCAGCGCGATCCTGGCCGGTTATGCCTGGGATGAGCGCAATCCGTTCGTCAGCGAGCCCAAGCGGCGCCTGCGCATGCTGTCGCAAATCTGTGCGAGCCCGGCACCATGAGAAAGCAGCCATGAGCTACCTGAGCGACAACTACGTCGAAGAGACCCGCTTCGGTTTCTGGTTCCTGCGCAGCCACACCTGGCAGCACCATGTCTTGCGGGTGGCGATCAATGACCTGCGCAACCTTTTCAGCGGCCCGTTGCCGGTGGCTCCGGTGCTGCTCGATGCCGGTTGCGGCCAGGGCAAGTCGTTCCAATACCTGCGCCAGGTGTTCGCGCCACAACGCCTGATCGGCGTCGACGCCGACCCTCACAGCCTGGACCTGAGTCTTGCGGAAGCCGCACGCCAAGGCATGGCCGTGGAACTGGTCGGCAGCGATTGCGCGACGTTGACGGTGCCTGATGACAGCGTCGACCTGCTGTTCTGCCATCAAACCTTTCATCACCTGGTGGAGCAGGAAAAAGCCCTCGCCGAGTTCTATCGCGTGCTCAAGCCCGGCGGCTATCTGATGTTCGCGGAGTCCACGGCGGCCTACATCGATACCTGGGTGATCCGCTGGCTGTTCCGTCATCCCATGCACGTGCAAAAAAGTGCCGCGCAGTACCTGGAGATGATCCGCGATCAGGGTTTCCAGTTCGAAGCCGCCAACGTCTCGTATCCCTATCTGTGGTGGAGCCGCGCCAGGGATTTCGGCCTTCTCGAACGCTTCGGCCTGCGCCGCCCGCGGCCCTTTGGCGAGCGGGAGGAAACCCTGATCAATGTAGTGGCCCGTAAACCCGTTGAAGGGACTGTCGAATGATTCGTGCGCTGCTTTTTGGCTGCTTGCTGTTGCTCGGTGCCTGCGCCAGTCAGGCGCCGCTGCCGGAACGCACACCAACCCTGGCACTGCCGCTGCAGTTGCATATCGAGCGGCAACTGGCCGGACAGCGCCAGGATTGGCTGCTGGTGATCCAGCGCGAAGGCGCCGGTATCCGCTGGTCGATGCTGGACCCGCTGGGCATTCCCCTGGCCCGCCAACGCCTGGTGGACGGCCAGTGGCAAGCCGACGGACTGCTGCCACCCAATGCCGAAGCCCGTGAGCTTTTCGCCGCGCTGTTGTTTGCCCTGACGCCTGAAACCGAGCTGCCGGACAACTACCCCACCGCCCGGCAAGAGGTTCGGCAACGAACCCTGGGCCAACGCTGGCAAGTGCGCTACAAGCAACCGCTGGATTTTGAACTGGGCCTGCACGAAGGCCCGCACTACCGCATCATGCCGTTGACCGAGAGTACCCCATGACCGCTTATTTGAATGCCCTGGGGGTAATTTGCGCCCTGGGCCGGGGTAAAGATGAAGTGGCGCGCAACCTGTTTGCCGGCGACTGCGGCGGCGTGCGCGTGCAGGATGGCTGGGTGGCCGAACGTAAATTGCCGGTGGCCTCGGTGCCCGGTGAACTCGCTTGCATACCGCAATCCTTGATCGCGCACCGCAGCCGCAACAATCAGTTGCTGCTCGAAGCGGGACTGCAGATTCGCGATGAGATCGATCAGGCCATCCAGACCTACGGTCGCGCTCGCATCGGTGTCGTGCTGGGCACCAGTACCTCGGGCATCGAAGAAGCCAGTCAGGGCATTGCTCATTACCTGCGTGAGCAGCACTTCCCCGACGGCTACGACTACCAGCAACAGGAACTGAGCGCACCGGCCAACTTCCTTTGCGACTGGCTGGAGCTGAGCGGCCCGTCCTATGTGATATCCACCGCCTGCACATCCAGCGCCCGGGCCTTGATGAGCGCCCGACGCCTGCTCGACCTGGGCCTGTGCGATGCGGTGCTCTGCGGCGGCGTGGACAGCCTGTGCAAACTGACCCTCAACGGCTTTTCGGCCCTGGAAGCGGTATCGGGGGAGCGCTGTAATCCGTTTTCGGTCAACCGCAGCGGCATCAACATCGGCGAGGCCGCGGTGCTGTTTCTCATGAGCAGGACGCCGGGACATCCGGCACCGATCGCCTTGCTGGGTGACGGCGCCAGCTCCGATGCCCACCATATTTCAGCGCCGGAGCCCAGTGGTCGCGGCGCTCGCCAGGCCATGGAAAAAGCCTTGCGTCGCGCCGGCCTGCAACCCGGCCAGATCGATTACCTGAACCTGCACGGCACCGCCACGCAACACAACGACGCCATGGAAAGCCAGGCAGTGGCCGGGCTGTTTCCAGCGGGAGTGCCCTGTTCGTCGACCAAGCCCATGACCGGCCATACCCTCGGGGCCGCCGGGGCGCTGGAAGCGGCGTTCTGCTGGTTGAGCCTGAGTACGCAAAACACCACCCAGGCCTTGCCGCCGCATGTCTGGGACGGCCAGGCCGATCCTGCACTGCCGGCATTGAAGTGGGTCACTACCGACACCCGCCTGAACCCGACATCACCGCGCCGCCTGATGAGCAACTCGTTCGCCTTCGGCGGCAATAACGTCAGCCTGATTATCGGAGACGCCCCATGATTGACTGGCCGCTCGCCGAACTCCTGCCCCACGCCGGCGACATGATTCTCATCGACCGCGTCCTGGCGTTCGATGATGAGCAGATCCACACCCTCGCCACCGTCAAGCCCGGCGGGTTGTTCAGCCGCGACGACGGCGGGCTGCCGGCCTGGGTCGGCATTGAATTGATGGCCCAGAGCGTCGCCGCGTTTGCCGGTTGTCATGCACGCCGCCGCGGCGACGCCGTGGAGCTGGGTTTTTTGCTCGGCACCCGCAAGTTCGAATGCAATGTCGAATTTTTCCCGGCCGGGACCGAATTGACCATCCACGGTTTGCGCTCGCTGGAAGACGACAACGGCATGGGCGTGTTCGAATGCCACATCAACGCCCCGGGCATTCATGCCATGGCCCGGTTGAATGTGTTCCGGCCACCTCAGCCAGCCCACTACCTTCATGAACCGTCCGCAACAGGAAATACGCCATGACTGAATCCGTACTGGTCACCGGCTCCAGCCGTGGCATCGGCCGTGCCATCGCCCTGCGCCTGGCCCAGGCCGGGCACGACATCGTGCTGCATTGCCGCAGCGGGCGCGCCGAGGCTGAGGCCGTCCAGGTCGAAATCCAGGCGCTGGGCCGCAATGCCCGGGTGCTGCAATTCGACGTGTCGGACCGCAGCGCGTGCAAAACCATTCTCGAGGCTGATGTTGAAACCCACGGTGCCTATTACGGCGTGGTGCTCAACGCCGGCCTGACCCGCGACGGCGCATTCCCAGCCTTGAGCGAGGACGACTGGGATGTGGTGATGCGGACCAACCTGGACGGTTTCTACAACGTCCTGCACCCGGTGATGATGCCGATGATCCGTCGGCGCGCCGCTGGGCGAGTTGTTTGCATCACCTCCGTTTCGGGGCTGATCGGCAATCGCGGCCAGGTCAATTACAGCGCGTCGAAAGCCGGCCTGATCGGCGCGGCAAAGGCGTTGGCAATCGAGTTGGGCAAGCGCAAGATCACTGTCAATTGCGTCGCGCCCGGACTGATCGATACCGCCATGCTCGATGAAAACGTGCCCGTGGAAGAACTGATGAAAATGATCCCCGCCCAGCGCATGGGTACCCCGGAAGAAGTCGCGAGCGCGGTGAATTTCCTGATGTCCGCCGAGGCCGGCTACATCACCCGGCAGGTCCTGGCCGTCAACGGAGGCCTGTGCTGATGAAGCGCGTCGTCGTTACCGGCATGGCCGGCATCACCTCTCTGGGCAGCGACTGGGAAACCATCGCTGCCAACTTCGCCGCCAACCGCAGCGGCATACGACGCATGGATGAATGGGACCGGTTCACCGAGCTGAATACACGCCTGGCCGGGCCTGTCGATGATTTCCAGGTCCCGACCCACTGGACGCGCAAGCAACTGCGCAGCATGGGTCGGGTATCGCGCCTGGCCGTCGGCGCCGCCGAACAGGCCCTGGCCGATGCGGGGCTGTTGGGCGATGAGTCGATCAAGGACGGGCGCATGGGCGTCTCCTGTGGTTCGTCAACCGGCAGTACCGACGAGATCAAGGCGTTCGGCAACATGCTGCTCAACAGCGTGGCCGAAGGGTTGAACGCCAACTCCTATGTACGGATGATGCCCCACACCACGGCGGCCAATATCAGTATCTTCTTCGGGCTTACCGGACGGCTGATCCCCACCTCCAGCGCCTGCACCAGCGGCAGCCATGGCATCGGCTATGCCTATGAGGCAATCAAGTTCGGTCGCCTGCCGCTGATGCTCGCCGGCGGCGCGGAAGAGCTCTGCCCGACCGAAGCGATGGTCTTCGATGCGCTGTACGCCACCAGCCTGAAAAACGACGCCCCGCAGACCAGCCCACGGCCCTATGACAAGGACCGCGATGGCCTGGTGATCGGTGAAGGCGCCGGCATGCTGGTACTCGAAGAACTGGAGCACGCCCTGGCCCGAGGAGCGCGAATCCATGCCGAAATCGTCGGCTTCGGCAGCAACGCCGACGGTCAGCACGCTACCCGTCCCGAACTGAGCACCATGCGCCGGGCCATGGAACTGGCCCTGGAAGACGCTGGCCTGGAACCTGCCGCCATCGGCTACGTCAACGGCCACGGCACCGCCACCGAACAGGGCGACATCGCCGAAACCCTGGCCACCAGCAGCCTGTTTGGCGAACACATGCCCATCAGTTCGCAGAAAAGCTTTCTCGGTCATACCCTCGGCGCCTGCGGTGCGCTGGAATCGTGGTTCAGCATCGAAATGATGAACCGCGATCTCTACGTGCACACCTTCAACCTCGATGAGGTCGATCCCCAGTGCGGCAAGCTCGACTACCTGTGCAATGAGTTCAGGTCCATGAGCAACGAGTACGTGATGAACAACAACTTCGCTTTTGGTGGGGTCAACACCTCGTTGATTTTCCGCCGCTGGCGCTGAGTTGGATTGATATCCCTGTTGCCCGTGATCAAGGAATGAGGGGCTGCGACCGGCATTGATCGGCTTGCACCAGGCAGCCAAACAATCTGCGGGAGCAAAACTTGCTCCCACAGATGCAGTGGCTTCGACCGTTTCTTTCGTACACCGCCTGACGCCGCTGCAGGCGGTATCTATCTACCACCCTGCCTTCATTCTTCTCCCATAGGTTGCTCCTTCCGAAAATTTCTCAGGAAGAGAACATGCTGGAAGACAACCCGTTACAGGCCGACAGTGCCATGGCCAAAAGTGCTGCGCTGATAAACCGGCTCAATGCCTCGCAGCAGCAGATGATCCACCTGAACGGCGCCGTTCCGCGTGCGTCGAAGGTGACAGCCCAACATATGGAGTACTGGCTGGCGAAAGCCTTTCCCAGCCTGGCGAACACTCTGGTAGCCAAAGACATACTGGTGTGCCGGCGGCAGGACGAGCCGACTTCAAAACGAACGGTGGTGCAGACTGTTCCCCTCGATACGCTTTTCTGGCGCGCGATCGCCGGCGAGATCAACGCGCGCGAGTTCTTCCTCGAATTGGACAACATCGACATCGTCACGGGTAAGGATGATGCCACGCAAATGCCGGCAGTCCTCAATAGTCGTGACGCAAAGGAAGAGATCAGGCGGCGGATAAGCGTCACGCCCGCGTCTCATGCACGACTGCTGGAGCGGGCGCTGGAGCATTTTTGGGATAAACCTGCCGAGTTCAGCCAAGGCCGCAGTGTCAGCGACTGGCTGGCCGATGAGTTCGGCACGCAACTCAAGGCACAGGCGGATCTCCACCGGCAGGACGCTGTGTTGAGCCTGCCGATGCACAAAGCGGTGGCGGACTTCGCCCTGTCGGCGCCGGACGGCGCGTCCCGTGTCAAGCTGGCGGAGCGTGTCCGGCCCGGGGTCTACGGTTTGAATCTGACCCCCGAAGGGTGGGGGTTCAGCGTACCGATGCCGGGGGCGGTTGCGCTGACGCAGCATGATAATGCCGATCATCCGGGGGGCGCGGTGCTATGCAGCCCGGGTAGCCCACTGGAGGTTTACGCTGACTTGACGACGTTGAAGGCCAGCCTGGTGGAAGACGGCACTCAGGATACGGTGAGCACGGCGTCAATGGCGCAGAACTTTCTCGCTCGCCTGGTCACTGACCTGCGAGCGGCGCAGAAAACCGCCGTGAGCGAGGTTCTATCCAGCGGCCCGGCAGAGGGAGAGAGTCTCACCACCTGGATGGCCAGGATAGATGCGGCGGCGGACCTCAGGCACAAGCTGGATCTGGCCGGCGCCATGGACGAGCGCGAGTTACGGCTGAACCGGAAAAAACTGCACGACTGGCTGCACCGCGCCCCTAACGTTATCGGCAGCGACCGTCTGGCCTGGTGGAAGGCCGTGCAGGACTTGCAGCAAACCCTGACAGATTCGCCACCACCGCCGGACCCGGTCACCCTGGCAACCCCTGACGCCCTTCATGACCGGACTCGCACCCTGCTTGCCAGGTTCATCAAGGAGAAGTACCCACCGGTCGATCCTGACCAGGTCTCTCTGAGTATCCGCAAGCATCTGCTCGATCCGCACGCCCCGACAGGCGAGTCACCATTCGGCTCCGGGCTCTCGTCGGGCAAGGTGAAGGGCCAATTTGATGACCGCCGCTCCCTGACGCAGTGGGCAATGTCCAACCTGACGCCGGAGGAACGCACGGCCAGCGACACCACGGTGGAAGGTCCGCTGAGTTTTGCGCAGATTGTAGAAGTCATTGAACGGGCAAACATCGGTGCCCGGCTCTCGCCCGCGTTGCAGCTCGCAGCCCGGGAGCAGCAAGCACAGTGGATGTCCCTGAAGGCCAAACAGATGCGGGCGCAGGCGTGGGCCGCCCATATCTCGGGCGACTTTACCCACGACAAGGACAATACCGGGCTGAACCTGGTGCTGGCGGCGCTGGACAGCCCGACGCCGCAGGGGCGCAGCAAGGTCAACGGACACGAGGTGGTGGTCCGCCAGATCCAGTGGGGTGACAGCGTACTCAAGGAGCTGCTGGCCTTTGGGGTGAAGACCCTTGGCAGCCGGCCTTCGTTGACCCTGTACACACCAGAAGCACCGGACGGCAAGCAGTTCAGGGACGTCGATGCCGGAAGCGACCGGGAGCTGGAGGCGGCCCTGGTGCGGACGCTCACCGCCACGCCGGAAATGACCCGCTGGCTGATTTCGCACCTGCCGCTGCTCAAGCAAGCCGATCAGCTTGCCAGCCTGGTGCCGTCCGCGGAAAACCTGACCCTCAACGAGAAGATCAAGAAAGTGACGCAACCCACGTTCTCCTGGATCAAGCACAGGGTTCAGGACGACTTCGCATTGAAAGTCTATTCGCCCGTGGTTAAAGGCAACCTTTTCAAAGCGCTGCATGAGACGCAGATCACCCACGCGATCCAGACGGCGGACCTGCTGACCGTGACCAACGCCGAGCGCGACAGCACAGCGGCACAAGATGGGCGCAGGACTGCAGTCATGCTACTGACGGGGGCGATGTCAATGTTCTATGCAGGCCGGCTGGGTGGGGTACTGGGCCGCGCGATTCTGCCCGTGATGACCGGCGGCGCTGCGGTGTCGGCGATAAAGGATGAAGGGGGCAGCTTCAGCCAGTGGACGAGTGATCTTATCAGCGGGCTCGGTGAGGTACTGGCAGAGGGCGGTCAGGACCTGATCATGTCCCGCGCGGCACGGCGCCGAGGTAAGCCTCGCCCGGCGCTCTCAGCCTTGCCCCGCATGCCGGACCCGGAGCTCGAACCGTTCATCCTCAAAGGGTTCGACGGCAAGGGACTGGTGCCCGAGGGGCGCAATCGGTACAGGGACGCCGGTGGGCAGGGCTATCTGAAGCTGGGGAAGGACTACTGCAAAACCGCCATACAAGCAGGCGAACGAATCATCTACGGGCCGAACAACCGTACCGACCAGCGGACGGTAACCTGGGAAAATGGCCGCTGGCAGATCGAAGAACCAAAACGGCTGCTCGGTGGTGGAGTCATACAAAGCCTGTTCGGTCGGACTCCGGAAACCCCGCAACAGAAAACCTATAACGCGTTGGTAGAGGGCGTCCTCGTCGACCATCAGTGGCCGTCTCGGGCAGTGGTGAATACGGCAAAAAAAGTCATCTACTCGATGCCCGAGGAACTGGCAGAGCGTATCGTGCGCGAGAGCATGAATGACATCCACGTACGCGACATAGACACTTATCGCTCACGAATAAACTGGATAAACAAAGGACACCAGGACCTCACGCAACATAAAAAGGCCCACGACAGCCTGCTGTATAAATACAACGTATGGCAGGCCGTCGACTACTGCACCAGAGACATCGACTCCCAGGCAAGAGGGATCCAGCTGACGGCCGCTCAAAAGATAAAAGTATTCGACATGACCCTGCCGCTAAAAAGGGAGCTTTTCGACAGCGAAGGCAACTTCAAGATGATGATGTCCTCCTTGCCCGACAATCTCACCGGCGCGTCATTCATTACCATCATCCCTGAACAGGGGAAAAAGAAAGCCGCCATGACTAAAATCCAGGACGATATTCATGACGTGGTCGAGGCAGCGGAAAAGCGCGTCTGGGTCGATCTGGGCGAGCGGTACTCAGGGACGGGACCCGAGGTGGAAGCGGCCAGGGAACAATATAAACAGCACCCTGAAAATTTCCGGGCGTATAAAAGTAACAAACTCAGCGCGTTCAGGGACGAGATGAAAAAAAGACACAAGCCCGGCCTCCTGACCGAAATCCGCAACCATAAGATTCCTTATGTCATCGTCAACAAGGGCAAGTCGCAGCGGAAAACATTATTGGTCACCGGCGAGGACATCACGAACTTCAGTAAAAACCTCTCGAACTACGACACGTTTGATATCGAGGTCGTGACCCAAGTCCCGACGAAGAAAGTCACCGGCAAGCCTGCGGCCGCGACCGCCCACCTCGCTGTTGCGGAAGGCCCGGTTGTCGCAGACAAATTTTCGACAAGCACCAGCCTGCTGGCCGAGTCACAGATGTCATATGACACTTTTACTGAGGCAGCCAAAACGAAAATAACGGAAATCATGGCTGACATTCGTGCAGGCCGGGTCACCACCAAGCGCATCAACCGGTATTACTGGTACGACATGGCGCAACTGTCACCCGGAAGTGGCAGAGGCGCATGGCGCGCTGCCTTTGAACGCAAGGGCGATACCTGGACCCTTCAAGGGTTTTATGACTATCACGTCAATAGGCCTGCGACGGTTTGGGAGGGTTAAGTAAAGAGTCGTTCATCGCAGACGGTTTTCCCGCTGGGTTTGTACAGACCGATGATGCGGCCATGAACGACGAAGGGCGCCTTTGGGCGCCCTTCAATGAATAGCTCGGTGCAAGCAGTCGAGTTATTGGGCCTGAATCAATTTGCTTTCAGCCACTCCGGCGCGGCCGGTTTTTTCATCGACAACCTGCAGGTTGTTCCGCGCTTTGATGAAGCCCACTTTCACTTCCTGCCAGACGAAATAGTTTTTCCCGGCTTCTGTGCTGAGCTTGAGCTCTGAGTCGTTCTCCGCTGATGACACCAGGGTCTGCTGGCCAGCCGGTACTGACAGCATCAAGTACGACTTAGCGACAGTCTGGCCTACAGCTTTACCGTTGAGCGTCACCGGCATTTTTACGCCAGCGCCCATGCTCTCGTTGCGATAAAGGTAGATGTTGGCTTTGTCGGGGACAGTCTGGAATGTTTTTGCCTGAGCATCCTGAGTGTCATCCGCCATTTTTACCGAAGCGCAGCCCGTGGTCAGCGCGGCGACTGCCAGCAAAGCGGTGAAGGTCAACTGCTTGAACATCCTGTTTCTCCATGGTTTGTGGGTCGAACAACGGGTTATCGGCTGACACATGCAAATATTCAGGCTTCTTCCGGCATAAGTTGTTGTCCCCTATTGGTCAACAACTCCACAAACGCCCTTGCCATCGGCGAGCACTGATCCTTGCGTTGCACCAGCCACACCGCCGACATTGCCGCCGGATCAAGCAGTGGCCGGTAGACCACGCCGTCAATACGCATGCGCTGGTAGGACGCCGGCAGGACCGAGACGCCCAGCCCCGCCGCCACCAGGCCGATGATGGTCATGGCCTCACCGGCCTCCTGGGCGAAGTTCGGGCTGAAGCCGGCGTCGCGGGCCAGGCTCAGGAGTTGTGCATAGAGGCCGCTGCCGTAGCTGCGGGGGAAGAACACGAACGGTTCCTGGGCCAGTGCAGAGAGGAACAGGCCCCCTTCGCTGCCCTGGGCCAGTGGATGCTTGGAACTGAGCACGGCCACCAGCGGCTCGCGGCTCAATTCGATCTCCTGCAGGGAGTCGGGCAGCGGCAAGGGCCGCATGATGCCCACCTCGATTGCCTCGTCCACCAGGGCGTCAGCCACTTGGGTGCTGCTCATTTCCCGAAGGTTCAGGTGTACGGCGGGAAAGCGCTGGCGAAACGTGAAAATCGCCTGGGGGATGGTGGAGTTGAAAGGCGCCGATGATGTGAAGCCGATTTTCAGCTCGCCCAGTTCGCCCAACTCTGCGCGGCGGGCGACATCGGCGGCCTTGTCGACCTGGGCCAACACCTGTCGGGCCTCTTCGAGAAACAAACGTCCGGCTTCACTCAGTTCGACGCGACGATTGGTGCGATTGAACAGCCGCGCGCCGATCTCTTGCTCCAGTGCCTGGATCTGCTGGCTAAGGGGCGGCTGGGAGATGCCCAGCGCCAGCGCGGCGCGACCAAAATGCAGTTCTTCGGCAACGGCTATGAAGTAACGCAGATGACGCAGTTCCATAAGCAATCCAATAGGTCGTAGAACGTCTTAAACAGGTCGAACAATATATTGGATAGAAACATTAACCGGCTATATGCTTTTTCCATTGCCTGCCTGGTCGTGCTCCTGCGAGGTTCACCGTGAAAACTGCTGTCGCTCCACTGGCCCATGAGATCCCGCCGCCTGCCGATGATGGCGTCACCGGACGCAAAGACATTTACATTGAAAAAGGCACACCGTTGTTCATGCGTACGGTGCTGGCGTTGTTTTGTGGCGGTTTTGCGACCTTCGCCCTGTTGTATTGCGTGCAACCGATGATGCCGCTGCTCTCCGAAGAGTTTTCCATCAATGCCGCCCAGAGCAGTTTGATCCTGTCGGTGGCGACCGGCCTGCTCGCCGTCGGGCTGCTGATCACCGGCCCGATTTCCGATCGCATCGGCCGCAAGTCAGTGATGGTCGCGGCGCTGTTTGCCGCGGCGTTGTGCACCATTGCCAGCGCGATGATGCCGACCTGGCAGGGTGTACTGGTGCTGCGTGCCCTGGTGGGGCTGTCGTTGAGCGGCGTGGCGGCAGTCGCGATGACTTACCTGGGTGAAGAAATCCATCCCAAGCACATTGGCCTGGCGATGGGCTTGTACATCGCCGGCAACGCCATCGGAGGCATGAGCGGCCGCTTGATCGCCGGGGTGCTGATTGACTTCGTCAGCTGGCACGCCGCGATGTTGGTGGTCGGTGGCCTGGCCTTGATCGCGGCGGCGGTGTTCTGGAGGATTCTTCCCGAGTCACGCAATTTCCGCCCCCGCTCGCTGCATCCGCGCAGCTTGCTGGACGGTTTCACCATGCACTTTCGCGATGCCGGGTTGCCGCTGTTGTTTCTCGAAGCCTTCGTATTGATGGGTGCATTCGTGACGCTGTTCAACTACATCGGCTATCGCCTGCTGGCCGGGCCTTATCACTTGGACCAGGCCTTTGTCGGGTTGCTCTCGGTGGTCTACCTGTCGGGTATCTACAGCTCGGCGAAAGTCGGCGCACTGGCCGACAAACACGGCCGGCGCAAAATGCTCTGGGCGACCATCGCGCTGATGCTGGCCGGTCTTGCGCTGACCATGACCACGCCGCTGTGGCTGGTGATCCTGGGCATGCTGGTGTTCACCTTCGGCTTCTTCGGCGCTCACTCGGTCGCCAGCAGCTGGATCGGCCGCCGCGCAACCAAAGCCAAGGGACAGGCCTCGTCGTTGTACCTGTTCAGCTACTACGCCGGCTCCAGCGTCGCAGGTACGGCTGGCGGGGTAGCCTGGCATCTGGGCGGATGGAACGGTGTCAGCCTGTTCATCGGCGGCTTGCTGGTGGTGGCGTTGCTGGTGGCGGTGAAACTGGCGAAGTTGCCGGTGTTGCCGGGCAACGCTCAGGTTTGAGCGGACACTGTTCAGGCGCTGGCCCGCCGCTCAAGTCATTGCCCCAACACCATCCGCGCGTCCAGGACACCGTTGCGCACTTCCAGGCTCAGCACCTGCAAGGTGGCGCCGTCCCGCTCGTGTCGGTCCAGCCAGTCGAGCAGTCGATTGGCATCGCCACTGACGGCAAGCCGTAACGAATCACCGTCGATCTCCAGCTCCGCCAGCTCCAGCCCCGCGGCCGTCGCACTGTCGTTGATCCTGACGGACAAAGAGCTCGTGGCGGTCGTAGCGCCGGTGGGTTCCAGGCGCTGGATCCGGGCAGCGAGTTCGGCCTGCTGCCAATACTGACGCTCGGCCAGGTCGAGCCGATGTCGGGTGGGCTGCCAGATCGAGGTGTAACTCACGATTACCAGCACAAGTCCGACAAGCCCCGACAGCAACCGTTGCTCACGGTGCGACATACTTTCCCAGACCTGTTTGCAGCGCTGCCATTCCTTGAAACCCATCAATTGCTCTCCAGTGCGAGAGTGGCTTGAACCCGATCGTTCTGCTTGCTGGCGTTGACCAGGGTGAGGGGCCGTCCGCTTTTAAGCCCACGTTCACGCAGTTGCTCCAGCTCGACGAAGCTGTTGGCGGACAGTCGGATTTTCCAGCCGTCATCGATCCGAAAATCGATGCGCAGTACCTCGACGTCGCTGGCGCCGATGACCTGTTCCGTCAGTTGGACCAGACGCGCGACCCGGGTCTCCCGTCTTTGCTCGCGATGACTCTGCAACGCCTGGAACTGCGCCGCCAGGTCGACAATCCGTTCTTGATCGGGATACAGCAACCGGAATCGCTGCTCGCTCTGGACCTGCAAAAGCCGGGCTTCGTGTTCAAGAAATCCGATGCGAGCTTCGCTGGCGCCCCAGGTCAGCAAGCATAATCCCAACGCACCAGCCGCCATGCCACGCCATGGCAGACGTTGTCGACGTTGACGGAACTCCCCCTGCAACAAGTCGATAGGATGTCCATCAGCGGCCAGCAACCACTCATCGATACCCGGGCGGTCCCGCTCCTCGTCCAGCCAATGGATGTCCTCGGGCAGGTCAGGCTTGAGCGTGGCAAGGGCCCGGGCCGACAGCGACAGGCGTGCCGCAAGGGCGCCACCCAGCAACCAGCGACCAAACCAGCGCACGCCAAAGGCCGCATCATCGGGCAACAGGTCGGCATCGACATGCATGGCGCGCATATCCACTTCGTGCGCCGCGAGCAACGCCAGCAGCGCCTGGAACCGGGCCCGTTGAGTCACCATCACCGCGTAGCGCTGCCGACGGTCTCGAACACTGGCACAGATGTGCAACGCTTCCAGGTTCTCGCTCAGTTGTTCTTCGATGGCGAACGCGAGTGCCTGGGGTTTTGGCTGGCGTCGGGAAGGCCATGGATCGCTCTGGAACCAACTGCACATCTCCATCGGCAGCAGCACGTCGACGACTCGCCCACGCAGCGCCTGGGCAGCTTCGTGCAGAGGCAGGCAGCGGCGCTCGGCCGCGACCGACCAGACACAACATGGCCAGTCGGGACTGAGGGCGTCCATGCCTTCGGCGGTGAGGTAAAGCCAGGTTTTCATCAATGGAACTCGCTGGGAAGCAGGGGTTGGAAACGACGCTGAAGCACAGTCCAACGACCGGTGTCAGGGTTGCGCTCAATGTCCGAGACCAGCCGCAGCTGACGGTCTGCGAAGGCCACGTCCACCCTGATCCGGAACCAGCGGCTGCTCACGCCCAGCCCATGGCCGCGGATGCCCAGGCCGGCCAGCAAAGGGTCATTCGTGAAGGCCGGCACACTGTGGTACGGCGTGTGAGGACGCTGGTTGATCAGCGCATCGGCCGACGCCTGTTCCATACCGTCCAGGGTCATCAACAACAGTCGTGGCGCGGTATTGATGTTCAGCCGAGCTTCCCGGGGCAGTACCGCCACCCAGGGTTCCAGGCGCCGCAGTGTCTGGCCGTCTATGCCCGGCAACAGGCGCAACTGACTCAACTCCTGTATCAATCCGACCTGAGGCAAGGACAGTTCGGGCAGATCCAGTAAGGCCAGCAATCGCGGCCAGCGCTCCAGCGTGAGCTGATCGATCTGTCCCTGGGTGGTCAATGCGTTGAGGTTCAGGCGCCCGGAGAGGTCATGGATCTCGACGCGGATATCGGCCTCTTCTTCGAACGCCGGCTCTTGCCGGGCCCACGCCTGGCTCAAGTCCACCTGCCCCGATGGCGCGCTGGCACTGTCTTGCAGGACGCTCCGGGCCCAGGCTTCACCGGCCAGCGCCAGTTGACGCAACTGGACCTGATGCAACTGCTGCGCACTGCCCTGCAACAGCAGGCGATGACTGCGTAGCATGCCAGCGGTGAGGAGCAACGCCAGGCTGAGGACCAGCAGCACACTGATCAGCGCCGCGCCTCGTTGTCGGCTCATGGCAAGGCTCCCGGCAATAGCAGCACTCGACGAATCTGTTCGAAACGCCCTGTCGAGACGACCAGTTCCAGCGCCAGAGGCGATTGCTCGTTCCGCGTTTCGGTGTACCAGCCCTGTTCCGGGTCGAACAGTCGCCAGCTCAGGCTGCGTACATCATCCAACAGTTTCTGCTGCTGCGGGCCAGCCGCGCCTTCGCCGCGACTGTCGCGCCATAGCGCGGCCCCCTCGAGTCGATACTGCACGACTTGCCGTTCACTGCGCGGCAGGTCCAGTGGATTGCGCCAATGGCTACGGTGCAGTTGCAGGCGCCCCGACGCGAGTTCGGCAGAGCCGGCGACCGCCTGCCAGGCATCTCGCTCGATCACCCCCACGGCACGCTGCAGGCTTCTGATGTCGCGCTCATGCTGGCCGGTACCCTGCTGTGTACGCAAGACACCCTCGAACAGACGCCAACCCGCCAGGCCGAGCAAGGCAAACAGCGCGATGGCGATAACCAGCTCCAATAATGTGAAACCCGACTGTTCATTCATGACGATTGCCAATCCATCCGGTGGTGCGGTGGGCAACGGACGAACTGCCGGCACGGCTGACCTGGATCTCGACCTTGAGCAGGCGCGGATCGCGGGCCGGGACGATATGCTGCTGCAGGATCCAGTCGCGCTGGCCCAGGTCTCGACTCAAACGCTGCTGCCCCTTTGGCGTCGCTCTTTGCAGGCGCAGCTCGCTCAGTTGGTTGTCCGCCAGCCAGGCAGCGAACAGACGCTCCTCAAGCACGACGCTTTGCTTAAGCACGAACTGGCTGGCCGACAACATCGCCGCCGCCATCGTTGCGAAAACCGCCAGCGCAATCATGACTTCCAGCAGCGTGAACCCTTGGCTATCGGTGCTATTCATGAACGAACGGCTCCGCCACACCATCGCTCGACACCTGCAACAAGGTCTGTCCGGTCACCTTGATGAACAGCCTGAACGGACTGATTTCGTCACTGCTGAGCATCAGCAGTTGCGGTGTGTCCCGGACATCGTCGAGCGGCAGGATCTGGCCATCTTGCTCAAGCCCAAGCGTCAGGTTTTCCGGCAACCAATGCAAAGACGTCACCGCCGTCCAGCCCCGGGCTTCGAGCCGTACTGGCTGGTAGGCGCGAGACTGCAGGCGCAGGCCATATTCACGGGCATCCAGCACCGCCCGTTCGCGCAGTTGCTGCACCACGCGGATGAAATCCTCGGCCTGCTGTCGGGCCTGGCGCGCCGGGCTCGGACCGCTGGCCAGGCTGACCATGCCCGCCAGCATCCCGATCAGGACGATGACGATCATCAGCTCCAGCAAGGTGAATCCTCGACAATCTCGTCCCATTTTCATTGCGCCCAATTGCCTATGTCGGCCGCCATCCCCTCCCCTCCCGACAAGCCATCGGCGCCCAGGGAGTACAGGTCATAGCTGCCATCGGCCGATTTGAGGCCCGGGTTGAGGTATTGATAGGGCGTGCCCCAGGGATCGACCGGCAGGTTTTTCAGATACCCCTGGGGGTTCCAGTTACTGGCCGCGGGGGTGCCGGAGGGACGCTTGCTCAACGCCTCCAGCCCCTGTTGGGTCGATGGATAGTGATAGTTGTCCAGGCGGTACATCTCCAGGGCCGTGGCAATCGCCTGGATATCGGTTCGCGCGGCCGTGGCCTTGGCTTGATCGGGCCGGCTCATGAACTGCGGCACCACAATGGCGCCCAGGACGCCGATGATGACCACCACCACCATGATTTCGATCAGGGTAAAGCCGCGCTGAAGGCGTGCAAGTCGGTTGTGCTGAAGTTTCATGGGTCAATTCACCAATTGGTTGAGGCTCAGGATTGGAAGCAGGATGGCCATGACAATCAGCAGCACGACGCCGCCCATCAGCACCAGCATGGCCGGTTCGAAAAGGCTCACCACCAGCGCGATACGCGCCGCGAGGCTGGCCTCCTGTTGTTCGGCGGCCCGGGCCAGCATGCTGTCGAGTTCACCGGCCCGTTCGCCGCTGGCGATCATGTGCAGCATCAGTGGCGGAATATCCCCGCCAAGCTCCAGGCCACGGGTCAGGGTCCCGCCCTCGCGGACCGAACGGGCGACGTCAGCCATGCGGGCACGGATCGTCAGGTTGCCGATCACCTGCGCGGCGATGCGCAGGGCATCCACCAGCGGCACGGCACTTTTGCTGAGGATCGCCAGGGTGCTGGCGAATCGGGCCGCCTCCATCGCCCGCAGCACCTCGCCGAACACAGGCAGCTTGAGCAACAGACGATGCCAGCGCAGGCGCCAAGCAGGTTGGCGCAGGCTCCAGCGCCACAACCCGAGCAACCCGACCAGCAGCCCGAGCAGCGAGAAGCCATAGCGACGCAATCCGTCACTCAGGACGATCAGCGCCTCGGTCAGCCAGGGCAACGATTGGCCGCTGTCGACGAATATCTTCACCACATCCGGCACCACGTACCCCAACAGGAAGGCGACAATCGCGACGCAGGCCAGCATCAGAATCAGCGGATACACCAACGCCAGTTGAATGCGTTGGCGCGATGCCTGGCGTGCCTGGGTGTAGGCCGCCAACTGCTCCAGCACCAGGCCCAAGTGGCCGGACTGTTCGCCGGCAGCAACCGTGGCGCAGAACAGCTCGGGAAACGCCTGGGGAAACGCCGCCAGCGCCGTGGCCAGGGCGTGACCTTCCATCACACGACCGCGTACCGCCGACAGCAGGCTTGCAACGCGCCGCTTCTGGCTTTGTTGGGCGACGGCGCCGAGGGCCTCTTCGAGGGGCAGGCCGGCCTGAATCAAGGTGGACAGCTGCAACGTCAGCAACGCCAGATCCGCCGGGCTCAAACGCCCCCCGGCGTGCCGAGTGCCCAGGGTTCGTTGCGCCTTCGCTTCGTGCAGTTCGCTGGGCAGCAAGCCGCGCCCGCGCAGCAACTGACGGGCATGACGAGGGTTGTCGGCTTCCACGCGGCCTTTGCAGCGTCGGCCCCGGGCATCCTCTGCTCGATAGTCGAAGGTCGGCATGGGGCTAATCCTCCTGGGTGATGCGCAGCAGTTCATCGACACTGGTCAGGCCTTCCAGAACCCGCTGGCACCCGTCCTGAAACAGGCTGCGGGAGGTTTTGCGCGCCTCAAGGGTCAGCGCCTGCTCAGGGGCGCCCTGATGAATCAATTGAGACAACGTGGTGCTGACACTCACCAGTTCATAGATGCCTATGCGCCCGCGAAAACCTTTCTGGCATTGCTCGCAGCCCCGGGCCTTGAACAACCGTGGCGCGGCGTTGGCGTCGAGCCCCAAGCGCCGACAGGTTGCAGCGTCGGCCACATAGGGCGTCTTGCAGGATGGACACAAGGTGCGCAACAAGCGCTGGGCCACAATGCCCGCCAGGGATGAGGCCAGCAGATAGGCGTCCAGGCCCATGTCCTTCAGTCGCGTAACCGCGCCCACGGCGGTGTTGGTGTGCAGGGTCGAGAGCACCAGATGACCGGTCAGGGACGCCTGCACCGCGATTTCGGCGGTCTCACGATCGCGGATCTCGCCCACCATCACCACATCCGGGTCCTGACGCAAAATCGCTCGCAAGCCCCGGGCAAAGGTCATGTCGACTTTCGGATTGACCGGCATCTGGCCGATACCCGGCAGGTGATATTCGATCGGGTCTTCGACGGTGAGGATGTTGCGGCTCTGGTCGTTGATGCTGCTCAGCGCCGCGTACAGGCTGGTGGTTTTCCCCGAGCCCGTGGGGCCGGTCACCAGCACGATGCCGTGAGGTTTGCCGAGCAACCGACGCAGGTCTGCCAGGGTGTCATCCGGCAGGCCCAGGCGGATCAGATCCAGGCGCCCGGCCTGCTTGTCGAGCAGACGCAACACCACTCGCTCGCCATGGGCCGAAGGCAGGGTCGAGACTCGCACATCGACTTCATGCCCAGCCAGCCGCAACGCCATGCGCCCGTCCTGGGGCACACGTTTTTCAGCGATGTCCAGGCGTGCCATGACCTTGATCCGCGACACCAACAGGCTCGCCAGTTCCCGGCGCGGGCGCAGCATTTCCTGTAACTGGCCGTCGATGCGCATGCGGACCGACAGGTACTGCTCGAACGTTTCCAGATGCACATCCGAGGCCTGTTCGCGGACCGCTTCGCTGAGCAGGGCATTGATCAACCGGATGATCGGCGCATCGCCCTGCTGCTCCAGTAGGTCGGTGGTCTGCGGCACTTGATCGGCCAGGCTGAGCAGGTCCAGCTCCTCGTCCAGTCCTTGGGCAACCTGCTCGGCGGCGCTCTGGCCCTGGCGGTAAACGCAAGCCAGGCGCGTAGCGAACGGCGCCGGCTCCAGCACCTGGATGGGCAACTCCCGACCACACCAGCGCCAAACCTCGGCCAGCGCGGTCAACGGTGTATCGCGGCGCATCACCAGGCGCAAGGCCGGGCCCTCGCCTTCCAACAGCACGCCCAGGCGCCGGGCAAAACCAAAGGGCAACGAGGCCTGTGGATCACTCACAGGACACCCGGAGTCTGTTGGCGCGGCTCTGCCAGCGGCGCGTCGGCGGCTGGTTCGAACAACTCGCGGGCGTCCCGAGGCAGCAACAGCGAATTATTTTTCCGCGAGCCGGGTTTACTCAGCTCTCGAAGCGCGTCGTAGCGCTGACGGCTCACATCGGCCAGGCCTTCTTTGCTACGCACAATGGTCGGGCGCAGGAACACCATCAGGTTGCTTTTGGTCTGGGTATCGCGGGTCCAGCGAAACAGCGCGCCCAGGTAGGGAATGCTGCGCAACAGCGGCACGCCGCTTTCCTGGGTGCGGACACTGTCGCGAATCAGGCCACCGATCACGATGATCTCACCATCGTCTGCCAGGATCGTGCTCTTGAGGGCACGCTTGTTGGTAATCAGGTCCGAGGAATCCACGCCGGAGACAGCCGGTGCGATGTCCGAGACTTCCTGCTGGACATCGAGGCGCAGGGTGGAACCTTCATTGATGTAGGGCTTGATCCTGAGGCTGATGCCGACGTCCTTGCGCTCCACGGTGGTGAACGGGTTGTCCGCACCACTGCTGTTGGTGGCGTAGGAACCCGTCTTGAACGGGACGTTCTGGCCGACGATGATTTCCGCTTCCTGGTTATCCAGCGTCAATAGGCTGGGCGTGGACAGCAGATTGCTGCGGGTATTGCTCGCCAATGCCGAGACCAGCGCACTGAAGCGGTCTCCTCCGAGTCGCAGGACCGCGCCTTCCGCGTCGTCTTTCAGGGCATTGGCGTCCAGCCCACCCGTGATCGGAATGTTGGTTCCCGGAAAATTGATGAACCCTGACGCGTTGCCGGTATTAAGACTCCACTGCACCCCCAGCGCTTCGGCGGTATCCCCGGAAATCTCGACGATGGCCGCGTGGATCAGCACCTGGGCGCGAGGCTGATCGAGTTCGCGAACGATGCTCTCGACGGTACGCACCTGGGCGGGCTCGGCGATCAGCACCAAGGCGTTCTGGCTTTCATCAGCCTTGATCATGAACGGGTTGGCGGCACCGCTATCCCGCTGGCCGCCCGGGGACGCGGTGGTTTTTTTCTCTTGCCCGACGGCTTCCAGCACCTCGGCCAACTGCCTGGCATCGCTGTGGTGAAGGCGAATGACCCGCGCGTTATCCTGGAAGGCAGCCGCCGGAACATCCAGCGCCCGGGCCAGATCGAGCAGACGCTGGCGCACCATCGGCGCGCCGATGATCACCAGGTGGTTGCTGCGGGGATCGGCAATCACGGAACCCGCCGCATCCCCCTCGCGCTTGCCGCCGGATGCTTCCAGGACCGGCGCGATATCCCCGGCCTGGGCATGGCGCAAGCGCAGCACGACATGATTGCGATTGCGCCCCGAGTCCAACTGACGCACCACTTGGGCGATACGTCGCACATTGGCGGCAGTGTCGGTCACCACTAAGGCGTTGGAAGAGACCGAAGGGCCGATGTAGCCATTGCTCGACACCAGGGGCCGGACCAACCCGGCGATATCGGCGGCGATACTCGATTGCAACTCGAGGACCCGGGTGACGTACTGGGACGGCGTGGTGTCCTTGGCGTCGTCGAGACCAGCACGTGTCCTCGCATCGACGACCGGCGTGATCAGGATCCGTTCGCCTTCGTCGATCACGGTGAAGTTGTGCGCATCGAGCACCGAATAGAACAGCCGCCGCACGCCCTCGCGATCCAGCGCCTGCCGGGACATGACAGTGATGCGTCCCGAGACGCGCGGGTCGAGCACCACGGTCTGGCCGAGAATCGCCGAAATCTCCTCGACGACATCGCGCAGTTCCGCATTGTTCATCGCCAACTGCCATTGAGCCTCCTGCGCCCACGACGGCACCAGCACGGCAAACAGGCCGAGACACAACAGGGCGCGCAACGCACGGCCCCGGATCAAACTATTCATCGATTCAAATCACTCTGATAACCCGGCGACCGGGTGTAGGTATTGCGAGGAACGAGACGGAGGCTGCCCCCCGGTTCCAGGAGGCAGTCGGCGCAGGAACGACTCGCCCGTGCGTTGCAGGGCCACCCGCTCCTCCCGTCCGTTGCGCCACAACACCACATGAGAGGCATCGACCCGGCGCAACACGCTGCCGCCGGGCAGGCGCTCACCGACCTGATAAATGCGCGGCCCCGTGGCATCGGCCAGTAACGCCCGTGACAATCCGCCGCCGTTGACGAAGCTGGCCTGCAGAGTGATCGGTTCGGCGCTGAGGGCCGTGGCCTCTCGAGAGGCCAGGCCGAGCACACTGGTCACCGCCTGGACGTTGAGCGTAGCGCCGCTCTGAGCCACGACCGGCGCCGCACTCATCGGCACTTCGCGCCTGAGCTCCTGCCGAAAACGCCACTCCTGCCACGCCAGGAAAATCCCGTAAAGCAAGGCCACCGACACCAGTACCGCCTTCGGCAGGCCACCGCTGGCCCGGAAAAAAGCATTCATTTGCCTGCTCCCCTTGCAGGGCCCCAGGATGACCTGGAGCCCTGAGCCTCATGTCTTAGAGCTTTTCCCAGGCCATGTGCCAATGGGCACCGACCCCAGGCTCGTAACCGTTCGCCGAAGGGCTGTATTGCTTGCAATAGCCAGACGCGGGGAAGGGTTTGCACTGGAAGACTTCATCCGTCTTGGGCTGCAATACCTTCGTACCGGCGGCGTAGTCACTGATGCCTTGGGGAAATACGAAGTCGTATTCGATCCCCGCGCCTTCACCGGTCAGGGGGACCTCCCGGGTTTCCTGGCGCGTGGTCCTGCCGTCCTCGGTGGTGCCCACCAGCGTCAGGGTATGGGCACCCGGCGCGCTACGGACCGCCATGCTCAGGCCACTGCTGCCTTCGCCCACGGCCTGGGTTACGACGCCGACCGGCTTGTCCTTTTCATCGAACAGGGTGGCTTCGAGGTTCATCCTGCGATTGGTCGACACCGTGAACGTCATGTCGACCCGCCCCTTGTCGAGCACATACTCCGGCTGCAGAGAGGAAATGGTCATGCTGGCGGCAGGGTCTTCCTGCATTTGCAACTGCACTTCATACCGGTTCACGCCGGTCTCTTGCTGGGCATACAGTTTGTTGATGCCTTTGATCGGGGTGATGTCGCCCTGCTCATCGCGGATACCGGCGCGAACCAAGGTATGGGCCCGGTTGATGGCATCGGCCAGCTTGAACGACCAGTTTTCCGGTCGACCTTCTTCAGCGTTATCGATGCCGATCTCCACGCTGTATTCAGCATTCTCACCAGCGGCTGAAAAGGCTCGGGCCTTGACCTTGTCGCCCACCAGCAACGGCGCGGCAGGCGCAATGCTGCCCACTGGTAACCAGCCACCTGGCAAGGCCGCTTCGGCGAGGATGTTCACATCCGCCGGGTCATAGAACGCGTTATCGGTGTCGCCAACCGTCCAGACCGCCAGGATGACGTGATGACCCGACTTGCTGTCGGGAATCACGCAATGGTGCTTGGCTCCTGCCTCCGGAATCTGATGGGCGCCCTCTACCGTACAGAATGGCGCGCTGTCGAACGACGCGCGCTTGAGCGGCTCGTTCGGCTTCCAATCGTCGCGGGTAATGAAATACTCATGCCTGGTCGCAGGATGCGCGGCGGTGTATTGCCATTGAAAGGCGATGTTGCGGTCCCTGAGTTCAGTCAGGTTCCAGCGCGTGGCTGACTGGGCATCGAGGGCGGAAAACAAAGGGTTGCCACCGCTGGCGATCTTGCCATCGACGGGGCCCTGGAGGGGCGCACCGCCTGCGCCATTGGGAAAGCCTTTGAAAGTTTCGCCCGTACTTTGCGGTTCGTATTGCGCGCCGCCGCAGTTTTTATTTTCGCCTCTCTGGCACAACAAGGCACGTGAGGGCGGTACTTCAAGATAACCATGGGCAAATGCACCCTGGGATGTCCCCACGGTGGACAGCATAACTAACGAGCAAGCAAAACCCGTCAGCATCTTGTTCTGGTGAAAGTTGATCTTCATATAAATTCCAGACGACTCATCGAGATTGGGAGATTTAACAAACTTCATCTTGGAAGGCACACCGGATCCCTCAGCGCTGTGCCTGGCAAGCGCCGAAACCTTAATGGAAACTTGAACAATCGCTATGTAGGGAAAATCTCTCAAAATAGAAGGAACAATCCCTGAATCTATTTTTCCGAGTCCAGAAGAAAAACTTCTTACAGGCAAAGTTAGTTACTAAACAAAAGAAAACAGGCAAACCGACAAAGATAGCCAACTTGTTTCATTGAATAATTAGCAGGCAAAAAAAAGCCTGCCTGGAACGAATCCCGACAGGCTGGATGAACGAGCTACGATCAGTCGTGGTATTGCGCCGACAACTCATGCACCGCGCGCAGGAAAGCACCGGCGTGTTCCGGATCGACTTCCGGCGTAATGCCATGGCCGAGGTTGAACACATGACCGCTGCCCTTGCCATAGCTGGCGAGGATGCGCCCGACTTCGGTGCGGATGGCTTGCGGTTTGGCGTAAAGCACAGTCGGATCCATGTTGCCTTGCAGAGCGACTTTGCTGCCGACACGCTCGCGGGCGTTGCCAATGTCGCAGGTCCAATCCAGGCCCAGGGCGTCGGCACCGGCATCGGCGATGCTTTCCAGCCACAGGCCGCCGTTCTTGGTGAACAGGATCACCGGTACTTTACGACCTTCATGTTCGCGGATCAGGCCGCTGACGATCTTGCGCATGTAGGCCAGGGAAAACTCCTGGTACGCCGCCGCCGACAGGTTGCCGCCCCAGGTGTCGAAGATCTGCACCGCTTGCGCACCGGCCAGGATCTGCCCGTTGAGATAGGACGTCACCGACTGGGCCAGCTTGTCCAGCAGCAGGTGCATGGCTTGCGGGTTGTCGTAGAGCATCGCCTTGGTCTTGCGGAAGTCTTTCGACGAGCCGCCTTCAACCATGTAGGTGGCCAGGGTCCAGGGGCTGCCGGAGAAGCCGATCAGCGGCACGCGACCGTTGAGTTCTCGACGGATGGTGCTGACCGCGTCCATGACATAACCCAGGTCCTTCTGCGGATCGGGGATCGGCAGGGCTTCGATGTCGGCCAGAGTGCTGACGACTTTCTTGAAGCGCGGGCCTTCGCCGGTCTCGAAGTACAGACCCTGGCCCATGGCGTCGGGAATGGTGAGAATGTCGGAAAACAGAATCGCCGCGTCCAGCTGCGGGTAACGATCCAGCGGCTGCATCGTGACTTCGCAGGCGAACTGGGGATTCATGCACAGGCTCATGAAGTCGCCGGCCTTGGCCCGACTGGCGCGGTATTCCGGCAAGTAGCGACCGGCCTGACGCATCATCCACACGGGAGTGACGTCTACGGGTTGCTTGAGCAGGGCACGGAGGAAACGGTCGTTCTTCAGGGCAGTCATGTCGGCATCCGGAAAAAAAGTGCGGGCATTTTCTCAGAGCGCGACGCAAAAGGCACGGCAAGAGCCGTGCCTTTTATCTATCGGGGCAATTTGTCGCGGTATCAGGCAACACCTAAAACCACTGTGGGAGCGAGCTTGCTCGCGATGAGGGCATCACATTCAACATTTTCGTCGACCGATTCGCCGCTATCGCGAGCAAGCTCGCTCCCACATTTGATTGCATTCCCATTCAGGAAATGATCAGACCCCCAAGTAATCCAGAATCCCTTCCGCCGCATTGCGGCCTTCGAAGATCGCCGTCACCACCAGATCGGAACCCCGAACCATGTCGCCGCCGGCGAAGATCTTCGGGTTACTGGTCTGGTGCTTGTACTGGCCTTGCTCCGGGGCCACGACGCGGCCCTGGCTGTCGGTCTGGATGCTGAACTGCTCGAACCACGGTGCCGGGCTCGGGCGGAAGCCGAAGGCGATGACCACGGCATCGGCCGGGATGATCTCTTCGGAACCGGGGATCGGCTCGGGGCTGCGACGACCGCGGGCGTCCGGTTCGCCGAGACGGGTCTCGACCACCTTCACGCCCTCGACCTTGTCTTCACCGACAATGGCGATCGGCTGGCGGTTGTAGAGGAACTTCACGCCCTCTTCCTTGGCGTTCTTCACTTCTTTGCGCGAGCCGGGCATGTTCGCTTCGTCACGACGATAGGCGCAGGTCACCGACTTGGCGCCCTGGCGAATCGAAGTGCGGTTGCAGTCCATCGCCGTGTCACCGCCGCCCAGCACCACGACCTTCTTGCCTTTCATGTCGACGAAATCTTCCGGCGACTTTTCAAAGCCCAGGTTGCGGTTGACGTTGGCGATCAGGAAGTCCAGCGCGTCGTAGACGCCCGGCAGGTCCTCGCCGGCAAAGCCGCCCTTCATGTAGGTGTAGGTGCCCATGCCCATGAATACGGCATCGTACTCTTCGAGCAGTTGCTCCATGGTCACGTCCTTGCCTACTTCGGTGTTCAGGCGAAACTCGATGCCCATGCCGGTGAAGACTTCGCGACGATTGCTCAGCACGGTCTTTTCCAGCTTGAACTCGGGGATGCCGAAGGTCAGCAGGCCGCCGATTTCCGGGTTCTTGTCGAACACCACCGGGGTCACGCCGCCGCGCACCAGCACATCGGCGCAACCCAGGCCCGCCGGGCCGGCCCCAATGATCGCCACGCGCTTGCCGGTCGGCTTGACCTTGGACATGTCCGGGCGCCAGCCCATGGCGAACGCGGTGTCGGTGATGTACTTCTCCACCGAACCGATGGTCACCGCGCCAAAACCGTCGTTGAGGGTGCATGCACCCTCACACAGGCGGTCCTGCGGACACACCCGGCCGCAGACTTCCGGCAGGGTGTTGGTCTGGTGGGACAACTCGGCGGCCTGGAGGATGTTGCCCTCGGCCACCAGCTTCAGCCAGTTGGGAATGAAGTTGTGCACCGGGCACTTCCATTCGCAGTACGGGTTACCGCAGCCCAGGCAGCGGTGGGCCTGGTCGGCCGACTGCTGGGGTTTGAAAGGCTCGTAGATTTCCACGAACTCTTTCTTGCGTTGACGCAACAGTTTCTTCTTCGGATCCTTGCGCCCGACATCGATGAACTGGAAGTCATTACTCAGACGTTCAGCCATTGTTAAAACCTCATCAAACTCTTCAGGCGCATATCACTGCGGGTTGGCACGGGTGCTGGAAAGCAACGATTTCAGGTTGGCAGCCTTGGGCTTGACCAGCCAGAAACGACGCAGATAGTCATCGAGGTTTTCGGCGAGTTCACGACCCCACTCGCTGTCGGTTTCCTCGACGTATTCGTCCAGCACGCGCTGCAAGTGGCTGCGGTAGGCTTCCATCGCCTCGCCGCTGATCCGCTGGATTTCCACCAGTTCGTGATTGACCCGGTCAACGAAGGTGTTGTCCTGGTCGAGCACGTAGGCGAAACCGCCGGTCATGCCAGAGCCGAAGTTGTAACCGGTCTTGCCCAGGACACAGACGAAACCACCGGTCATGTACTCGCAGCAATGATCACCGGTGCCTTCCACCACAGTGTGGGCCCCGGAGTTACGCACGGCGAAACGCTCGCCCGCGGTGCCGGCGGCGAACAGCTTGCCGCCGGTAGCGCCGTACAGGCAGGTGTTGCCGATGATGGCACTGTCCTGAGTCTTGTAGACGCTGGCCTTGGGCGGAACGATGACCAGTTTGCCGCCGGTCATGCCCTTGCCCACGTAATCGTTGGCATCGCCTTCCAAGTACATATTCAGGCCACCGGCGTTCCAGACGCCGAAGCTCTGGCCTGCAGTGCCCTTGAAGCGGAAGGTGATCGGCGCCTTGGCCATGCCCTGGTTGCCGTGCTTGCGCGCGATTTCGCCGGAGATCCGCGCGCCGATGGAACGGTCGCAGTTGCAGATATCCAGGTCGAACTCGGCACCACTGAGGTCGTTGATCGCCGAAGCGGCCATGTCGACCATCTTCTCGGCCAACTCACCTTTGTCGAACGGCGGGTTGCGATCAACCTGGCAGAACTGTGGCTTGTCCGCCGGGATGAGATCGCTGCCCAGCAACGGCGTCAGGTCCAGGTGATGCTGCTTGGCGGTCTGGCCCTCGAGCACTTCCAGCAGGTCGGTACGGCCGATCAGCTCTTCGAGCGAGCGCACGCCCAGCTTCGCCAGCCACTCGCGGGTTTCCTCGGCGACGTAGGTGAAGAAGTTCACCACCATGTCGACGGTGCCGATGTAGTGGTCCTTGCGCAGCTTTTCGTTCTGGGTCGCCACACCGGTAGCGCAGTTGTTCAGGTGGCAGATGCGCAGGTATTTGCAACCCAGGGCGATCATCGGCGCGGTGCCGAAGCCGAAGCTCTCGGCGCCGAGGATGGCCGCCTTGATCACGTCCAGGCCGGTTTTCAGGCCGCCGTCGGTCTGCACCCGGACCTTGCCGCGCAGGTCGTTGCCGCGCAGGGTCTGGTGGGTCTCGGCCAGGCCCAGTTCCCACGGCGCGCCGGCATATTTGATCGAGGTCAGCGGCGATGCGCCGGTGCCGCCGTCATAACCGGAGATGGTGATCAGGTCGGCGTAGGCCTTGGCCACACCGGCGGCGATGGTGCCAACGCCGGCTTCTGCCACCAGCTTCACCGAGACCAGCGCCTTCGGGTTCACCTGCTTGAGGTCGAAGATCAGTTGCGACAAGTCTTCGATCGAATAGATGTCGTGATGCGGCGGCGGCGAGATCAGGGTCACGCCGGGTACTGCGTAACGCAGTTTGGCGATCAGGCCGTTGACCTTGCCGCCGGGCAGTTGGCCGCCTTCGCCGGGCTTGGCGCCCTGGGCAACCTTGATCTGCAGCACTTCAGCGTTGACCAGGTACTCCGGTGTCACACCGAAGCGACCGGTGGCCACCTGCTTGATTTTCGAACTCTTGATGGTGCCGTAGCGCGCCGGGTCTTCACCGCCTTCGCCGGAGTTGGAACGCGCGCCGAGGCGGTTCATGGCTTCAGCCAGGGCTTCATGAGCTTCCGGAGACAAGGCCCCCAAGGAGATACCAGCGGAATCGAAGCGCTTGAGCACCGATTCCAGCGGCTCGATTTCGCTGATGTCCAGCGGTGTGTCCAGGGTCTTGACCTTGAGCAGGTCGCGAATCATCGACACCGGACGGTTGTCCACCAGCGAGGTGTATTCCTTGAACTTGCCGTAGTCGCCCTGCTGCACAGCGGCTTGCAGGGTGTTGACCACGTCCGGGTTGTAGGCGTGGTATTCGCCACCGTGGACGAACTTCAGCAGGCCGCCTTGCTGGATCGGCTTGCGCGGGCTCCAGGCTTCGGCCGCCAGGGCTTTCTGTTCGGCTTCGATGTCGACGAAACGTGCACCCTTGATGCGGCTCGGCACGCCACGGAAGCTCAGCTCGCAGACTTCTTCGGACAGGCCGATGGCCTCGAACAGTTGCGCACCGCGGTACGAAGCGATGGTCGAGATCCCCATCTTCGAGAGGATCTTGAGCAGGCCCTTGGTGATGCCTTTGCGGTAGTTCTTGAACACCTCATAGAGGTCGCCCAGCACTTCACCGGTACGGATCAGGTCACCCAGCACTTCATAGGCCAGGAACGGATACACCGCCGAGGCACCGAAACCGATCAACACCGCAAAGTGATGCGGATCGCGAGCGGTGGCGGTTTCCACCAGGATGTTGGAATCGCAACGCAGGCCTTTTTCGGTCAGGCGATGGTGCACCGCACCGGTGGCCAAGGACGCGTGGATCGGCAACTTGCCCGGGGCGATGTGACGGTCGGTCAGCACGATCTGGGTGCGACCGGCGCGCGCGGCTTCTTCAGCCTGATCGGCCACGTTGCGGATCGCCGCTTCAAGGCCCACGCTTTCGTCGTAGTTCAGGTCGATGACCTGACGCTGGAAACCCGGGCGGTCGAGGTTGGTCAGCGAGCGCCATTTGGCCGGGGAAATGACCGGCGAACTGAGGATCACACGCGAGGCGTGTTCCGGCGACTCCTGGAAGATGTTGCGCTCGGCACCGAGGCAGATTTCCAGGGACATCACGATCGCTTCGCGCAGCGGGTCGATCGGTGGGTTGGTCACCTGAGCGAACTGCTGGCGGAAATAGTCGTACGGCGTACGCACGCGCTGGGACAGCACGGCCATCGGCGTGTCGTCGCCCATGGAACCGACCGCTTCGTAGCCCTGCTCACCCAACGGACGCAGCACCTGGTCACGCTCTTCGAACGTCACCTGGTACATCTTCATGTACTGCTTGAGCTGATCGACGTCGTAAAAAGCCGAACCGTGATCGTTGTCCTCCATGGTCGCCTGAATGCGCAGGGCGTTCTTGCGCAGCCATTGCTTGTACGGATGACGGGACTTGAGACGGTTGTCGATGGCGTCGGTGTCGAGGATCTGGCCGGTTTCGGTGTCCACGGCAAAGATCTGGCCCGGGCCCACGCGGCCCTTGGCGATGACGTCTTCGGGCTGGTAGTTCCAGACACCGATTTCCGAAGCCAGGGTGATGAACCCGTTGGTGGTGGTTACCCAGCGCGCCGGACGCAGACCGTTACGGTCGAGCAGGCACACGGCGTAGCGGCCGTCGGTCATGACGATACCGGCCGGGCCGTCCCACGGTTCCATGTGCATGGAGTTGTATTCGTAGAACGCACGCAGGTCCGGGTCCATGGTCTCGACGTTCTGCCAGGCCGGCGGCACCAGCATGCGCACGCCACGGAACAGGTCGATGCCGCCGGTGACCATCAGTTCCAGCATGTTGTCCATGCTCGAGGAGTCCGAGCCCACACGGTTGACCAGCGGGCCGAGTTCTTCCAGATCCGGCATCAGATCGTTGGCGAACTTGGTGCGACGGGCCAGCGCCCAGTTGCGGTTGCCGGTGATGGTGTTGATCTCGCCGTTGTGGGCGAGGAAGCGGAATGGCTGGGCCAGCGGCCATTTCGGCAGGGTGTTAGTGGAGAAGCGCTGGTGGAACACGCAGATCGCGGTTTTCAGGCGCTCGTCGCTCAGGTCCGGATAGAAGGCGGTCAGGTCCGCCGGCATCATCAGGCCTTTATAGATGATGGTCTTGTGGGAAAAGCTGCAGATGTAGTGATCGGTGTCGGCGGCGTTGGCCACGGACGAACGACGACGGGAGCTGAACAGCTTGATCGACATGTCCTGGTCGCTCAGACCTTCGCCCGCGATGAACACTTGTTCGATCTGCGGCAGACGCTCAAGGGCCAGGCGGCCGAGGACGCTGGTGTCGATCGGCACCTTGCGCCAGCCCACCAATTGCAGGCCGGCGGCCAGGATCTCGCGGTTCATGTTTTCGCGAGCCGCTTGGGCCTTCACCGGGTCCTGATTGAAGAACACCATGCCCACCGCGTACTGCTTGGGCAGGGTCACGCCAAACGTTTCCTGGGCAATGGCACGCAGGAACTCGTCAGGCTTTTGAATCAGCAAGCCACAACCGTCACCGGTCTTGCCGTCGGCGTTGATCCCACCGCGGTGGGTCATGCAGGTCAGGGCCTCAATGGCCGTTTGTAAAAGGGTATGGCTGGGTTCGCCCTGCATATGAGCAATCAGGCCGAAACCGCAGTTATCCTTGAATTCATCTGGTTGGTACAGACCTGCTTTCATAGACACTTTCTCACCAGGCTGCCTCTTATCGAGGCAAATTTCTTTTCAATTCAGCCAGTTGCGTGCCGCGCCGAACGTACGCCAGCTTTGCGGGGGCAAAAGGGAGGTCATTGTACACACCGACACAAGGGCTCACAAATTTGACGACGAAACGTCGCAAATCCATGTCGCATTTGTGAAAGGTTTAAAGCTATACGCTGTGCTAGTCAAAACTTTTTTGGGTTCGACCGCTGCGACTCAAACGCTACTGTGACGCAGACACCACAAGGCGCGCGGCCTGAAAGGTCGCTCGCCCTTGCGGAAATTTTGAGGTGCCGGGAGAGGCGGCCTGGGTAAGGCCGCCGAATCTTCAGCGAGTTGCTGCCAGTTCCTGTTGGACGCTGGCGACAGTGCGAGGCCAAGGTTTACCAGCCTGAACCTTCGCTGGCAAGGCCTTGATGGCGGAAACGGCTGCATCACGGTTGGCGAAATTGCCGTAGGTGATGACATAAAGCGGTTTGCCGTTGAGCATTTTCTTGAAATAACGGTACTCGCCGCCCTGCTCCTTGACGAATTTTTGCGCAGACGCTTCGGAGCTGGTGCCGAGGATCTGTACCACGTAGCTGCCTGGAGCCTGACCGGCGTACCAGTTACCGCCAGCGGCCTGAGTGGCCGGCTTGGCGGCCGGAGCTGGAGCAGGTTTGGCGGTGGCCACCTGGGCGGGAGCCGGCGCTGGTTTGGCGGCCGGAGCGGGCGCCGGGGCTGGGGCTGGAGTTGGCGCTGGTGCCGGGCCAGCTGGCACACCCGCCGGTGGGGCGCTGGTGGTCACGGTTGGCGGCGTATCGCTGGTGTCATCGATCGGTGGTGGCGCGCCGTCGTCACCCTCGGTGATACCGCCAGCGGCCTCAGCCAAGGGACTGCGCATGACCGGTTGCGACTGGCCGACCAGCGGCAGCGGCATCGGCTGAGTGTTACCGGCGAACTCCACCTCCGGAGCACCGCCATTGGGCTGCGCTGCGTCCTGGCCCAGAGGCAGTTGTGCCTGCTCGTTGGCGGGTGCGCCGGTGGTCGGCGCCTTGCTGCGACCCGGCATCAGCCAGGCGGCGGCGATCGCGACCACGACGACGGCGGAAATCGCCAATACGTGTTTCTTCGGCATGTTGAACCCCATACTTGGACGCTTTACCGCTGAGCGGCTGGCAATCATGACTTCGATGAGAGCATCGCGGGCCACCTGATTAATATTTCCAGGCCAGCCATCGGAGCTTTCGTGAATCTCAGAGATCTGATCCGCGGTGAAAAGTTCGATGCCCCGACCGGCGCCTTCAAGGCGTTGGGCCAGGTATTCACGGGTTTCTTCTTCGGTGTAGGGCGCCAGCTCAATGACGTGGAAGCGCTCTTGCTCAAGATTCAGCTGCTCCAGATCGGCGATCAGCGACGACTCACCAAACAGGAAGACGTGGGGACGGCCTTCCGGCGCACCGGCAGCCAGAGCCAGCAAGGCTTCCAGGGCCGACTCGTCGAGTTGCTCGGCGTCGTCCACCAGCAGATAGACTTCCTGCCCGGTCAGCGCCAGTTGCACGATCTGATCCAGAATCGCACCGACTTCAGCCTGGGCGACATTCAGCGCCTGGGCCACCTGACGCAACACACCGGCTGCATCACCGGCGCCGCGAGCCGACACCACCACGCTTTGCACCGACTGCTTGTTGGTGCTGGCCACCAGGGCCTGGCGCAGCAAGGTCTTGCCGCTGCCTTGAGGGCCGGTGACCACCAGCAACAGCTGGCTGTAACGCGCCAGGTGATGCAACTGGCCCAGAACCGGTTTGCGTTGGGCGGGGAAAAACTTGAAGCCTGGAACCCGTGGCGCGAAAGGGTCATGACTCAACTGGAAATGGCCGAGGAAAGCCTCGTCGGCATGCAAACTAGTCATCGGAATCTTATTAACCTTTAAGCTGAGCCAGGGCGCGATAATCCGCTCCCAGCGTGGCCTGTAGAACCTCTTTCGGATAATCGTCGGTCACCACAGCTTCGCCCATGTGGCGCAGCAGCACCAGACGCAGGCGACCGTCGATCACTTTTTTGTCGATTGCCATGTGTTCGAGAAAATCGGCTTCGGTCATTTCTTCGGGCGGGATCACCGGCAACCCGGCGCGCTGGAACAGAGCAATACCGCGATCGCGCTCCTGTTCACTGATCCAGCCCAAACGCGCGGACATCTCCAGGGCCATGACCGTACCGGCCGCAACCGCTTCGCCATGGAGCCAGACACCATAGCCCATATGGGTTTCGATGGCGTGGCCAAAGGTATGCCCCAGGTTGAGCGTGGCGCGCACGCCCGACTCGCGCTCATCGGCACCGACCACCGCAGCCTTGGCCGCACAGGAACGTTCGATAGCGTAGGTCAGCGCAGCCTGATCCAGCGCACGCAGGCGGTCGACGTTTTCTTCCAGCCAGCCCAGGAACGGTTCGTCGCAGATCAGCCCGTACTTGATGACTTCAGCCAGCCCCGCAGACAGCTCGCGGGCGGGCAATGTATTGAGAGTCGCGGTGTCGATCAGCACCACGTTGGGCTGGTAGAAAGCACCCACCATGTTTTTGCCCAGAGGATGGTTGATCCCGGTCTTGCCGCCCACCGACGAGTCCACCTGGGACAACAGGGTCGTGGGGATCTGGATGAAATCAACACCGCGCTGATAGCAAGCGGCGGCGAAACCGGCCATGTCGCCGATCACGCCGCCGCCCAAGGCCACCACCGTGGTGCGGCGGTCATGCCGCGCGGTCAGCAGGCCATCGAAAATAAGCTGCAGGGTTTCCCAATTCTTGAAGGCTTCGCCGTCAGGCAGCACCACGGAAATGACCGAGAAAGCCGACAGGCTGCGGGTCAGACGCTCCAGATACAAAGGTGCGACGGTTTCGTTGGAGATAATCGCCACTTGCCGTCCGGCGATATGCGGCGCCAGCAAGTCGGGCCGGTCCAGCAAACCTTCGCCAATGTGAATCGGGTAGCTGCGCTCGCCCAGGTCGACCTTAAGTGTCTGCATGTGTCCCCACAGTGAAGATGGAATCAGGCGTCCTGCCTGCAATTAACGAAAGTCCACGGTGCCTGTTGTGATGTCAATCGATGGCCATCGGCCACGTCCCGGCGGGCCATGACGGGACGCCGAGGATAGCGCATTTCCCGCGACGCATTAACGGGGTGGCAGTTGCTGCAGGCGATCAAGAATGTCCAGCACCACCATCCGCGGCGGCCGCTCGTCGGTTTCCACCACCAGATCAGCAATCTCCCGGTACAGCGGATCACGCAGCTCCAGCAGGTCGCGCAAGGTCTTGGCCGGGTCGGCGGTGCGCAACAGCGGACGGTTACGATCCCGGGCGGTGCGACCCACCTGCTGCTCGACGGAGGCGTGCAGATAGACCACTCGTCCGCCGGCATGCAATGCCCGACGATTGGCCTCGCGCATCACCGCGCCGCCACCGGTGGCCAGTACCACACCGTCGAACGCGCACAGTTCGGCGATCATCGCCTGCTCACGGTCACGAAAGCCGGGCTCGCCTTCCTTATCGAAGATCCATGGGATATTGGCACCCGTGCGCAATTCAATTTCCTTGTCGGAATCTTTGAATGGCAGGCGCAGCTCTTTGGCCAGCAAACGGCCGATGGTGCTTTTTCCAGCGCCCATCGGCCCAACAAGAATCAAATTTCGCACAGAATCAACGACTCACAGCAATCGCCTGGTTATTCATGATACGCGGAGTGAGGAACACCAGCAGCTCGGATTTTTGCTCCGAAACCACATCACGCCGGAAAAGGCGGCCAAGATACGGCACATCGCCAAGAAATGGCACCTTATCTACGACCTTGCTCTGAGTATTTGAGAAAACCCCGCCAATCACAATGGTCTCGCCGTCATTGACCAGCACCTTGGCGTTGACTTCGTTTTTCTTGATTGGCGGCACATCATTCACCTTGTTCAGGTAATCCGGCTCATCCTTGGTGACCTTGACCTCCATGATGATGCGGTTGTCCGGGGTGATCTGCGGGGTCACCTCCAGAGACAGCGAGGCCTCCTTGAACGACACCGAGGTGGCACCACTGGAACTGGCTTCCTGATAGGGAATCTCCGTGCCCTTGAGGATTTTTGCCGTCTCTTTGTCGGACGTCACCACCTTGGGCTGAGAGACGATTTCCCCGTTGCCGGTTTTCTCCATGGCCGTCAATTCCAGGTCCAGCAGTACATTGTCGGTGATGAAGGCGATGCCGATGCCGGAGGTATTGCCCGACGCGCCCAGATCGACAAACGGCTGGTTGGTGCTGGTGCTGCCAGGCGTGCCGATGGTGGTGGAGTCGCCGGTGGTGACCCCTGAAGTGTTCCAGTTGCCTTTGTTCTGGATCGATCCACCCCAGCGCACGCCCAGGCTCTTGTCGTAGTCAACGTTGGCCTCGACAATCCGCGCCTCGATCATCACCTGGCGCACCGGGATATCCAGCTGCGCCACGATCCGGCGCAGTTCGTCGAGCCGGTCCTGGGTCTGGTAGGCAATGATGTTGTTGGTTCGCTCATCGACCGTGATCGTACCGCGCTCATCGGCCTTGGCTTCGGCGCTGGTCACAGACTGGAACAGCTTGGCGATGTCCGCAGCCTTCGCATAGTTGACCTGCAACAGCTCACGCCGTAGCGGCGCCAGGTCGGCAATCTGCTTCTGGGATTCGAGTTCCTGGCGCTCACGGGCCGCGATTTCGTCGGCGGGGGCGACCAGCAGCACATTGCCGACCTTGCGCTTGTCCAGCCCTTTGGTCTTGAGCACCAGGTCCAGCGCCTGGTCCCAAGGCACATTTTGCAGGCGCAGGGTAATGCCGCCCTGCACCGTGTCACTGGCCACCAGGTTGAGGTTGGTGAAATCGGCAATCAGTTGCAGGACCGAGCGCACCTCGATGTCCTGAAAGTTGAGGGACAGCTTTTCACCGTTGTAGGCCTCGCGACTGGCATCGCGTTTTTGCAGATCCTCGACTGTCATGGGTCGGACACTGACGGTCAGTTTGTTGTCCGTCTGGTAGGTGGAGTAATCGAAAGTACCGCTGGGTTCGATGCTGATGGTGGCCCGGTCGGCGCCGGCACTGGCATTGACGAACTGCACCGGGGTGGCGAAGTCCTTTACGTCCAGGCGCACGCGCAGCGGTTCGGGTAACCGGGTCTTGGCGAAGTTGAGGATGATCTTGCCTTCACGCTCCTGGATGTCCGGGGCGATCGAGGGGTCCGACAGATCGATCACCACGTTGCCTTCGCCCTGGGTGCCGCGCTGGAAATCTACCCCTCGGATCGCCTTGCCCACCGGCGCACTGGCTCTGGTGGGCACAGCGCTGGGAGCCGCCGGGCGTGGCGCCTGGGCAGTAGCGCTGGCAACCGCTCCCTTGCCGACCACCACGAGCAGGCTGTTGCCCTCCACCCGCGCGGTATAGGGCGCAAGCTGGGTAAGGCCAATGATCAGACGGGTACGATCAGCCGCCTCGACCACCGTGGCGCTTCGCGCATTGCCAGCACCAAGATCATGTCTCTTGTGGGCCAACTGGCTGGTCACCCCCGGCAGATCCAGAGCGATCCGGGCCGGCTGCTCGGTCGTGTAGCCCCGAGGCGCAGGGGGCGGCCCGTCGAAGGTGAGTTTCAACTCGATGCGGTCCCCCGGCAGCGCCGCGACATCCAGCGTTTTCAGATTGACCGCATGAACCATCGGCGACAACAGCGCTATCCATAGCGAAATACCGAGGGCTGAAAAAAACCTGTTCATTGTTCGAGTTCCACTATTGAGTGCTCTTTCAGAGGAATGGTCCGTGGCCGTTCCAGCCAGGCGCCCTCGCCATCAGGAACGATTTCGACCACCTCGACCTGGGTGGCGCTAATGCCGACGATCCGCCCGTCGTTGCGTCCCAGATAGTCACCGACCTTGAGCCGGTGCACCCCGCCCGCGCCGCGCAGGAGCGCGAAGGAGCCGCTGACGTTGGAAATCGTCCCGACCATTTCAAACTGCTCGATGTTGAAGCCTTCCAGGTATTGCTTGACCCGAGTCGGGTCGGGCCGGACGTTGCGTGCACCCTTCTGGCGGCCGGCCTGATCCACCCTGACCTGCCGTGAAAACGGGCTGCGCAGGTCGGCGGCGCTGTAAGTGAAGGTTTCGTAAGGCCTGAACGTCGGCGTTGGCTCGATCTTGCCGGGCGGGCGCAGCCGCACTTCGTTCATGTAGGCGTCCAGGTCGCTGAAGCCGTTATCGTTGTTGCAGCCCGCCAGCACGACCAGCCCCGCCAGCAGGATAATGCGCCAAGCCGGCTTCATGGCTGCACCTCCTGCTCGTTGTACCGGTAGGTCTTGGCCTGGATGCTCATGCGCAGTTTCGCTCCTGCGTCGGGCTCCATCGGGGCGATGTCGAAATCGTGCAGCGTGACGATCCGTGGCAGTCCGGCAACGCCGCTGACGAAGGTTGCCAGGTCATGATAGTCGCCGGTCACAGTAATCTGGATCGGCAGTTCGATGTAAAACGGCTGGGTGACCTCCGGTAACAGCTTGATCTCCTCGAACTCCAGGCCACTGCCCAGACCGGTGCGGGTGATGTCCTCCAGCAGGCCTGGCACTTCGGTGTCACTGGGCAATTGCCGCAACAGCACGCCGAAGGAGGCTTCCATCTGCTTCATCTGTTCGGTGTAGCGCTCCAGGTTCGCGGCCATGTGAGCTTTGCCCGCAAACTGTGCCTTGAGGGTGTTTTCTTCCCCGCGCACTTGCTGCAGCTGGTTCTCCAAGTCACTCAAGGCAAAGTTGTAGCCCAACCCCAGCACCAGGATGACCAGCAGGATGCCGCTCAACCATTTGACCGGCATCGGCCAGGAGCCAATGTTGTTGGTATCCAGCTCACTGATGTCGATCTTGCGCAGCGCTTCGAACCACTCTCCCGGCTTCATTGGGCGTCCTCGACAATGGCCGGACGGGTCTGGCGAACCGTCAGCTGGAAGACGTTGGCCTGATCGAGCTGACCGGCCGTGGTGGCCTTGACTTCCGTCAGGCTGGGCGCATCGAACAGGTCCGATGAGTCCAGGTTACGCATCAGGTCCGAGACCCGGTTGTTCGATTCCGCCGCGCCCTTGATGGAGAGGGTCTTGTCTTCCATCTTCACTTCGGTGAAATACACTCCGTCAGGCAGGGTGCGCGCCAGTTGATCGAAGATGCGCCCGCTCACCGGCCGGTTACCCTGCAAGTCCTGGATGATGCGCATGCGCTCCAGCAGTTGCTGGCGGCGGGCCTTGAGTTCGCTGATCTGCTTGATGCGCTCGTCCAGCACGGCTATCTGCTCGCTGATATGACTGTTGCGAGCCATCTGGTGGTCAATGGCACTGTCCAGGTAGCGGACCGCAATCAGCGTCAGGCCCACCGCACCGACCAATGCGCCCACCAATGCCAGCAAAAAGCGTTTGCGACGCTCCTCACGCAGCTCCTCTCGCCAGGGAAGAAGGTTGATCCGCGCCATCAGTCGAAGCTCCTGAGGGCCAGCCCGCAGGCAATCATCAAGGCCGGTGCGTCACTGGCCAGGGCACCGGCGTTGACCTTGCTGCCCAGGGCCATGTTGGAAAACGGGTTGGCCACCTGGGTCGGCGTGCCCAGGCGCTGTTCGATCAGCCGGTCCAGGCCTGCGACCGAGGCGGTGCCTCCAGCCAAGAGGATGTGGTCCACCGCACTGTACTGGCCCGAGGCGAAGAAAAACTGCAAGGACCTCGATACCTGTTGCACCAGGGCCTCGCGAAAAGGTTGCAGGACCTCACCGAGGTAATCGTCCGGCAGGCCACCCTGCTTCTTTGCCTGCCCGGCCTGCTCGGGTGACAGGCCGTAGCGGCGCTGGATTTCTTCGGTGAGCTGGCGACCGCCGAACAATTGTTCGCGGGTATAGATGATGCGCCCGTTATGCAGCACGCTCAGGGTGGTCATGGTGGCGCCGATGTCGATCACCGCCACCGTCAGCCGCTCCTGGGACGCGGCCAGTTGCGTGGCAAGCAGCCCGAAGGCGCGCTCCAGCGCGTAGGCCTCCACATCGACCACCTTGGCCGTGAGCCCGGCGAGCGCCAGCGCAGCCTCGCGAACTTCGACGTTTTCCTTGCGACAGGCGGCCAACAGCACCTCGACCCGCTCGGCGCTGCGCGGTGAAACGCCCAGGACTTCGAAGTCGATGGCCACCTCGTCCAGCGGATAAGGAATGTATTGATCGGCTTCGATCTTGAGCTGGTTTTCCATGTCGTCGTCGGAAAGTCCGGCGTCCATCTCGATGGTCTTGGTGATCACCGCCGACCCCGCTACAGCCACCGCCACGTTGCGCAAGGGTGTTCTGGCCTTGGCGAGCACCCGTGACAATGCCTGGCCCACGCCCTCGAGCTCGGCGATGTTCTTTTCGACCACGGCGTTGGCCGGCAACGGCTCGACCGCGTAAGACTCGACACGGTAGCGGTCACCCTGGCGGCTCAACTCGAGCAGCTTCACCGACGTGGAACTGATGTCTATCCCCAAAAGCGTATGGGCTTTTTTATTGAAGAGTCGTAGCACTACCAATTCCCTATGACTATCCGTGAGTTACGGACTCTCTAATATGCGTTGCGTTCAATCACTCCGGCCCGACGGACGTCCGGGTGGCGTTACCGACGAAAAAAAATGCTTATAATGCCCAGCGTTTTTTTTCGCTTTGTTGCAAGCACGGGTCCTTCCCTGCACCTGGCGCCTTTTCATTCTTTGCCTGGATATCCAAAAGCCTTGATTCGTCTGCTGAAATTTTTCGGATGGTCCATCCTCGCCGTTTTCTGCGGACTGCTCCTGGGTCTGAGCGGTGCGTTTCTTTACCTTAGTCCGGGATTGCCGTCCGTGGAGGCGCTGAGAAGTATTCAGTTGCAGATTCCATTGCGGGTGTACAGCAGCGACGACAAGTTGATCGCAGAGTTTGGCGAAATGCGCCGCACGCCGATCCGTTTCGCCGACATTCCCCCCAATTTCATCAATGCGTTACTAAGTGCTGAAGACGACAACTTCGCCAATCACTACGGCGTCGATCCGGGCAGCCTGATGCGGGCGGCCAGCCAGCTGATCAAAAGCGGCCATATCCAGTCCGGTGGCAGCACCATCACCATGCAGGTGGCGAAAAACTTCTTCCTGACCAGTGAGCGCAGCTTCTCGCGCAAGACCACCGAGATCCTCCTGGCCCTGCAAATCGAGCGACAGCTGACCAAGGACGAGATCCTGGAGCTGTACGTCAACAAGATCTACCTAGGCAACCGCGCCTACGGTATCGAGGCGGCGGCGCAGGTGTATTACGGCAAGTCGATTCGTGATGTGAGCCTGGCGCAAATGGCGATGATCGCCGGCCTGCCCAAGGCACCGTCGCGCTTCAATCCACTGGCCAACCCGGCGCGCAGCAAGGAACGTCGCGACTGGATCCTGGGGCGCATGTACAAGCTGGGCAAGATCAGCGAGGCCGAATACACCGCAGCGATCAATGAGCCTCTGAACGCCAGCTACCACGTGCCGACCCCCGAGGTGAACGCGCCGTACATCGCCGAAATGGCCCGTGCCGAGATGGTTGGGCGTTATGGCAGCGACGCCTACACCGAGGGTTTCCGCGTGGTCACCACGGTGCCGAGCAATCTGCAGGAGATGGCCAACACCGCGCTGCACGAGGGCCTGATCACCTACGATCAGCGCCACGGCTACCGCGGGCCTGAATCGCGCCTGCCAGGCAAGACCAAAGAAGCCTGGGCCGAGGAATTGACCAAGCAGCGCACCATCAGCAGCCTGGAACCGGCGATCGTCACCCAGGTGGACAAGGACGGCATCATGGTGCTGACCCGCAATGGCGAGCTGGAAGAGCACGTGAGCTGGGAGACCATGAAATGGGCCCGCCCATTCCTCAACACCAACAGCATGGGCGCCAACCCCCGCCAACCGTCGGACGTCGCCCAGGTGGGTGATCTGATCCGGGTACAGCGCCAGCCGGACAACACCCTCAAGTTCAGCCAGATCCCGGCCGCCCAAGGCGCCCTGGTGTCGCTTGACCCGCAGGACGGCGCCATCCGGTCGCTGGTCGGCGGCTTCGCCTTCGAGCAGAGCAATTACAATCGCGCGATGCAGGCCAAGCGCCAGCCGGGTTCAAGCTTCAAACCGTTCGTGTACAGCGCCGCCCTGGATAACGGCTACACCGCCGCCAGCCTGGTGAACGACGCACCGATCGTGTTTGTCGACGAATACCTGGACAAGGTCTGGCGCCCGAAGAACGACACCAATACCTTCCTGGGTCCGATCCGCATGCGCGAAGCGCTGTACAAGTCGCGTAACCTGGTATCGATCCGTTTGCTGCAGGCGCTGGGTGTGGACCGTACCATCGACTACATCAGCAAGTTCGGCTTCAACAAGCAGGACTTGCCGCGCAACCTGTCCCTGGCCCTGGGCACCGCAACCCTGACCCCGATGGAAATCGCCACGGGCTGGAGCACGTTCGCCAATGGCGGATACAAAGTCACCCCGTACCTCATCGACAAGATCGAAAGCCGCAACGGCGACACGTTGTTCCTCGCCAACCCACCACGGGTGCCTTCAGGCGAACAGGCCAGCGACGGCGTCGCCGCACCGGCCAGCGAGACGTTCACGGTAGAGGCAACACCAGGTGAAGCCACGACAGCGCCAGCCGTACCGCAAGCGCCGGTCATCGCCGAACGCATCATCGATGGCCGCACCACCTACATTCTCAACAGCATGCTGCAGGACGTGATCAAGCTCGGCACCGGCCGCCGCGCCCTGGCCCTGGGCCGTACCGACCTGGCCGGCAAGACCGGCACCACGAACGAATCCAAGGACGCCTGGTTCTCGGGCTACAACGGCGATTACGTCACCACCGTCTGGACCGGGTTCGACCAGCCTGAAAGCCTCGGTCGGCGCGAATATGGCGGCACCGTCGCGCTGCCGATCTGGATGAGTTACATGGGCGCTGCCCTCAAGGACAAACCGCCACACACCCAACCGGAACCCGAAGGCATCCTCAGCCTGCGGGTTGACCCGGTCAGCGGCCGAGCAGCCACCCCAGGCACTCCGGGAGCGTACTTCGAGCTGTTCAAGAGCGAAGACACCCCACCGTCAGTCAACGAGCTGGGCAACGGCGTAGCGCCAGGCAGCCCGCTACCGGCGGATGAGGCGGCGCCGATCGATTTGTTCTGATCGGGCCTCTCGCAAAAAGCCCCGCCTTCGAAAGAAGCGCGGGGCTTTTTTCAGGCCCTCAAATTACACACTCCCCTGTAGGAGCCGAGCTTGCTCGCGATGGCGGCAGGTCAGCTTGCATCCATGTTGAATACCAGACTGCAATCGCGAGCAAGCTCGGCTCCCACAGGATTTGCGGTGGTCACACAAAATCGGCAGGTACAAAAAAGCCCCGACTCAAAGAGAGCCGGGGCTTTTTATTGAACGCTACAACGGCTTAACCGTTGAACACGTCATCCACGCTCTTGAGCGGGTAGTTCTTCGGATACGGCAGGGTAGCCACGCCGGTCTCGATCGCGGCCTTGGCCACGGCGTCGGAGATCAGGGTGATCAGGCGGGCATCCATTGGCTTGGGAATGATGTACTCACGACCAAATTCCAGCTTGATGCCGCCGTAGGCATCGCACACTTCCTGAGGCACTGGCAGCTTGGCCAGTTCGCGCAGGGCGTTGGCGGCCGCGACTTTCATTTCTTCGTTGATGCGCTTGGCGCGAACGTCCAGGGCACCACGGAAAATGAACGGGAAGCCCAGTACGTTGTTGACCTGGTTCGGGTAGTCCGAACGGCCGGTGGCCATGATCACGTCGCTGCGGGTAGCGTGAGCCAGTTCCGGGGAGATTTCCGGATCCGGGTTCGAGCAGGCGAACACGATCGGGTTCGGCGCCATGCGCAGCAGGTTTTCCGGGCTCAGCAGGTTCGGACCCGACAGGCCAACGAATACGTCGGCACCGTCCAGCGCGTCGGCCAGGGAGCGCTTGTCAGTGGCGTGGGCAAACACGGCCTTGTACTGGTTCAGGTCGTCACGGCCGGAATGGATCACGCCGGTACGGTCAACCATGAAGATGTTTTCGATCTTGGCGCCCATGCTCACCAGCAACTTCATGCAGGAGATGGCCGCAGCGCCGGCACCCAGGCAGACGATCTTGGCTTGTGGCAGGGTTTTGCCAGCGATTTCCAGGGCATTGATCATACCGGCCGCGGTCACGATCGCGGTGCCGTGCTGGTCATCGTGGAACACTGGAATGTCGCACTGCTCGATCAGGGCACGTTCGATCTCAAAGCACTCAGGCGCCTTGATGTCTTCCAGGTTGATGCCACCGAAGGTAATGGAGATACGCTTGACGGTGTCGATGAAGGCTTGCGGGCTTTCGGAGTCGACTTCGATGTCGAACACGTCAATACCGGCGAAACGCTTGAACAAAACGCCCTTGCCTTCCATGACCGGCTTGGAGGCCAATGGGCCGAGGTTACCCAGGCCGAGAATCGCGGTGCCGTCGGAAATGACTGCCACCAGGTTGCCCTTGCCGGTGTATTTGTAGGCCAGCTCAGGGTCGCGAGCGATTTCGCGTACTGGTTCGGCTACGCCGGGGCTGTAGGCCAGCGACAGATCGCGGGCAGTAGCGGTGGCCTTGGTGAGCTCGACACTCAGCTTCCCTGGACGAGGATTAGCGTGATATTCGAGAGCGGCAGTTTTCAGATCAGACATGTGGGCATTCCGCTTTTTACTGTGTTGGACAGACGGACCGCCGAGGATACGCGCCTCGCAAAGTCCCTACAAGACTGACCAGTCACCCCTGTCAAGCGCGCCCCCCTACGACTTTGGGCCAAGAGCCGCAGAACACAAGGCCTACATGCATACAATCCGAAGCATAAATGTCTACAATTTTTTATCGAGACGCGCGACTCAACATCCCTGAATCGGTCAACGGCAGTAACCAGCGCGCCTGCCCCGGCTCAAGCCCGCCGCGACGCGAACGGTCGACCACCCAGCCACGCGCTTCGATCCGCTTGCCTTTGAGTCGCTCGAGCGACGCCATATCGAAGTGACTCACCAGATTGGGGGCAACGCGCAATACAACCGGCCCCTCCAACTGGAGCCAAATACCGCCGCGATTGCGCGAGACGTCGATCACGCGGCCAGTGAGCACGGCAAAGCCTGGTGCCTTGATATTGTGCGCCTCAAGCACAGGCGAACGCTTCCACACCCCGACGCCCGCTTCCCGCGCCTGGCGTTCGGCAGCGCGCTGACAATGCGCCAGATCGACATTCGGCGCGACCACCACGTGAAATCCCAAGCCCTCGGCGAGCAACTGCGCTTCCAGATTCTGACCGTCGGCGCTGTAGACATGGGCCAGCGTGCGACCGTAGCGATCCTTGTCTTCCTTGCCGGGCAGCAACCCCACGCGCCCCGCACTGGCGCCCACCAATGACTCAAGGCGCCGGCGTGCAGCGACGGCGAACGGCTCATCGGAACGCCCTCGACGCCCCAGTTCAGGACTGTTGAGACCGATCATGCGCACGCTGCGGCCATCAGCCAGGCGCAGGGTATCGCCGTCCACCACCTTCTGGACCGTCACATGGGCCAGGCCAGGTGGCGCCGGGCAGAAGGCCTGCGCGCTGCTCAGCCAAATCGCGGACACAAAAAAGGCGCCCGCAAGGGACGCCTTCTTCATCAGTCTGGAGCAGCCGAAACGACCATCCAAAATGATTAGCCTCAGGCTTTTTTGGTAGCGCCAAAAGCACCGAAACGATCGGCGAACTTCTGAACGCGGCCGCCGGTATCCAGAGTCTTTTGCTTACCGGTGTAGAACGGGTGGCATTCGTTGCAAACGTCGATCGACAGGGCTTTGCCGTAGGTCGAACGAGTTTCGAACTTATTGCCGCAGCTGCAGGTCACGGCAATTTCTGGGTATTCCGGATGGATATCGGTTTTCATGGGGTTTTCCTCAGGCTAGCGTGCCGCCACCCAACACTATTGTTGAATACCGCACGTAATTAGGCCGCGGATTCTACCAGACAACATCAATCACGCAAGCTATGACTTGTACCAACCGTCTGCTAGGCTCCCCGCCTCATGCGCAAGCTCTTCTGTGGGAGCGAGCCTGTTCGCGATGGCGGTGGATCAGCCGCATGGGTATTGATTGACACTCCGCCATCGCGAGCAGGCTCGCTCCCACAAGGGTTGTGCCAAGCCTTCTGAATTTGTCTGTATATCGAGACCCTCCCGCGTGCCCGACGCCATCCTGCGCCTCGCCCTGCCTTCGCCTCTGCGCCGCCTGTTCGACTACCGGGCCCCGGCCGGAGTCCTGCGTGAGCAGTTGCATCCGGGCATGCGCCTGCGGGTGCCGTTCGGCCGACGGGAGATGATCGGGATTCTGGTCGAGGTCGCCGACCACAGCGAAGTCCCGGCCGACAAACTGAAGCCGGCCCTGGCCTTGCTCGATGCGACGCCGCCGCTGCCCGCCTCGCTGTTCAAGCTGTGCCTGTGGACCTCCCAGTACTATCAACACAGCCTCGGCGACACCCTGAGCTGGGCGCTGCCGGTATTGTTGCGCCAGGGCGAACCGGCCGAGGCACGCCAGGAGCGGTTCTGGTCGGTAACACCGGGCGCCTCGCTGGACGACCCGCGCATCGCCCGCGCCCCGCGTCAGCGTGAGGCCCTGGCGACCCTGGCCCAGCATCCCCACGGCGTGGCCCATCAGCTATTGAGCAAACTGATGCTCAGCAAGGACAGCCTCGACCTGCTGCTGGCCAAAGACCTGGTCCAGGTAGACATCCGCCGGCACGCTCCGGGTGTTCGCCATGAGCATTGGCTGGCCCAGCCGGAACTGCCGCTCAATGCCGAACAGCGGGCCGCCTGCGAGGCGATTCGCGCCGGTTTCGACAGCTATCACGCCTTCTTGCTGGCCGGCGTCACCGGCAGCGGCAAGACCGAGGTCTATCTGCAACTGATCCGCCAGACCCTGGAAGCCGGCAAGCAGGCCCTGGTGCTGATTCCGGAAATCAACCTTGGGCCACAGACCCTGGCGCGCTTCGAACAACGGTTCAACGCGCGGATCGCCCTGGTGCATTCGGCGGTCAACGACCGAGAACGCCTGGAAGCCTGGCTCGCCGCCCGGGACGGTGAGGCCGACATCATCATCGGCACCCGCTCGGCCCTGTTCACACCGATGAAAAACCCCGGCCTGATCATCATCGACGAAGAACATGACGGCTCTTATAAGCAGCAGGAAGGCCTGCGCTACCACGCCCGCGATCTGGCACTGGTGCGGGCGCGCCAGGAAAACATTCCCATTGTTCTCGGTTCAGCCACGCCGTCCCTGGAAAGCCTGCACAACGCCTACACCGGACGTTACGGGCTCCTGCGCCTGAACGAACGGGCCGGCGGCGCCAAGCAGCCACGGTTTCTGCGCCTGGATGTAAAAAGTCGTCCGCTGGACAGCGGCATTTCCGGGCCGATGCAACAAGCCATCGGCCAGACCCTGGCCGCCGGGCAACAGGTCTTGGTGTTCCTCAACCGCCGGGGTTTCGCCCCGACCCTGCTGTGCCATGACTGCGGCTGGATGTCGGGCTGCGAACGCTGCGACGCACGCATGACCGTGCACCAACGCCACGGCGAGCTGCGCTGCCATCATTGCGGCCACGCCGAACGAGTGCCGAGGCACTGCCCGCAGTGCGGCAAAGTGGACCTGCGCCCGGTGGGGGCCGGCACCGAACGCGCCGAAGAACGGCTGGGCATCCTGTTTCCCGATTACCCGGTACTGCGGGTCGATCGCGACAGCACTTCGCGCAAGGACGCCATGAATCAGTTGTTCGCTACCATTCAGAAAGGCCAGCCGTGCATCCTGGTGGGCACGCAGATGCTCGCCAAGGGGCATCACTTTCCTCGGGTCACGCTGGTGTCGATCCTTGATGCCGACGGCGGACTGTTCTCCGGCGACTTCCGTGCCAGCGAGCGCATGGCGCAGTTGATCGTTCAGGTCGCAGGCCGGGCCGGACGGGCCGAGGAGCCGGGCAAGGTAATTATCCAGACCCACCTGGCCGACCATCCGCTGCTGATACAACTGACCGAACAAGGCTACTTCGCCTTCGCCGAGCAGGCCTTGAGCGAGCGTCGCGGCGCCGGCCTGCCGCCGTTTGCTCACCTGGCGTTGTTGCGGGCCGAAGCCCATAAACCCGGGCAGGCCGAAGCGTTCCTTGACGAAGCCTGCAGCGAGGCCGAACGCCTGCTGGGGCAACAGAACCTCACCGGCATCGAACTATTGGGCCCGGTACCGGCTCCGATGGAACGACGGGCCGGGCGTTACAGGGCTCAACTTCTACTACAGGCCAATGCCCGGGCCCCTTTGCATCGGCTATTAAGTACCTGGCTGCTGGCGCTGGAGCAGATGCCCAGCGGGCGGGCGGTGCGCTGGTCGCTGGATGTGGATCCGGTGGATTTGTATTGACCCAGGCATCCTCATCGCGAGCAGGCTCGCTCCCACATTGGAATGCAATTTCCTGTGGGAGCGAGCCTGCTCGCGATGAGGCCCGAATAGCCACCACACATCCCCACCCGACCCGCTACAGTTGGCAAGTTTGCCTTCGCCACGGATAATGCCCAGTTTTTCCACCAGCGCATCGAAGCGCCGCCGCGCCTGCGGTTGAAAGAGAAGACCATGAAAGACACCATTCGCCAGCTCATCCAGCAAGCCATCGCCCAACTCGTCGCTGAAGGTGTGCTGCCAGAAGGCCTGTCGCCGGCGATTCAGGTCGAAAACACCCGTGACAAGACCCACGGCGATTTCGCCAGCAACATCGCGATGATGCTCGCCAAACCGGCCGGCATGAAACCGCGGGACCTGGCCGAAAAGATCATCGCCGCGCTGCCGGCTGACGAAAACGTCAGCAAGGCTGACATTGCCGGCCCAGGCTTCATCAATTTCTTCCAGAACACCCAGGCCCTGGCCTCACGCCTGGACGCGGCCCTGGCCGACGAACGCATCGGCGTGCGCAAGGCCGGTCCGCTGCAACGCACCGTGGTCGACCTTTCGGCCCCCAACCTCGCCAAGGAAATGCATGTCGGCCATCTGCGCTCGACCATCATTGGTGACGGCGTGGCCCGAGTACTGGAGTTTCTCGGCGACACGGTGATCCGCCAGAACCACGTCGGCGACTGGGGCACCCAGTTCGGCATGCTGATGGCCTACCTGCAGGAAAACCCGATCACCAGCGATGAGCTGTCGGACCTGGAGAACTTCTACCGCGCCGCCAAGCAACGCTTCGACGAGTCGCCCGAATTTGCTGACCGCGCCCGTGGCCTGGTGGTCAAGCTGCAGGCCGGCGATGCCGAGTGCCTGGCGCTCTGGAGCAAGTTCAAGGACATCTCCCTGTCCCACTGCCAGAAAATCTACGAGCTGCTGAACGTCAAATTGACCATGGCCGACGTGATGGGCGAAAGCGCCTACAACGATGACCTGATCAACGTGGTCAACGACCTCAAGGCCAAGGGCATGCTGGTGGAAAGCAACGGCGCCCAGTGCGTATTCCTCGAGCAGTTCAAGACCGCTGACGGTGAGCCGCTGCCGGTGATCATCGTCAAGGCTGACGGCGGCTACCTCTACGCCACCACCGACCTGGCGGCCGTGCGCTACCGCAACAACGTGCTCAAGGCCGATCGAGTGCTGTATTTCGTCGACCAGCGCCAGGCCCTGCACTTCCAGCAAGTGTTCGAAGTCGCACGCCAGGCCGGTTTCGTGACCCGTCCGATGGAGATGGAACACATGGGCTTCGGCACCATGAACGGCGCCGACGGCCGTCCGTTCAAGACCCGCGACGGTGGCACGGTCAAGCTCATCGACCTGCTGAGCGAAGCCCAGGATCGCGCCTACACCCTGGTCAAGGGCAAGAACCCGGACCTGGCCGAAGACGAACTGCGCCAGATCGCCAAGGTCGTGGGCATCGACGCGGTGAAATACGCCGACCTGTCCAAGCACCGCACCAGCGACTACAGCTTCAACTTCGACTTGATGCTCAATTTCGAGGGCAACACCGCGCCGTACCTGCTGTACGCCTACACCCGCGTGGCCGGTGTGTTCCGCAAGCTCGGCAAGAACTTCGATGAGGTCGACGGCCGGATTGTGCTTCAAGCCCCTCACGAACAGGAGCTGGCAGCCAGACTGGCGCAGTTCGGCGAAGTGCTGAACAACGTCGCAGACAAAGGCACCCCACACACCCTGTGCGCGTACCTGTACGATGTGGCCGGTCTGTTCTCCAGCTTCTACGAGAACTGCCCGATCCTCAACGCCGAAACGCCAGAGCAAATGCAGAGTCGCCTGCGCCTCGCCGCACTGACCGGGCGCACCCTCAAGCAAGGCCTGGAACTGCTGGGCCTGGAAACGCTGGAGCGCATGTAAGTTGGCCGCCAAGAAAAAACCTGCACCCAAACGCGGCGCCAGTCGTTACCAGCCCCCAGCCAAACAGCCGATTCCCGGCTGGTTGTGGATGGCTATCGGCCTGACCGTCGGCGCTTTCATTGTGTTTCTGATGAAGCTGGAGCCGGGCCAGGGCGATGACGTCAAGCGCGTGCGCCAAGAGCAACAGAAAGCCACGCGCATCGCCGAGGCCAACAAGACCCCGCCGAGCCCGACGCAACCGGTCAAGCCCAAGTACGACTTCTACACCCTGCTGCCGGAATCGGAAGTCATCGTGCCGCCCGATGCCGTGCCGGAGAAAACCCTGCCGACGCCACAGGTGCCCACCACGCCGGTAACTCCGGCCGAAGCGGCGAAGATCGACACCGCTCGCGCTCAGGCAGCCCTGGCCGGCATCACGCCGCCGCCGGCTCCGCCCGTGCAGAAAGCCGCTCCGGTGACGAAGTTCTTCCTGCAGGCCGGCTCGTTCCGCAAGGAAGCCGACGCCGACAAGGTACGCGCGCAGATCATTCTGCTGGGCCAGTCCGTGGCGGTGGAGTCCGGCACGGTGAAGGAAGAAACCTGGTATCGGGTGCTGGTCGGTCCGTTCAGCAACCGCGAAGAACTGACAAAAGCCCAAAAACAATTGGCCGGCAGCGGTTTCAGCAACCTGTTGTTACAACAGCGCCAGAGCCGCTGAAGCAGGTGAACGCAGCCCTGTGGCGAGGGGATTTATCCCCGCTGGGCTGCGCAGCAGCCCCTAAAGGCTTGATGCGATAGACCTGCCATACCGCGTCGCAGATCTTAGGGGCGCTGCGCGCCCCAGCGGGGATAAATCCCCTCGCCACAGGGGCCGTGATCAGCCCTCAAAGCAAAACAAGCCACTCGTCCCCTCTCCCACTCCACAGTTGAAAAAACCCACGCCACCCCCATATGAGTTCCATCCGGGCATTTTCGCCCCGCTGCGTGGAGACTCTTCCCTTGACCACCATCGTTTCAGTCCGCCGTCATGGCAAAGTCGTCATGGGCGGCGACGGCCAGGTTTCACTAGGCAACACCGTGATGAAAGGCAATGCGAAGAAAGTCCGCCGCCTGTACCACGGCCAGGTCATCGCCGGCTTCGCCGGGGCCACCGCCGATGCTTTCACCCTGTTTGAGCGTTTCGAAGGCCAGCTTGAGAAACATCAGGGCCATCTGGTGCGTGCCGCCGTGGAACTGGCCAAGGAATGGCGTACCGACCGCTCCCTGAGCCGCCTCGAAGCCATGCTCGCGGTCGCCAACAAGGACGCCTCGCTGATCATTACCGGTAACGGTGACGTCGTTGAACCCGAGGATGGCCTGATCGCCATGGGTTCCGGCGGCGCCTACGCCCAGGCCGCAGCCAGCGCCCTGTTGAAAAAGACCGATCTGTCGGCCCGCGAAATCGTCGAGACTGCCTTGGGCATCGCCGGCGACATCTGCGTCTTCACCAACCACACCCAGACCATTGAGGAGCAGGATCTCGCGGAATAAGCCTGGCCCTGTGCCACGGCTCATTCCTGCTTGAGGACCGCCAAATACTATGTCCATGACTCCCCGCGAAATCGTCCACGAACTCAACCGCCACATCATCGGCCAGGACGATGCCAAGCGCGCCGTCGCCATCGCCTTGCGTAACCGCTGGCGTCGGATGCAGCTGCCTGAAGAGCTGCGCGTCGAAGTGACCCCCAAGAACATCCTGATGATCGGCCCGACCGGTGTCGGTAAAACCGAAATCGCCCGTCGCCTGGCCAAACTGGCCAACGCGCCGTTCATCAAGGTCGAAGCCACCAAGTTCACCGAAGTCGGTTATGTCGGTCGCGACGTCGAATCGATCATCCGCGACCTGGCCGATGCCGCCATCAAGTTGCTGCGCGAACAGGAAATCACCAAGGTTCGTCACCGTGCCGAAGATGCTGCCGAAGAGCGCATCCTCGACGCGCTGCTGCCGCCAGCGCGCATGGGCTTCAACGCCGAATCCGCTGCGACCCAGGATTCCAACACTCGCCAGCTGTTCCGCAAGCGCCTGCGCGAAGGCCAGCTCGACGACAAGGAAATCGAGATCGAAGTGGCCGAAATGGCCGGCGTCGACATCTCCGCGCCGCCCGGCATGGAGGAAATGACCAATCAATTGCAAAGCCTGTTCGCCAACATGGGCAAGGGCAAGCGCAAGAACCGCAAGCTCAAGGTCAAGGAAGCGCTGAAACTGGTTCGCGATGAAGAAGCCAGTCGCCTGGTCAACGAAGAAGAGTTGAAGGCCAAGGCCCTGGAGGCCGTCGAGCAGCACGGCATTGTGTTCATCGACGAAATCGACAAGGTCGCCAAGCGCGGCAATGTCGGCGGCGCCGACGTGTCCCGCGAAGGCGTGCAACGCGACCTGCTGCCGCTGATCGAAGGCTGCACGGTCAACACCAAGCTGGGCATGGTCAAGACCGACCACATCCTGTTCATCGCCTCCGGTGCGTTCCACCTGAGCAAGCCCAGCGACCTGGTGCCCGAGCTGCAAGGTCGCCTGCCGATCCGCGTCGAGCTCAAGGCCCTGACGCCGGAAGACTTCGAACGCATCCTGAGCGAACCCCACGCGTCCCTGACCGAACAGTATTGCGCCCTGCTCAAGACCGAAGGCCTGAACATCGAGTTCGCGCCGGAAGGCATCAAGCGCCTGGCGCAGATCGCCTGGCAGGTCAACGAGAAGACCGAGAACATCGGTGCCCGGCGCCTGCACACCCTGCTCGAACGCCTGCTCGAGGAAGTCTCGTTCAGTGCCGGCGACCTGGCCAGCGCCCATAACGAAGCGCCGATCCTCATCGATGCCGAGTACGTCAACAGCCACCTGGGTGAACTGGCAGAGAACGAAGACCTGTCGCGGTATATCCTGTAAGTCACCGACAGGTTTCCTCGGACCTGTGGGAGCGAGCTTGCTCGCGATGGCGGCGTATCATTCAACCAATGCGTTGACTGTCAAACCGCATCGCGAGCAAGCTCGCTCCCACATGGACCTTTGTCGTTTTTGCAGATCAAGGCTCCCTTCAGAAACGGATCAGAGGCCATGACCAAACTTCCCAGCGCCATCAACCTGCACAAAGCCTCCAAGACCCTGACGCTCAAATACGCGCCGGACGAGGAGTATCACCTGCCCGCCGAATTCCTGCGGGTGCACTCGCCTTCCGCCGAGGTTCAGGGCCACGGCAAACCGATCCTGCAATACGGAAAAATCGGCGTCGGCCTGACCAAGGTCGAACCGGCCGGCCAGTACGCACTGAAATTGACCTTCGACGACGGTCACGACAGCGGACTGTTCACCTGGGACTACCTGTACCAGTTGGCGGTACGCCAGGAGGACCTGTGGAACGATTATCTTGCCGAACTCAAGACGGCCGGAAAAACCCGCGACCCAAACGAGTCGGTCGTCAAGCTGATGCTCTAACTCAAGGGCTGGCGCTTTAGGGCGAATTTTCTAGACTCATCTGCTTGAATGCCCCCGCGGCAACGTCAATGACTGGCCTGCTTGCGAAAAAAATTAAACTCGGGTAACCAATGGAGCTGGCAAGTTCCCTGCAAAGGAATCGGCGAATTCCTTGCACATGTTTCCTCATTGCCTCGATGCGGAATTAACGGTCACCCGAGCAGCGTACCTGGCATTGGCTATGGGCTTTCTGGCATGGCCCAGGTACTCGTCTGAAGGACAATGGAGCGTCGTAGATGAGCAACAAGAACAACGATGACCTGAAGTACCAAGCCTCGGAAAATACCCTGGGGTTGAATCCTGTCGTCGGCTTGCGCAGAAAAGATCTGCTGGCCTCTGCCCGAATGGTGCTGACCCAGGCCATCAAACAACCGCTGCACAGCGTCAAGCACGTCGCCCATTTCGGCGTCGAACTCAAGAACGTCCTGTTCGGCAGATCCGAGCTGCAACCTGCGGGCGATGACCGTCGCTTCAACGACCCGGCCTGGAGCCAGAACCCGCTCTACAAACGCTATCTGCAAACCTACCTGGCGTGGCGCAAGGAGCTGCACGCCTGGATCGACGAGAGCAACCTTTCGCCCCAGGACATCAGCCGCGGGCACTTCGTGATCAACCTGATGACCGAGGCCATGGCCCCGACCAATTCGGCAGCCAACCCGGCGGCGGTCAAACGCTTTTTCGAAACCGGCGGCAAGAGCCTGCTGGACGGCCTTTCGCACCTGGCCAAGGACCTGGTGCACAACGGCGGGATGCCGAGCCAGGTCGACATGGGCGCATTCGAAGTCGGCAAGAGCCTGGGCGTGACGGAAGGCGCCGTGGTGTTTCGCAACGACGTGCTGGAGTTGATCCAGTACCGCCCCATCACCGAACAGGTCCACGAGCGCCCACTGCTGGTGGTGCCGCCGCAGATCAACAAGTTCTACGTCTTCGACCTGAGCCCGGACAAGAGCCTGGCGCGCTTCTGCCTGCGCAGCAATGTGCAGACGTTCATTGTCAGCTGGCGCAACCCCACCAAGGAGCAGCGCGAGTGGGGCCTGTCGACCTACATCGAGGCACTCAAGGAAGCGGTGGACGTGGTCACGGCCATCACCGGCAGCAAGGATGTGAACATGCTCGGAGCCTGCTCGGGCGGCATCACTTGCACCGCGCTGCTGGGGCATTACGCCGCTCTGGGCGAGAAGAAGGTCAACGCCCTGACCCTGCTGGTGAGCGTGCTCGACACCACCCTGGACACCGACGTGGCGCTGTTCGTCGACGAGCAGACCCTGGAGGCGGCCAAGCGTCACTCCTATCAAGCCGGCGTGCTTGAAGGTCGCGACATGGCCAAGGTCTTCGCCTGGATGCGTCCCAACGATCTGATCTGGAACTACTGGGTCAACAACTATCTGCTGGGCAACGAGCCGCCGGTGTTCGACATTCTGTTCTGGAACAACGACACCACCCGGCTGCCGGCGGCATTCCATGGCGACCTCATCGAGATGTTCAAGAACAACCCGCTGATCCGGCCCAATGCACTGGAAGTGTGCGGCACACCGATCGACCTCAAGCAGGTCACCGCCGACATCTTCTCCCTGGCCGGCACCAACGACCACATCACCCCTTGGAAGTCCTGCTACAAATCCGCGCAGCTGTTTGGCGGCAAGGTGGAATTCGTGCTGTCGAGCAGCGGTCACATCCAAAGCATCCTCAACCCACCGGGTAACCCCAAGTCGCGCTACATGACCAGCGAGGACATGCCGGCCAAGGCCGAGGACTGGCAGGAGAACTCCACCAAGCACACCGATTCCTGGTGGCTGCATTGGCAGGCGTGGCAGGCAGAACGCTCGGGCAAACTGAAAAAGGCACCCACGGTGCTGGGCAACAAGACTTATCCGGCGGGAGAAGCGGCGCCGGGCACGTATGTGCATGAGCGGTAACTGGTGCAACTCGTCTGTTGCAGCCGTGAGGTTACTCACGAAAGCATGTCAACAGCCGACATTAATGCAAGGCCCACGCCGCTGGTGAACGCAAACTTGCGTTAACAGCAGATCCAATGTGGGAGCGAGCCCGCTCGCGATAGCGGTGCGTCAGGCAACAGTGATGTTGAATGCAACGGCCTTATCGCGAGCAGGCTCGCTCCCACAGGGATCGGGGGAAAAATGAAAGACAGCGACCCAACCCACAGGGCTTGAAGCATGCCGCAACCGTACATCTTCCGTACCGTCGATCTGGATGGCCAGACCTTGCGCACCGCGGTACGCCCCGGCAAGCCTCATTTGACGCCCCTGCTGATTTTCAACGGCATCGGCGCCAACCTTGAGCTGGTGTTCCCGTTCATCCAGGCCCTGGACCCGGACCTGGAAGTCATCGCCTTTGACGTTCCCGGCGTCGGCGGCTCGTCGACGCCCAGCCGGCCGTATCGCTTTCCCGGCCTGGCAAAACTCACCGCGCGGATGCTCGATTACCTCGATTACGGACAGGTCAACGTGATCGGCGTGTCCTGGGGCGGCGCCCTGGCCCAGCAATTTGCCCATGACTACCCTGAGCGCTGCAAAAAGCTGGTGCTGGCGGCCACCGCCGCTGGCGCAGTGATGGTGCCGGGCAAACCGAAAGTGCTGTGGATGATGGCCAGCCCCCGGCGCTACGTGCAACCGTCCCACGTTATGCGTATCGCCCCACTGATCTACGGCGGCTCGTTCCGCCGCGACCCCAGCCTGGCGGCCAGTCATGCGGCCAAGGTGCGTTCGGCCGGCAAGCTGGGTTATTACTGGCAACTGTTCGCCGGCCTGGGCTGGACCAGCATCCACTGGCTGCACAAGATCCACCAGCCGACCCTGGTGCTGGCCGGCGACGACGATCCACTGATCCCGTTGATCAACATGCGCATGCTGGCCTGGCGCATCCCCAACGCCCAGTTGCACATCATCGACGACGGCCATCTGTTCCTGATTACCCGGGCCGAGGCTGTGGCGCCGATCATCATGAAGTTTCTGGAGGAAGAACGTCAGCGCGCGGTCATGCACCCGCATCCCGCGCCGCTGGGTGGCGGCTGACACCGCCCAAAAGCGCCTGGCAGGACGCCGGATCGCGCAACTACCCGGAACAGCGACTATGTTGTCTGGTTCGGTGTGTTTGTTTTTAGCCTGATGACGAAGGAGTTGACTCATGCGCGACAAACCGGCGAAGGGTTCCATGCCCGCCCCTGCCAACTTCATCAACGCACAAAGTGCGGTCACCGGCCTGCGGGGCCGGGACCTGCTTTCCACCCTGCGCAGTGTTGCCGTACACGGCTTGCGCAACCCAGTGCACAGCGCCCGGCATGCGTTGAAGTTGGGCAGCCAGTTGGGCCGCGTGCTGCTAGGGGAAACCCTGCACCCCACCAACCCCAACGACAAGCGTTTCGCCGATCCCACCTGGGAGCTCAATCCGTTCTATCGTCGCAGCCTGCAGGCCTACCTGAGCTGGCAGAAACAGATGAAGAGCTGGATCGACGAATGCGACATGAGCCCCGATGACCGTGCCCGGGCTCACTTCGCTTTCGCCCTGCTCAACGATGCCGTATCGCCTTCCAATACCTTGCTCAACCCGCTGGCGGTCAAGGAGCTGTTCAATTCCGGCGGTACCAGCCTGATTCGTGGCATCAGCCACTTGGTGGACGACCTGCTGCACAACGACGGGCTGCCACGACAAGTCACGCCCCATGCCTTCGAAGTCGGCAAGACCCTGGCGACCACACCGGGGGCGGTGGTGTTTCGCAACGAAATGCTCGAGCTGATCCAGTACAAGTCCATGAGCGAAAAGCAATACGCCAAGCCGTTGCTGATCGTGCCGCCGCAGATCAACAAGTTCTACATCTTCGACCTGAGCCCTTCCAACAGCTTCGTCCAGTACGCCCTGAAAAACGGTTTGCAGGTGTTCATCATCAGTTGGCGCAACCCCGATGTACGTCACCGCGAATGGGGCCTGTCCAGCTATGTCGAGGCGACGGAAGAAGCCATGAATGTCTGCCGGGCGATCACCGGCGCCCGTGAGGTCAACCTGATGGGCGCCTGCGCCGGCGGCATGACCATCGCCGCCCTGCAAGGCCATCTGCAAGCCAAGCGCCAACTGCGCCGGGTCGCCAGCGCCACTTACCTGGTGAGCCTGCTGGACAGCCAGATGGAGAGCCCGGCCACGCTATTCACTGACGAGCAGACCCTGGAAGCCGCCAAGCGCCGCTCCTACCAGAAAGGCATCCTCGATGGCCGCGACATGGCCCGGGTGTTTGCCTGGATGCGCCCCAATGACCTGATCTGGACTTATTTCATCAACAACTACCTCCTGGGCAAGGAGCCGCCGGCGTTCGACATCCTCTACTGGAACAACGACTGCACCCGACTGCCGGCGGCCTACCATGGCGACCTGCTGGACTTCTTCAAGCACAACCCCCTGACCCACCCCGGCGGCCTGGAAGTGTGCGGTACGCCGATCGACCTGCACAAAGTGACAGTGGACAGCTTCAGCGTGGCGGGCATCAATGACCACATCACGCCATGGGACGCGGTCTATCGCTCAACGCTGTTGCTCGGTGGCGAGCGACGCTTCGTGCTGTCCAACAGCGGTCACGTCCAAAGCATTCTCAACCCGCCGGGCAACCCCAAGGCCAACTACGTCGAAAACCCGAAACTGAGCAGCGACCCGCGGGCCTGGTATTACGACGCCAAGCACATCGAGGGCAGTTGGTGGACCCAGTGGCTGGGTTGGGTCCAGGAACGCTCCGGCGCCCAACGCGAAACACAGATGACCCTGGGCAACGCGAACTACCCGCCCCTGGAAGCGGCGCCGGGAACCTATGTGCGCGTGCGCTAAGGGCTCACTCCACGGCCAGACACTGGGCCGTGGCACGATTTCCATCACTAAGAAGACCGGATGAAAACCCGCGACCGCATTCTTGAATGCGCCCTGCAGTTGTTCAATGAGAAGGGCGAACCGAACGTTTCCACCATGGAAGTCGCCAACGAAATAGGCATCAGCCCAGGCAATCTCTATTACCACTTTCATGGCAAGGAGCCCCTGATCCTCGGGTTGTTCGAGCGCTTCCAGGGCGAACTGGCACCGCTGCTGGACCCACCGGCAGATGTACAACTGGCGCCGGAAGATTATTGGCTGTTCCTGCACCTGATCGTCGAACGGCTGGCTCAATACCGGTTTCTGTTCCAGGACCTGTCGAACCTGGCCGGACGCCTGCCAAAACTGGCCAAGGGCATCCGCCAGTTGCTCAACGCCCTGAAACGCACCCTGGCCTCGCTGCTGGCGCAACTCAAGGCCCAGGGGATGCTGGTCAGCGATACCCAGGCATTGGGGCAACTGGTGGAACAGATCACCATGACCTTACTGTTCTCGCTGGACTATCAGCGAATCCTCGACCGCGAGGGTGAAGTTCGACTGGTGGTCTATCAGGTCATGATGCTGGTAGCGCCGCATCTGCCGCCGGCGGCAAAGGTTGCGACCGAGCAACTGGCGTTGCGGTACCTGGAAGAGCACGACTAACGACCAGCAGAGGAAGATCCCTTGTGGGAGCGAGCCTGCTCGCGATGGCGGACGCACATCCAACATCAATGTGGCTGACACACCGCTATCGCGAGCAGGCTCGCTCCCACATTGTTTTCTGGGTGATTTCAATATTTGCATCACCACCAGCCCCCTGTGGAAGCAAGCCCGCTTCTGCGGTGCATTCAAATGCATACGCATAAAAAAACCCGACCTTCACAGGCCGGGCGTTTTTGTTTGCCCTGGATATCAGGACTGGGTGGTAGGCGTGGATGGAGCCGGCGCAGCGGTCGGGGTAACCGCCGGAGTCGGAGCCGAAGCGGAGTTCGCGGGGCTCGTCGGGGCGGCCGGTTTGGCGGCAGCAGTCGGCGCCTTCGGTGCGGCAGCTTTTGGCGCGGCCGGTTTTTTCACCGCAGGCTTTTTCGCCGCAGCGGGTTTGGCCGCCGCTTTTGCCGCAGGCTTGGCAGCAGGTTTGGCGGCCGCGGGTTTGGCAGCCGGCTTGGCCGCTGCTTTGGTCGCGGGTTTGGCTGCTACCGGCTTGGCCGCTGCCTTGGCCGCTGCCTTGGCGGCAGGTTTGGCGGCTGCGGTTTTCGCCGCCGGCTTGGCCGCTGCTTTTGCCGCAGGCTTAGCGACGGCTTTCGCCGCGGCCTTGACCAATGGCTTGGCTGCCGTCTTGGTGGCAGGTTTGGCTGCCGCAGTCTTGGCCGCCACTGGCGCGACCTTGGCGCCGGTGAGTTTTTCGATCTGCTTGGTCAGGGTGTCGACCTTGCTGTGCAGCGCCTTGACTTCATTGCGGCTCGGCACGCCCAGCCGAGAGATCGCGCTGTTCAGGCGCTTGTCGAAAGCCCCTTCCAGTTCGTCCCACTTGCCCAGTGCGCGATCCTTCACACCGCCGATTCGCGACTTGGCGGACTCGACGGAGTCCTTGGTGGCATCGACTTGTTTGCCGACCGCCGTCTTGGTGAGTTTTTCGGCCTTCTCGCCGTCCTTAACCAGGGACTCGAAGAGTTTGCTGCCGTCAGTGTCAATCTTCGAGTACACGCCTAAACCAGCAAGCCAGATTTTGCGGGAGTATTTTTCAATCTTCCCGGCCCACGAGCTGCCTTCTTTTTCGGTGATTTTTTTGCCAGCCATCCCGTTCTCCTTAATGTTTACGCGCGACACGTTCAAGCAATGCCGTCAGCTCATCGAGCTTAGCAGAGAGTGTCTCAACGTCATGTTTAGACGGAATGCCGATACGATTCAAGGCACTTGCAACACGGGCGTCGAATACCTTCTCGACTTTATCGAGTTGTACTTCAACCCGGGCCTTGAACGTGTTGACGTCAGTCTTGGCTTCAATCAGTTCGCTGTTGGCCGCTTCGAGTTTTCCGGCAATGTTCTTTTTGCCTTTGGTTTCAACAACTTCACCGGCTTTTACCAACTCCTGGAAGTACTCGCTGCCTTCCTGGCCGACCTTGGTGTAGGCGCCCAGGCCCGCCAGCCAGATCTTGCGCGCGTACGTTTTCACGTCGCTGAGCGTGGAAGATTCAACGTCGGTTTTTTTCTTCAAAATAACTTTGGCCATGGTGCACCTCACTCGATAACAGGTTTGAGGAACTGCCCGTACACGGTCGGGCTCAGGCACAAAGTAGTGACAATAATTAGAAACGGCACCCTAACTACTGCCACAGAATCCGAGGTGATGACTTCCCCTGTGGGAGCGAGCCTGCTCGCGATGGCGATAGACCGGCAACATTGATGTTGAATGACACGCCGCTATCGCGAGCAGGCTCGCTCCCACAGGTGAATGAGTGATGAACTTGAGTCATCTCTTCAATCAAGCCAATGCTTTATCCAACGCCTTTTCAATTTCCGTCTTGATCGTGCCGCTCATGGCCGACATCAACATGCCCAGTTCGACATCGACACGGATCGAGTCCTCGCCCACATGCACCTCGCCTTTGACCCCGGAGCGCTTGAGCTTCAGCGTGTCGCCCGACCACTGCGGCTCCAGGCCATAGCTGTCGGACAGTTTCTGCGCCAACTGGTCGGCTTTCGCGCGGGCCGCTTCCTTGCCCAGGCCATGGGCACGCTCAACTGTTATACGGGCCATCTGATGACTCCTGTTTTATCGGGACTTGCCTGGACGTTTCTGACCCTGGCTGCGTCAAAACGTCCCGGCGGTCGCTCATCTTACCTTCAGGCTTGCCAAGACAAAGCCCTCCACCGGGATTAGAATGTCCCGCATTCTTTTTTGGTGACAGCGATATGACTGATCAGCGCAAAGGCAGCGATGCCGAACCCACCACTCACTTCGGCTTCAAGAACGTGCCGGAAAGCCAAAAGGCGGAAAAAGTCGCTGAGGTTTTCCACTCGGTAGCCGCCAAATATGACTTGATGAACGATCTGCTCTCGGGTGGCATGCACCGTCTGTGGAAGCGTTTCGCGATCGAACTGTCGGGTGTGCGCAGCGGCAATCGGGTGCTGGACATCGCCGGTGGCACGGGCGACCTGACGAAGAAGTTTTCTCACATTGTCGGGCCGACCGGTCAGGTGGTGCTCGCTGACATCAACGAGTCCATGCTCAAGGTCGGTCGTGACCGCCTGCTGGACCTGGGTGTGGCCGGCAATGTCGAGTTCGTCCAGGCCGACGCCGAGAAGCTGCCCTTCCCTGACAACCATTTCGATTGCGTCACCATCGCCTTCGGCCTGCGCAACGTCACCCACAAGGAAGACGCCCTGCGCTCGATGCTACGAGTCCTCAAACCCGGCGGCCGTCTGCTGGTGCTGGAATTCTCCAAGCCGACCAACGCGCTGATGTCCAAGGCCTACGACGCCTACTCGTTCGCCTTCATGCCACTGATGGGCAAGCTGATCACCAACGACTCGGAAAGCTATCGCTACCTGGCCGAATCGATCCGCATGCACCCGGATCAGGAAACCCTGAAGTCGATGATGGTCGAGGCCGGTTTCGACCGCGTGACCTACCACAACATGACCTCGGGCATCGTGGCCCTGCACCGCGGTATCAAGCCCTGATGCTGCTCACCGGCCTGCTCGCCAGCGTCGAACTCGGCGTCAATCGCGTCCTGCGCCTGGACAGTACGGCGCTGGCGCGCTTGGCGCACTTGAGCGGCAAGGTGATTGCGGTGGATTGCCGCAGCCCCGCATTGCGGCTGTTCATCCTGCCCAGCGACGAAGGCCTGATGCTCGCTGCACACTGGGAAGCCGAGGCCCACTGCACCCTGCGTGCCCCGGCATCGAGCCTGGTGAACCTGGCCCTGAGCAAGGACAAGACCGCCGTGCTGCATGGCCCTGAGGTGGAACTGGACGGCGACAGCGGCGTGCTGCTGGAGCTGGCGGCGATTCTCCAGGACCTGGAGCTGGACTGGGAATATGAAGTATCCCGCTGGCTCGGGCCGGTGGCCACTCAGCTACTCAGTGGCCATCTGCGCAGCCGCACTCGCTGGTATCGCCAAGGCTTCGCCAGCCTGGGGCAGAATCTGAGTGAATACCTGGCCGAGGAATCGCGTACTCTCGTAGGCCAACGCGAAGCCGACGCCCGCTTTAATGAACTGGACCAGATCAAACTTGACCTGGAACGTCTCGAGGCGCGTTTCGAGCGCCTTTCCCGCTCCCTTGAAACCAAGCGATAACGCATGAAGCTGCTTGCCGTCCGCCGTTTGTTGCGCATCCAGCGCGTCGTGATCCGCTATCGCCTCGATGACCTGCTGTTCGCCCTGCCGCTGCCCTGGTTTTTGCTGGCGCTGCGCTTCGTGCTGCCGTGGCGCTGGTTTCCCCGGCGAACGCTGGACCTGAGTCGCGGCGCACGCCTGCGCCTGGCCTTGCAGGACCTGGGACCGATCTTCATCAAGTTCGGGCAGATCCTCTCGACTCGTCGCGACCTGTTGCCCGAAGACATCGCCGATGAATTGATGATGCTTCAAGACCGCGTGCCGCCGTTCGATTCAAAGGTGTCGGTGGCCCTGATCGAAGAGCAACTGGGCAAGAAGATCAGCGAAGTGTTCAGCCGTTTCGACGTCGAACCGCTGGCCTCGGCCTCCGTGGCCCAGGTTCACGCTGCGCAGCTCAAGAGCGGCGAAGAAGTGGTGGTGAAGGTTATCCGCCCGGGTCTCAAGCCGATCATTGCCCAGGACCTGGCGTGGCTGTTCATTCTCGCCCGGGCCGCCGAGCGGCTGTCGGCCGATGCGCGCCTGTTGCACCCGGTTGACGTGGTCCTGGATTACGAAAAAACCATTTACGACGAACTCGATCTGCTGCGCGAAGCCGCCAACGCCAGCCAACTGCGGCGTAACTTCGAAGGCTCGCCGCTGCTCTATGTGCCGCAAGTCTATTGGGACTGGTGCCGTCCGAAAGTGTTGGTGATGGAGCGTATCTACGGCATCCAGGTCACCGACCTGGCGACCCTGGCCGACCAGCGCACCGACATGAAACTGCTGGCCGAGCGCGGCGTGGAAATCTTCTTCACCCAGGTGTTCCGCGACAGCTTCTTCCACGCCGACATGCACCCGGGGAATATCTTTGTCAGCACCGTGCAACCGTGGAGCCCGCAATACATTGCCATCGACTGCGGCATCGTCGGCAGCCTGACTCCCGAAGACCAGGACTATCTGGCCCGCAACCTGTTCGCCTTCTTCAAGCGCGACTACCGCCGCGTCGCGCAACTGCACATCGACTCCGGCTGGGTGCCGGCCGAGACCAAACTCAACGAATTCGAAGCGGCGATCCGCACGGTATGCGAACCGATCTTCGAAAAACCGTTAAAAGATATTTCATTCGGCCAGGTGCTGATGCGCCTGTTCCAGACCGCGCGTCGCTTCAATATGGAGGTTCAGCCGCAGTTGGTACTGTTGCAGAAAACCTTGCTGAACATCGAAGGCCTTGGTCGCCAGCTATACCCGGACCTGGACCTGTGGAACACCGCCCAGCCGTTCCTCGAACGCTGGATGCGTGAGCGCGTGAGCCCCAAAACCTTGCTGGGCAACGTGCAGAGCCAGTTCGAGCAGCTCCCGCACCTGGCCAACATGACCCGCGACCTGCTCGAACGCATGTCCCAACCCCACGCCCACGATCCCGCGCCGCCGTGGAAAGAGCGCGGGGACGACTGGTTCATGCGCCTGCTCGGCGCCGCTCACCTGGGTGGCGGTGCAGTACTGGCGAGCGGGGGCCCGTTGAGTCAGCTGGGCCACTGGCCCGCCGGCATCATGGTCATCGTTGGTTTGTATCTGGTCGTTCGTCGATAGCCAGCATCGGTTCACGCTGGCACACTGTTTCAAGGCTGGGCCCGTCGACTTGAGATGCGCGGCCCATTGTCGGAGTCGAAGATGAAAAACTGGCAGGACGAGATCAAATGGGACGCTGACGGCCTGGTGCCGGCCATCGCCCAGGATCACAAGACCGGGCGCGTGCTGATGATGGCCTGGATGAACCGTGAAGCGCTGGCCCTGACCGCCGCTGAGAACCGCGCCATCTATTGGTCACGTTCGCGTGGCAAGCTGTGGCGCAAGGGTGAAGAGTCCGGGCACGTGCAGCACCTGCACGAGATGCGCCTGGACTGCGACGGCGACGTCATCATCCTGATGGTCGAGCAGGTCGGTGAGATCGCCTGCCACACCGGCCGTCAAAGCTGCTTCTATCGCGTCTTCGAGAACGGCGACTGGAAAACCGTCGACCCGGTGCTCAAGGACCCGCACGCCATTTATTCAGGACATACCCATGAGTGACACCCTGACCCGCCTGGCCCAGGTGCTGGAAGAGCGCAAAGGCGCAGCGGCCGACAGTTCCTATGTCGCCAGTCTGTACCACAAGGGTTTGAACAAGATTCTGGAAAAGGTCGGTGAAGAGTCGGTCGAGACCATCATCGCCGCCAAGGACGCCGCCATCAGTGGCGACTGCAGTGACGTGATCTACGAGACCGCCGACCTGTGGTTCCATAGCCTGGTCATGCTTGCCCAACTGGGGCAGCACCCGCAGGCTGTACTGGATGAACTGGACCGTCGTTTCGGTCTGTCCGGGCACGTCGAGAAAGCCTCGCGTCCGTCCGCCTGATCAACTTACGAGAGGAATAGCCACATGGGTATTTTTGACTGGAAACACTGGGTCGTCATTCTGGTGGTCGTGGTACTGGTGTTCGGCACCAAGAAACTCAAGAACCTGGGCACTGACGTTGGCGAGTCGATCAAGGGCTTTCGCAAGGCCATGAACGACGACGAAAAACCGGCCGACCCGGCAGCGACGCCCGCTCAACCAGCGCAGCCGAGCCAACCGGTTCACCCACAGGCCACTCAACCTGTGAATGCCCCGCACACCATCGATGTGCAGGCACAGAAAGTCGAAGAGCCGGCCCGCAAAGACTCGTGAGCACTGACTAATGTTTGGGATCAGCTTCACTGAACTGCTGCTCGTCGGCCTCGTCGCCCTGCTGGTACTGGGCCCCGAGCGGCTGCCGGGCGCTGCGCGCACCGCAGGTCTATGGATCGGGCGGCTCAAGCGCAGCTTCAATGCGATCAAACAGGAAGTTGAACGTGAAATCGGGGCCGACGACATTCGTCGGCAACTGCACAACGAACACATTCTGTCTCTGGAGCAGGAAGCGCGGAAAATCTTCACCCCGACCCAGCAGGAGCCGACACCGGTTCAGCCGGCGGTCGAGCCGACGATTGCCCCCCAGGCGCCGGTGGATGACACGCCGCCTGTAGCAGCCGCGCCCGCGAACCCCGTGGAGCCCGCCCCGACAGTGGCGGCACCAGCCGTTCCTAACGACCCTACTTTGCCGCCGCGAGCCCCATGAGCGATATTCCTGAAAACGACCAGCCGATGCCGCTGGTATCGCACCTCACCGAGTTGCGCACCCGCCTGTTGCGTTGCGTGGCGGCGATTTTCGTCATCTTCGCCGGGCTGTTTGCCTTCACCCAACAGATCTACACCTTCGTTTCCACACCGCTGCGCCAGTACCTGCCGGAAGGCGCGACGATGATCGCCACCGACGTGTCGTCACCGTTCCTGACGCCGCTCAAGCTGACGATGATGGTCTCGTTGTTCCTGGCGATCCCGGTGATCCTGCACCAGATCTGGGGCTTCATCGCGCCAGGCCTGTACAAGCATGAAAAACGCGTTGCCGTGCCGCTGCTGGTGTCCAGCATTCTGCTGTTCTACACCGGCATGGCCTTCGCCTACTTCTTCGTATTCCCGTTGATCTTCAAGTTCTTTGCCGCCGCCACTCCCGCGGGCGTGGAAATGATGACCGACATCACCAGCTACCTGGATTTCGTCATGACGCTGTTCTTCGCCTTCGGCGTGGCGTTCGAAATCCCGGTAGCCGTGGTGCTGTTGGTGTGGATCGGCGTGGTCGACGTTGCGTACCTGAAGAAAATCCGTCCGTACGTGATCATCGGCTGCTTCGTGGTCGGCATGATCCTGACCCCGCCGGACATCTTCTCCCAGACCCTGCTGGCCGTGCCGATGTGGCTGCTGTTCGAGATCGGCATCCTGTTCGGCGGTCTGGTGCGCAAGCGCCGGGAAGAAGTAGACGATCAGCCGGTCGACGACCATAACGACCAGCCGCCAGCGACCCAAGCGTGAACCTGCTGCTGCTTGAAGAGGCCGACTTCATCGGGCCTGACCGCGTCGTGCTGAGCGATCGCCGCTTGACCCACATGCAGCAAGTGCACCGTAGCGCCGTCGGTGACAGCCTGCGGGTCGGGCGTATCGGCGGGTTGATGGGCACGGCCCAGGTGCTGCGCCTGGAAGCCCATGAAGCCGAACTGCAAGTGACACTCGACCAACCTGCGCCGGTCAAGCTGCCACTGACACTGGTGCTGGCCCTGCCTCGACCGAAAATGCTCCGGCGAGTGCTCCAGACCATCGCCAGCATGGGCGTGCCGCGCGTGGTACTGGTCAACAGTTACCGCGTGGAAAAGAGCTTCTGGCAGACCCCGTTCCTGGAGCCCGAGGCCATTCGCGAACAACTGATCCTTGGCCTGGAGCAGGCGCGCGACAGCGTGCTGCCGGAGATCATCATCGAAAAGCGCTTCAAGCCCTTCGTTGAAGACCGCCTGCCGGCCATGGCGAACGGCACCTGCGGTCTGGTCGGCCATCCGGGGAACTACCCCCCCTGCCCTCGCGCGCTGGACGAACCCGTGACCCTGGCCATCGGCCCCGAAGGCGGCTGGATTCCTTACGAAATCGACCTGCTGGCCAAGGCCGGACTGCAACCGGTACAACTGGGCGAACGCATCCTGCGCGTCGAAACCGCCGTTACCGCGCTGCTCGCACGGTTGTTCTGACCCCCTGCCGCTTGCCCGTTTTTTGTGGCGAGCGCCAGGATTCTCAGTTCATTTCTACAGATCCCTCCCGCCCCGCCGATACAGCTCCCATAAAACCAATTCAGTGCAGCAAGGGAGAAATCAGCATGTTCCGAATGCTTACCCAGAGTCTGGGAAACGTAAGCGTCAATCGCAAACTCGGCTTCGGCTTCGGTCTGGTGCTATTTCTAACCTTGATGATCGCTTTCACCGGCTGGAGCGGCCTGGGCAATGTCATTAGCCGTGGCGACAAGCTGGGCTACATTTCCAGCCTGAACGAGTTGAGCAAGGACCTGCGCCTGGCACGCCTGGACTACTACACCACGCGGGGTGAAAACGGTCCGCAGGAAGTCAACGATCTGCTTGCCAAACTCGAGACCGGCCTGACCGCAGCCCGCCAGATGATCGAGCAGCCGGCCGACGTGGCGCTGATCGACAAACAACTGGCCGCTGTGGCCGAGTACAAAAGCGCCTTCGCCGAGATGGCCAGCGCCACCGTCAGTCGCGAAGATGCCCGCAGCAAACTCGGCGCCAGCGCCGACAACGCCGTGGCCCGCGTCGCCGAGGTTGAAAAAGCCACGCTGCAAAGCGAGAACGTCGCCCAATTCAACAGCGTGGTATCCCTGAGCAAGGCGATCCAGCAAGCGCGTTATCAGGTTCGCGGCTACACCTACAGCGGTAAGAACGAAGCCCAGCAACCGGCCCTTGACGCCATTACCGATGCCCTCAAACTTCTCGCACGCCTACCGGCGCAGTTGCCTGAGGAGCACTCCGCCAACCTGCAGCAAGCCAGCGATTCGATCAACGCCTACCGTGCGGCGGTCAGTCAGTTTCGCGATTCCCAGCTTGATACCGCCGCGGCGCTCAAGCGCATGACCGAGCAAGGCGAAGTATTGCTTGAGTCCAGCAAAAGCCTGACCGTGTCCCAGACCGCCGTGCGCGACCAGGACGCCGCCCAGGCCAAGACCGTCCTGGTATCGGCTGCCGTGCTGGCCATGTTGTTCGGCGTGATCGCAGCATTGGTCATCACCCGGCAGATCGTCGGCCCGCTGGACCAGACCCTCAAAGTCGCCGAGCGCATTGCCGCGGGCGACCTGACCCACAACCTCACCTCCGAGCGCCGCGACGAACTCGGTCAATTGCAGCGCGCCATGCAGAGCATGACCGTGGGCCTGCGGCAGTTGATCGGCGGCATCAGCGACGGCGTTACACAAATCGCCAGCGCCGCCGAACAACTCTCGGCCGTGACCGAGCAGACCAGCGCCGGGGTCAACAGCCAGAAAGTGGAAACCGACCAGGTCGCCACCGCCATGCACGAAATGACCGCCACGGTGCAGGAAGTGGCGCGCAATGCCGAGGAAGCTTCCGAAGCGGCCGTCGCGGCTGACCAGCAGGCACGCGAGGGTGAAAAAGTGGTCGGCGAAGCCATCGCCCAGATCGAACGCCTGGCCCTCGAAGTGGGTAACTCCACCACAGCCATGGGCGACCTCAAGCGCGAAAGCGACAAGATCGGCAGCGTGCTGGACGTGATCAAGTCCGTAGCCCAGCAAACCAACCTGCTGGCCCTCAACGCGGCCATCGAAGCGGCCCGTGCGGGCGAAGCCGGACGTGGTTTCGCGGTGGTGGCTGACGAGGTCCGCAGCCTGGCCCAGCGCACCCAGAAGTCCACAGAAGAAATCGAAGAACTGATCGTCGGCCTGCAGTCAGGCACCGAGCAGGTCGCGACCATCATGGACAACAGCCGCAGCCTGACCGACAACAGCGTCGAACTGACCCGCCGCGCCGGTGGTTCCCTGGAAAACATCACCCGCACGGTCTCGGCCATTCAGTCGATGAACCAGCAGATCGCCGCTGCGGCCGAGCAGCAGAGTGCCGTGGCCGAGGAGATCAACCGCAGCGTGCTGAATGTGCGCGATGTGTCGGAGCAAACTGCGTCGTCCAGTGAAGAGACGGCCGCTTCGAGCGCTGAATTGGCGCGGTTGGGGGTTCATTTGCAGACGTTGGTGGGGCGGTTCAGGGTTTGATGACTTGGGGCTGCTTACTTGAGTTTTGTGTGTATATCCGTTGCTGCGGTAACGGCGGCAATGGATATGTACTCAGTCAACAAAACCCTGGCCGGCTATCAGCCCGACTTCGCGAGCAAGCCCGCTCCCACAGGTACCGTGTCTGACCTAGCTTTTTGCCAACCCCGAGGCAACGACCAACTCTTCCAGGGCCAACAAATCCGGCACCTTCGCCACATGCTCGCCCACTTGTACCGCCGCCTGTTCCAGCCCACACAGCGGTACATCGACGTAGCTCAACTGGGTGTCGAGTTTGTAGGAGCGCGGGATACCCTGGACCAGCAGCGCAATGAACCGCAACTCCGGGCGCCCGCCCAGGGCATTGAGCACGACGATGCGCGCACGCTCGCCGATCACGGTTTTCTGGCCGCAGGCCGACTCGAAACTCAGCAACGGGATTTGCCGTTCGCGCCAGCTCACCCAACCCAGGAACCACGGCGGAGTGTCCATATCGAACGCGCTGCTCTGGTAGTCGATCAGCTCGGCCACGGCCACGTTGGGTAAAATCAGGTGCCGGTCGGCCAGGGGTAGCAGCAGCCCAGTGATGTGCCCGGTACGCGGGTGAAGGTCATGCATGGGTTTTGCTCCAGCGGGCGATGCTGTCGAGCAGCACCGATTCCTGGTACGGCTTGCCCAGGTAGTCGTTGACGCCGATGGCCATGGCGCGGTCGCGGTGTTTCTGGCCGGTGCGGGAGGTGATCATGATGATCGGCAGGTGAGCCAGGCGCGGGTCATTGCGTACTTGCGTGGCCACTTCGAAGCCGTCCATGCGCGGCATTTCGATGTCCAGCAACATCAGGTCGGGGGAGTGTTCGGCCAGCAGCGCCATGGCATCCACGCCATCCTTGGCGGTGAGCACGTGCATGCCGTGGCGCTCCAGCAGGCGGCTGGTGACCTTGCGGACCGTCACCGAGTCGTCCACCACCAGCACCAGCAATGCTCGCGGGTGTTCGCCCTCGCCTTGCGCCGCTGCCGGGCGGCGTGGGACCTGATGAGGCAAGGCGCGGATCGGCGCCAACAGGTCGAGAATCAACACCACCCGGCCATCGCCCAGGATCGTCGCCCCCGACAAGCCCTGCACCGCCGAAAATTGCGGGCCGAGGCTCTTGACCACGATCTCCCGGGTCCCAGCGGTAGCGTCCACTTGCACCGCGATATGCCGCTCGCTGCATTGCATCAGCAGCACCGGCAACGGTTGGCTCTGGCCCAACAGTTTCGGGCGAGCGCCGGTTTTCAATAGCTCACCCAGGTAGCACAGCTCATAGCGTTGCCCGGCGTAGGTGTAGGTCGGCGGGTCGAGCTGGTAATAGCCATCCAGTTCAGCGGGCAACACCCGGACGATACTTTCGATGGTGTTCAGTGGGATCGCGTACTGGTCTTCGTGACATTGCACCATCAACGCCCGGTTCACCGCCACGGTAAACGGCAGGCGAATGCGGAAATGCACGCCCTGCCCCGGTGTGGAGTCGATGACCATGCTGCCGCCCAGTTGCCGCACCTCTTCGTGGACCACGTCCATGCCGACGCCGCGCCCGGAAATCTGGGTGATTTTTTCGGCGGTGGAAAAGCCCGGCTGCAAGATGAATTGCAGCACGTCGCGGTCGCTGATGTCGCTGTCCGGTGCCAGCAGACCACGCTTGATCGCCTTGCTGCGCACCGCCTCCAGCGGCACGCCGGCGCCGTCGTCGCGAATGTCGAAAATGATGTCGCCACCTTCCCGGGACAGGTCGAGGCTGATGCGCCCCCGGGCCGGTTTCCCGGCAGCGATGCGCACGTCGGCTGGCTCCAGGCCGTGGTCGACGGCGTTGCGCAGCATATGCTCCAAGGGCGCGGCCATGCGCTCCAGCACGCTACGGTCCATTTCGCCTTCAGCATTGCCAACCACGAACTCCACGTCCTTGCCCAACTCCTGCGCCACTTGCCGCACGATGCGTTTGAGGCGCGGCAACATGCGCTCGAACGGCACCATGCGCGTGCGCATCAACCCTTCCTGAAGTTCGGTATTGACCCGCCCCTGCTGTTGCAGCAGGTTCTCAGCGTCGTGATTGCTGCGTTCGAGGGTTTCCTTGAGATCGAGCAAGTCCGAGGCCGATTCGAACAGCGCCCGGGACAATTGCTGCAACTGGGAATGCCGGTCCATCTCCAGCGGGTCGAATTCTTCGTAGCCCAGGCGCTCGGCCTCGACCTGCTGGCGACTGAGGATCCGGCCCTGGGTTTCGGTATCAAGACGGCGCAACTGGTCGCGCATGCGCTCGATAGTGGTTTCCATCTCGCCCAGGGCCACGCGCGCGTCGTTGACCTGCTGTTCGATACGCCCACGGAAAATCGAGGTTTCCCCAGCCAGGTTCACCAGGTCGTCAAGCAATTCGGCGGAGACTTTGACCATGTCCGCGCCGTCGCTCGGGGTGCCGGTCTCAGGCCTTGTGGGTGCAGGCGGCGGGGTCGGGGCCGGTTCCGGCGCGGGGACGACTTTGGGCGTCTCGCTGTCCTGCGGATGATTCACCGCCTGGATCTGCGCGATCAGCCGGTCGGCAACGGGGCAGGGGTGGCCGGCGCGTACCGCATCGAGCATCTGCGCCAGCCGGTCATGGCTGCTTTGCAGCAAGGCGAACAGCGCTGGAGTCGGTTGGAGCAGCCCCGCCGACAAGCCTTCATAGAGATTTTCCAGCTCATGGGCCAGGTCGCCGATGGGGACGATTTCCACCATCCGCGCACCACCCTTGAGGGTGTGCAAATCCCGCAACAGCGTTTCCAGGGCCTGACGGTTCGATGGTTCGTCCTGCCAGCGCAGCAGCGCTGAGCCTGCGCTGTCGAGAATGTCGAAACCTTCTTCGAGGAAGATTTCCAGCAGCTCCGGGTCATGTCCGGCCCCCTCGCCCTGAACCGCCCCTGCCGAATCGATTGGGTTCGGCTTGTCCTGACGGAACCGGCGAATGGCGTCGATCAGCGCAACGGGATCGCCCAACGGCTGGCCCTGCTGCAACTGCCCGAGCAGCAGATCGAGGCGTTCGTGACTGCTGCTGAGCAGTTGCTCGAGTTCCTCGCTGTGGCTGTAACGGCGGTCCACCAGCCCTTCGTAGAGATTTTCCAGCTCCTGGGCCAGGTCGCTCACCGGCCGGATATCGGCCATTCGTGCGCCGCCCTTGAGGGTGTGCAAGTCGCGTTGCAACGAGGACAGCGGCGCTGCGTTGTCCGGGTCGGCCAGCCAACGTTGCAGGGCCTGGGCGGCGCTTTCGAGGATGTCCTGCGCCTCTTCGAGGAAGATCGAGGCAATGTCGTCGTCCACTGAGGTCTCAGCAGGGGCGCTGCGCTGCAGTTCCGCTGTCGCGTTACCCAGTTCGCGGATGCTCAGGGTGCGGCTGCCATCGCTGCGGATCAGGCCGGTGGCGGATGGGTCCAGGCTCTCTTGGAGCAAGCCGCGCAGGGCCTGCACCCGCTCGGGCTGCGAGTGCACGTGTTGCCCGGCGGCCAATTCATCGAGCATGTCGATCAAGGCTTCATGGGCGCGCTGCGCTTCCTGGAAAAACACGTCGCTGACTGCCAGGCTGCTTTCCTCCACTGCGCCATAGAGATCGAGCAAGGCTTCACAGAGCTCGTCCACCGGGTGCAAGTCGGCCAAGTGCGCGCCTTCGCCGAGGGTGGTCAGCTCGTCCAGCAGTGCACTGAGTTCCTGGCCTTCGCCGGGGTGCTGCTGCCAACGGCGCAACAGGTTTTCGGCATCGAGCAGGATGTCCATGCCCTGGGCGAGGAAGTTGTTGATCAGTTGGGGATCGCGCTTGGTCCGCAAGCCTTTGTCCGGTGCACTGAGGGCCGTTTGCAGGCGCTCGGCCAGCAGCGTTTGGGTTCGCTGGATCAGCTCTTCTGCGCCGGGGATCGGCGCCAGGGGGTCACCGTGCAACTGACGCAAGCCCAGGCGCAACAGGCCCTCGGCCTCCAGCAGCAATTCAGTTTCATCAAGGTCGAGGGCGATCAGGTGCGCCTTGTATTCCCGGGCCAACTGGTCCATCGCGCCGGCCAGCTCGGCAATCGGCAACACGCCGGCCATTGATGCGCTGCCCTTGAGGGTATGCAAGGCTCGCTGCAATTCGTCGTTGGCCTGCAGCGGCAAGTGTTCGGCGGCCTGGTCGAGAAAGCGATTGAGGCTGGCAAGGTGACCCTGGGCTTCGTTGTCGAATATCTTCAGCAACAACGGGTCGAGGGCGGCGACATCCTGGGCGTCTTCATCGTCATCGACGCCCTTTGCCAGCGCATGGGCACGGGCGGCCAGACGGTCGACATCGTCGCGCTGACGCTGGCGGTTGTCTGCAAACTCGCTCACCAGGGCCGGTAGCAACTGCACCGTGTCATCGAGCAACTGCCGGACCGCAGCACCCGGCTCAACACTGCGCTCCAGCACCCGGTTGAGCAGGTTTTCCACGGCCCAGGCCAGCTCACCCAAGACCAGCGCCCGCACCATCCGACCGCTGCCCTTGAGGGTATGGAAGGCCCTGCGCAATTCGGCCAGGGCGCCATGGTCGTCAGGGTGAGCGGCCCAGCGCGGCAGGTATTCGCGCAAAACGTCGAGCACCTCGTCGGCTTCTTCAAGGAAGACCTCGCGCAGCTCGTCGTCCACCGGATGCTCGTCCAACGGCGGCGGCAGCAGGCTACCCGGCGTGCTCCGGGCCGGCGGGTTGACCGCCGAGACCGGGCTGGCCAGCATTTGGGCCAAGGACTGCACGGTCTGCGGGTCATCCAGCTCCTGCAAGTCCTGCATGACCTGGGCCTCGTTCGGGCTCAGCACATCGTCAAGCAACGGCACCCGGGCTTCGTCGGGGAAATAACCGAGGGCACCCAGGCTGCGCTCGACCACGTCCAACAAGGGTTCGCCGGGCGTTTCCGGGTCTTCGCTCAAACGTTCCAGGTAATATTCGAGGCCGGTGATTACGTCGGCCAGGTGATCGAGTTCTTCCCAGCCCGGCTGGGCGTGATCCAACAGCAGATGCTCGCGAATGAAACCATTGCACGCCTCCACAAGGCTGGCGGCGCGGCTCAAGGGGATCATCGCCAGCGCGCCGCGCACCTGGGTCAGCAACGCCGGTAGCGCTTGCAGTTGTTCGCTGTTCCAGTCGGCGTCGATGTAGTCGACGATCATGTCCTTGGCCTGTTGCAGGCAGGTGTGGGCTTCCTTGATAACAATCTGGTGGATCTGGGTCAGGTCTGTGGTGGGCAGGTGGCTGTCTTCAGGGCTCTCGGGCTCGACGGTGCCGACCATGCCGGCCAGAGTGGCCTCGACGTAGAGCAAGGCCCCGGCGACATCCATGAGCGTCGCGTCATCCGGCTCGCGATGACCTTGGGCGAGGCTCAGGACCACCGCCAATTGATCGATGATCACTTTTCGCGGCTGACCGAAGCCGAGCACCGCCAGGGTGTCGGCGATCTGTCGCAGGGGCGCCAGCAGGCTGTCCAGCTCCGAGGCGTGCTGGCGGTCACTGCGCACGAACAGGTCGAGCCGCTCCTTGACCCGCACCAGCTCTTCGCAGAGTGCGGCGAGCACCGAGCGCATGGCATCGCGGTCCGGTCCGGCCAGGCGTGCGCGTTCTTCGTCGACCATGGCGCTGTCGGGCAGCGCGTCGTCCAGTGAGTAGCGTTCTTTCATGATCTGCATCTGCCCGCTGGGATGTTCGGCCTTGGCAATATAGAACAACAAACTCGTCAGCAACTGTGGCGGCGCCGGTTGATTGATGCCTTGCAGGCCCTGGTCCAACAGGCGCTTGAGTTCCTTGTCCGCTTCCTTGAATAAGCTGCGCAGGGCCGGGCTATTGGCGATACGCCCCTCGCGCATGCCTTCGACCAGGGCCGACGCCACCTGCCACAGCGCATTGAGCGGTGCGGCGGCGCACAGCCCTTCCAGGCGGTGGAAGACCTTGGCCAGATAGCCGAGATGGGTGGCGTCGTCCTGTTCGCGCAACAGCCCCACCAGGGCCACTTGCAGGGTCTGGCGCAGTTTGCGCAAGGTGTTGGGCAGGTCAGGCGGTTCGAGTCGCTTCAAGGCCTCGTCACTGAGCGGCGCGATCAGCGGTAACTCTGGACTGAACAGGCTGGTCTCCGACAACAGGCTCTCGCCCCGGGCGCTGCGCAAATCATTGATCAATGGCAGCACCACCAACGGCAGATCGCGGCGGGCACCTTGGATGCGGTCCAGATAGATCGGCAACTGCCCAAGGGCCTGGCTCAACAGACTGATGGCTTCGTCGCGATGGGCGATGCGGTTGTCCTGCAGGGCGACGCATAGCTGTTCCATCTCCTCGGCCAGCAGCGCGGCACCATAGAACTCGACCATCTGCAGGCCGCCGTGCACCTGATGAATGCACGCCAGGCAATGCGCGAGGGCATCCGCCGCCTGCGGGTCGTCCACCAGGCGGTTGAGCGCCAGATGGGCCTGCTTCAGCGTTTCGGCAATCTCGCCCTTGACCCACTCCAGGGCCACATAGTCGTGCCGATCACCCATAACCACTCCAAATCAACAGTCTAAGACGCAGGAACATCAGCCCTTGTGGCGAGGGGATTTATCCCCGCTGGGCTGCGAAGCGGCCCCCTGCAATGCAGAATCCAACATCTATGTCCCAGACTGGCTATTTTGGGACTGCTTCGCAGTCCAGCGGGGATAAATCCCCTCGCCACAAAAGCTTCCTCGCCACATGACCCTTCTCAATATACAGATCCAGCCAGTTACGCCTTGTTCTCATCCGCCGCAGCCGCCGCCGGCAAAGTAAACCCCGACACCGAACGACGCAGCTGACTGGCCATTTTCGCCAGGTTGCCGATGCTCTCGGCGGTGGCGGTGGAGCCGGAAGAGGTTTGCGTGGTGATCTGCTGGATCACGTTCATGGTCAAGGAAATCTGCCCCGCCGACGTGGTCTGTTGCTGCGCCGCGTTGGAAATGCTCTGGATCAGCGCCGCCAGGGTCTTGGACACGCCTTCGATTTCTTCCAGGGCCACCCCGGCATCCTGGGCCAGTCGGGCGCCGCGCACCACTTCGGTGGTGGTCTGTTCCATGGAAATCACCGCCTCGTTGGTGTCAGCCTGAATCGCCCGCACCAGGGTCTCGATCTGCCGGGTCGCCGCCGAAGAGCGCTCCGCCAGCCGCTGCACTTCATCGGCCACCACCGCGAACCCGCGCCCGGCGTCACCGGCCATGGACGCCTGGATAGCGGCGTTGAGGGCCAGGATGTTGGTCTGGTCGGCAATGTCATCGATCAGGCTGACAATGTCGCCGATTTCCTGAGACGACTCCCCCAGGCGCTTGATGCGCTTGGCCGTGTCCTGGATCTGCTCGCGAATGTTGTCCATGCCATGAATGGTGTTGTGCACCACCTCGTTGCCTTTGTTGGCGATCTCCACGGAACGCTCGGCCACCGCCGACGACTCGGCGGCATTGGCCGAGACCTGATCGATGGACTGGGCCATTTCATTGATTGAAGTCGAAGCTTCGGATATCTGCTGGGCCTGATGTTCGGAAGCCTGCGCCAGGTGCATCGCCGTAGCCTGGGTTTCCTGCACCGCAGCGGCGACCTGGCCGGCGGTGAGGTTGATGGTGGCCACAAGGTCACGCAGTTGGTCCACCGAATAGTTGATGGAATCGGCGATGGTGCCGGTAAAGTCTTCGGTAACCGAGGCGGTCACGGTCAGGTCGCCATCGGCCAGGTCTTCGATCTCGTCCAGCAGACGCATGATCGCGTTCTGGTTGCGCTCATTCTTTTCTGCGGTTTCACGCAACTGCCGGTTGGTTTCGCGGACCATCACCAGCCCGATCAGGATGATCGACATCAGCGCCAACAGGCCCAGCACATAACCACCGATGGCGTTTGCGGAACGCCCGCCGGCCAGGTTTTCGAACGCGGTGGCCAGGTGCGACGCTTCGTCCAGCAAGGTTTGCGACAGGTTGAAGATGTTGCCTGCCGACTCGCGCACCTTGAATAGCTCAGGAGAGGTTTCGAGGATTTCGTCCACCGAGCCGGAGACGAATTCGAAGAGTTCGCTGATCTCACTCAGGCGAGCCCGGGCATCGCGGTCCTGTACCTGGGAGATCTTCAAGGCCGGGTCACCTTGCGACATGCCATTGAGCACCTGACCAAAACGTGCGGCATCGCGACCAAAGGTATCGGCGGCCTGACTGGCGTTTTCATCCCCCGCCAGCACGGTGTTCACCGCCCCGAGAATCCGTTCGGCCAGCAACGACTGGCGCTGGGCCATGGCGACCTGCGCGGCGGGCGCGCCGCGCTGCAGGAGAATTTCGACGACCTTTTCGTACTCGACCTGCAATTGCGGCACGGTTTCGGCGAGGGTCGCCGCCACCTGATGCAGCGACAGCACAGTCTGTTCGCTGGACAGGATGGCATCGGTGTTCTTGAGCAGGCGTTCCCAGTCCAGCTGTACGGCACGCATCTGCGGGCGCAGGGCAGCAGGTGCCGGTGGCAGGCCGGTCACCGGGTCGCCTTGCTTTAGGTAGCCCCAGCGCTGGGCGAAATCATTGCGCGCCTCGCTCAGCAACTTGAACGCCGCGGCCTTGCCGGCGGCCGCCTCGGTGGCGTTCTTCGCGATGCGCTGGGACAGCACCCGCAACTCACCGGCGTGGCCGATGTACTGCTTGTCGTAGTTGGACTGGGTGTTGAGGTAAGCGAAGTTGGCGAACAGCAGCATGATGAAGACAATCAGCGCGACGAACAGCACGATGATCTGCGAACGACTACGCGACGCTTCCAGAGGCTTACCTGTATTTGCTTTGATCATCGGTTCTCGCCTGTACTGCCCAATCCAACCCACTCACCACTGCCAACTGTAAGCAAGCCCTTGTAGTGCAGCCTGCTCAATCAGTGTGACTCTGTGGGAGCAAGGCTTGCCTGCGATGAAAACAACACGGTTTCCCGCCTACCGAGGCGCCGCCATCGCGAGCAAGCTTTGCTCCCACTGGCTCGTTCCCACAAGGGACCGTGTGGCATCTCGTCAAACAGCTACATCCATGAACCCCGGCGAGCGCGTCAGCGCAAACGGGCTGAACACCTGCCACTGCCGTTCACCGCGAAACCGGCCCTTGACGAAGGCCGACTCCGGGCCGTCAAGGTCGTCCATCAGCGTCGGCTCCAGGCTGTCCTGGGCAAAATGCTGCAATCCGAGGACTTCATCCACCAGCAACCCGGTAAAGACCTCGTCATGATCCACCACCAGCACCCGCCGCTGCTTGCGCACGCTCGACAGCTCATGGCCGAAGAAACCGCACAAATCCATCAACGGCAATAAGCGCCCGCGCAGATTAGCCACACCACGAACCCATGGCTTGACCCCGGGCAAATGTGTGTAGCGCGGTTCGTGCAGCACTTCGCTGACTTCGCCCATGGGCGCCACGTACCAGTGTTCGCCGAGGCGAAAACCGATGCCGCTCCAGCTGTCGCCGTGGGTCGGTTGTGACGGCAGGTCCGCCCCCAGCAGCCGGCAACGCCGGTCGATCTGCAGGAGCAGTTCGAAAGCGGTCAGGGATTGGCTCATGGCCGTGTCATCAACCCGCCAGCACGTTGTTCAGGGTCTTGATCAGGGTTTCTTCGTCCACCGGTTTGGTCAGGTAGTCCTTCGCGCCTTGGCGAGTGCCCCAGACCTTGTCGGTGTCCTGGTCCTTGGTGGTGATGATGATCACCGGGATGTGCCCGGTGTCCGGATCCTTGGTCAACTGGCGCGTGGCCTGGAAACCGTTGAGGCCGGGCATGACGATATCCATCAGGACCGCGTCGGGCTTTTCCTGGCGAGCCAGGGCCACGCCGTCGGCGCCGTTTTCGGCCTTCAGGACCTGGTGGCCGTGCTTTTCCAGCATGCCGGTCAGTTTGTACATTTCGGTCGGCGAATCATCGACGATCAGAATTCGTGCCATGGTGTTCCCCATTTTTTGTTGACCCCAGGCCCGATGGCCGAGTGTCATTAATGTGCCTGGTGCGGCTGGACAGCGGCAAAGCCCGGAACATGAGCCCGTATCGCGCCCAGCAGTTCTTCCTTGCTGAAAGGCTTGGTCAAAAACTGATCGGAGCCGACGATGCGCCCCTTGGCCTTGTCGAACAAACCGTCCCGGGACGACAACATGATCACCGGCGTGGCCTTGAAAACGCTGTTGTTCTTGATCAGGGCACAAGTCTGGTAACCGTCCAGGCGCGGCATCATGATGTCGACAAAGATAATGCCCGGATGATGGTCGGCGATCTTGGCCAGGGCATCGAAGCCATCGACCGCCGTGATGACCTCGCAACCCACGTTGCGCAACAAGGTCTCGGCGGTGCGGCGGATGGTCTTCGAGTCGTCGATGACCATGACCTTCAAGGCGCTGGGTTGCTGCTGCGTAAGATGCTCTGCCATTGCCACTGCAAACCGGTTTTTAACGCGTAAGTGTGAACGACAGCGCAAACCCTTGATGTTCAAGGCCCGCACGTCACATGCCAGCCTTTTTAGCACAGTCTCCATCGCCGATCTATCGGCCGCTCGGTACAGTGGTTTTTCCTTGACCGCCAATCTTCCGGGCGCCACTCTGACGCCACTTTTTCACACCATTTGTGCCCATCAATTTTCGAGGAACCAAGCCATGAGCGTACGCGTCGGCATTGTCATGGACCCTATCGCCAGCATTTCCTATAAAAAGGATAGCTCGCTGGCCATGCTGCTGGCCGCTCAGAAGCGCGGCTGGGAGCTGTTCTACATGGAACAGCGCGACCTCTACCAGGCCGAAGGCCAGGCACGGGCGCGGATGAAGCCGCTGAACGTCTTCGCCAACCCCGAAAAATGGTTTGAGCTGGGCGCCGAACGCGATGCGCTGCTCAGCGACCTGGACGTGATCCTCATGCGCAAGGATCCGCCCTTCGACATGGAGTTCGTGTATTCCACCTACCTGCTGGAGCAGGCCGAAAACGCCGGTGTGCTGGTGGTCAACAAACCCCAGAGCCTGCGCGACTGCAACGAAAAGCTGTTCGCCACGCTGTTCCCGCAATGCACGCCGCCCACCATCGTCAGCCGTCGCCCGGACGTGCTGCGTGAATTCGCCGACCATCACGGCGACGTGATCCTCAAGCCCCTGGACGGCATGGGCGGCTCCTCGATTTTCCGTCACACCGCCGGCCACCCCAACCTGTCAGTGATCCTCGAAACCCTGACCCTGCACGGTCAGCAGCAGATCATGATCCAGGGATACCTGCCGGCCATCGTCGATGGCGACAAGCGCATCCTGATGATCGACGGCGAACCGGTGGACTATTGCCTGGCGCGCATTCCCGCGGCCGGCGAAACCCGCGGCAACCTGGCGGCCGGCGGGCGTGGCGAGGCGCGTCCGTTGACTGAAAAGGACCGCTGGATCGCGGCCCAGGTCGGCCCGACCCTGCGGGAGAAAGGTCTGCTGTTCGTGGGCCTGGACGTGATCGGCGAGCACCTGACGGAAATCAACGTCACCAGCCCGACCTGCATCCGCGAGATCGACAACGCCTTCGGCACCGACATCGGCGCGATGCTGATGGATGCCATCGATCAGAAGCTCAAGGCTCGTTGATCCAGATCCTGCTGAAGGAAACCCACATTGCGTTATCATGCCCGGCCTGAAAAAAACGCGATGTTGGTTTCCTTGCCATGACCCTCCCGTCCGATCTGCCCCAAGAGCTCGCCCATCGCGGCGTGCGCCCGGCTGATCGTCTCGGTTTTACCCTGTTCCTGGCGGCATTGATCCACTTGGCACTGCTGCTGGGCGTCGGGTTTGCCACGGTAGAACCCAAACAGATCAGCCAGACCCTGGAAATCACCCTGGCCACCTTCAAAAGCGAAGCCAAGCCACAAAAAGCGGACTTCCTCGCCCAGGAAAACCAGCAAGGCAGTGGCACCCTGGAAAAAAAGGCGACGCCCAAGACCACCCAGATCGCGCCGTTCCAGGACAATAAAGTGCAGAAGGTCACACCGCCGCCAGCGGCCAAGCCCGAGGTCCGGGAGACGGCGCCCAAGGCAGCCGTGACCACCGTGGCGCCAAAGCCGAAAAAAGCCCCGGTCAAGGAAGAGGTCAGGCCCGACCCCAAACCCAAGGCCCCGGTGCCCACCTTCGACAGCGCCCAACTGTCCAGCGACATCGCCAGCCTGGAAGCCGAGCTGGCCCAGGAACAGCAGTTGTATGCCAAACGCCCGCGTATCCACCGCCTGAGCGCCGCCTCGACCATGCGCGACAAGGGCGCCTGGTACAAAGATGAGTGGCGCAAGAAAGTCGAGCGCATCGGCAATCTCAACTACCCCGACGAAGCCCGGCGCAAGCAGATCTATGGCAACTTGCGGCTGCTGGTCTCGATCAACCGCGACGGCTCGTTGTATGAAGTGCTGGTGCTGGAGTCCTCCGGCCAGCCATTGCTGGATCAGGCCGCCCAGCGGATCGTGCGCCTGGCCGCGCCGTTCGCACCGTTTACCGGGGACCTGTCGGACATCGACCGCCTGGAAATCATCCGCACCTGGAAGTTCGCCCGGGGCGATCGTCTCTCCAGCAACTGACCCCATCCCCTTGTGGGAGCGAGCCTGCTCGCGATAGCAATCGAACATTCAGCATGATGTCGCCTGACACACCGCATCGCGAGCAGGCTCGCTCCCACAAGGGTTTCGTGACAGTCTCCGGCATTTGCTGCACATCCCCAGCTTGTCAGTTCGCCCCTGCGCCGCCACACTAGCGCCTATGAAAAACGTCAGCCCCACCTACCTCAAGCATCACTTCCTGATTGCCATGCCACACATGGCCGATCCGAACTTTGCCCACACCTTGACCTACATCGTCGAGCACACGGCCAATGGGGCCATGGGGCTGGTGATCAATCGGCCGCAGGAACTGAACCTGGCGGACATTCTTGAGCAGTTGCGCCCGGATGTAGAACCGCCACTCTTGTGCCAGCACGTCCCGATTTTCATCGGCGGCCCGGTGCAGACCGACCGAGGCTTCGTGCTCCACCCGACGGGGCCGTCCTACCAGGCCACCGTGGACCTGGATGGCGTATCGCTGTCCACCTCCCAGGATGTGCTGTTCGCCATCGCCGACGGCGTAGGCCCGGAAAAAAGCCTGATCGCCCTCGGCTATGCCGGTTGGGAAGCCGGACAACTGGAAGCCGAGCTGGCCGATAACGCCTGGCTGACCTGCCCGTTCGACGCCGACATCCTGTTCAACACCAGCAGCGAACTGCGCCTGGAAGCAGCGGCCAGCCGGCTGGGGGTCAACCTCAGTCTGCTCACCAGCCAGGCAGGACACGCCTGATGGCCCTGCGCTTGCTGCTGGGCTTCGATTACGGCACCAAACAGATCGGCGTGGCGGTCGGCCAGGTGATTACCGGCCAGGCCCGCGAGCTGTGCACCCTCAAAGCGCAGAACGGCGTTCCCGACTGGAACCAGGTCGAAGCGCTGATCAAGGAGTGGAAACCCGACGCCGTGGTGGTCGGCCTGCCCCTGAACATGGACGGCACGCCCAGCGAGATGTGCGTTCGTGCGGAGAAATTCGCCCGCAGGCTCAACGGCCGCTACAACCTGCCTTTCTATACCCACGACGAGCGTCTGACCACGTTCGAGGCCAAGGGCGAACGCCTGGTACGTGGCGGGCAGAAAGGCAGTTACCGCGACAACCCGGTAGACGCCATCGCGGCCGCCCTGCTGCTGCAAGGCTGGCTCGACGCCAACGCCGCCCTGTTCGAAACCTGATTTTTTTGAAAGCGCCGCCAGGGCGCTTTCTTTTAGCGATAAACCGGGCCTCTGACCACCGGCCCGGGAACCTGAAGGAGCCAGCATGAGCCTGCCCAATCCCGCCGAACTGATCAGCCAGATGGCGATTCGTCTCACGGCGCATCTGGAACAACGCGGCATCAGCGAACCGCGCTACATCGGCATTCGCACCGGTGGCGTCTGGGTCGCCCAGGCCTTGCTCGAAGAACTGGGCAGCGATGCGCCGCTGGGCACCCTCGATGTGTCGTTCTACCGCGACGACTTCAGCCAGAACGGCCTGCACCCGCAAGTGCGCCCTTCGGCCCTGCCGTTCGAGATTGAAGGCCAGCATCTGGTACTGATCGACGATGTGCTGATGAGCGGCCGGACCATCCGCGCCGCCATGAACGAACTGTTCGATTATGGCCGCCCCGCCAGCGTGACCCTGGTGTGCCTGCTGGACCTGGACGCCGGCGAGCTGCCGATCCGCCCGAACGTGGTCGGCGCGACGCTGACGCTGGCCGCTCACGAGCGAGTCAAGCTGTCCGGCCCCACGCCGCTGCAACTCGAACTGCAAGACCTTGCCCTTTAACTGCCCTTGTAAGAGTCCATTGCGATGACGCCTCTCGAAACCAAGCGAGCGCTACAGCTCAACGATCAGGGCCAGCTGCGGCACTTCCTGTCCCTCGACGGCCTGCGCCGCGAGCTGCTGACGGAAATCCTCGACACCGCCGATTCGTTCCTCGAAGTCGGGGCCCGGGCGGTCAAGAAAGTCCCGTTGCTGCGCGGCAAGACCGTGTGCAACGTGTTCTTCGAAAACTCCACCCGCACCCGCACCACCTTCGAACTGGCGGCCCAGCGACTGTCGGCGGACGTGATCACCCTGAACGTGTCCACCTCCTCGGCGAGCAAGGGCGAAACCCTGCTCGACACCTTGCGCAACCTCGAGGCCATGGCGGCCGACATGTTCGTCGTGCGTCACGGTGATTCCGGCGCCGCGCATTTCATTGCCGAGCATGTATGCCCGCAAGTGGCGATCATCAACGGCGGCGACGGCCGTCACGCCCACCCAACCCAGGGCATGCTGGACATGCTGACCATCCGTCGGCACAAGGGCAGCTTCGAGAACCTGTCGGTGGCTATCGTCGGCGACATCCTGCACTCGCGGGTGGCCCGTTCGAACATGCTCGCCCTCAAGACCCTCGGCTGCCCGGACATCCGCGTGATCGCGCCGAAAACCCTGCTGCCCATTGGCGTCGAGCAGTATGGCGTGAAGGTCTACACCGACATGACCGAAGGCCTCAAGGACGTGGACGTGGTGATCATGCTGCGCCTGCAGCGCGAACGCATGACCGGCGGCCTGCTGCCGAGCGAAGGCGAGTTCTACCGCCTGTTCGGCCTGACCACCGCGCGCCTGGCCGGGGCCAAGCCGGACGCCATCGTCATGCACCCGGGGCCGATCAACCGCGGGGTGGAGATCGAGTCGGCAGTGGCCGACGGACCACATTCGGTGATCCTCAACCAGGTGACCTACGGCATCGCCATCCGTATGGCCGTGCTGTCCATGGCCATGAGCGGGCAAACGGCCCAGCGCCAATTCGACCAGGAGAACGCCCAGTGAAGCTCAGCATTCTCGGCGCACGCGTGATCGATCCGGCCAGCGGCCTGGATCAAGTGACTGACATCCATATCGATGCCTGCAAAATTGTCGCCCTTGGCGCCGCTCCGGCCGGTTTTACCGCCGTCGATACCCTCAACGCCCAAGGCCTGGTGGCCGCCCCTGGCCTGGTGGACCTGAACGTCGCCCTGCGCGAACCCGGTTACAGCCGCAAAGGCAGTATCGTCAGCGAAACCCAGGCCGCCGCCGCCGGTGGCGTGACCAGTTTGTGCTGCCCGCCGCAGACCAAGCCGGTACTGGACACCTCGGCCGTGGCCGAGCTGATCCTTGATCGCGCCCGCGAAGCCGGCAACACCAAGGTCTTCCCTATCGGCGCCTTGAGCAAAGGCCTCGATGGCGAGCAATTGGCAGAACTCATTGCGCTACGCGACGCCGGTTGCGTGGCGTTCGGCAATGGCCTGAACAGTTTTCGCAATACCCGCACCCTGTGCCGCGCCCTGGAATACGCCGCGACCTTCGGCCTGACGGTGATCTTCAACTCCCAGGATCACGATCTGGCTGAAGGCGGGCTGGCCCACGAAGGCCCGACCGCCAGTTTCCTCGGCCTGCCGGGCATTCCGGAAACCGCCGAGACCGTGGCCCTGGCCCGGGACCTGCTGCTGGTGGAACAAAGCGGCGTGCGCGCACACTTCAGCCAGTTGACCAGCGCCCGCGGCGCCGCACTGATCGCCCAGGCCCAGGCTCGCGGCCTGCCCGTCACCGCCGATGTGGCACTGTACCAACTGATCCTGACCGACGAAGCTCTGATCGACTTCAACAGCGTCTATCACGTCCAACCGCCGCTGCGCACCCGCGCCGACCGCGATGGCTTGCGCGAGGCTGTGAAGTCCGGGGTGATCTCGGCCATCTCCAGCCATCACCAGCCCCACGAGCGCGATGCCAAGCTGGCACCATTCGGCGCCACGGAACCGGGCATCAGCAGTGTCGAACTGTTGCTGCCACTGGCCATGACACTGGTGGAAGACGGATTGCTGGACCTGCCGACCCTGCTCGCACGCCTGAGCAACGGCCCGGCCGACGCGCTGCAATTACCGGTGGGTAAACTGGCAGTGGGCGCGGCGGCGGACCTGGTGCTGTTCGACCCGGCGGCGTCCACTGTGGCGGGTGAAGCCTGGCGCTCCAAGGGTGACAACTGCCCGTTCCTTGGCCACAGTTTGCCGGGGGTGGTGCGTTATACGCTGATGGATGGGCGGATTACTCACCAGGCCTGACATCGCGTCGGTCTTATCGCGAGCAGGCTCGCTCCCACAGGGATCTTCGGTGAACACATAACCTGTGAACACCTTGATCCAGTGTGGGAGCGAGCCTGCTCGCGATGCAGGCGACTCGGTCTTAGTGAAAAGCCCCGCGCTTCTGCGCATTGCGAATCGAGACCTGATCGTTCAGCGTCCAGAAGTCATACAGCACCCCCAGGAAAAACACCCCGCCAGTCAGCAGGTAAAGGATGCCGGTGAGCCATTTGCCCTGGTACATGCGGTGCACACCCAGCACACCGAGAAACGTCAGCAGAATCCACGCCACGCTGTACTCGAGGGGACCCGGGGTGAAGCGCAGATCGGCCTCCCGATCCATGGCCGGAATCAGGAACAGGTCGATCAGCCAGCCGATGCCCAACAGGCCAAAGGTGAAAAACCAGATCGTGCCGGTGACCGGCTTGCCGTAATAGAAGCGGTGGGCGCCGGTAAAGCCGAAAATCCACAAGAGATAGCCGATCACTTTGCTGTGGGTATCGCGTAAAGCGTCCTGCTGATAGCTGTTCATGAATCGCCTCTTTTGCCTCGATAGATAAATTTGTTCGGATTATTTGTGACTTTTTTATGGATTGCCGACAAGCGGTCTCCAGCGTCAGGAACCCGGTAAACCCCCGTGCTGTCTGGGTTCTGTCAGACAATCAGGTCAATATGTCGCAATTATGCGGGTTTCACCTGGGGTTGCGATTCGACAAACGGCCTCGGAACAGTAAAAAAAGCTGTTATAAAGTTGCGCGCTTACCTTCAAGAGCCCTGCCTAATGCGTCCATTTATCAAGACATGGCTAACCATTTGCCTATTATTGCCCCTGGCCGCCCACGCCACCAATCGTGAGCAACGTCTTCCCAACGTCAACGGCTACACCCCCCAATCCCATGTTTCTGCTCCTTCGAGCAAGAACAAGCGAAACGCCCAGCGTTTGAGCACCGCCAATAGCAAGCTGGTTCCGGTCATGACCGCCAAGACAAGCAGCAACGTCTTGAGCCGTGCCGTGAACGTACTGGGAACACCTTACCGTTGGGGCGGCAGTAGCCCAAGCAAAGGTTTCGATTGCAGCGGCCTGGTGAAGTACGCCTTCAACGATGCCACCTTCGACCTGCCGCGCACTTCCAATGCGATGGCCAGCGGTCACGGCCAGAAGGTCGATCGCAAGGACCTCAAGCCCGGCGATCTGATCTTCTTCAAGCTCAAGAGCCGCCGGGTCAACCACGTGGCCATCTACCTGGGTAACGACCGCTTCATCCACGCCCCGCGCCGTGGCAAGTCGGTGACCATCGACACCTTGAACAAGCCGTACTGGAACAGCCACTACGTCCTTGCCAAGCGAGTGCTGCCCAAAGAGTCGAAAGGGATGCAGCTGGTTCAGCGCTGATTTGAAAGTGGCACATTTGCCAGTTCAAGCAAACTGTGGGAGCTAGCCTGTTCGCGATAGCGGTACATCCGTCAACTTCAATGTTGGCTGATCCAACGCTATCGCGAGCAAGCTCGCTCCCACAGGAGGTTTTGTGGCCGATCCTCAGAAGTTATCCGGCGTACGCGCCCGCTCCCGCGCATGTTCGCGACTGATCAGCCCCTTGCTCAGCAAATCCTTCAAACACATATCCAATGTCTGCATCCCCAGCGACCCACCGGTCTGGATCGCCGAGTACATCTGCGCCACCTTGTCCTCGCGGATCAGGTTACGGATCGCCGACGTTCCCAGCATGATTTCATGAGCCGCGACCCGGCCGCCGCCAATCTTCTTGACCAGCGTCTGTGAAATCACCGCCTGCAAGGATTCGGACAACATCGAACGAACCATGGATTTCTCATCCCCCGGGAACACGTCCACCACCCGGTCGATGGTCTTGGCCGCCGAGGTGGTGTGCAAGGTGCCAAACACCAGGTGACCGGTTTCGGCGGCGGTCAGGGCCAGGCGGATGGTCTCCAGGTCACGCATCTCCCCCACCAGAATCACGTCCGGGTCTTCGCGCAGGGCTGAGCGCAGGGCCGTGGAGAAACTTTGGGTGTCGCGGTGCACTTCGCGCTGGTTGATCAGGCATTTGCGCGGCTCGTGGACAAACTCGATGGGATCTTCGATGGTGAGGATGTGATGGTGTTTGTGGGTGTTGAGGTAGTCGATCATCGCCGCCAGGGTGGTGGACTTGCCGGAGCCGGTCGGCCCGGTCACCAACACCAGCCCGCGAGGCGCCTCGGTCACCTTGCGAAACACATCGCCCATCCCCAGGTCTTCCATGGTCAGGACTTTCGACGGGATGGTCCGGAACACCGCACCTGCACCGCGATTCTGGTTGAACGCATTGACCCGGAACCGTGCGACGCCCGGCACGTCGAAGGAAAAGTCGGTTTCCAGAAACTTCTCGTAATCTACCCGCTGCCGGTCGTTCATGATGTCGTAGATCAGCTCATGGACCTGCTTGTGGTCCAGGGCCGGCAGGTTGATCCGCCTCACATCGCCATCGACACGGATCATCGGCGGCAGCCCGGCGGACAAGTGCAGGTCCGATGCGCCCTGTTTGGCGCTGAACGCCAGTAGCTCAGTGATATCCATAGCGCTCCTCAATTCCAGTAGAATGCCGCGAACCTCACCGCTGGCGCTTCTTTAATGTCCACGATAGCAGACAACATTGCTCAGGTTAGATCGCGTATCCGCGCAGCCGAACAAGCCGCCCACCGCGACGAACACAGCGTGCAGCTGCTGGCGGTGAGCAAGACCAAGCCCGCCCAGGCCCTGCGTGAAGCCTATGCCGCCGGCCTGCGGGACTTTGGCGAGAACTATCTGCAGGAGGCGCTGGGCAAACAGGCCGAACTGACCGACCTGCCCTTGATCTGGCACTTCATCGGCCCCATTCAATCGAACAAGACGCGCGCTATCGCCGAACATTTCGACTGGGTGCATTCCGTGGATCGTTTGAAAATTGCACAACGCCTGTCCGAGCAGCGCCCGGCCGACCTACCGCCGCTGAATATCTGCATCCAGGTCAACGTCAGCGGTGAAGACAGCAAATCCGGCTGCACCGCGGCGGACCTGCCCGCTCTGGCCAGCGCCATCAGCGCGTTGCCACGCCTGAAGCTGCGTGGGTTGATGGCGATTCCCGAACCGACCGAGGAGCGTGCCGCCCAGGATGCCGCCTTCGCAGCGGTTCAACGCTTGCAAGCCGATCTGAAGCTACCGCTGGACACCCTTTCCATGGGCATGAGCCATGACCTCGAGTCGGCCATTGCCCAGGGCGCCACCTGGGTGCGGATCGGTACCGCGCTGTTTGGTGCGCGCGACTATAGCCGTAGCTAGCCGTACGCCATGCTGACTCAACTCTCTAATCAAGGACCTGTCATGAGCAACACACGTATTGCCTTCATCGGCGCCGGCAACATGGCCGCCAGCCTGATCGGCGGCCTGCGGGCCAAGGGTCTGGACGCTTCGCAGATCCGCGCCAGCGATCCGGGGGCCGAGACTCGCGCCCGGGTGAGCACAGAGCACGGCATCGAAACGTTCGCCGACAACGCCCAGGCCATCGAGGGCGCGGACGTCGTCGTGCTGGCGGTCAAGCCACAGGCGATGAAAACTGTTTGCGAGGCCATTCGTCCAAGCCTCAAACCCCATCAGATGGTGGTGTCGATCGCCGCCGGCATTACCTGCGCCAGCATGAACAACTGGCTCGGGTCCCAGCCGATCGTGCGCTGCATGCCCAACACCCCGGCGCTGCTGCGCCAGGGCGCCAGTGGGCTGTTCGCGACCGCACAAGTGACCGCCGAACAGCGCCAGCAGGCCGAAGAGCTGCTCTCGGCCGTAGGCCTGGCACTGTGGCTGGAAACCGAGCAGCAACTGGATGCGGTGACGGCCGTGTCCGGCTCGGGCCCGGCATACTTTTTCCTGCTGATCGAAGCCATGACCGCCGCCGGTGAAAAACTCGGCCTGCCGCGCGAAACCGCCGCCAAACTGACGTTGCAGACCGCCCTGGGCGCCGCCCACATGGCAGTGTCCAGCGATGTCGATGCGGCCGAACTGCGGCGCCGGGTGACTTCGCCAGCCGGCACCACCGAAGCCGCCATCAAATCGTTCCAGGCCGGGGGCTTCGAAGCCCTGGTGGAAAAAGCACTCGGCGCCGCCGCGCACCGCTCGGCCGAAATGGCCGAACAACTGGGCCAATAAGGAGCCATTCATGATCGGATTGAACACTGCAGCGGTCTACGTGCTGCAAACCCTCGGCAGCCTGTACCTGCTGATCGTACTGCTGCGCTTTGTGCTGCAACTGGTGCGCGCCAACTTCTACAACCCACTGTGCCAGTTCATCGTCAAGGCCACCCAGCCATTGCTCAAGCCACTGCGCCGGATCATTCCGAGCGTGTTCGGCCTGGACATGTCGTCGCTGGTACTGGCAATCATCGTGCAACTGGCGCTGATGGCCCTGACCCTGCTGCTGACCTACGGCACCACCGGCAACCCGCTGCAACTGCTGATCTGGTCGATCATTGGCGTGACCGCGCTGTTCCTGAAGATTTTCTTCTTCGCCCTGATCATCAGCGTGATCCTGTCCTGGGTCGCTCCCGGCAGCCACAACCCGGGCGCCGAACTGGTGAACCAGATCTGCGAGCCGGCGCTGGCACCGTTCCGCCGCATCGTGCCGAACCTCGGCGGGCTGGATATCTCGCCGATCCTGGCGTTCCTGGTGCTCAAGCTGATCGACATGCTGGTGATCAACAACCTGGCAGCGATGACCATGATGCCGGAAATCCTGCGGTTGCTGATCTAAAACGCTGCAGCCTTTCCTATGGCGAGGGAGCTTGCTCCCTCACCATGGGTAAAGCGGCGGACAATCAGCTCTGCCCTTTGCTTGCCGCTTGCCACAGCGGTCTTTAGACTTACGCCTCATTTCAACGAGAGCAGGGTCGATGCCAGCTGCCTTTCCCCCCGATTCCGTTGGTCTGGTGACGCCGCAAATGGCGCATTTCAGCGAGCCCCTGGCCCTGGCCTGCGGTCGTTCGTTGCCAGCCTATGACCTGATTTTCGAAACCTACGGCACCCTCAATGCCACGGCGAGCAATGCCGTGCTGATCTGCCATGCCTTGTCGGGGCATCACCACGCCGCCGGCTATCACAGTGTCGACGACCGCAAGCCGGGCTGGTGGGACAGTTGCATCGGCCCGGGCAAGCCCATCGACACCAACAAGTTCTTCGTGGTCAGCCTGAACAACCTCGGCGGCTGCAACGGTTCCACCGGCCCCAGCAGCGTCAACCCGGACACCGGCAAGCCCTTCGGCGCCGACTTTCCGGTGCTGACCGTGGAAGACTGGGTCCACAGTCAGGCACGCCTGGCGGACCGCCTCGGTATCGCCCAGTGGGCCGCAGTGATCGGCGGCAGCCTGGGCGGCATGCAAGCCCTGCAATGGACCATCACTTACCCGGACCGTGTGCGCCACTGCCTGGCAATCGCCTCGGCCCCCAAGCTGTCGGCGCAGAACATCGCCTTCAACGAAGTGGCGCGCCAGGCGATCCTCACCGATCCGGAATTCCACGGCGGCTCGTTCCAGGAACACGGCGTGATTCCCAAGCGCGGGCTGATGCTGGCGCGGATGGTCGGGCATATCACCTACCTGTCCGATGATTCCATGGGCGAGAAATTCGGCCGCGGTCTCAAGAGCGAAAAGCTCAACTACGACTTCCACAGCGTCGAATTCCAGGTGGAAAGCTACCTGCGCTACCAGGGCGAAGAATTCTCCGGACGCTTCGATGCCAACACCTACCTGTTGATGACGAAAGCCCTGGACTACTTCGATCCGGCGGCGAACTTCGACGATGACCTGGCAAAAACCTTTGCAGGCGCCACCGCCAGGTTCTGCGTGATGTCGTTCACCACCGACTGGCGCTTCTCCCCGGCCCGCTCACGGGAGCTGGTGGACGCGCTGATGGCTGCCCGCAAGGACGTCTGCTACCTGGAAATCGACGCGCCCCAGGGTCACGACGCCTTTCTGATCCCGATCCCGCGCTACCTGCAGGCGTTCGGCAACTACATGAACCGTATAACGCTGTGAGGACGCCATGAGAGCCGATCTGGACATCATCCAGGAATGGATCCCCGCCGGCAGCCGCGTGCTCGACCTGGGCTGCGGCAACGGCGAACTGCTGACCTGGCTGCGCGACCACAAGCAAGTCACCGGCTACGGCCTGGAAAACGACCCGGACAACATCGCCGAGTGCGTGGCCAAGGGCATAAACGTGATCGAGCAGGACCTGGACAAGGGCCTGGGCAACTTCGCCAGCAACAGCTTCGACATCGTGGTCATGACCCAGGCGCTGCAAGCGGTGCACTACCCGGACAAGATCCTCGACGAAATGCTGCGGGTCGGGCGCCAGTGCATCATCACCTTCCCCAACTTCGGTCACTGGCGCTGCCGCTGGTACCTGGCGAGCAAGGGGCGCATGCCGGTGTCGGAATTTCTGCCCTACACCTGGTACAACACGCCGAACATCCACTTCTGCACCTTCGAGGATTTTGAGGCGTTGTGCCGCGAACGCCAAGCCAAGGTCATCGATCGCCTGGCGGTGGACCAGCAGCACCGCCACGGGTGGGCCAGCAAGCTATGGCCTAATCTGTTAGGTGAAATAGGCATCTATCGGGTCAGCAGCCCAGGCCTTGCCGATCATCAGGTCGCGGTGTGAACCCCGGCCTTACCAGGAGCACGACATGAAACGTCTAGCGTTGTTTCTCATTACCGCCTGCCTGAGCGCCGGAGCCATGGCCGCGGATGTCATCAAGAGCGATCGCAAGGAAGTGTTCGGCGACATCACCGTGCATTACAACACCTTCAATTCCACCTTCCTGACGCCGGATATTGCCGACGCCGCCGGATTGATCCGCGACAAGACCCAGGGCGTGATCAACGTTTCGGTACTCAAGGATGGTAAACCCTTGAAGGCCGAGGTCAGCGGGACAGTCAAGGACCTTACCAGCAGCAGTGTCACGCTGAACTTCAAGGAGGTGGCCGAACCCAACGCGACCTATTACATCGCCCAATACCCGGTGAAACAGCAGGAAACCCGCACCTTCAACATCCAGGTGAAAACGGGCGATAAGATCAACACCCTCAACTTCAACCAGGAACTGTTCCCCGGCGAATGATGAATTTCACCCAACTCGTACTGGCCAGCCACAACGCCGGCAAACTCAAGGAACTCCAGGCCATGCTCGGCGGGTCGGTGCAACTGCGCTCGATTGGCGAGTTCAGCCAGGTCGAACCTGAAGAAACCGGCCTGTCGTTCGTCGAGAACGCCATCCTCAAGGCCCGCAACGCCGCGCGCATTTCCGGCCTGCCGGCGCTGGCCGACGACTCCGGGCTGGCGGTGGACTTTCTCGGCGGTGCGCCGGGCATCTATTCAGCCCGCTACGCAGATGGCAAAGGCGACGCGGCGAACAACGCCAAGCTGCTCGAGGCCCTCAAGGATGTGCCCGAAGCCGAGCGCGGCGCACAGTTCGTCTGCGTCCTGGCCCTCGTCCGTCATGCCGACGATCCACTGCCGATCCTCTGCGAAGGCTTGTGGCACGGGCGCATTCTCACCGAAGCCAGCGGCGAGCACGGTTTTGGCTACGATCCGCTGTTCTGGGTGCCGGAGCGCAACTGCTCCAGCGCCGAACTGGGCCCGGTGGAAAAAAACCAGCTGAGCCACCGCGCCCGCGCCATGGCTTTGCTGCGCCAACGCCTGGGCCTGCAATGATCGATGAGTCCCCCGCACCTCTGATCCATGGCGGTGCGCAAACGCCTCGGGCACCGCTGCCAGTGCTGCCGCCTTTGGCGTTGTACATCCACATTCCGTGGTGTGTACGCAAATGCCCGTATTGCGATTTCAATTCCCATGCCGCCAGCCCGCAGTTGCCGGAAGAAGAATACGTCGACGCCTTGCTGGCCGATCTCGACCAGGACCTGCAGGCGGTGTATGGCCGGGAACTGAGCTCGATCTTTTTCGGCGGCGGTACTCCAAGCCTGTTCAGCGCCCAGGCCCTGGGCCGGCTGCTCAAAGGTGTCGAGGCGCGAATCCCCTTCGCCCATGACATTGAAATCACCCTGGAAGCCAACCCAGGGACCTTCGAGCAAGAGAAATTTGTCGCTTACCGGGCACTGGGCATCAATCGCCTATCCATTGGCATCCAGAGCTTTCAGGAAGCCAAGCTCAAGGCTTTGGGCCGGATTCATAACGGTGACGAAGCTGTGCGCGCCGCCGGCATGGCCCGTCAGGCCGGGTTCGACAACTTCAACCTGGACCTGATGCATGGCCTGCCCGATCAGTCCCTGGACGACGCCTTGAGCGACTTGCGCCAGGCCATTGCGTTGAAGCCCGCGCATCTGTCCTGGTATCAGTTGACCCTGGAGCCAAACACGGTGTTCTGGAACCAGCCGCCGACCTTGCCGGAGGACGACACGCTGTGGGACATCCAGGAAGCCGGGCAAGCGCTGCTGGCCGAACATGGCTACAGCCAATACGAAGTCTCGGCCTACGCCCAGCCCGGGCGACCGGCGCGGCATAACCTCAATTACTGGAGTTTCGGCGACTTCATCGGCATCGGCGCGGGCGCCCACGGCAAGCTCAGCCATCCGGACGGGCGTATTGTGCGCACCTGGAAAACCCGCCTGCCCAAGGACTACCTCAACCCAGCCAAACGCTTCCTGGCCGGCGAGAAAACCCTGAGCAATGAAGAACTGCCCTTCGAGTTCCTGATGAACGCGCTGCGCCTGACCGAAGGTGTGGACGCGCGGCTCTACCCAGAACGCACCGGCCTGCCTTTGCAGAGTCTGGCTGAAGGCCGACGCGAGGCCGAACAAAGCGGGTTGTTGCGGGTCGAACCGGCACGTCTGGCAGCCACCGAGCGCGGACAGTTGTTTCTCAATGACCTGTTGCAGAAATTTTTGAGCTAATCACACAAGGAAACCCCATGGATCTGGTACTCGACCTGCTCGCCACCGTGTCCCGCTGGAGCCGCAGCAACCTGTCGGAAATCTCCCTGGCATTGGTAGGCTGTCTGCTGGTGCTGTTTGGTGCCGACATCAAGGGCTGGGTCGAACAACGCCTTGGCAATATTGCCGGGGCCTTGCGCGTCCCGCTGATCGCCCTGCTGTGCATGATCGGCAGCGGCGCGGCCTTGATCTACGCCACGCCGTGGGTCGTCCGGGGCTTGAGCCAGTTCAACAACTACAGCCTGGCACCGGTGCTGTTGGTGGTGCTGGTGTTGATTGGGGTGGTCGCTGACCGTCGCTGATTTTCGATGTAGCACAGAACGAAATGTGGGAGCGAGCTTGCTCGCGATGGCGGCCTGACAGTCAACATTGATATTGAATGTTTTGGCCTCATCGCGAGCAAGCTCGCTCCCACAGGGGATCCCATCTCAGCAGGATCTTCTGGTGTTTAAGCCACCTTCTCGAACTTCAAATCCCAAACCCCATGCCCCAAGCGTTCGCCACGGCGTTCGAACTTGGTGATCGGTCGTTCGGCCGGGCGCGGTACGCACTTGCCGTCTTCGGCCAGGTTACGGTAACCCGGGGCGACGTTCATCACTTCCAGCATGTACTCGGCGTAGGGTTCCCAGTCGGTGGCCATGTGCAGCACACCGCCGACCTTCAACTTGCTGCGCACCAACTCAGCGAACGACGCCTGGACGATACGGCGCTTGTGATGGCGGCTCTTGTGCCATGGGTCAGGGAAGAACAGCATCAGCCGGTCGAGGCTGTTGTCGGCCACACAGCGGTTGAGCACTTCGATGGCGTCGCAGTCGTAGACCCGCAGGTTGGTCAGTCCTTGGGTCAGTACGCCGTTGAGTAGCGCGCCCACACCGGGACGATGAACTTCCACACCGATGAAATCCTGTTCCGGCGCCGCGGCGGCCATTTCCAGCAGCGAGTGGCCCATGCCGAAGCCGATTTCCAGCGAGCGCGGCGCCGAGCGGCCGAACACCTGGTCAAAGTCCACCGGCGCATCGGCCAGGGGCAGGACAAACAGCGGCGTGCCCTGTTCCAGGCCGCGTTGCTGGCCTTCGGTCATGCGCCCGGCGCGCATCACGAAACTCTTGATGCGGCGGTGTTGGCGCTCTTCGCCTTCTTCCGGGAGGACAGGCGTGTCGTTCGATTCAGTCATCAATGGCTCTTACTTGATCAGACCATCCAGCGGCGAAGAGGCGCTGGCGTAGAGTTTTTTCGGCATGCGGCCGGCGAGGTATGCCAGGCGACCGGCCACAATGGCGTGCTTCATGGCTTCGGCCATCAGGATCGGTTGCTGGGCATGGGCGATGGCCGAGTTCATCAGCACTGCTTCACAGCCCAGTTCCATGGCGATGGTGGCGTCGGAGGCGGTGCCAACACCGGCATCCACCAACACCGGAATCTTGGCTTCTTCCAGGATGATCTGCAGGTTGTACGGGTTGCAGATCCCCAGACCCGTGCCGATCAGGCCAGCCAGCGGCATCACCGCGATGCAGCCGATTTCCGCCAGTTGACGGGCAATGATGGGGTCATCGCTGGTGTAGACCATCACGTCGAAACCTTCCTTGACCAGGGTTTCGGCGGCCTTGAGGGTTTCGATCACGTTGGGAAACAGGGTTTTCTGGTCCGCCAGCACTTCCAGCTTCACCAGGTTGTGGCCGTCGAGCAGCTCACGGGCCAGGCGGCAGGTGCGCACGGCCTCAATGGCGTCGAAGCAACCGGCGGTGTTGGGCAGGATGGTGTAGCGATCTGGCGGCAGGATATCCAGCAGGTTCGGTTCGCCCGGGTTCTGGCCGATGTTGGTGCGGCGCACGGCAACGGTCACGATTTCAGCGCCCGAGGCTTCGATGGCCAGGCGAGTTTCTTCCATGTCGCGGTATTTGCCGGTGCCAACCAGCAGACGCGACTGGTAGGTACGACCGGCCAGGACGAAGGGCTTGTCGCTACGAACGATGCTCATGGGAAATCCTCTGTTGGGGTGAGGTTCTTGCGAAATACTGGAAAACCGCAGGGACTAGCCGCCGCCGATGGCGTGGACCACTTCGACGCTGTCGCCATCGTTCAACGTGGTGTCGGCGTGCTGGCTGCGCGGGACGATATCCAGATTGAGCTCCACCGCGACGCGGCGTCCGGTCAGCTCCAGACGGGTCAGCAGGGCCGCAACGGTTTCACCGTCGGGCAGATCAAGGGGTTCGCCGTTCAATTGAATGCGCATGCCGGATGCCGCCATCATTTTTAGGGGCTGGCATTCTAGCCCGATCAGTCTGGACGACCCAAGCCATTCGTCATGAATTGGACCGTGCGGTCAGCCCAACCGCCAGGCGGCAAGCCCCAGGCACAACCAGCCGATCAGGAACGCCACCCCACCGAACGGCGTGATAATGCCCAGTTTGCTGATGCCCGTGAGCGTCAGCAGATACAGACTCCCGGAGAACAGCAGGATCCCGATGACAAACGAAATCCCGGCCCAGGTGACGATACGTCCGGGGATGTGCGTGGCCAGCAGCGCGACGCCCAGCAACGCCAGGGTGTGTACCAACTGATAGGTGACGCCGGTATGGAAGATCGCCAGGTAATCGGCGCTCAGGCGATTTTTCAGGCCGTGGGCGGCAAACGCTCCCAGTGCCACGCCGGTGAAGCCGAAAAAAGCAGCCAGCATCAGAAAACTACGCAGCATGAGAACTCCAGTCAGACTCGGTGGACAGGGTCTGTATAATGGCCCGCTCGACGGGTTCGGCCAAGCCATCTCTATGTTGCGTTCATTGTTTCGACGATTCGTTAAAGCCCTGCTCTGGTTCGCCGTCGGCAGCGTTGTGCTAGTGCTGTTGTTTCGCGTGGTGCCGCCGCCGTTCACCGCGCTGATGATCGAGCGCAAGGTTGAGTCCTGGTTCGGTGGCGAGCCGATCGACCTGCAGCGTACCTGGCAACCCTGGGATCAGATTTCCGACAACCTCAAAATCGCGGTAATCGCAGGTGAGGACCAGAAATTTCCAGAGCACTGGGGCTTCGACTTCGGTGCGATCCAGGCCGCGCTTACCCATAACGGACGTGGCGGCTCGATTCGCGGCGCCAGCACCCTCAGCCAGCAAGTGTCCAAGAACTTGTTCCTGTGGCCGGGCCGCAGCTGGCTGCGCAAGGGCCTGGAAGCTTGGTTTACCGCGCTGATCGAAATACTCTGGCCCAAGCAGCGGATCCTCGAGGTGTACCTCAACAGCGTCGAGTGGGATGACGGTGTGTTCGGTGCCGAAGCCGCAGCGCGGCATCACTTTGGGGTAAGCGCCGCTGCATTGTCCCGGCAACAGGCCAGCCTGCTGGCGGCGGTCCTGCCCAACCCCCGGGTATGGAGCGCCGCACGCCCAAGCCCTTATGTACTGCGGCGCGCGAACTGGATCCGCCGGCAGATGAGCCAGTTGGGGGGTGACAGCTACCTGCTGGGGCTCAATGATTCGCGGCGGGCGCCTTGGGCCCAGTAGACCAGACACCGACATTCAACTGTGGGAGCGAGCTTGCTCGCGATGGCGGAGGGTCAGGCAGCATCGATGTTGAATGATAAGCCGCCATCGCGAGCAAGCTCGCTCCCACAGGGGGTCTGCGGCGAATCCAATAGTGAGCACACACAAAAACGCCCCGATCATCACTGATCGGGGCGTTTTTTATGGCTGTTGCGCAGGTCAAGCCGCAATCGACACCTTGAGCTTGTTCATCGCGCTCTTCTCAAGCTGGCGAATCCGCTCGGCCGACACGTTGTACTTCTGCGCCAGGTCGTGCAGCGTGGCTTTTTCCTCGGCCAGCCAGCGCTGGTAAAGGATGTCACGGCTGCGCTCGTCCAGCACTTCCAGGGCTTCGTGCAGGTTGGTGTTGGAGTTGTCGCTCCAGTCGGCGTCTTCCAGTTGACGCGCCGGGTCATACCGGTGGTCTTCCAGGTAGTTGGCCGGCGACTGGAAAGCGCTGTCGTCGTCCGCTTCGGCGGCCGGGTCAAAGGCCATGTCATGGCCGGTCAGGCGACTTTCCATCTCGCGCACTTCCCGCGGCTCGACGCCCAGGCTCTCGGCCACACGATGGACTTCTTCATTGTTCAGCCAGGCCAGACGTTTCTTCTGGCTGCGCAGGTTGAAGAACAGCTTGCGCTGGGCCTTGGTGGTCGCGACTTTCACGATGCGCCAGTTGCGCAGGATGAACTCGTGGATTTCCGCCTTGATCCAGTGCACTGCAAACGACACCAGGCGCACACCCATTTCCGGGTTGAAACGCTTGACCGCCTTCATCAGGCCGACGTTGCCTTCCTGGATCAGGTCGGCCTGGGCCAGCCCGTAGCCGGAATAGCTGCGGGCGATATGTACAACAAAACGCAGGTGGGCGAGCACCATCTGCCGAGCCGCCTCAAGATCCTGCTCATAATAGAGACTCTCGGCCAGTTCACGCTCCTGCTCGGGCGTCAGCAAAGGGATGCTGTTCACCGTGTGCACATAAGCCTCCAGGTTCGCACCCGGGACCAGAGCATAAGCAGGTTGCAAAGAAGTGGTCATACGAAAAAACCTCCGACTCACATAACTCGTGCAGTTCAGCACTGCGAAAATTGACCGGGAACCGTAGGACAAGTTCCCACAAAAACCGAAAGGTCAATACGCGCAAAAAACACTATTTTGGAGCAAGCTCACGCAAGTGGCGTGCTACCGCAATCCATGCACCGATATAACCCAACAGCACCGCGCCAAGCAAGAGCGACAGACCGTCGGCGGCTGGCACTCCGGCCAGGGAAAAATCACTGCCGTACAAACCGGCCAGCCCCACTACCGCGTCATTCAGCCAGTCCAGGCCAAACGCCAATACGCCCCAGGACAGAATCCCCGCACCGAAGCCATACAGCGCTCCCATATAAAGGAAGGGCCTGCGTACATAACTGTCCGTACCGCCGACGAGTTTAATCACTTCTATCTCGGTGCGGCGGTTTTCAATATGAAGACGAATGGTATTGCCTATCACCAAAAGTAATGCAGAAACCAGAAGCACCGTCAGACCGAAGACAAATCGGTCGCCGAGCTTGAGGATCGCCGCAAGACGCTCGACCCAGACTAGATCAAGTTGCGCCTGTTGTACCTTCGGCAACTCGGAAAGTCTTTGTCTTAATGCTTCAAGGGTCGGCTTGTCGACTTCGTCGGGTGTCACCAGTACCACACCTGGCAGCGGGTTTTCCGGCAGTTCCTTGAGGGCATCGCCCAGGCCGGACTGCTGCTGGAATTCTTCCAGCGCCTGCTCGCGACCAATGTATTCGGCGTCGGCCACGCCCGGCATGGCCTTGATCTGCTCGCGCAACGCCTGGCCTTCGGCAGGGCTCGCTTCCAGCTGCAAATACAGGGAAATCTGCGCGGCACGCTGCCAGGAGCCACCCAGGCGCTCCACATTACTTAGCAATAATGACAGGCCCATGGGCAAACTCAGGGCCACCGCCATCACCATGCAGGTAAAAAAGCTGCCGATCGGCTGCTTGCCCAGACGCTTGAGGCTGTCCAGCAGGCTGGCGCGATGGCTTTCGACCCAGGCGTGAAACAGTGTCGCGAAATCCGGGCCGTCGTCATCGTCGCGCTTCTTCTTTGGCGGCTGCGGATCGGAGGCTTTCGGAGCCACGCGCTCGGCCACCTTGGGGCTGCGGGTCGCACTCATACGCCAGCCTCCCCGTCACCGATCAGTCGACCGCGTTGCAAGGTGAGCATGCGGTGACGCATGCGCGCGATCAGGGCCAAGTCGTGACTGGCAATCAGCACGCTGGTGCCCAAGCGATTGATGTCTTCGAATACGCCCATGATTTCCGCCGCCAGACGCGGGTCCAGGTTACCGGTGGGTTCGTCCGCCAACAGCAAGGCCGGGCGATGAACGATGGCGCGGGCGATGCCCACGCGCTGTTGCTGGCCGGTGGACAGGTCGCCGGGGTACAGATCGGTCTTGTCCGACAGCGCCACACGCTCCAGGGCCGAATCCACGCGCTTGTTGATCTCGGCCTTGGACAGGCCAAGGATCTGCAAGGGCAACGCCACGTTGTTGAACACCGTGCGATCGAACAGCAACTGGTGATTCTGGAACACCACGCCGATCTGCCGACGCAAGTAAGGAATCTGGGCATTGCTGATGGTGCTCAGGTCCTGGCCGGCCAACAGCAATTTGCCGGTGGTGGGCCGTTCCATCGCCAGCAGCAGGCGCAGCAAGGTACTTTTACCGGCGCCAGAATGGCCGGTGACAAACAGAAACTCGCCACGACGGACCCGAAAGCTCAGCTCATGCAAGCCGACGTGACCGTTCGGATAGCGTTTACCGACCTGTTCGAAACGAATCATGAGTGCTCCCGCTCGGCAAACAGTGCCTGGACAAAGGGCTCGGCTTCAAAGGTGCGCAGATCGTCGATGCCTTCACCCACGCCGATGTAGCGAATCGGCAGGCCGAACTGCTTGGCCAGGGCGAAAATCACCCCGCCCTTGGCGGTCCCGTCGAGCTTGGTCAGGGCCAGTCCGGTCAGTTGGACGGTCTGGTTGAACTGCTTGGCCTGGTTGATGGCGTTCTGGCCAGTGCCGGCGTCCAGCACCAACAGCACCTCATGGGGTGCGTCGGCATCGAGCTTGCCGATCACCCGGCGAACCTTCTTCAGCTCTTCCATCAGGTTGTCTTTGGTGTGCAGGCGACCGGCCGTGTCGGCAATCAGCACATCGATGCCACGGGCCTTGGCGGCCTGCACGGCGTCGAAAATCACTGAAGCGGAGTCGGCGCCGGTGTGCTGGGCGATTACCGGAATCTTGTTGCGCTCGCCCCACACTTGCAGCTGTTCGACCGCAGCGGCGCGAAAGGTGTCGCCGGCGGCGAGCATGACTTTCTTGCCCTCCAACTGCAGCTTCTTCGCCAGTTTGCCAATGGTCGTGGTCTTGCCGGCGCCGTTGACGCCCACGACCAGGATCACGAACGGCTTGTTCTGTGAGGCAATCACCAGCGGCTGTTCCACCGGTTTGAGCATGTTGGTCAACTCGCCCTGCAAAGACTTGTACAAAGCGTCGGCGTCGGTGAGCTGCTTGCGCGCCACCTTTTGAGTCAGGCTCTGGATGATCACCGACGTCGCCTCGACGCCGACATCGGCGGTCAGCAAGCGCGTTTCGATGTCTTCCAGCAATTCGTCGTCGATGACTTTCTTGCCCAGAAACAGGCTGGCCATGCCTTCGCCGATGCTGGCGCTGGTCTTGGACAGGCCTTGCTTGAGGCGGGCGAAGAAGCCGACCTTGTTCTCTTCGGCGGCAGGCGCGGGCTCTGCGAGAGCTGGCAATTCAACTGCAACAGGCTCCGGTTCAGGGGCGGCTGGGGCAGCGACAGGCATGATGGCAGGCGCTGGCACTTCGACGATCGGCTCCACGGCCGGGGCCGCGACAGATGGGGTCAGTGCCGGAATCGGCGGGGCGGTATGCGACGCCTGCGCGTCCTCCACCAACGCTACCGGCTCTTCCGCCACGGGCAAGGTCAGCCAGGGGGTTTGCCCTTCGGGTGGGGCCAGCGGTTGCTCGGCCACCGGTTCAGCGCTCGACTCCGGCTCGGGCTCGGCCGGTTGCAATACCGGCTCGGCAATCGGCAGGACAATCGGGGCTGCTTGTTCGGCGACCGCCTCGGCATCGGGCTCAGGCAGCGGTTGCGGCTGTTCGACGACAGTTTCCTGCGGCTTCTTGCGCAGCCATCCGAACAGGCCTTTTTTCTCGCCAGCCGCAGCTGGGGTCTTCTTGTCGTCGTTGGAACCAAACATGGAGGACGGCTATCTCACGGTAGCGACGCGCCATCAGGGCGCCTCGGTGATAAATATTCGATGCTGAACAGACTGCGTTTCACCCAGCTTGTTCACGCGCAACATTTTGTCGAGTTGTCCCCAGGACACCTCAAGGTCGATTTTTTCGAAGGACTGGCAGGGCATCATCGGCGAAAACGCTGGGATCAACGAACAAACCCAGGGCTTCTTCCGAGAACCCAAACAACCCCGGACCGAGAAAAGGCCCGATAGGCGTGGCCGCCAGTAAAACGGATCAGTATCCTAGCACCCTCTCGCCCGCCGACGCTAAGACCTAGCGGGCAGCCCAACAGGTTTAAACACGAATGAATGCTCTTGCCCGCCGTGCTGCAGGCCTGCTGCTCAGCACAGTTTGTCTGCCTTTTTCAGCCTTGGCTGCCGATCCACAACCCACCCATGAATTTACCCTCGACAACGGCCTGAAGGTCGTGGTGCGCGAAGATCATCGCGCACCAGTGGTGGTGTCCCAGGTCTGGTACAAGGTTGGCTCCAGTTATGAAACCCCGGGCCAGACCGGTTTGTCCCACGCGCTGGAACACATGATGTTCAAGGGCAGCTCGAAAGTCGGCCCCGGCGAAGCTTCGCTGATCCTGCGCGACCTTGGCGCCGAAGAAAACGCTTTCACCAGCGATGACTTCACCGCTTACTACCAGGTGCTGGCCCGCGATCGCCTGGGCGTTGCCTTCGAACTGGAAGCCGACCGCATGGCCAGCCTGCGCCTGCCGCCGGAGGAGTTCAGCCGCGAGATCGAGGTGATCAAGGAAGAGCGCCGCATGCGCACCGACGACAAGCCGATGTCCAAGGCCTATGAGCGCTTCAAGGCCATGGCTTACCCGGCCAGCGGCTACCACACGCCGACCATCGGCTGGATGGCCGACCTGGAGCGGATGAAAGTCGAGGAACTGCGCCACTGGTACGAATCCTGGTACGCGCCGAACAACGCGACCCTGGTGGTGGTCGGCGACGTCACGCCCGACGAGGTCAAGACGCTGGCCCAGCGTTACTTTGGTCCGGTTGCCCGGCGCGACGTGCCGCCGGCGAAGATTCCCCTGGAACTGGCCGAACCTGGCGAGCGGCAGATTACCCTGCATGTGCAGACCCAACTGCCAAGCCTGATGCTGGCCTTCAACGTACCGAGCATCGCCACCGCGACCGACAAACGCTCGGTCAATGCCCTGCGGCTGATCTCGGCCTTGCTGGATGGCGGCTACAGCGGGCGGATCCCGACCCAGCTGGAACGCGGCGAAGAGCTGGTGTCCGGCGGTTCGTCGAGCTACGACGCCTTTACCCGTGGCGACACGCTGTTCACCTTGTCGGCCACGCCCAACACCCAGAAAAACAAGACCATGGCCCAGGCCGAGGCCGGTCTGTGGCGCCTGCTCGAACAGTTGAAAACCACTGCCCCGACCGCCGAGGAGCTGGAGCGCGTCCGCGCCCAGGTCATCGCTGGCCTGGTGTACGAGCGCGATTCGATCACCAGCCAGGCCACCGCCATCGGCCAACTGGAAACGGTCGGTTTGTCCTGGAAACTGATGGACACCGAACTCGCTGAACTGCAAAGCGTGACCCCGCAAGATATCCAGAAGGCAGCCCAGCTGTATTTCACCCGCTCGCGCCTGAGCGTCGCGCACGTCCTGCCCGAGGAGAAAGCTCATGAGTGAGCGCAAATCATCGCGTCTGGTGCTGATCGGTGTGGTGTTGATCGCCCTGATCGGCGCCTTGGCCTTTTACCTGTCGCCATCCAATGACACCAACGCCAGCCAGGCGCTGGACAAAGCCAAGGCCAGCAACAAGCTGCAATCTTTGGCCGAACTGGACGGCAAGGCACCCAGCCGTCGCCAGCTCGACGTACAAACCTGGACAACCGCTGACGGCGCCAAAGTGTTGTTCGTCGAAGCCCGGGAATTGCCAATGTTCGACCTGCGCCTGACATTCGCCGCCGGCAGCAGCCAGGACGGCGATACACCCGGCCTGGCGCTGTTGACCAACGCCATGCTCAATGAGGGCGTAGCGGGCAAGGATGTCAGCGCCATTGCCCAGGGGTTCGAAAGCCTCGGCGCCGACTTCGGCAACGGTGCCTTGCGGGACATGGCCCTGGCGTCACTGCGCAGTCTCAGCGTGGTGGACAAGCGCGAGCCGGCGCTGAAGCTGTTCGCTGACGTCGTTGGCAAACCGACCTTCCCCGCCGACTCCTTTGCGCGCATCAAGAATCAGTTGCTGGCCGGTTTCGAGTACCAGAAGCAGAACCCCGGCAAACTGGCGGGGCTGGAACTGATGAAGCGTCTGTACGGTGATCATCCGTATGCCCATTCCAGTGACGGCACCGCGCAAAGCATTCCTGCGATCACGCTGGCCCAGGTCCAGGCTTTCCACGCCAGGGCCTACGCCGCCGGCAACGCGGTGATTGCGCTGGTGGGGGACCTGTCCCGCGCCGAAGCCGAAGCGATTGCCAATCAGGTGTCCGCCGCACTGCCGAAGGGCCCGGCGCTGGCAAAGACCGTGCAACCGGTTGAACCGAAGGCGAGCATCGGTCACATCGAGTTCCCGTCCAAGCAGACCAACCTGATGCTCGCGCAACTGGGCATCGATCGGGACGACCCGGACTATGCGGCCGTGTCCCTGGGCAACCAGATCCTCGGCGGTGGTGGTTTCGGCACGCGACTGATGACCGAAGTCCGGGAAAAGCGTGGCTTGACCTACGGCGTGTATTCCGGCTTCTCGCCGATGCAGGCCCGTGGCCCGTTCATGATCAACCTGCAGACCCGCGCCGAAATGAGCGAAGGCACGCTGAAACTGGTGCAGGAGGTTTTCGCCGATTACCTGAAGAACGGCCCGACCCAAAAAGAGCTCGATGACGCCAAGCGCGAGCTGGCCGGCAGTTTCCCGCTGTCCACCGCCAGCAACGAAGACATCGTCGGCCAGCTCGGGGCCATGGGTTTCTATGACTTGCCGCTCAGCTACCTGGAAGACTTCATGCGTCAGTCCCAGGAACTGACCGTCGAACAGGTCAAGGCCGCGCTGAACAAACACCTGAGCACGGATAAAATGGTCATCGTCACCGCCGGCCCGACCGTGCCGCAAAAGCCGCTGCCGGCACCCACTGAAAAACCTGCCGAGCAACCGCTCGGGGTTCCGGAGCACTAATGGCCCGCCCATCCAATTCCAGCAAGAAACCCGTGCATAACGGTGTGAATCAGTTGCGCATCATCGGCGGCCAATGGCGCAGCCGGCGCTTGAGCTTCCCCGACGCGCCGGGCCTGCGCCCAACCCCGGACCGGGTACGCGAAACCCTGTTCAATTGGCTCGCGCCCTACGTGGCCGGTGCTCGGGTACTCGACCCGTTTGCCGGCAGCGGTGCATTGTTTCTTGAGGCGTTGTCTCGTGGCGCCGCCATGGGGCAGGCGCTGGACGCCAGCAGCCTGGCGGTCTCCAGCCTGAAAGAGCACCTGGGCACACTGCGCTGCACCGTCGGTCAGGTGCAGACCGCCGACGCGCTGCGCTATCTGGACAGCCAGCCAGCGACGCCTTTCGACCTGGTGTTCCTCGACCCGCCTTTCAATCAGAACCTGCTGCCAGCCGTTTGCACCTTGCTCGAAGAACGTCATTGGCTGGCCGACGATGCCTGGGTCTACACTGAAAGCGAAGCCGCCCCGTCCACATTGGGGTTGCCGGACAACTGGCGCCTGCATCGTGAACAGAAATCCGGACGGGTGTATTACGCGTTGTGGCAACGTGTGGCCGAGGCCGTTGGCTGAACGGCTGGCCAGTGCATCGAGAAATGATCGTGTCTGCTGCATCTGAACACTTCGTCCCGGCCCTGGGCCTTGGCAACCCGCACTTGCAAACCTTGTGGGGACCGCTGTGGCGCAAGACCATCCACATCACTCGGGAACGTGAGCGCCTGTGGCTGGAAGACGGCGACTTTCTCGATCTCGACTGGCATGGCCCACATCGAGTCGACGCGCCACTGGTGCTGGTGCTTCACGGGCTGACCGGTTCTTCCAACTCGCCCTACGTGGCCGGCCTGCAACAGGCTCTTGGCAATCAGGGCTGGGCCAGCGTGGCGTTGAACTGGCGCGGTTGCTCGGGAGAACCGAACCTGTTGCCCCGCAGCTATCACTCGGGGGCCAGCGAAGACCTGGCCGCCGCCATCGCCCATCTGCGGTCCCGCCGCCCCTTGGCACCGCTGTTTGCGGTGGGCTATTCACTGGGCGGCAACGTGCTGCTCAAGCACCTGGGGGAAACAGGCGGCGACAGTCAGTTGCAAGGAGCGGTCGCGGTGTCGGTACCGTTTCGCCTCGACCAGTGTGCCGATCGCATCGGACAGGGATTTTCCAGGTTTTATCAGGCCCATTTCATGCGCGAGATGGTGGCCTACGTGCGCAACAAGCAACGCCAGTTCCAGCACGACGGACGCCACGAGGGTCTGGCGACCCTCACAGCACTGGGCCCCCTGGAAAACATGCGCACCTTCTGGGACTTCGATGGACGGGTGACGGCGCCGCTGCACGGCTTCTCTGACGCGGCGGACTATTACCGCCGCGCCTCCAGTCGCTACTTTCTGGGCGAGATCAGTACGCCGACCCTGGTCATCCAGGCCTGCGACGATCCTTTCGTATTCCCCCACAGCGTGCCCGAACCTGGCGAGCTGTCCGCCTCTACCCAGCTTGAACTGCATGCACAAGGCGGGCATGTGGGCTTTGTCGACGGGAGCTTGCGCCGCCCAGGGTATTATCTGGAGCGGCGAATCCCCGGTTGGCTGGCGGGCCTGTCCTGTAGGAGCTGAGGAGCGCAACAAGGCTGCGATCTCCTGCGGGGCCTGCGTTCAGTCACCGACCGCCACTTGCCTTTGGGGATCGGTGATCCACTCACTCCATGAACCGGCGTACAACCTCCCCAACGGATACCCCGCCAGGCACAAGGCAAACAGGTTATGGCATGCCGTCACGCCAGAGCCGCAATAGGCCACCAGTTCCGTCGGCGAGCGTCCTCCCAATTTCTCGGCAAAGCGCTGCTTGAGCTGGTCGACTGGCAGGAAGCGCCCATCAGCACCCAGGTTCTCGGTGAACGCTGCGCACTGCGCGCCCGGAATATGTCCGGCCACCGGATCGATCGGCTCGACCTCACCCTTGAAACGCGGCAACGCCCGGGCATCGAGCAAGGTCATGTCCGGATCACCAAGACGCTGCTCAAGCGCCTCGGCACTGAGCAACAGGGTCGCGTCCGGCGAACCACTGAAGGTCCCGGGACCGTTGACCGGTGGATCGAGACTCAAGGGCAAACCGGCAGCATGCCAAGCCTTGAGCCCGCCATCGAGGATATAAACGCCAGCGCGCTTACCCAGCCAGGCCAGCAACCACCAGGCCCGGGCGGCATAGGCGCCAGGGCCGTCATCGTACAAAACGATGTCACTGTCGTTGCCGATCCCCCAGGCCCGCAAACGCTTCATCAGGGCCTCAGGCTCCGGCAGCGGATGGCGGCCGGTCACGCCTTTGGTGACCGGCCCACTCAGGTCCCGTTCGAGGTCAGCGAAGGACGCCCCGGCAATATGGCCTTCGGCGTAACTGCGCTGGCCGTAGTCCGAGTCCTCCAAGGCAAAACGACAATCGAGGATCACCAGTCCGGGCTGCGACCGCCTGTGTTCCAGGACTTGAGGACTGATGAGTTGCGCAATGGGCATAACGGGCTCCTGTGGCTCGATCGAATTTGAATCTTACGCCCCTTCTTCCAGGGTCTGGGCCAGGGGGACATAGAACTCCTTGAACAGCGCATCCACCGCTTCGCGGGCCTGCTCAGTCACGAAACCGGCCTCCAGCACCAGCACTTGATAGACCCCACGCTTGATGGCCTGCTCGCTCAAATGGTTGGAATTTTCCCGTGTGGTGCAGAGGAAACGGACCCAGGACGTGAGGATGATCCAGGCATTGAGGGTGAGGGACTCGATTTGCACCCGGTCCATTTTCAGAATACCGGCGGCCACGAAGCCCTCGTAGATAGCGGTGCCGTGAATCAGGCTACGCTGGGAAAACCGACGATAGCGCGCGGCAAGGTCCGGGTCGCTGTCGAGCAGATGCTCCAGGTCTCGGTGCAGGAAGCGGTAGCGCCACATCGCCGAGAGCAACTCCTGCAGATAGAAACGCTTGTCCTCGACAGTAGCCGCACGGCCTTGGGGCGGACGCAGGAAACTGTCCACCAGGTTTTCGTATTCACTGAACAATACGGCGATGATCGCCTGCTTGTTGGGGAAGTGGTAGTAGAGATTGCCCGGGGACATGTCCATGTGGGCGGCGATATGGTTGGTGCTGACGCTGCGCTCACCCTGCTGATTGAACAGCTCAAGGCTGTTCTGCACGATGCGCTCGCTGGTTTTTATTCGTATGGCCATGGCTTGAGCTTTAATTCGACGAAAGCATTTAACGGCATCTTACGACCTATCGGTCACGGGACAAACCCAAAGGCGTCACGGATGTCGGTTGACTTTTTAGAGCACAAGCTCTAGAAAACACTCACTCTAATACTATCGGTGCCCGCCCATGCCTGCCGACGTTGCTTACCTGCGCGAATCTCAACAGCACCTGGGCGAACTGCAAGCGCTTTTCGACACCCAGCGCCAGGCCTTTGCCGCCCACCCCATGCCACCTGCCGAGCAGCGGCGGCAATGGCTCAAGGCGTTGCGCGAGCTACTGAGCAACGAGCGACAAGCACTGATCGATGCTATCAGCCAGGACTTCAGCCACCGCAGCGCGGACGAAACGCTGCTGGCCGAGCTCATGCCGAGCCTGCACGGCATCCATTACGCCAGCCGACACCTCAAGGGCTGGATGAAACCTTCCCGGCGCAAGGTAGGCGTGGCCTTCCAGCCGGCGTCAGCCAAAGTGGTGTACCAACCGTTGGGCGTTGTCGGGGTCATCGTGCCTTGGAACTACCCACTGTTCCTGGCTATCGGGCCGCTGGTGGGGGCATTGTCGGCGGGCAACAGGGTGATGCTCAAGCTGAGCGAATCGACCCCTGCCACCGGGTTGCTGCTCAAACAACTGCTGGCGCGCATTTTCCCTCAGGATCTGGTGTGCGTGGTGCTCGGCGAGGCTGAGGTCGGCATGGCGTTTTCCAGGTTGCCCTTCGACCACTTGCTGTTCACCGGCGCCACCAGCATTGGCAAGCACGTGATGCGCGCCGCCGCCGAGAACCTGACCCCGGTCACGCTCGAACTGGGAGGCAAATCGCCCGCCATCGTATCCGCGGACGTGCCCGTCAAAGACGCCGCCGAGCGCATTGCATTCGGCAAAACCCTGAATGCCGGACAAACCTGTGTCGCGCCAGACTACGTACTGGTGCCGCAGAACCGTGTCGGCGAATTCGTTGAAGCGTATCGCGAAGCGGTTCGCGGGTTTTATCCGACCCTGACTGACAATCCGGACTACACCGCGATCATCAACGAACGACAATTGGCGCGACTCAACGGCTACATAAGCGATGCCACCAGCAAGGGCGCATTGCTGATCGAGTTGTTCGATCGAGGTCAGGGGCGACGCATGGCCCACAGCCTGTTGCTCAACGTCAGCGATGACATGACCGTCATGCAGGACGAAATCTTCGGCCCGCTGCTGCCCATCGTGCCTTATCAGGACCTGGACCAGGCATTTGCCTACATCAATCAGCGGCCTCGCCCGCTGGCGCTCTACTACTTTGGCTACAACAAGGCCGAGCATCATCGCGTGCTCAACGAGACCCATTCCGGTGGCGTTTGCCTGAACGATACGCTGCTGCACGTCGCCCAGGACGACCTGCCCTTCGGCGGCATTGGCGCCTCGGGGATGGGGCACTACCACGGTCACGAAGGCTTCCTGACGTTCAGCAAGGCCAAGGGCGTACTGAGCAAACAGCGGTTCAACGCGGCGAAACTGATTTATCCACCATACGGCAAGCCCCTCCAGAAACTGATCCAGAAGTTGTTTGTCCGTTAGCAGCAGTCTTTCCGGGTAATAACAATAATGAATCCAAGCCTGACCGATACACCTGCCCTCTCACGACGCGGCCTGTTGCAGTTCAGCCTCGGCGCCAGCGCCTTCCTGGTCACCGTCGGGCTGGGTGCCAGCCTGAGCGGTTGCGGCCCCAGCCGCTCGGCCAGCGGTTTTGTAGCCTTGCGTGACAACGACCTGCCGTTTTTGCGCGCCGTCATTCCCGTGATGCTGGACGGCTCCGTGGTCGCTGAAAAGCTTCCTGGCGCCGCTGAAGCGACCTTGCAAAGCCTGGACACCACCCTGGCTCATCTGTCCCCATCCATGCTCAAGCTCACGCACCAGTTATTCGACGTGCTCACGCTGGGCGTTACCCGTGGGCCACTGACCGGAATCTGGGGCTCGTGGGAAAACGCCAGCGTCGATGACATCCAGAAATTTCTCGGTCGGTGGGAAAACAGCTCGCTCGACCTGCTTCGCCAGGGGCACAGCTCGTTGCTGCAAATGGTCATGATGGCGTGGTACAGCCAGGCCGAGGCCTGGGCGCATTGTGGATACCCGGGACCGCCAACGGTTTAACAGTCACATCCAAACCCTGTGGGAGCGAGCAGGCTCGCGATGGCGGTATGTCAGTCAATACAGATGCAACTGATCCGACGCCATCGCGAGCAGGCTCGCTCCCAAAGGGGGGCATCACATACTCATAAAAATAAGAGAACACCAACATGCCCGTACCCGATCTCTTCCGCGAAGGTCTTGCCCGCGGCTGGACCACCTACAACGGTGCGCAGTTGACCCAGGACCTGACCCTGGAAGCGGACGTTGCGATCATCGGCAGCGGCGCCGGCGGGGGCACCACGGCAGAAATCCTCAGCGCCGCCGGCTACAAGGTGGTGTTGATCGAGGAGGGTCCCCTCAAGACCAGCCATGACTTCAAGCTGCTTGAGGACCAGGCCTACACCAGCCTTTACCAGGAAGGCCTCGGACGCATGAGTAAGGACGGCGCCATCACCATTCTTCAGGGGCGCGCGGTGGGTGGCACGACATTGATCAACTGGACCTCCTGTTTCCGCACGCCCGATCAGACCCTGGATCACTGGGCCACCGAGCACAACGTCAAGGGCCACAGCCCCGAGGAAATGGCGCCCTGGTTCGAAAAAATGGAACAGCGCCTTGGGGTGGCGCCCTGGCAGGTTCCGCCCAATGCCAACAACGACGTGATCCGCAAAGGCTGTGAACAGCTGGGCTATAGCTGGCACGTCATCCCGCGCAATGTGCGCGGTTGCTGGAACCTGGGCTATTGCGGCATGGGCTGCCCGACCAACGCCAAGCAGTCGATGCTGGTCACCACCATTCCGGCCACGCTGGACAAGGGTGGCGCGCTGCTTTACCTGGCACGGGCCGAACGGCTGATGATCAAAAACGCTGCGGTTGTCGGCCTCGAATGCCTGGCCATGGACGAACGTTGTGTGGCACCGACAGGACGGCACGTCACGGTCAAGGCGCGGCACTACGTACTGGCCGGCGGCAGCATCAACAGCCCGGCCTTGCTGTTGCGCTCCGAAGCGCCCGACCCGCACGGACGCCTGGGTAAACGCACCTTCCTGCACTTGGTAAACATGTCGGCCGGTCAATTCGACGAGGTGATCAATCCGTTCTACGGCGCACCACAATCGATTTATTCAGATCATTTCCAGTGGCAGGACGGCGCCACCGGCAAGATGTCCTACAAACTGGAAGTTCCGCCCCTGCACCCGGCCCTCGCCGCCGCGCTACTGGGCGGGTTTGGCAGCGAGAACGCCGAGCATATGGCGCAACTGCCCCACACCCACGCCATGCTGGCGCTGTTGCGCGATGGTTTTCACCCCGACAGCAGCGGCGGCAACGTTCAGTTGCGCAGCGACGGCACACCTGTGCTCGACTATGCGGTGTCTCCTTATGCCTGGGACGGCTTGCGCCGGGCGTTTCACAGCATGGCCGAGATTCAGTTTGCCGGCGGCGCCAGGGCGGTCATGCCAATGCACAGTGACGCCCGTTACGTGAAAAACCTGGCCCAGGCCCGTACGCTGATCGACGGCCTGGACCTGGCCTTGTACCGCACGCGCCTGGGCAGCGCCCATGTGATGGGTGGTTGCGCCATGGGCGAAGATCCGAAAAGCGCCGTCACCGACAGCCTTGGGCGACATCATCAATTGAGTAATCTTTCCATCCATGACGGCTCGCTGTTCCCCACCAGCATTGGCGCCAATCCGCAATTATCGGTGTATGGGCTGACGGCACAATTGGCCACATCCCTGGCCGATCGCTTGAAAAACCCATGAGTTGGCGGATTATTCGCACTGTCTATAGTGCTTACTTACCTTACAGCCGACTTGGCCGACCGAGTAGGCTGCGATACCATCCGACTCCCCAACGGACACCCGCCAGGACGACGCGATGAACCGAGTGTTGTACCCAGGTACCTTCGACCCTATTACCAAGGGCCATGGCGATCTGGTCGAACGCGCCTCGCGCCTGTTCGACCATGTGATCATCGCCGTCGCCGCCAGCCCGAAGAAAAACCCGCTGTTCCCGCTGGAGCAACGTGTGGAGCTGGCCCGCGAGGTCACCAAACATCTGCCCAATGTGGAAGTGGTCGGCTTCTCGACGCTGCTGGCGCACTTTGCCAAGGAAAAGAACGCCAATGTGTTCCTGCGTGGCCTGCGTGCGGTCTCGGACTTCGAATACGAGTTCCAACTGGCCAACATGAACCGCCAGTTGGCGCCGGACGTCGAAAGCCTGTTCCTGACGCCGTCGGAGCGCTACTCCTTCATTTCCTCGACCCTGGTGCGGGAAATTGCGGCGTTGGGCGGCGATATCACCAAGTTCGTCCACCCGGCCGTGGCCGATGCGTTGACCCTGCGCTTCAAGAAATAACCCGCTGGCTGCGATCCGCTTCGCAGCCAACACAGCGCAGTCCATCGCGCCCGCGTGCACTGCGCTCGCCAATGCGGCACAATTGCGCACATACGTTTTTCAGATGCCCGGGCCCAACGCCCCGGCAGGAGCCTGCATGTCCCTGATCATCACCGACGACTGCATCAATTGCGACGTCTGCGAACCCGAGTGCCCGAACGAGGCCATCTCCCAAGGCGAAGAGATCTACGTCATCGACCCGAACCTGTGCACCCAGTGTGTCGGCCATTACGACGAACCTCAGTGCCAACAGGTCTGCCCGGTAGATTGCATTCCGCTGGACGAGGCCCATCCGGAAACGGAAGAACAGTTGATGGCGAAATATCGCAAGATTACTGGCAAGGTTTGAGCCAGGTAGTTCTGTAGGGCCTGTGCCGGCCTCATCGCGAGCAGGCTCGCTCCCACAGGGTTCTGTGGTGGCGACACCATTCATGTCTTAAGCAAAATCCCTTGTGGGAGCGAGCCTGCTCGCGATGAGGCCAGCAGCCACAGCGACATCACTCCTGCTCAAACCCCTCCCCAACACACCCCAGGCACCGCACAAACGTCGCCTTCGCCGGGTCCACCACCAACGCCTTCCCCGCATCGCCGACGCCACCGCCCAACGCCGTAAAGGGTAACGACACCACAAATGCCCCGGCACCGATCACGGTGGCGGCGAGCAGCAGCGGACGGGCGATCAGCAGGTCGCCGATCATGGCGTAGGCCGGCGGATTCTGGATGGTGTAGCGCGGGTCGCCGCTGCCGCTGTTCGCCTGGGCAGGCAAACCGAGACACAACAGCAGCGCGAGAACGACAGGTCGGAGCAGATTCATCGGGCGATCCTTCGGCTAGGCAGTATGACAACTGACTATAAGACTATAGACCGCAGGACGGATCAGCTCTGACAGCGTGGGCACCAGACGCTGGCGCGCTGGCCCAGGCGAATCTCCCGCAGCCCCGTACCGCAGACCTTACATGACTCGCCGCCCCGGCCATACACGAAGAGTTCCTGCTGGAAGTAACCCGGCTGGCCGTCTCCCCCGATGAAATCACGTAGCGTCGTACCGCCGCGCTCGATGGCATGGGCAAGGATGCGTTTGATCTCGATCGCCAGTTTCAGATAGCGCGCCCGGGAAATGCCCCCGGCTTCGCGGCGTGGGTCGATCCCGGCGGCGAACAGCGCTTCGGTCGCATAGATATTGCCCACCCCCACCACCACCGCGTTATCCATGATGAACGGCTTGACCGCCATGGAGCGTCCTCGGGAAAGCTGGAACAGACGCTCGCCATCGAATAGATCGGTCAACGGTTCCGGCCCGAGGCGAATCAGCAATTCGTGGTTGAGCGGGTCGAGGCTCCAGAGCATCGCCCCGAAGCGGCGCGGGTCGGTGTAGCGCAAGGCCAGGCCGGATTCCAGTTCGATGTCCACATGCTCATGTTTGGCGGCAGGCATGCCGACTTCCACCAAGCGCAGGTTACCGGACATGCCCAAGTGGCTGATCAAGGTGCCAACTTCGGCGTTGATCAGCAGGTACTTGGCCCGCCGCTCCACCAGCACTATCCGCTGACCCGACAGTCGCACATCAAGGTCTTCGGGGATCGGCCAGCGCAAGCGCCGGTCGCGTACGACCACACGGCTGACACGCTGCCCTTCCAGGTGGGGCGCAATTCCGCGGCGGGTGGTTTCGACTTCCGGCAGTTCTGGCATGGGGGTTCTCGAATAAGGCGAAGGCCTGGTGCTGGTTTTCGATGCTTAGCGCGTGGCGAGGTCGCGAATTTCCTGCTTCTGGGTCTGGAAATCGTATTCCGACAAACCGATGTAATCGAGCACCAGAGCGCCGACACAGGCCCACTCATGATCGACCGGCTGATTGCCCAGGACCCGGTGCGATGAGCAGATGTTTTCGGACATTTTCAGGATCGCCAGCAGGTTTTTCAGCTGACTGTTGTTGCGTGACGTCTCATCGCTGAAAATCGCCAGGGCGTTGTGATGGTTGGCGATGGCCTGGCTGACATGGTCCGGCAGGCGCCAGGATTTGGAAGTGTAGTACCCGACCACCGCATGGTTGGTGTTGAATTCGCGGTTCTCGGTGTCCACCACCCGGCACTCGGCGCTGGCATTGGCGTAGGCCTGCTCCAGCACACTCATGTAGTTGGGGAACTGCTTGAGCATCAACGGCACGCCGCAATCATGGAACAGCCCCAAGGCGTAGGCTTCATCACCGTTTTCCAGACCGACGCGCTTGGCCAGGGTCAGGCAGGTCATCGCCACGTCCTGGGCCGTATCCCAGAAGCGATTGAGGGTGACGATGGCATCATCGTGCAGCTCGCCCTTGATCGACTGCGCGTTGATCAGGTTGATGATCGAACGGCTGCCCAGCAGGTTCACCGCGCGCTGGATCGAAGTGATCTTGTTGCGCAGGCCGTAGTACGGCGAATTGACGATCTTGAGCAAGGCACCCGAGAGGCCCGGGTCATGGGAGATCAGCTTGGCAATGGTCTCCAGGTCCGGATCAGGCATGTACTGCTCCATCTGCAGATCCACCATGATCTGCGGCTGGGGCGGCACACTGATGCCTTGCAGGGACTGTTGGATCTGTTCGGCGGAAAGCTCTTGGGACATGGGCATACACTCTGGGTCAGGCGGCGATTCTAACCCTTAAAGATGGATCCGATACACCGTCGGGCAAATCGCGCCACATGTCCATCACAAGCCCCGCACAGGCCGCAACACGCTATACTCCCGCTCTTTTTTCCGGAGCGACGTCATGTCCCTGCCCAGCCTGCGCCTCAAAGCCAACGCCGACCGTCGCCTGCGCGCCGGCCATCTGTGGGTCTACAGCAACGAAATCGATGTAGCCGCTACCCCGCTGCACGGCTTCAAGGCCGGCGACCAGGCCATCCTCGAAGCCGCTGGCGGCAAGCCGTTGGGCATCGTCGCGATGAGCCCCAACAACCTGATCTGCGCCCGCCTGCTGTCCCGTGACGTGAAGCTGCCGCTGGACAAATCCCTGCTGGTGCATCGTCTCAACGTGGCGCTGTCGTTGCGTGAGCGCTTGTTCGACAAGCCGTTCTATCGCCTGGTCTACGGCGACTCCGACCTGCTGCCTGGCCTTGTAGTCGACCGTTTCGGCGACATCCTGGTGGTGCAGATCGCCTCGGCCACCATGGAAGCCCACAAGGACGACGTGATCGCCGCCCTGACCCAGGTGCTCAAGCCCAGCGGCATCCTGTTCAAGAACGATTCCGCCGCCCGCGATGCCGAAGGCCTGAACCGCTACGTCGAGACAGTGTTCGGCCTCGTACCGGAGTGGGTCGCCCTGGAAGAGAACGGCGTGAAGTTCGAAGCTCCAGTCATGGCAGGTCAGAAAACCGGCTGGTTCTACGACCACCGCATGAACCGCGCACGCCTGGCGCCGTATGCCAAGGGCAAGCGCGTACTGGATCTGTTCAGCTACATCGGCGGTTGGGGCGTGCAGGCCGCGGCGTTCGGTGCCAGCGAAGTATTCTGCGTCGACGCCTCGGCCTTCGCCCTCGATGGCGTAGAGCGCAACGCGGCGTTGAATGGCTTTGCCGAAAAGCTGACCTGCATTGAAGGCGACGTGTTCGAAGCCCTGAAAGAACTCAAGGCCAGTGAAGAGCGTTTCGACGTCATCGTTGCCGACCCGCCAGCGTTCATCAAGCGCAAGAAAGACCTGAAAAACGGTGAAGGCGCCTATCGCCGCCTCAACGAACAGGCCATGCGCCTGCTCAGCAAGGATGGCATCCTGGTCAGCGCTTCGTGCTCGATGCACCTGCCCGAAGACGACCTGCAAAACATCCTGCTGACCAGCGCCCGGCACCTGGACCGCAACATCCAGCTGCTCGAACGCGGGGGCCAGGGACCGGACCATCCGGTACACCCAGCCATCGCCGAGACCCGCTACATCAAGAGCATCACCTGCCGGTTGCTGCCCAACAGCTGAATCATTTGCTGACCCTTATTAAACGCAGCCCTGGCTGCGTTTTTTTTGCACGTGTGAAAAGTTACCGAGCGCTTAAGCAAAAGCCTACAAAATAACTTTTTGTATGAGTCATCCCACATTATTACTGGAACTTTCCTACTCAATATCCGCTTGCCAAGCACTCATTAAAAACTATGATTGAACTGTCACTTCGCAAGTGATGACCCTCGAAAAAAACAACATTTATTCAAACCTCTTATTCAAAAAAGGAGCTGTATCATGAAAGCAATCAATCTGGAAGCTAACAAGATCGCAAACCTGGCCGGCCTGATTGTTCCAACAGGCCGCTAAGTAAGTAAAGGGTGGAGCTGAGGAGTGCCGGCGCCTCAGCCCATCCATGCTCGCCCCCTCAGCGGAAAACCTTAATGCATATAAATCCGTGCGTTTTCATACTTGCGCGCCCGCCGCACCAGATTGTATGGAACTATGAGCAGCACACTCAGTTCGAGCTCGATCTGCATTATTCAACGCGACTGGCACAACTTATTCACAACCCTTCACACTTCGACACTTGCAACCCCATCGACATTGAATTCCTGAATGCCGGCATATTGACTGCAGAACCCAAGGAAGCCCTCGAATGGCGATGGGACGAGTTATCCAGAATATTTCATATCGGCACAAAAAATATTCCTTGCGAAAGTGTTCCCCAAAATGTCGAGGAATGGGCAACCCTGTACCTGCAGCATTGCCAAGAGGTTCTATCATCACCGCCGCCGGCCTGCCGCATAAAACCGTGCCCGGTTGACCTGATTGCCTTGACGCCCTGCTCCCTGGTCGACATCGAGGACGTTTCGCTGGGGCAGACGCTTGTCAGTCGAAGCACCTCTCGCTCATTCAGCGAACGAGCCATTTCAATCGAGCAGGTCAGCACCCTCCTCTACCTGACCCTGGGTTACCTGAACGAGCGCCCTTTTGCTCACGAGACCGGTCATCCCGAAACGCTGGGCGCGCGACGCAGTAGCCCCTCGGGCGGCGGCCTGAATGCCTGCGAAGGTTACCTGTACGTGCGTCACGTGGCCGGGCTGGAACCTGGAATCTACGCCTACCACCCGGCCGAACATGCCTTGAGCCTGATCCGATCACTTCCGGATGAACCCCTGGGCCAATTGTTAGCCGGACAGCACTTCATCAATCCGTTGCCATTCGGGCTATTCATCACTTCGCGCTTCGACAAGCTCTGGTGGAAGTACGAACACTCGCGCGCCTATCGAATGGCGTTTGTCGAAACGGGCCACGTGTCCCAGACCTTTTTGATGGTGGCCACTGCGCTGGGCCTCAAGACCTGGCTGACCGGGGCATTGAGCGACCGTCAGGTAGAACGGCTGCTTGACCTTGAAGACACTCCCGAACAGCCGTTGTTTTTTGTCGGTTGCGGTCATGGCGATGGGCAGGTCCACTGCCAGGCGCTGATGGCGCTGGTCAATGGCCAGGACTCTGCATCATGACCTTCACTCAGAGGCCGCGCTACACCTTGGGCGACTGGGATAACAAAGCTGCGGTGCGCGTGCGCAAAAACCACTACCGCCTACCCGACGATCTGGAGCATCAACTCGCCAGTCGGGACTGGTTTGCGCCAGCCTTCATACCCTATATCGAACATCCGCTGATCAATAAGGCGGGGCGCGCCATTGCCCAACGCCTGGCGGCCAATCACCTGGTGTACTTCCTCGACTACACCACCTTGCTCGAACACCGGGTGGTCAATCGCGCAGTGGAAACCATCGTCCATGGCGAACTGAGCGTACCCATCCCCAGCCAGATGAAAACCGCCGCCCTGCAGCTCTACACCGACGAGGGTTACCACGCACTGTTTTCCAATGAAGTGGCCGAACAGATCGTCGCCCTGTACGACATCCGCGACCGCTCGCTCCCCAGGCGCATCGACCGCCTGGTGGGCGTGATCGAAGCCACAAGCCCCCCGGATCGCCCTCTGGCGTGGTTTCTGCTGGGGTTCGTTTCCGAAACGATCATCGCCAAGGAGCTGCTGTCCATTACCCGCGAGACCTTGGTCTCCACGGTTTACCAGATGCTCAGGGATCATCTCGAGGACGAGGCACGCCATAGTCGCTATTTCAGCGAGGTGTTCCAGTATCTGTGGTCCTCCCTGGCCCCTGACCAGCGTGCTCTGGCCGCAAAGCTGCTGCTGGACATCATCGGCCTTTACTTCGAGCCCGACATCCCTTGGTTAACGCGCAGCCTCGCCAGCGTCGGCTTTGACGAACAGGACGCGTTGAAGATCGTTGCAAACCTCCTGCAACCGGACGCTCACGCCCAGCGAGTTCGCTCGGGGGCAGTCTCGACCTTCACAGCCATGCAGCAGGCAGGTTTCTTCGAAGACGGCCCCAATCGGCAGAGGTTCTTCCAGGCGGGGTTTATCGATGGCTGACACTCATGATCTCGCCACACGCAAAACGGCCACTGTCGGCTTATTGTTGATGCTGACCTTGCTCGGCGTATTCCCCATCGATGTGGTGCTGCCTTCGTTTCCGGCGCTGTCCGAACACTTTGAGCGTCCATCGCCCGATATTGCCCTGTCTGTCAGCCTGTTCGCAGTGGGGATCGCAATGTCCCAACTGCTGGTCGGCCCGCTTTCCGACGCCATGGGACGAAGGAACCTGTTGCTGATCGGGATCATCGTCTCGGCCATTGGCGCGACCGGGTGCGTCGTGGCCAATGACTACTGGTCCTTCCTGCTTTTCCGGGTCATCCAAGCCGTGGGATGCGGTTGTTTCGTGCTCTCTCAGGCACTGATCCAGGACCTGTTTACAGGTCAGGAGCAGCAGCGATTACGGATTTTCCTGGTCACCTGCGGCGGCATTTTCATTTCCGTTTCGCCCTTGGCCGGCACCGGACTGCAAAGCTGGATGGGCTGGCGCGGCAGCTTCCTGGTATTCATTGCCCTGGCTGTCAGTGTGTTCTTGAGCGCCAGTCTTCTACTCAAGCCTTTGCCAGCGGATAGCCAACCCAGGCGCCCGGACTTCATTGCGTCCTACCGGACGGTATGCAGTGACTTCAACTTCATGGCCTACTGGCTGACGTCAGCATTGGCTTTTTCCTGCCATTTCTCGTTCATCGTCATCTCACCGCTGGTTTTCATTGACCAGCTGCAACTGTCGCCGCAGGCATTTTCGCTGACGTTGCTGGGCTACGGGCTGGCCTATATCGGCGGTGGAGCGGTCGCGACCGTGCTGAGCAACCGGATCGACCCACAGACGCAAATCCTCACGGGGCTGTGCCTGATCCTGACGGCGGGAGTGTTGATGCTTGGGCTCTCCAGCCATCTGGGCTTGTCGGTCACCACGCTGCTGCTGCCCATGATCGTGTGCACCGCCGGAACGACCATTGCTCGTGCGGCCGCCCACACCCGGGCGATGAATATCTTCCCCGAGCAAGCAGGTACATCCGCCTCGGCAGGCAGCGTGCTGATCTTCATTGTCGGCGGTTTGACCAGCGCCGCGCTCAGCCTCACTCCGCTGGACCTGCAAACCACCCTGGCTCTATGCCTGATGTTGCTCAGCCTCCTGGGGCTGGCACTCAATGGTCTGCTCCGGCATCGTCACAGGACGCTGTTGACGGGTTGAACATCGCCAGTCGTCATCCCGAGCACGACATTGGCACCCGATCAGCGCTTTGCGTCATTTCATCCTGACGCCAGGGGTGTAGAATCGCGACATTCATCGCCATTCATCCCCGGCGGGTTTATGAGCTCATGCTGAGGCGCGCAGCGATCCTGCAAAGTCATCGGCCACTTCCGGACACACGGCCAAACCCGGGTGTTCCAGACGTCAACAGAAGCTCACTTCCCATTGATACCTGATACGTACCTGATTTGCCGCCCGGAGTGCTCCATGCCTGATTACCGCTCGAAAACATCCACCCATGGCCGCAACATGGCCGGCGCCCGTGCATTGTGGCGCGCCACGGGGATGAAGGATGACGACTTCAAGAAGCCGATCATCGCCATTGCCAACTCCTTCACCCAGTTCGTGCCAGGCCATGTTCACCTCAAGGACCTGGGTCAACTGGTTGCCCGGGAAATCGAACGCGCGGGTGGCGTAGCCAAAGAGTTCAACACCATTGCCGTGGATGACGGTATCGCCATGGGCCACGACGGCATGCTTTATTCGCTGCCCAGTCGCGAGATCATCGCCGACTCCGTCGAATACATGGTCAATGCCCATTGCGCCGACGCCATCGTGTGCATTTCCAACTGCGACAAGATCACCCCCGGCATGCTCATGGCGGCCTTGCGCCTGAACATCCCGGTGATCTTCGTTTCCGGCGGCCCTATGGAAGCCGGCAAGACCAAGCTCGCCAGCCATGGCCTTGACCTGGTGGACGCCATGGTGATCGCCGCCGACTCCAGCGCTTCCGACGAAAAGGTCGCGGAGTATGAGCGCAGCGCCTGTCCGACCTGCGGTTCGTGCTCCGGCATGTTCACCGCCAACTCGATGAACTGCCTGACCGAAGCCCTTGGCCTGGCCCTGCCGGGCAACGGTTCGACCCTCGCCACCCACAGCGATCGCGAACAGCTGTTCCTGCAGGCCGGCCGGACCATCGTCGAGCTGTGCAAGCGTTACTACGGCGAGGATGACGAGTCGGTGCTGCCGCGCAACATCGCCAACTTCAAGGCGTTCGAAAACGCCATGACCCTGGACATCGCCATGGGCGGCTCCACCAACACCATCCTGCATTTGCTGGCCGCCGCCCAGGAAGCCGAGATCGATTTCGACCTGCGCGACATCGACCGTCTGTCCCGTCACGTGCCGCAGCTGTGCAAGGTCGCGCCGAACATCCAGAAGTACCACATGGAAGACGTGCACCGCGCTGGCGGGATCTTCAGCATCCTCGGCTCCCTGGCCCGTGGTGGCCTGTTGCACACCGACCTGCCGACCGTACACAGCAAAACCATGGCCGAGGCCATCGCCAAGTGGGACATCACCCAAACCACCGACGAAGCCGTGCATCATTTCTTCAAGGCCGGCCCGGCAGGTATTCCAACGCAAACGGCGTTCAGCCAATCGACTCGTTGGGAAACCCTGGACGATGACCGTGAAAACGGCTGCATCCGCAGCGTCGAGCACGCGTACTCCAAAGAAGGTGGCCTGGCTGTGCTGTACGGCAACATCGCTCTGGATGGCTGCGTGGTGAAAACCGCCGGCGTCGACGAATCGATCCATGTGTTCGAAGGCAACGCCAAGATTTTCGAAAGCCAGGACAGCGCCGTGCGCGGGATCCTCGCCGACGAAGTGAAGGCCGGCGATATCGTGATCATCCGCTACGAAGGGCCAAAAGGTGGTCCGGGCATGCAGGAAATGCTTTACCCCACGTCCTACCTGAAGTCCAAAGGACTGGGTAAAGACTGCGCACTGCTGACCGATGGCCGTTTCTCCGGCGGCACCTCGGGCCTGTCCATCGGCCACGCTTCACCGGAAGCCGCTGCTGGCGGTGCCATCGGCCTGGTGCGCGACGGCGACAAAGTCCTGATCGACATTCCGAACCGCTCGATCAACCTGCTGATCAGCGATGAAGAACTGGCCGGACGCCGTGTTGAACAGGACAACAAAGGCTGGAAGCCGGTGGAAGTGCGTCCGCGCAAAGTCACCACCGCCCTCAAGGCCTATGCCCTGCTCGCCACCAGCGCCGACAAGGGCGCGGTGCGTAACAAGGCGATGCTCGACGGGTTGTAAGCGTCCATAAACAGCAATAAAAATGCCCCACTCAAGGTGGGGCATTTTTTTGCAGTGAAACAAACCATCGGTGATCAACTGTGGAGCGAGCCTGCTCGCGATAACGTTCAGTAACATCTCAGTTGGCTGACACACCGTCATCGCGAGCAGGCTCGCTCCCACAGGGTTTACTGGATATCTTCCGGCTTGACGATCACCCAGTTCTTGTCCGCCGTCACTGGCAGCCCTTCCTTGGCCTGGGCCGCGGCGTGCTTGGCCATCATGCCGTTGATCTGGTCCATGTACTTGTCCTTGCGGTTGACCCACAGGTGAATGCCGCCCTTGGCCACGTTCACATCGTGGAACAGCATGTAGCCGTCGCTGCTGGGGGTGTCGCCAGCCACAAGCACCGGTTTTTTCCATTCGTCGATGTACGTCAGGATTGCCGCGTGCTTGCCGGCCATCCAGGTCGCCGGAGTCCACAGATACGGTGTGTACTCAAGGCTCAGGTTGGCCTTCTCGTCATATTTGCCATTGCTGATCTGCTTGCGGGCGGTGGTCAGTTCGCCGGTCTTGCGATCCTTGAGCAACGTGGTCACGCCGATGATGTTCTGCGGCTTGAGGTTGTAGCCGTACTTCGGATCGGCGGCGACCATGCGCACCAATTCTTCCGAAGCCGCGGTCATGACATAGACCTCGATGCCGTTTTCCATCAGTTTGTTGTACAGCTCGACCTGACCGGTGAAAATCTTCGGCGGGTTGACGTTGTAGTTGACCACCTTGTCGCCGTCGTAATACGTGGTCGGGACCGGCTTGCCAGAAGCCATCAATTCGTCGACGTAGCCTTTGAGTTCTTTGAGGGTAAAGCCGGAAAACACCTGGGCGACCCAGGGGTAGCAGACCATGTCGTCCACTTCGCACAAACGGTAGTAGTAGCTGAACAGGCTTTCCTTGTGTTCGGCCGTGTCTTTGAACGGCATCAGCTTCAGAGATGGGTCGAGGGTTTCGCGGGTGATGAGGCCCTTGTTCTCCATGAACGGCAGCAACGACTCTTCCAGGTCGTAGCGGTAACTGGTGTTGTCCATGTCGAACACCGCGTAGTTACCTTTGTTGGCGTTGGCCGCGATCATCGCGTCCAGCGCCTTGGCCTGTTCCGCTGGCCAGTGCTTGAGCTCAGTGGCGAGCGCCTGGCCAACGAGGCCCAGGCCCATGGCGACAACGAGAAGGTGAGGTGCAAGCTTCATCGGCGTTTCTCCAAGGTTCAAAGAACTCGACGCTAACAAATGCTCATGACGTTTCTCTCCTGCCCGCGACCGCTTGCGTCTTGATACCGCCAGCGGCATGCCCTAAACGTCATTGCCTTATTCCATAAACGACAATCTACATACCTTTTTATTATTAATTCATTAGATATCAGGCTGTTAGGCTTCCCGCCTCGCAGTCGCGGCTTCAGGCGACTGGCACAAGTCCTATCGGAGTTTTTTTGATGAATCTGCCGCTGATCCTCAATCTGCTGGTGTTCCTCGCCTTGCTGTTTGGTCTGGCGCAAACCCGTCACAGCACCTGGAGCCTGGCCAAAAAAGTCCTGCTGGCATTGGTGCTGGGCGTGGTGTTCGGCACCGTCCTGCACACGATTTACGGCGCCGGCAACCCGGTGTTGAAAGCCTCGATCGGCTGGTTTGACCTGGTGGGCAACGGCTATGTGCAGTTGCTGCAAATGATCGTGATTCCGCTGGTCTTCGCTTCAATTCTCAGCGCGGTAGCGCGCCTGCATAACGCCTCATCCCTGGGCAAGATCAGCTTCCTGACCATCGGCACACTGCTGTTCACCACCGCCATCGCCGCCCTTATCGGTATCGGCCTGACCAACCTGTTCGGTCTCACCGCCGAAGGCCTGGTGGCCGGCACCCAGGAAATCGCACGCCTGCAGGTGATCCAGAGCGACTATGCCGGCAAGGTCGCAGACCTGAATATCCCGCAGTTGCTGCTCTCGTTCGTTCCGCAGAACCCCTTTGCCGACCTGGCCCGGGCCAAGCCGACCTCGATCATCAGCGTGGTGATATTCGCGGCCTTCCTGGGTGTCGCGGCACTGCAATTGCTCAAGGATGACGTGGAAAAAGGTCAGAAAGTGATCAATGCCATCGACACCCTGCAAAGCTGGGTGACACGTCTGGTGCGGCTGGTGATGAAGCTGACCCCGTACGGCGTGCTGGCGCTGATGACCAAAGTGGTGGCCGGCTCCAACGTCCAGGACATCGTCAAGCTTGGCAGTTTCGTGGTGGTGTCGTACCTGGGGCTGGGCCTGATGTTCGTGGTTCACGGTCTGCTGGTGTCCGCCGCTGGGATCAACCCGCTACGCTTTTTCCGCAAGATATGGCCGGTCCTGACCTTCGCCTTCACCAGCCGCTCCAGCGCCGCGACCATCCCGCTGAGTATCGAAGCCCAGACCAGCCGCCTCGGCATTCCACGGGCCATTGCCAGCTTCAGCGCGTCGTTCGGCGCCACCATCGGCCAGAACGGCTGCGCCGGCCTCTACCCGGCCATGCTGGCGGTGATGGTCGCGCCGACCGTGGGCATCAACCCGCTGGATCCGGTGTGGCTCGCGACGCTGGTAGCGATCGTGACCTTGAGCTCGGCCGGGGTGGCCGGTGTCGGTGGAGGCGCGACATTTGCCGCGCTAATCGTGCTGCCGGCCATGGGCTTGCCGGTTTCACTGGTGGCGCTGCTGATTTCCGTCGAGCCACTGATCGACATGGGCCGCACAGCGTTGAACGTCAGCGGTTCGATCACTGCCGGGGTGATCACCAGCCAGGTGATGCAGCAGACCGACAAGGCTTTGCTGGATGCCGAGGAGCATGGGGAATTGGTGCAGGCTTGATTGCTCCCACATGGCTTACAGCTTTTCCCACACCTCAAAGCTGTAGGCCGGCTTGTCACCCTCGGCCGGGTTCGGCTGGTTCGATACCTGTTTCCACTGGCTCGAATCGAACGCCGGAAACCAGGCATCGCCATCCGGGCTCAGCGCCACACGGGTCAGGTACAGTCGGTCCGCCTGCTCCAGGGCCTGGGCGTACAGCTGGGCGCCGCCGATCAGCATCAGTTCGTCGACACCCTGCTGCAACGCCCACGCCTCGGCCCGTTCCACCGCTGCCTCCAGCGTGGAAAAGACTTCCGCGCCCTCCAGCACGAGGCCAGGCTGACGACTGACCACGATGTTCAAGCGCCCCGGCAGCGGCCGCCCCAGGGAGTCCCAGGTCTTGCGGCCCATGATGATGGGCTTGCCCAAGGTGGTAGCCTTGAAGTATTTAAAGTCCCCCGGCAAGTGCCAGGGCATGCTGTTGTCGACGCCGATCACACGGTTTTCACCGAGGGCTGCGATCAGGCTTAAAGGGAGTGTTTTTTTCATGCCGGCGAGGATACCAGAGGCCACAGCGGTTATGCTCAACCCTCATTTGCGACGGAAGCGCCTGTGTCTGAGCCTCTGACTGAACTGCACGACCTCTGGTTGACCGAGACGGTACGTCTGCGTGAAGAACACGCCGGCCCGCTCGAAGATCAGGAGGCCAATCGCCTGGCCCGCGCGGCGGGTGGCGATTTATCCAGCCGTATCCGTCACCGCGCCCGCTGGCTGGCCGAGCGCGACGGGCTCAGCCAGGCCTTGCATCACTGGCTGCAAGGGGCGCGCCTGGCGCTGATCATAATGGCTGTACTCGCCATCATCAGTGGCGCTGGCCTGGGCTTTGCCGCACTCGGCGACGGACGCACGCCGGTCAATGTGTTCTGGGCCCTGGGCAGCCTGTTGGCGTTGAACCTGATCTTGCTTATCGGCTGGGTCCTGGGCCTGATCTTTGCGGGTGAGCAAGGTGCAGCGCTGGGGCGCCTGTGGTTGTGGCTCAGCGAAAAACTCGCCCGCGACGCCAAGGCTGCGCAACTTGCGCCAGCCCTGCTCCTGCTATTGCAACGGCACAAGCTCAATCGCTGGGCCCTCGGTGCGCTGGTCAATGGTTTGTGGCTGCTGGCGATGCTCAGCGCGCTGCTCATCGTACTGATGCTGATGGCCACCCGGCGCTACGGTTTTGTATGGGAAACCACCATTCTCGGCGGTGAGACCTTCGTCGTCATGACCCAGGCCCTCGGCGCCCTGCCCGCCCTGCTGGGTTTGAGTGGGCCAACCGAAGAGATGATTCGCGCCAGTGGCGACGCCGCGCTGAATATCGAAAGCGCCCGCCAGGCCTGGGCCGCTTGGCTGGTGGGCGTGACGCTGGTCTACGGCGTGTTGCCGCGCCTGTGTCTGGCACTGTTGTGCCTGTGGCGCTGGCGTCGCGGCCGCGCCACGCTGCGCCTGGACTTGAACCTGCCAGGTTATGCCCAACTGCGGGAGCGGCTGATGCCCAGTAGCGAGCGCCTGGGCATCAGCGATGCCGCGCCCGCGCAATTGCATCAAATTGAAAGTGACGTTGGCGCGCTGCAAAGCGACGGTGCGCTGCTGGTGGCGATCGAACTGGACGACCGGCCTTGGCCACCGAAACTGCCAGGCACGGTGAAAAACGCCGGAGTGCTCGACAGCCGCGAATCGCGCCACAAACTCCTCGAACAACTGTCCCGCTTTCCTCCCGCGCGCCTGGCGATTGCCTGCGACCCACGACGCTCACCGGATCGTGGCAGCCTGGCGCTGATCGCCGAGCTGGCCCGCAACGCCAGCGCCACCCGCATCTGGTTGTTGCAGGCACCGCCCGGACAAGCGCTGGACGCTGAACGCCTGGGCGATTGGCACAACGCGCTGCAACAGTTGCAATTGCCCTTCGCGGACTCCGCGCCTTTGAACTGGCTGGAGACCGGCCATGACTGAACCCACCAAGCCGCTGAAGCTGGCCGTGGTTGGCCACACCAATGTGGGCAAAACCTCCTTGCTGCGCACACTGACCCGGGACGTCGGCTTCGGCGAAGTTTCCCACCGTCCTAGCACAACCCGACACGTCGAGGGCGCGCGACTGTCGGTGGACGGCGAAGCGTTGCTGGAGCTGTACGACACGCCGGGCCTGGAAGACGCCATCGCCCTGCTTGACTACCTCGAACGCTTGGAGCGCCCCGGTGAGCGCTTGGACGGGCCGGCACGCCTGGCGCGATTCCTGGACGGCAGCGAGGCACGACAACGCTTCGAACAGGAAGCCAAAGTGCTGCGACAATTGCTCTCCAGCGATGCCGGACTCTATGTGATCGATGCGCGAGAGCCAGTGCTGGCCAAGTACCGGGATGAGCTTCAAGTGCTCGCCAGTTGCGGCAAACCGCTGCTGCCGGTGTTGAATTTCGTCAGCAGCGCCAGCCACCGCGAGCCCGACTGGCGCGAAGCCCTGGCACGGTTGGGGCTGCACGCCCTGGTGCGTTTCGACAGCGTCGCCCCGCCCGAGGATGGCGAGCGACGCCTGTATGAAAGCCTCGCCCTGTTGCTGGAAAGCGCCCGTGGGCAACTGGAACGACTGGTCGCCGATCAACAGGCCCAACGCTTTGCCCGTCAGCAGAGCGCGAAGCGCTTGATCGCCGAACTGCTGATCGATTGCGCCGCTTGCCGACGCAGCGTAGCCAGCGATGCCGAACTGGAACGACAGGCCATCAGCGAGCTGCGCAACGCCGTGCGTCAACGGGAGCAGCGCTGCGTCGAAGCCTTGCTCAAGCTCTACGCCTTCCGTCCCCAGGACGCCGCGGCCAGCGATTTGCCTCTACTTGACGGCCGCTGGGGCGATGACTTGTTCAATCCCGACACCCTCAAACAGCTGGGTGTGCGTGTGGGTGGTGGGATCGCCGCGGGCGCAGCGGCCGGTGCCGGCGTGGATTTGCTGGTGGGCGGTCTGACCCTCGGCGCCGCCGCCCTGGCCGGCGCCATTGCCGGTGGCGCCCTGCAAACCGCCCGCAGTTACGGAAACAGGTTGATGGGCAAGCTCAAGGGCCAGCGGGAGCTGACAGTGGACGACAGTGTGCTACGCCTGTTGGCCCTGCGCCAACGGCAACTGTTGCAAGCCCTCAACCAGCGCGGCCATGCGGCAATGGACAGCATCCACATCGCCACACCCCAGGATAAAACCTGGCGCGAGGGCAAACTGCCCGAAGCGCTGAACAAGGCCAGAGCGTACCCGCAATGGTCGTCGCTTAATCCGCAGGCGCGGTTGAGCCAATCGGAACGCCAGGAACAGATCGAGCAGCTGGCTGAGCAGCTCTAGATGACACAACCCCTGTGGCAAGGGGATTTGTGGGAGCAAGGCTTGCCCGCGATGAGAGCGTCGCTACCGGTGGTTATTCGTCGGTCAATGCCCTGAGCGCCGCCGCAGCTTCTGCCAATTCCAACTCACTGAACACTTGCACCCCATGACGTTTGAGCAAGGCCGCCGTCACACCTTCACCAGGCACTTTCACGCCGCTGAACGTCCCGTCGTAGGTCAACAGATTGCCGCACGACGGGCTGTTGGCCTTGAGCACGGCGATACGGATAGCGTGTTCGCGCACCCGCTCCAGCGCTTGATACGCGCCGGACAGAAACTGTTCACTGACGTCTTCACCCTCGGTGGTGATTACCGTCGCCTGGCCGTCGAGCACCTGCGTACCTTGCCCACCGGGAATTTCTGCCGCCGCCCGAGGCGTGGGCAAGCCGCCGGCGACTTCCGGGCACAGCGGCACGACCCGACCTTCGTCGAGCCAGTGTTGAAGCTGATCGAACGGGCCACTGGCACCGCCGTCGTAGCGCACGCGGTGTCCGAGCAGGCAGCGGCTGACGAGGATCTTTTCCATGCTCAGAACACCTCGGTGCCGCGGCGCCGGAACCAGCCGGTCAAGGACAGGCGATCCCGCGCAGCAGGCAGGACTTCATGGGGGATGTCCCCCGACAGGAACACCACCAGACAACCGCCGGTGGGCACCACGTCGTGCTCCACGCCCTCGTCCAGGTACATGCGTAACTGGCCGCCATGCTCCGGCAACCAGGCGTCGTTGAGGTAAAGCACCGCCGACACCATGCGTCGATCGTCATCGCGAAAGCGGTCGACGTGCTTGAGGTAGAAGGCGCCAGGAGGGTACAGCGCGAAGTGGCTTTCGAAATCCTCCAGCCCCAGGAACAACCCGCGATTGATCGCCTCCCGCAAACTGTCCATCAACCCCAGGTAACGGTCGCACGCTTGCGCCTGGCCGGGCTCGATCCATTGGATACGATCACCCCGAATCCCTTCACGAATCTCCGAAAACGGCCCGCGCCCGACCGCCGCCGGGGCCAGCTCGCCTTCGGCGGCGCGCTGGCGACATTCGGCTGCCAAGGCGCGGGTCAGCGCATCCGGCAGGAAGATATTCTGCTGCGACCAGCCGCGCTCGGCCAGGTCGTCGACGATACGTAACAGCAGCGGGTGATCAGAAGGTATTTGCATGGCGCGCATAGTATTCCTGTGCCTGCAAAACCGACAGCGCCGCGCAGCGGGTTTGTCACGCTTGATGGCGCAGGCGCAGGAACTTGATACGAATTCTCGACAAGTCCCCACACCCCACGGAGAATAGTCGGCTGCTGACAGGAGTCCCTATGCGCCGTTTGCTTTTCTCATTGTTGATGTTCTGTGCGTTGCCCGCCTGGGCAGACAGCTACGACCAGTTGTACAAGGTCGCCGGCTGGCCGGAACAACGGGCGCATTTCAATGACGCCTTGAGCGCCGCGCAGCAGCGTTACCAGAGCAGCCTGCCACCGGCAGTGTTCCAGGCACTGGTCAACAACAGCAATCAACGCTTTGCCCCCCAGGCCATGGACCAGCGGGCCGAGGCGCAATTGCGCAAGAACCTCACCGACCCAGCCCCGGCCCTGAGTTTTTTTCAGTCGCCCCTGGGCCGCAAAGTCGTGGCAGCCGAGCTGCTGGCGACCCGTCGCGACCAATTGGCGAAGAACGCCAAGGGCCTGCCGAAGATGCAAGTCAGCGACAACCGCCTGTTGATCATCGGCCATCTTGCCCAGTCCCTGCCCGCCCGCGAGGCCGGCGCCGAAGTCAGCCTGGCGATCGCCGGCGTGGCGGCGGACAGCCTGAGCTCGATGATCCCCGGCCTGCTGGGTGCTGGCCAGGCCCAGGGCATGCTGAACGGTCAGCGCCAGCGTCTGATGGAGCAGATCGGCGCAGACCTGAACAACACGCTGCTGTACGTCTACCGCGACCTGACGGACACCGAGCTGGAGGAGTTCGCCACCTTCGCCGAGTCGGCTGAGGGCCAGGCTTATTATCAAGCGGCCTTGGCAGCGATTCGGGCGGGGTTGGCGGTGGGGCAGACTCTCGGGCAATAGATAGATCTTCAGCGCCCCTGACACCGTTATCGCGAGCAGGCTCGCTCCCACAGGGTGTTTGAGTGAACTCAGATTTTGTGATCGTCGAAAAACCAGTGTGGGAGCGAGCCTGCTCGCGATAGCAATAGCCCGGTCAGCGCCGAACCCGGCTCATCCGCTTCGTCAGAAATCCAAACATCTCCTGCCGCATCGCCAGCGCCTCATTCGCCAGGTGATGCCGACCTTCGGGCAACATCAGCACCTGGGGCCGATCGAACTTGCTGCGCAACACTTGCAGGTTATGCGCCCAATCCACCGTCATATCCGCCTGGCCCTGCACGATCAAGGGCTGGCGCGGGCTGCTCGGGGCGACTTCGATACGCTTGATCCATTGCCCCAACGCTCCGACCCACGCGGTGGGCAGGCGCAGCGGTTGCAACGGGTCGGCTTGCAGGAATGGCAGGAAGTCCGGGTCGGTGGAGTTCTCGCTGAAACGTCGGGCGATGCCGGTTACAAAGGGTTTGAGCAAGTAGTAACTCAGGCGCGACCAGCCCCAGGCCCGCGGCCGTACCAAGGGCGACAGCAGTATGACCTGACCTTGGGCAGGGCTGTGCTGGCCTTGGTTGAGCACGTGATCAACCACGATGGCCCCTCCGGTGCTTTGTCCGCACAGATGCCAGGGTTGCGGCAGCTCCAGCGTCCCGGCCTCGGTCAGCAGGCCTTGCAACGTGGCCTGGTACTCGGCGAAATCACCGATGCTGGCGCGTTCGCCACTGGATAGGCCGTGGCCCGGCAGGTCGCAGGCGATCACGGCGAATTTCTGCTCCAGCGCCCACTCGATCAAGTGCCGGTACAACCCCATATGGTCGTAATAGCCGTGGAACAGAAACAGCGTCGCTAGCGCTTTTTCCGGCCACCAGACCTGACCGACCAACTCATATCCGTCTATCTCGAAACGCCCCAGGCCCTTGCGCAACGTGCGGTGGGGAAAATCCAGGCCGTAGAACCGCTGATAAGCCAGCGCCTGCGCAGACAGCGGCTGCCACTGAGCCAAAGGTTGCAGGCTGGCACGCAGGTGATCGGGGTCGAAACTGACGGGCATAGGATTTCCACATAAAAGCGCAACGCGCGAAACAGACTTTGTAGGCCTGCGATATTCATCTGTCGCGCCAGGCATGGCAAGCTACGCGGCCTCAGAGGATCGACTCCATGCGCCCGTCCCACCGCACGACCTTGCTTGCCAGCCTGCTTGCCCTCGGGTGCGCCGCCGTGTTGTGGATCGCCTACGACTGGTTCCAGGGCCGCTTTCTGCGAGCGTTCAGCGAACACACGGCGGTATTTTCCGGCGACCCTTTGCGCCTCCCCCCCGGCCTGGCCGGCCCTGGCCCGATCCGTCTGGTGCATTTCTGGGATCCCGCCTGCCCATGCAACGTCGGCAACCAACAGCACCTTTCCGAGCTGGTGGAGAAATACGCCCCCCAAGGCGTCGAGTTTTATGCAGTCCAAAAAACCGGCAGTCAGGGCCAATTGCCGACCACGCTGAGCAGCCTCAAACCGCTTTCGGTGCTCCCCGGCTCAAGCCAGATTCCCGCCAGTCCGGCAGTAGCGATCTGGGATCGCAGCGGCAAACTGGCGTACTTCGGCCCCTACAGCGAAGGCCTGACCTGCAATTCGAGCAACAGCTTCATCGAGCCGATTCTCGAGGCCCTGAGCAGCGGCCGGGCGGTGAATGCGACCCACACGCTGGCGGTAGGGTGTTATTGCCCGTGGGGGCAGGACACATCCGCCAAAGAATAGGCCGCAGGGAAAATCCCCCCGAGCAAGGATACGCAGACACCCGGCGGCATGTTAAACATGGGAATAAACAGCGAAACCATGGGACCGCTGTCACTCAATAAGGATTTAGCATGAAACGCACCCTCATCGCCTTCCTGTCATTGGTCGTCACCGCCATCATCGTCGCGGGCGGCTACCTCTACAGCAAGCAGCCCACCCGCCAGGGCACGGTGCAGCTGCAAGGTCTGCAAGGCTCGGTGACCGTGCGCTACGACGAACGCGGCGTGCCGCATATCCGTGCTGAAAACGAAACCGACCTGTACCGCGCCCTGGGTTATGTCCATGCCCAGGACCGGCTGTTTCAAATGGAGATCATGCGCCGCCTCGCCCGTGGCGAACTGGCCGAGGTACTCGGGCCGAAGCTGCTCGACACCGACAAACTGATGCGCAGCCTGCGCATTCGCGAACGCGCCGCGACCTATCTGACGGAACAGGACCCACAGTCCCCGGCCTGGATCGCGATGCAGGCGTACCTGGATGGCATCAACCGCTACCAGGAAACCCACGCCAGGCCGGTGGAGTTCGATGTGCTGGGCATCCCCAAGCGTCCTTTCACCGCCGAGGACACCGTGAGCATTGCCGGCTACATGGCCTACAGCTTTGCGGCCGCGTTTCGCACCGAGCCGCTTTTGACTTACGTGCGCGATCAGTTGGGCAGCGACTACCTGAACATTTTCGACCTCGACTGGCAGCCCAAGGGCGTGCTGGCCGAGACTCGCAAGAGCGGCCTGCCCCTGGCCGCCGCCGACTGGAAAGACCTCAACGCCCTGGCCCGTCTCAGTGAACAGGCCCTGGCCGAAAACGGCCTGCCGCAGTTCGAAGGCAGCAACGCCTGGGCGGTCTCCGGCAGCCGCACCCACAGCGGCAAACCGTTGCTGGCGGGCGACCCGCATATTCGCTTTTCCGCGCCGTCGGTGTGGTACGAGGCGCACCTGTCGGCCCCGGGTTTCGAGCTTTACGGGCATTACCAGGCGCTGATGCCCTTTGCGACGCTGGGCATGAACAAGGATTTCGGCTGGAGCGTCACGATGTTCCAGAACGACGACCTGGACCTGATCGTCGAACGGGTCAACCCGGATAATCCCGAGCAGGTCTGGTATCGCGACCAATGGGTGGACATGACCCGCAGCGAACAACAGATCGCAGTCAAGGGCCAGGCGCCGGTGACGCTGCAACTGCGCCAGTCGCCCCATGGCCCGATCGTCAACGACGCCCTCGGCGCCAACGCCGGCAAGACACCTATCGCCATGTGGTGGGGGTTCCTGGAAAGCCGCAACCCGATCCTCGAAGCCTTCTACCAGCTCAATCGCGCCGACACCCTGACCAAGGCTCGCAGCGCGTCAGCCAAGATCCACGCGCCAGGGCTGAATGTGGTGTGGGCCAACGCCAAGGGCGATATCGGTTGGTGGGCCGCGGCGCAATTGCCCAAGCGGCCGGCCGGCGTGCAGCCCGGTTTCATGCTCGATGGCGGCAGCGCAGAGGCGCAAAAGGAGGGCTTCTACCCTTTCAGCAGCAACCCCCAGGAAGAGAACCCGGCCCGAGGCTACATCGTGTCGGCCAATTTCCAGCCGGTATCGGCCAGCGGCATCGAGATTGCGGGTTACTACAACCTTGCCGATCGCGGCCAGAAACTCAACCTCCAACTGGGCGACAAGCAGGCCAAGTGGGACATCGAAACCACCCGCAAACTGCAATTGGGCACCACCACCGCCTACGGTCCGCGTTTGCTCGCGCCTTTGCTGCCGGTGCTGCGTAACGGGGTCAGCGCCCCCCGGGAGCGTAAATGGGTGGAACAACTGGCCCAATGGCAGGGCGACTATCCGCTGGACTCCATAAGCGCCACGCTGTTCAACCAGTTCCTCTTTAACCTGGCCGACGCCGCACTGCACGATGAATTGGGCGACGGGCTCTTCGAAACCGCGCTGTCGACCCGAGTGATCGACGCCGCGCTGCCACGCCTGGCGGCATCAGAGGATTCGCCCTGGTGGGACGATCGCACCACCCCGGGCAAGGAGACCCGTGCCGACACGGTGATGAGGGCCTGGGGCAAGAGTCTGGCGCACCTGAAGGCCACCCTGGGTGACGATGCCAGCCAATGGCAATGGGGCAAGGCGCACACCCTCACCCACGGTCATCCGCTGGGCCTGCAAAAGCCGCTGGACCGGATCTTCAACGTCGGCCCCTTTGCTGCTCCCGGTACCCATGAAGTGCCCAACAACCTCTCGGCCAAAATCGGTCCGGCGCCCTGGCCAGTGACCTATGGCCCGTCCACCCGACGCATTATCGACTTTGCCGATCCGGCCCACAGCATCACGGTCAACCCCGTCGGGCAAAGCGGCGTGCCGTTCGACGCGCATTACGCGGATCAGGCCGAGGCTTACATCGAAGGGCTGTACTACCAGGCGCATCTGGCCGAAATAGAAGTGATGGCCAATACCCGCAGCACCTTGAAGCTGCTGCCGGTCGGGGCTAAGCCTTGAGCCCAATGACGGGTAACGCTTTTCATCAATCAACAGGCTTGGACGCTATTTATGGTCAAGACTGGAAGGGTTTAACAACTACCCCTTTTTATGGAGTCAACCCCATGTTCATCAACTGGTCCGAACTGCTGCCCACCATCAAAAGTGCCTTCGGCGCCCTGGGCAAAAGCAATCCGAAAATGGTCAAGGCCTACATGGCCCTGGATGAAGCCGCGGCCGATAACAACGTGCTGGATGCCAAGACCCGGGAGCTGATCTCCATCGCCGTGGCGATCACGACCCGCTGCGACGGCTGCATCGGCGTGCATACCGATGCGGCCATCAAGGCCGGCGCCACCCGCGAAGAGATCGCCGCCACCCTGGCCACCGCGGTTTCTCTGAATGCCGGCGCGGCGTATATCTACTCCCTGCGGGCGCTGGAAGCACATGATGCGTTGAAGAAGTGAGAGGCGATCACTGAGATCTTCATTGACTGCTACGCCGCTATCGCGAGCAGGCTCGCTTCCACATTGGATTTGGGCCTGATCCCGGATTTGTGGGCAACAAAAAGACCTGTGGGAGCCTCGCTGTCCCTGGAAAGGATGGCTAAATAAACCATCCAAGACAGTTGCTCCCACAGTGACTCAGCGTCCGGTCAGACCGGCGCGGCTGCCCGGCGCGGGTCTGGCTGTTTCCAGGAGTCGGCGGCGCTTTCTTCGATGGCTTGCTGGATCGCCCGCTTGCGGTTTTCTTCGGCGCGGTGGCTGAAGTACCAGACCAGGAAAGTCACCAACGATACGGCCAGCAGGATCAGGCTCGCCACGGCATTGATTTCCGGTTTGACCCCCAGGCGTACCGCCGAGAACACTTCCATCGGCAACGTTGTCGAGCCCGGGCCGGAGACGAAACTCGCCAGCACCAGATCGTCCAGCGACAAGGCGAACGACATCATGCCCCCCGCCGCCAGCGATGGCGCGATCATCGGGATGGTGATCAGGAAGAACACCTTCCACGGCCGCGCCCCCAGGTCCATGGCCGCTTCTTCGATAGACAGGTCCAGTTCACGCAAGCGTGCCGAGACCACCACCGCCACATAGGCCGAGCAGAACGTGGTGTGGGCGATCCAGATCGTGACGATGCCACGTTCCTGGGGCCAGCCGATCATCTGCGCCATCGCCACGAACAGCAGCAACAGCGACAGACCGGTGATCACCTCCGGCATCACCAATGGTGCGGTGACCAGGCCGCCGAACAGCGTGCGGCCCTTGAAATGGGTAATACGGGTCAACACGAAGGCCGCCAGTGTACCCAGGGCCACCGCGGCGATCGCCGTATAGCAGGCGATTTCCAGCGAGCGCACCACCGAGCCCATCAACTGGCTGTTGTCCAGCAGACCGACGTACCACTTGATCGACCAGCCGCCCCATACCGTCACCAGTTTCGAAGCGTTGAAGGAGTAAATCACCAGGATCAGCATTGGCGCATAGATGAACAGCAGACCCAGCACCAGCATCAGGCTTGAAAAACTGAAGCGCTTCATTCCTTGCCCTCCATTTCTTTGGCCTGACTGCGGTTGAACAGGATGATGGGCACGATCAGGATCGCCAGCATCACCACTGCCAGCGCGGACGCCACCGGCCAGTCACGGTTGTTGAAGAATTCCTGCCACAGCACTTTGCCGATCATCAGGGTTTCCGGGCCACCCAGCAGTTCCGGGATCACGAACTCGCCCACCACCGGGATGAACACCAGCATGCAGCCGGCGATGATGCCGTTCTTGGACAGCGGTACGGTGATTTTCCAGAAACTGTTGAAGGTGCTCGACCCCAGGTCGGACGCCGCCTCCAGTAAGCTCGGGTCGTGCTTCACCAGGTTGGCGTAGAGCGGCAGGATCATGAACGGCAGGTACGAGTAGACGATGCCGATGTAGACCGCCAGGTTGGTGTTGAGGATCTGCAGCGGTTCGCTGATCCAGCCCATGCTCATCAAAAAGCCGTTGAGCAGACCGTTGTTGCTGAGGATGCCCATCCACGCATAGACGCGGATCAGGATCGCGGTCCAGGTCGGCATCATGATCAGCAGCAGCAGCACCGTTTGCAGGTCCGGGCGGGCCTTGGCGATGGCGTAGGCCATCGGGTAGCCGATCAGCAGGCACAAGACGGTGCTGATCAGGGCCATCTTCAGCGAGCCGAGGTAGGCGGCGATGTACAGATCATCTTCGCTGAGCAGCACATAGTTACTGAAGTTGAGCAGCACCTGCAGCTTCTGGTCGATGTAGCTGTAGATCTCGGTGTACGGCGGAATGGCCACGTCGGCTTCGGCGAAACTGATCTTCAGGACGATGAAGAACGGCAGCATGAAGAACAGGAACAGCCAGATGAAGGGCACCCCGATGACCAGTTGACGGCCACCGGGCGTTATTCGGTCGAGTCGGCGTTTGAATTTGCGCATGTTCATGAGCGAAGCACCACTCCGCTGTCGTCTTCCCACCACACGAATACCTGGTCGCCCCAGGTCGGACGCTGACCCCGGCGCTCGGCGTTGGCGACAAAGGACTGCACCAGTTTGCCGCTCGGCAATTCGACGTAGAACACCGAATGGCCGCCCAGGTAGGCGATGTCATGGACCTTGCCGCTGGACCAGTTGTGCTCGCAGTCCGGCTGCTCGGCGGTGACCAGCAGTTTTTCCGGGCGGATGGCGTAGGTGACCGATTTGTCCTGCACCGAGGTACTGATGCCGTGGCCCACGTAGATGTTGCGGTCCAGGTCCTTGCAAGTCAGCACCGCGTGGCCTTCGGCGTCGTCCACCACTTCGGTCTCGAAGATGTTGACGTTGCCAATGAACTCACAGACCAGCCGGCTGGTGGGGGTTTCGTAGATGTCGATCGGGCTGCCGATCTGGGCGATCCAGCCCAGGTGCATGATCGCGATGCGCTGGGCCATGGTCATGGCCTCTTCCTGATCGTGGGTCACCATGACGCAGGTTACGCCAACCCGCTCGATGATCTCGACCAGCTCAAGCTGCATCTGCGAGCGCAGCTTCTTGTCCAAGGCACCCATCGGTTCGTCGAGCAGCAACAGCTTGGGCCGTTTGGCCAGGGAACGGGCCAGGGCCACACGTTGACGCTGGCCGCCGGAGAGCTGATGCGGCTTGCGCTTGGCGTACTGGCTCATCTGCACCAGCTTGAGCATTTCGGCCACGCGGGCGTCGATCTCGGCTTTCGGGATTTTGTCCTGCTGCAGGCCGAAAGCAATGTTCTGCGCCACGGTCATGTGGGGGAACAGGGCGTAGGACTGGAACATCATGTTGATCGGCCGCTCATAGGGCGGCATGTCGGTGATGTCTACACCGTCGAGGAAAATGCGCCCCTCCGTGGGCCGTTCGAAACCCGCCAGCATGCGGAGCAAGGTGGATTTGCCCGATCCCGAACCGCCGAGCAGGGCGAAGATTTCGCCTTTCTTGATTTCCAGGGACACATCGTCCACGGCAATCGTCTCGTCGAACTTTTTCGTGACCCGGTCGATTTTGACCAACACCTGCTTGGGTGTCTGGTCGCCCTCGAGGGCTTTCTTATAGGCGCCGGAGGCAACTGCCATTTACGAAACTCCCACAAAATTTGCAGCTCGCCCTGCGCGGACGAGCCTTGGAATAGTTAAAGCGCTTGACCCTATTTGCCTGACTTGACCCTGGTCCAGCTGCGGGTCATGACGCGCTGGATCTTGGGCGGCAGCTCGGAGTTGACGTACAGCTTGTCAACGACCGCTTGCGGTGGGTAAACCGCTTCGTCGGTGCGCACTTGCTGGTCCATCAACTCGCCGGCCTTGGGATTGGGGTTCGCATAGCCGACGGCGTCACTGACTTGGGCGATCACTTCAGGCTTGAGTAAATAGTTGATGAAGGCGTGGGCTTCTTTGACGTTGGAGGAATCGCGCGGGATCGCCAGCATGTCGAACCAGAGGTTGGCGCCTTCCTTGGGAATCACATAAGCGATCTCGATGCCCTTTTTCGCTTCTTCAGCACGTTCGCGGGCCTGGAAGATGTCACCGGAGAAACCGGCAGCCACGCAGATCTCGCCATTGGCCAGATCGGAGATGTATTTGGAAGAGTTGAAGTAGGTGACGTAAGGCCGGATCTTGAGAAGTTGAGCCTCGGCCTTCTTGTAGTCTTCAGGGTTCTGGCTGTTGGGGTCCAGGCCCAGGTAATTGAGCATCGCCGGGATCATCTCGTCGCCCGAATCGAGGAACGAAACGCCACAGCTGGAGAGTTTCTTGATGTTTTCCGGTTCGAACAGCATGGCCCACGAGTCGATCTTGTCGACGCCCAGCGCAGCCTTGACCTTCTCGACGTTGTAGCCGATGCCGTTGGTACCCCACAGATAGGGCACGGCGTACTGATTGCCCGGATCATTCTTCTCCAGGCGTTTGAGCAGCACCGGGTCCAGGTTGGCGTAGTTGCTCAACTGCGACTTGTCGAGTTTCTGGAACGCCCCGGCCTTGATCTGCTTGCCCAGAAAATGGTTGGACGGCACGACCACGTCGTAGCCGGTACGACCGGCCAGCAGTTTGCCTTCCAGGGTTTCGTTGGAGTCGAAGACGTCGTACACCGGCTTGATCCCCGTGGCCTTTTCAAAGTCCGCCAGGGTGGTCTCGCCGATGTAATCCGACCAGTTATAAATATGCACGGTGGAGGCAGCCTGGACGCTGACGGCAAGCGTCAGTCCGGCACCGATCAGCATGGCATTGCGTAACAAAGAAAAAACAGGCACGTGGAGGTCCTCTTAAATAGTTGGGCCCAAGTTGCCCCCGTTACCTGGCAGCGATGTGCCCTGCAACAAAACCGGCGCGCAACTTACCCTCGATAAACCGATCCAGCAAAACTTTTAGTCATTTAATTATTCCCGTTGCCGCCGCCGCGATGCCGGCGACAACAGGAAGATGCCTCAGACCGGCTTACTTGCCAGACTTGATCTTGGTCCAGCTGCGGGTGATCAGACGCAACGTGCCGGCATCCAGATCACTGATTGCATACAGCTGCTTCTTCACTTCGTCAGACGGGTAGATGCTCGGATCGCTGGTGATGTCCTTGTCCACCAGTGGCGTGGCCGCCTTGTTGCCGTTCGGGAAACGTACGGCGTTGGTGATTTCAGCCATGATCTGCGGCTGCATCAGGAAGTTCATGAACTTGTAGGCGGATTCGACGTTCTCGGCGTCCTTGGGAATGGCGACCATGTCGTAGAAAGTGCCGGCGCCTTCTTTTGGAATGACGTAGCTGAGCTTGACCTTGTCTCCCGCTTCCTTGGCGCGCTCCTTGGACTGCTCCAGGTCACCGGAGTAACCCACAGCCACGCAGATGTTGCCGTTGGCCAGGTCCGAGATGTATTTGGAGGAGTGGAAATAGGCAACCGAAGGACGAATCTTCAGGAACAGGTCTTCAGCGGCCTTCAGGTCAGCCTTGTCCTTGCTGTCGGTCGGCTTGCCCAGGTAATGCAGTGCCGCCGGGATCATCTCGGTCGGTGCATCGAGGAAGCTCACGCCGCAGCTCTTGAGCTTGGCCATGTTTTCCGGTTTGAACACCACGTCCCACGAATCGATCTTGTCGATACCCAGTGCAGCCTTGACCTTCTCCGGGTTGTAGCCAATACCGATGGAGCCCCACATGTAGGGGAAGGCATATTTGTTGCCCTTGTCGCTGGCATCGCCCACGGCCTTGAGCAGGTCGGTGTCCAGGTTCTTCCAGTCCGGCAGCTTGGACTTGTCCAGCTCCTGGTAAACACCGGCCTTGATCTGCTTGGCCAGGAAGTTGTTCGACGGCACCACGATGTCATAACCGGACTTGCCCGCCAGCAACTTGGCTTCCAGGGTCTCGTTGCTGTCGAACACGTCGTAGACGACCTTGATCCCCGTCTCTTTCTCGAACTTGGCGACCGTGTCCGGTGCAATGTAATCGGACCAGTTATAGACGTGCAGCACTTTGTCGTCCGCCTGAACAGCACTCGCCATCACGCCCGTCAGGGACATGGCGAGGAGGGTCTTGCCAGCCATCTTCATACCTAATGTCTTCATGCCTAATGCCTTCATGAAAAATGCTCCAGTTATTCTTCTTAGCCGTCGTTCAGTAGCCGGCTCGCGGGCAACTTGAACAGCCGGTAGTCTGGCAAGTTACAGGCCAGCCTTTCAACAAAAGCCCAGCCTTTTGTTTACGCCGGACGAGGCCCGTACGGGCGCCTCGCTCAGAGCCTAGCACTTAGCCTTGCAACGCACTGAGCGTCAGGTCCAGGCAGTGCCGCGCCTTGGTCACCAGTTCATCGATCTCGGCCTTGCTGATCACCAGCGGCGGCGCAATGATCATGGTGTCACCCACGGCGCGCATGATCAGCCCATTATCAAAACAGAACTGCCGGCAGATCATGCCCACACCCCTGCCTTCGTAGCGCTTGCGCGTGGCCTTGTCCTGTACCAGTTCGATCGCCCCCAGCAAGCCGACACCGCGTACCTCACCCACCAGCGGATGATCGTTCAGTTCCCTCAGGCGCTGTTGCAAATAGGGTGCCGTTTCGCCATGAACACGCTCGACGATCTTTTCGTCGCGCAGAATGCGGATGTTTTCCAAGGCCACCGCAGCGGCTACCGGGTGACCGGAATAGGTAAACCCGTGGTTGAAGTCGCCGCCTTCGTTGAGCACCGCCACCACATCGTCACGCACGATCAGGCCGCCCATGGGGATGTAACCGGAGGTCAGGCCCTTGGCGATGGTCATCATGTGGGGTTTCAACCCGTAATGATCGGTACCGAACCACTCACCGGTGCGACCGAAACCACAGATCACTTCATCGGCCACGAACAGGATGTCGTACTTGGCGAGGATTTCCTTCATGCGCGGCCAGTAGCTGTCCGGCGGCACGATGACTCCGCCCGCGCCCTGGATCGGCTCGGCGATGAAGGCACCCACGTTGTCCACGCCGATTTCCAGGATCTTTTCTTCCAGCTGGTTGGCCGCCCATACGCCGAACTCTTCCGGGCTCATGTCGCCGCCCTCGCCGAACCAGTAGGGTTGGGCGATGTGGACAATGCCGGGGATCGGCAGGTCGCCCTGCTCGTGCATGTACGTCATGCCGCCCAGGCTCGCGCCGGCCACGGTCGAACCGTGATAGCCGTTCTTGCGGCTGATGATGACTTTTTTGTTCGGCTGGCCCTTGATCGCCCAGTAGTGGCGGACCATGCGCAGCATGGTGTCGTTGCCTTCGGAGCCGGAGCCGGTGAAGAACACGTGGTTCATGCCTTCAGGGGCGATGTCGGCGATGGCTTTGGACAATTCCAGCACCGGCGGGTGAGCGGTCTGGAAGAACAGGTTGTAGTACGGCAGCTCGCGCATCTGCTGGCTGGCGGCGTCGGCCAGTTCGTCGCGGCCGTAGCCGACGGCCACGCACCAGAGGCCGGCCATGCCATCGAGGATCTTGTTGCCTTCACTGTCCCACAGGTAAACGCCCTTGGCGTGGGTGATGATGCGCGGGCCTTTCTCTTTGAGCTGCTTGAAGTCGCTGAATGGCGCCAGGTGGTGATCGTTGCTCAGGGCCTGCCATTTACGGGTTTGCGGATTGTTGCCGGTCATGCGAATTCTCCTTGTAGATCGGTGGGGACGGAACTGCCTGAAGCAGTCCCGCCCGGCGCTTCAGACGGCAAAGAGCAGGAATTCCCGCTCCCACGAACTGATGACGCGCTTGAAGTTTTCATGCTCGGCCCGCTTGACCGCGACGTAGCCTGTGATGAATTTCTTGCCCAGGTATTTCTCGATGGTGGCGCTGTTTTCCATGCGCTCGAGGGCATCTTCGATGGTCAGTGGCAGGCGCAGGTTGCGACGTTCATACCCTCGCCCCACCACCGGCGCGCTCGGGTTGATGCCTTCGACCATGCCGATGTAGCCGCACAACAGGCTGGCGGCGATCGCCAGGTACGGGTTGGCGTCGGCGCCCGGCAAACGGTTTTCCACCCGACGGTTCTGCGGCCCGGCTTCCGGCACGCGCAGGCCCACGGTGCGGTTCTCTTCACCCCATTCCACGTTCACCGGCGCCGACGTATCCGGCAGGAAGCGGCGGAACGAGTTCACGTTGGGGGCAAACAGCGGCAGCAGCTCGGGGATGAACTTCTGCAGACCTCCAATGTGATTCAGGAACAGCGTGCTCATGGTCCCGTCTTCATTGGAAAAGACGTTCTTGCCGGTGTCTTTGTCGATGATGCTCTGGTGCAGGTGCATCGCACTGCCGGGCTCGCCGGTCATGGGCTTGGCCATGAAAGTGGCGGCTACGTTGTGCTTGAGCGCCGCTTCGCGCATGGTGCGCTTGAACACCAGGATCTGGTCGGCCAGGGACAAGGCGTCGCCGTGACGGAAATTGATCTCCATCTGCGCCGTGCCGTCCTCATGGATCAGCGTGTCGAGGTCCAGCTCCTGCAGTTCGCACCAGTCGTAGACGTCTTCGAACAACGGGTCGAATTCGTTGGCCGCTTCGATCGAGAACGACTGACGGCCGGTTTCCGGGCGACCGGAGCGGCCAATGGGCGGCTGCAACGGGAAGTCCGGGTCGTCGCTGCGCTTGGTCAGGTAGAACTCCATTTCCGGCGCGACGATCGGCTGCCAGCCCTTGTCGGCATAGAGCTTGAGCACTTTCTTGAGCACGTTGCGCGGCGACAGTTCGATGGGATTGCCATGCTTGTCGTAGGAGTCGTGGATAACCTGGGCGGTGGGCTCGATGGCCCAGGGCACAAGGAACACTGCGTTTTCGTCCGGGCGGCACATCATGTCGATGTCGGCAGGGTCGAGCAGTTCGTAGTAGATGTCGTCTTCGACATAGTCGCCCGTAACGGTCTGGAGCAGAACGCTCTCGGGCAGGCGCATGCCTTTTTCGGCAATGAACTTGTTGGTCGGCGAGATCTTGCCCCGGGTGATGCCGGTCAGGTCGCCAATCATGCATTCGACTTCTGTGATCTTATGGTCTTTCAACCAATCGGTGAGCTGGTCGAGGTTGTTACTCATAAATGCCTCTAGGCGTGAGTTTCCTGGCTGCTATTTAGTAGTCAGGCGTTGTTTGACGCATCGGCGTCGCGTTGTGTTGCCCTTGCCCTTGCCCGGCAGGCATCGCCAAATGCCTGGAAAATCGCAAGGTAGTAAGGATTGGAGCTTACCCCCCATTCAGGGTGCCATTGCACACCTAAAGCAAAAGCCTTGCCTCCTGGCACCGAAACAGCCTCGATCAAGCCATCCGGCGCCACCGCTTCGGCCCGCAACCCAGGTGCCAGGCGCTCGATGCCCTGGCTGTGGATCGAATTGACCTGAATCGCCTGCGGCAGCCCCAGCCCTGCCAGGATGCCGCCAGGCTGGATATGCACGGCGTGGGCAGGACCGTATTGGACATCCACCGCTTGAGTGTCGTCTTCACGATGATCGATGAACGTTCCGACTTCATGAACTTTCTGATGCAGGCTGCCGCCAAAGGCTACGTTCATCTCCTGGAACCCACGGCAGATACCCAGCACCGGGATGCCGGCCGCTACAGCGGCGCGGATCAACGGCAGGGTGGTGGCATCCCGTGCAGGATCATGAGCAGTGCCCGGCGCGCTGGCGGGGCCCTGATAGTGAAAAGGTTCTACATTAGAAGGAGAGCCGGTAAAAAGAATGCCGTCCAGGGCGTCCAGAATATCGGACGGCGCGAACAGATCCGCCAGGGACGGAATCAGCACTGGCAAGCCCTTGGCGGCTGTCGCCACAGCCCGGGAATATTTATCGCCACTGACGTGATACGCATGCAGACCCATCTGCCTGGAGCAGGTGGTGACGCCGATTAACGGCAGGCGAGACATGAAGCACCCCGGTATTATTGCTGTTATGGGTTTGAATCGAGCTTAGCCTTGTTCATTTTTTTACACAACACCCCCGTAAAAAATACAACACGGCCCGCTCAAGCCTGCGGGCGCCGTCTGCTCCAAAGGGAAAAAAACGCCCCAAATTGCCTCAAAAAAGCCCCACAGGTGCTTTTTTAGAGCAAAAAAGGCCCAGCTTGACTTCGGCATGCCGTTCGGGTTGACTGGGTTTAGAAGAGATCAATGATTGATATTTTTAACAACAAAGGTGTTGCATCATGTCGGTACCCCCGCGTGCCGTTCAGCTTAACGAAGCGAACGCGTTCCTTAAGGAACATCCTGAGGTTCTGTACGTTGACCTTCTGATTGCGGATATGAATGGTGTGGTGCGCGGCAAGCGCATTGAACGCACCAGCCTCCACAAGGTTTACGAGAAAGGCATCAACCTGCCGGCCTCTTTATTTGCCCTGGATATCAACGGCTCCACGGTGGAAAGCACCGGCCTGGGCCTGGACATCGGCGACGCTGACCGGATCTGTTATCCAATCCCTGACACCCTGTGCAACGAGCCCTGGCAGAAGCGCCCTACCGCGCAACTGCTAATGACCATGCACGAACTTGAAGGTGACCCTTTCTTCGCCGACCCTCGCGAAGTCCTGCGCCAGGTCGTGACCAAGTTCGATGAGCTGGGCCTGACCATCTGCGCGGCATTCGAACTGGAGTTCTACCTGATCGACCAGGAGAACGTGAATGGACGCCCACAACCGCCCCGCTCGCCGATCTCCGGCAAACGCCCGCACTCGACACAGGTCTACCTGATCGACGACCTCGACGAATACGTCGATTGCCTCCAGGACATTCTGGAGGGAGCCAAGGAGCAAGGCATTCCCGCCGATGCCATCGTCAAGGAAAGTGCCCCGGCGCAGTTCGAAGTGAACCTGCACCACGTGGCCGACCCGATCAAGGCCTGCGACTACGCGGTACTGCTCAAGCGCCTGATCAAGAACATCGCCTACGACCATGAAATGGACACCACCTTCATGGCCAAGCCGTATCCGGGCCAGGCGGGCAATGGCCTGCACGTCCACATTTCGATCCTGGATAAAGATGGCAAGAATATTTTTGCCAGCGAGGATCCCGAGCAGAACGCCGCACTGCGTCACGCGATCGGCGGTGTGCTCGAGACCCTGCCGGCGCAGATGGCTTTCCTCTGCCCGAACGTGAACTCCTACCGTCGTTTCGGCGCACAGTTCTACGTGCCGAACTCGCCGACCTGGGGCCTGGACAACCGCACCGTGGCCCTGCGCGTACCCACCGGCTCCGCCGATGCGGTGCGTCTGGAACACCGCGTGGCCGGCGCCGACGCCAACCCGTATCTGCTGATGGCCGCCGTACTGGCTGGCGTGCACCATGGCCTGGTCAACAAGATCGAGCCCGGTGCGCCGGTGGAAGGCAACAGCTACGAGCAGAACGAGCAAAGCCTGCCGAACAACCTGCGCGATGCCCTGCGCGAGCTGGACGACAGCGAAGTCATGGCCAAGTACATCGATCCGAAATACATCGATATCTTCGTGGCCTGCAAGGAAAGCGAGCTGGAGGAGTTCGAACACTCCATCTCCGACCTTGAGTACAACTGGTACCTGCATACCGTGTAAGCGGGTTGCAGTAAAAAACGCCGCAGGCCTTCGAGGCTGCGGCGTTTTTTTATGCCTTGGGGTGGATGGCCGCCTTCAGCGGATCGCGAGCAGGCTCGCTCCCACAGGGAACTGTGGTGAGCATGATTAACTGACCACCAAAGATCCAATGTGGGAGCGAGCCTGCTCGCGATGACGGCCTTGAAGACAACACTGAACCCGGCTCGTACAATGCCCGGCAGCCCCGCAGGAGACACCGATGACGCGCACCGCCACCCCTCGCAAGCCTCGCGCCCGCAGCCAGGCCCGGATCGACTCGATTCTCGATGCCGCCCGCACGCTGCTCGCTGCCGAAGGCGTGGCCAGCCTGTCGATCTACAGCGTCGCCGAACGCGCCGGGATCCCGCCCTCCTCGGTGTATCACTTCTTCGCCAGCGTCCCGGCCCTGCTGCAAGGGCTGACCGCCGACGTCCACGCGGCCTTTCGCGCCTGCCTGCAAGTGCCGATCGATCATGCGCGACTGAACCACTGGCACGACCTGTCGCGGCAGGTGGAGCAACGCATGCTGACCATCTACAGCCAGGACGCCGCCGCCCGCCAACTGATCCTGGCCCAACATGGCCTGACTGAAGTCATCCAGGCCGACCGTCAGCACGATCTCGAACTCGGCGAATTGTTGCACAAGCTCTTCGCTCGCCATTTCGAACTGCCGGCACTGCCCCATGACGTTGATGTGTTCGCCCTGGCCATGGAACTGGGCGACCGCGTGTACGCGCGCTCGGTGCAGCAACACGGCCAGATCACCCCGCGCATGGCCGAAGAAGGCATGCGGGTGTTCGATGCTTACCTGGGGTTGTATCTGCCGCCGTATTTGCCCAAGCGCTCTGATTGATCGAACGCGGAGCATCCGCAGAGGCGTTAGCACGCAGAGCGTGGGAACGATAAGCCCCGAAGGGCTCATGCCGTCCGGGGCTGTGGGTGAAACATCGCTCACAACTTGGCGATAGACACCTCCGTGGATTTGACGAAGGCGATCACTTCGCTGCCGATCGCCAGCTCCAGCTCCTTGACGGAACGAGTGGTGATGACCGAGGTGACAATACCCGAGGCAGTCTGTACGTCGATTTCCGACAGCACGTCGCCCTCGACGATTTCCTTGATGGTGCCTTTGAACTGGTTGCGTACGTTGATGGCTTTGATAGTCATGGTGTCGATTCCTGTCTGGATGAAGTTATTGCGCCCAACGCAGTTGCGTAGGCAAGGGTGAAATCGGTTCGGGCTCCGGCGGTTGGCCGGGCAAGGACAGCACGCGGTTGAGGACTTCGGTTTCCAGGCTCGCCAGCCGATGAGAGCCGCGAGCCCGTGGGCGTGGCAGGTCGATGGCCAAGTCGAGGCCGATCCGGCCGTCCTCGATCAGGATCACCCGGTCGGCGATGGCCACCGCCTCGCTGACGTCATGGGTCACCAGCAGCACGGTGAAGCCGTGTTGCTGCCACAGGCGCTCGATCAATTGCTGCATCTCGATCCGGGTCAGGGCGTCCAGCGCCCCCAAGGGTTCGTCGAGCAGCAACAGGCGTGGCTGATGAATCAGCGCGCGGGCCAGGGCCACCCGTTGTTTCTGTCCGCCAGACAGCGCCGCCGGCCACTCATGAGCGCGGTCGGCCAAACCGACGGCTTCCAGTGCTTGCAACGCCTGCGGGCGCCAGTTGCCCTTTAGGCCGAGGCCAACGTTGTCGATGATTTTTTTCCAGGGCAGCAAACGCGCCTCCTGGAACATCAACCGCGTGTCCTGTTGTGCGGCACTCAACGGTGCCGAACCCGCCAGTAATTGGCCGTCAGTGGGTTGATCGAGGCCAGCCAGCAAGCGCAGCAAAGTACTTTTGCCGCAGCCGCTGCGCCCGACCACTGCCACGAACTGCCCGGCCGGTATATGCAGGTCAATGTCACGCAGAACCTGGCGCGAACCGAAGTTTTTTTGCAATTTGCGCACGGCCAGCGGGATACCGCGCAGCAAGCGTGGAGGTTGTTGGGCGGTCATGCGGGACCTCCCTTGCTCACTTGATACGCCGGGTGCCAGCGCAGCCAGACCCGCTCAAGCCCGCGGGCGGCAAGGTCGGCCAGTTTGCCGAGCACGGCGTACAGAAGAATCGCCAGGACCACCACGTCGGTCTGCAGGAATTCCCGGGCATTCATCGCCAGATAACCGATGCCGGCACTGGCTGAAATGGTTTCCGCCACGATCAGCGTCAGCCACATGAAGCCCAACGCAAAGCGCACGCCCACCAGGATCGAAGGCAAGGCGCCGGGCAGGATCACTTGGCGAAACAGGCTGAAGCCGGACAAGCCGTAGCTGCGCGACATTTCCACCAGCGCCGGATCGACGTTACGAATCCCGTGGTAGGTGTTGAGATAGATGGGGAACAGCGTGCCCAGCGCCACCAGGAAAATTTTCGCTGACTCATCGATGCCGAACCACAGGATCACCAGCGGAATCAGCGCCAGGTGCGGCACGTTACGCACCATCTGCACCGAGCTGTCCAACAGTCGCTCGCCCCATGTCGACAAACCGGTGATGAAACCCAGGGTCAGGCCGATGCCGCCGCCGATCAGGAAGCCCACCGCTGCGCGCCAACCGCTGATGGCCAAGTGCGTCCAGATTTCGCCGCTGCGCACCAGGTTGACCCCGGCTTCGATGACGGCCACGGGGGCCGGCAGGATCCGCGTGGACAACCAGCCTGCCGATACCGACAGTTGCCACACCGCCAGCAACAGCAGCGGCACCGCCCAGGGCGCCAGGTTGTGGATAATTTTCTTCATGGCCGCCTCAGCTCTGGGACGCGGCTTTGGGAAGAATGTCGTTGGCGACCATTTCACCAAACGGGCTCACATAGCCCTGGCTCTTCGGCAACTCCGGGCGCTCCACGTCCAGGTGTGGGAACAGCAGTTCCGCCACGCGATAGGACTCTTCCAGGTGTGGATAACCGGAGAAGATAAAGGTGTCGATACCAAGGTCGGCGTACTCCTTGACCCGGGCCGCCACGGTCGGGCCATCGCCCACCAACGCCGTTCCGGCGCCGCCGCGCACCAGGCCGACACCGGCCCACAGGTTGGGGCTGACTTCCAACTTGTCGCGTCGGCCGCCATGCAACGCGGCCATACGTTGCTGGCCCACCGAATCGAAACGCGCCAGGGAGGCCTGGGCACGGGCAATGGTGTCGTCGTCCAGGTGGGAGATCAGCCGGTCGGCCGCTCGCCAGGCTTCGGCGTTGGTTTCACGCACGATCACATGCAGGCGGATGCCGAAGCGCACGGTACGGCCAAGCTTCGCGGCCTTGGCCCGCACTTGTTCGATTTTTTGCGCGACGGCTGCGGGCGGCTCACCCCAGGTCAGCACCATTTCCACCTGTTCGGCCGCAAGATCCTGGGCAGCTTCCGACGAGCCGCCGAAATACAGCGGCGGACGCGGTTGCTGAATTGGCGGATAGAGCAGCTTGGCGCCCTTCACACTGATGTGCTCACCGTCATAATCCACGGTTTCGCCTTCCAGCACCCGGCGCCAGATGCGGGTGAATTCCACCGACGCCTGGTAGCGTTGCTCGTGGTCCAGGAACAGGCCGTCGCCAGCCAGTTCGTCCGGGTCGCCGCCGGTCACCAGGTTGAACAGCGCACGTCCACCGGACAACCGGTCGAGCGTCGCGGCCTGGCGCGCCGCCACCGTCGGGGAAATGATCCCGGGGCGCAGGGCGACGAGGAACTTCAGGCGCTGGGTCACCGGAATCAACGAAGCGGCCACTAGCCAGGAGTCCTCGCAGGAACGCCCGGTAGGAATCAGCACACCGCCGAAACCCAGTCGATCCGCCGCCTGGGCTACCTGCTGCAGGTAGCCGTGATCGACGGCGCGGGCGCCTTCAGCAGTGCCAAGGTAATGGCCATCGCCGTGGGTGGGCAGGAACCAGAAAATATTGAGGCTCATGGAGTGGTCTCCTAAGGGATCGAATTACTGCGCTTTCGCAACGGCCGCCGGCGGCGTCCAGATCACGTCCTTGATGCTCAAGGGTTTGGGGATCAATTTGAGCTGGTAGAAGCGGTCAGCGATTTTCTGCTGCGCCGCCACCACGTCCGGCGTGAGGAACAACGCCCCGTAGCCTTGGCGTTTCACCGCCGTCAGGGTGATGTCCGCCGGCAGGCCGAGCAGCGGCGCTACCTGCTGGGTCACCTCTTCAGGGTTGGCCTTGGACCACTCCCCCACCGCGCGCACTTCTTCCACCAGCGTCGTGATGACCTGGGGATTTTTTTGCGCATAGGGTTTGGTGGCGAGGTAGAACTGGTGGTTATCGACGATGCCTTTGCCGTCACGCAGGGTGCGTGCCTGCAACTGTTGCTCAGCGGCCGCCTGATACGGATCCCAGATCACCCAGGCGTCCACGCTGCCACGTTCGAACGCCGCACGGGCATCGGCCGGTGGTAGGAAAACGGTCTGGATATCGGCGTACTTGAGGCCTGCATCTTCGAGTGCCCGGACCAGCAGGTAGTGGACGTTGGAGCCTTTGTTCAGCGCGACTTTCTTGCCCTTGAGGTCCTGCACCGACTGGATGGGCGAGCCCTTGGGCACCAGGATCGCCTCGCTGTCAGGCGCGGGCGGCTCGTAAGCCACATAAAGCAGGTCAGCGCCGGCCGCCTGGGCGAATACCGGAGGGGTTTCGCCGGTCACACCAAAATCGATGGAGCCGACGTTCAAGCCTTCAAGCAGTTGGGGGCCGCCGGGAAACTCGGTCCATTGCACGTCCACGCCCTGGGCGGCGAGGCGCTTTTCCAAAGTACCCTTGGCCTTGAGCAGCACCAACGTGCCGTATTTTTGGTAACCGATCCGAAGGGTCTCGGCTTGAGCCTGGGTGATGGCGCCGAAGGACACAGCCGCAGCAAACAGAGCGACCAGCCCGCGACGCAAAATGACAGTGCGCATGGCGCCTCTCCTTTTGCTGTGGGGTTTTGGCTGCACCTGCTTGGCCGTTGGCGGCTGAGTAAGGTGGAGTTGAATCAGTGATGTATCGGGTCAGATGCTCCAGCGAGCACTCAATAGGCGTTCATTCAATACGCTGGGGTCCAGCGGCTTTGGCCGGCGAGCCATGGCGCTGTAGAACTGCTCCAGCGCTTCGCTCAGGCGCGCTTGCAGGGCCGGGGCCAACTGCGCCTGGGCACTGCCTTCGCCATAAGCGATCTGGCTGTCTTCGGCGAAAATCCCATGGAGCATTTCCTGGGCCTTGAGCGCCGACAGCACCGGCTTGAGGGCGTAATCCACCGCCAGCATATGGGCGATGCTGCCGCCCGTGGCCATGGGCAATACCACCTTATGGGCCAGGGCACGTTCCGGCAGAAGGTCCAGCACTGTCTTCAATGCACCGGAAAAAGACGCCTTGTAGACCGGCGTGGCGATCAACAGCCCGTCGGCGTTTTCGATCTGGGCGAGCAGGTCCACCACCTTGGGGCTGCCGAAGCGGGCATGGAGCAAATCCTCGGCGGGAAAATCCCGCACCTGATAGCTCACCACTTCCACCCCCTGTTGCTGCAACCAACGTTGTGAGCGCTCCAGCAGCACTCCTGAACGGGAGCGCTGGCTAGGACTGCCGCCGAGCGAGACAACCAACATACCAACCATTCCTTAACTGTCACGTGCGATGCGCAGTGGGCGATCTCGCGGGATGGAGCAAACCATAACAGCCGGTTTATATATCTTTAAATCATATTTTTTCATTTGTTTATTCGATAAAGAGATATAAACATCAAGACGTAAAAAAGGCCGTCGGAACGGCCAAAACCCTTAGTGCACAGAGATCCTCTTTGTGGGAGCGAGCCGCTCGCGATGGCGGCGGATCTGCCGGCGGCGATGTCGACTGATAGACCACTATCGCGAGCAGGCTCGCTCCCACAGGTTCAGGTTTTGCGTCAGCGATTGGGCTGCGGAGTGAGGCGCAGATAAGGTTTTACCGCGCGGTAACCCTTGGGAAAGCGCTGCTTGAGTTCTTCCTCATCCTTGAGCGATGGCACGATTACCACTTCATCGCCATCCTGCCAATTGGCCGGTGTCGCCACCTTGTAGTTGTCGGTCAATTGCAACGAATCGATGACCCGCAGGATTTCATTGAAGTTGCGCCCGGTGCTGGCCGGGTACGTGATGGTCAGGCGGATTTTTTTGTTCGGGTCGATCACGAACAGGGAGCGCACGGTCAGGGTGTCACTGGCGTTGGGGTGGATCAGGTCATACAGGTCTGACACCTTGCGGTCGGCGTCGGCCAGGATCGGGAAATTGACCACCGCATTCTGAGTTTCGTTGATGTCCTCGATCCACTTGTGGTGCGAGTCCACCGGGTCTACCGAGAGAGCAATGGCCTTGACTCCACGTTTGGCGAACTCGTCCTTGAGCTTGGCGGTCAGGCCCAGTTCGGTGGTGCACACCGGTGTGAAATCCGCCGGATGGGAAAACAGCACTCCCCAGCTATCGCCGAGCCACTCGTGGAAGCGAATCTTGCCGGCGCTGGAATCCTGTTCGAAATCGGGGGCGATGTCGCCGAGTCTGAGGCTCATGGTGCGGCTCCTGATGGTTTTTGTGAGCCCAAACTGTGCACCGGTTTTGATTGCTTTAAAAAGAATCAATATCCATTTATCTAGATCAATAGCGAATATAAAAAACTGTTCACTGGCGGCTTCGGGCCTAGCCGCTCATGATTATTTCCGAGGTTTCGAGAAGGCCTCGAGTTGCTGAAAGAGGAGAAGGTTCGGAGAAGGCTACAGGGGTGGGCCTGATCCGAAGACGCAAAGGCCCCGCCCGGCGTATTGCCGGGCGGGGCTTTTTTTGTTTTGTACCCACACTGCGGAAATTATTGACGCGATTTCAGGACGAGCGGCTAGGATAGGCAGCATGAACATTCAAGCCTTGCTGACTCATCTGCAAAACCATCTTCCTGGACTGCTGGCGGTTTACCTGTTCGGTAGCCATGCACAGGGCACCGCCGGGCCTGACAGTGATGTCGATATTGCCGTGCTTTTGTCCGGCGAAGTCGATCCTGTGTCGTTGTGGCAGCTTTCAGGTGACTTGGCGGATATCGCGGGCAGTCCGGTGGATCTGATTGATTTACGCGGGGCAACAACCGTCATGCAATACCAGATCGTGACCCGAGGCCAGAGGCTCTGGGCCAGAGACGTACAGGCGGGTTTGTTCGAGTGTTTTATCCTCAGCGAAAAAACCGCTCTCGATGAGGCTCGGGCGGGATTGCTCAAGGATATTCAGGAAGAAGGCAGCGTGTATGGCCGATGACGTACTGATCAACAAAGCCGCGAGTATCGAGCGTTGCGTCGCCAGGGTACGGGAGGAGTACGAGAAAGATCCCGCTACGTTTGCCACCGATTTCACTCGCCAGGATTCGGCAGTCCTGAACATCCAGCGTGCGTGTGAAGCGGCACTGGATATGGGACAGCATTTGATTCGACGTGAGCGATTGGGTGTCCCGCAAAGTGCCCGCGATACATTCGAGTTGCTTTTTCAAGGAGGCTGGGTGGAAGAAGGTCTGGTGAAAAACCTGAAGAACATGGTGGGTTTCAGGAATATCGCCGTGCATGACTACCAAGCCCTGCAATTGCCGATCATGGTTGCGATCATTACCGGGCATCTGGACGATTTTCTGGCATTCAGTGCTTTCATCCTGCGTAAAGATGCGACGGAGTCTGCACGATAGCGAAGGGACCGCAAAAAGATCCTCCCGCCTCCCCAGAAACGCAAAAGCCCCGCCCGGCGTGCTGCCGGGCGGGGCTTATTTACTTCGCTACGTCTTACATGAAGTTGTAAGTGTAGTTGAAGATCAGGCGAGTCTGATCCTGGTCGTTGATACCAGTGCTGCTGCCACGGTAGGTGCCGTGACGCAGGGTAGTGCCAAACCCTTTCAGAGGGCCTTGCTGGACAACGTAGTCCAGGCGCATGTCGCGTTCCCACTCGGACGTTTCGCTTCCACCGGTGGAGGATTTGATGTCATCACCGTGCAGATAAGCAATTGCAGCCTTCAAGCCCGGAACGCCTACTGCGGTGAAGTCATACGAATATTGACCGAAGGTAGTGTTCTCACCGGCGCGGACAAACTGGTGGATCATGCTGTCGGTGAACAAGTAGAAGCTCGAACCACCGGCCCCTTCAAAACCACCGGCGTCGCTGCGCAGACTGCCTTGGTTCAGGTAGACGAAGCCACCGTCATCGCCGACTTGCTGGTGACCCAACAGGAAGGCACTGCCGCCGAGGGTGTAAGTGAACATCGCGCTCCAGGTCTTGTTATCGACCTCGCCCGGGGTCTTGGCGTAACCGTTGTTGTTGTTGAATTGATAGCCCGCGTCGCCGTTACGGCCATCCGAGCTGCTGTCGAAGTAACGCAGGTCAGTCTTGAACGACTGGCCTTCGCTGATCGGGAAAACGTGTACCGCGCCCAGGAAGTGCTGTTTGTAGAAATCCTGCAGGTTGGCGTAGTAGTACTGCAGGGTCAGGTCCTTGGTGACTTTCCAGTCGGCACCGCCATAACGGAACTGGTTGCTTTCCTCAGTAGCGCCGTTCACTGACAAGCCGGTGCTGTTAGTCCCCGCGCGGCCAACGGCGTGTTCCAGCTGACCGGCGTTGAAGGTCACACCGTCGATTTCCTTAGAGGTGATGGTGCCACCCTCAAAGGTTTGCGGCAGCAGACGACCATCACTAGCGATCAGGATCGGCAGGTTAGGTGCCAGTGCGCCACCTACGTGAGCCTCGGTCTTCGAGAAAAGCGCCTTTACGTTACCCGACAGACGACTCCAGTTATCCACAGCCGATCCGTTGGTCTCGCTTGGAACAAAGGAGTTGTTATCCGGGTGATGACCTTTGCCGCCATCAAGATGAATACCGACCAGCGCCTGGGCATCAATACCAAACCCAACGACACCTTGAGTGAAGCCAGACTTGTAGTCGAACTTCAGGCCAGTAGCGGTTTCACGCTGGTCGGCACCGCCTTCGCGGTTATCGTTATTGAAATACAACGTACGAGAACTGACAGACGCCTTGCTGTCCTCGATAAAACCCGCGGCGCCTGCCTGCTGCGCCAGAACCCCAACGGCCACAGCCAGGGCCAAGGTGGACTTGTTCATGCTTCGCTCCTCTCGTTTTCTAATTCTTGTGTGCCTTTGGTTCCGGGTCGAACGCCCGGAATCCGCGGATGCGTGATTAGCGCCAGACCGTGACTGGCAAGTCAATCGTAAGCATTTGTGATTACGACCATCGTCTAACCCCGCGACATCGGCCCGCAGAATAATGGTTTGTTTATAAATCTAAAAAGAATTGTTTCATAAGTTTTCAGCTCATTTGGAAATATCACCGCCATCAAAGCGTCATCCAACCGTGACATGGCATATCGGCCAGTCTGTGAATTACTGAATGTTTTTATTGATAGCGGTCCTGCACTGTGGCGATCCTGGAAACGCGGCGGGGCTCCCAAGCACTCCAAATGCAGCACTCATGGACAAAACAGCGTAGCTGCGATCTTGATGGATTCCAGCCGGACGGATCATTGTCTGGAATCAAGAAGGTCGCAGCTACGCGGTTCACTCCGATGTGCGGCTCACCCCCTGGCAGGACGCCTAGAGGGCTTTTTCGAAGATTTTCGAGTTGCGCTGATAGTTGTACAGCGATGCCCGCGCCGCTGGCAGGCGCTCGACACTGCTGGGCTCAAAGCCCCGCTCGCGGAACCAATGGGCCGTACGGGTGGTGAGTACGAAGAGCGTCTTGAGCCCTTTGGCCCGAGCCCGGGTTTCGATCCGCTCCAGCAGCTCATCGCCACGACCGCCGTGGCGGTATTCCGGATTCACCGCCAGGCACGCCAGCTCCCCGGCATCCGAATCGGCGATCTGATAAAGCGCCGCGCAGGCGATGATCATGCCTTCGCGTTCGACCACGCTGAACTGCTCAATCTCACGCTCCAGCACTTCGCGGGAACGACGCACCAGAATCCCCTGTTCTTCCAGCGGGCTGATCAGGTCCAGCAAACCGCCGACATCCTCGATGGCCGCTTCGCGCACCACCTCGAATTGTTCCTGGGCCACCAGCGTACCGCTGCCATCGCGGGTAAACAGTTCGGCCAGCAACGCACCGTCTTCGACGTAGCTGACGATATGACTGCGCGCCACACCGCCGCGACAGGCCTGGGCCGCCGCATCCAGCAGCTCGGCCTGATAGTCGCTGCCCAGCCGTTGCATGTGGGCCGGGACCTGTTGCGGGCGCAACTCGCGCACTAAACGACCGTCTTCGCCGATCAGCCCCTGCTCGGCACCGAACAGCAGCAGTTTGTCGGCTGCCAGGTCGATGGCCGCCCGGGTCGCCACGTCTTCGCAGGCGAGGTTGAAAATCTCCCCGGTCGGCGAATAGCCCAATGGTGACAGCAGGACGATGGAGCGTTCGTCCAGCAGGCGATTGATGCCCTTGCGATCGACCCGACGGACTTCGCCGGTGTGGTGATAATCCACGCCTTCCAGTACGCCGATGGGCCGTGCCGTCACCAGGTTGCCGCTGGCGACCCGCAGGCGCGAACCCTGCATCGGCGAGGACGCCATGTCCATCGACAGGCGCGCTTCAATGGCGATGCGCAGCTGGCCGACAGCGTCGATCACGCATTCCAGAGTTGCAGCGTCGGTGATGCGCATACCGTGGTGGTAATGGGGCGTCAGGCCCCGCGCGGCGAGGCGGGTTTCGATCTGTGGACGCGAACCATGAACCAGCACCAGGCGCACGCCAAGGCTGTGCAGCAGCACCAGGTCGTGGACGATGTTGCCGAAGTTCGGATGCTCCACACCATCGCCGGGCAGCATGACGATGAAGGTGCAATCGCGGTGGGCGTTGATGTAGGGCGAAGCGTGACGAAGCCAATTGACGTATTCGGGCATGAACCTGGGCCTGTAAATAAATAGCAGCCGAAAAAAGACGAAACGGAACGCACAGCGGGCTGATGGTTATCGTCGGAACAGGCTTGGCGACACGCGCGCTCTCCTCATGAATACGGGCCCGGATGTGGGCAATTTAGCCGGCCATGGCCGGTGTCAGGCAGTAATGTTCGATCAGTTGCCGCAATAGCTGCACGGTAGGTTGCAAACGTGACATTTCAAGGTACTCGCCCGGTTGGTGGGCACAGGCGATATCGCCGGGGCCAAGTACCAGGGTTTCGCAGCCAAGACGCTGAAGATAAGGCGCTTCGGTGCCAAACGCCACTGCTTCGGCACGATGGCCGGTGAGTCGCTCGGCCACTCGCACCAGTTCGCAGTCTTCGGCCTGCTCGAAGGGGGGCACTTCGGGGAACAGCGGTGCGTAGTCGATCTTGACTTTATGGCGCTCGGCGATGGGATTGAGCTTCTGCTGGATCGCCGCCCGCAAGACATTCGGGTCCATGCCGGGCAATGGCCGCAGATCGAACTCCATGGAGCACTGGCCGCAAATCCGGTTGGGGTTGTCGCCGCCGTGGATGCAGCCGAAATTCAGGGTTGGCTGTGGCACGGTGAATTGCGGGTTACGAAATTCGCGCTGCCATTGCAGGCGCAGGCCACGCAACTCGCCCATAGCGTCGTGCATCGCTTCAAGGGCGCTGTGACCCAGGCTCGGGTCGGAGGAATGACCACTGCGCCCGAGAATGTCGATGCGCTCCATCATGATGCCTTTGTGCATCCGAATCGGCTTGAGGCCGGTCGGCTCGCCGATCACCGCCGCACGCCCCAACGGCCTTCCGGCATCGGCCAGGGCACGGGCGCCGGCCATGGAGCTTTCTTCGTCGCAAGTGGCCAGGATCAGCAAGGGCTGCTTGAACGGTTGCTCCAGCAAGGGCTTGACCGCTTCGATGGCGAGGGCGAAAAAACCCTTCATGTCGCAACTGCCCAGGCCAACCCAACGGCCATCGACCTCGGTGAGCTTCAGCGGATCGGTCTGCCACAACTGGCCGTCGAACGGCACCGTGTCGCTGTGCCCGGCCAGTACCAGGCCTCCGGGACCGCTGCCGAAACTGGCCAGCAAATTGAACTTGCCGGGGCTGACCTGCTGGATATCGCAGGAGAACCCCAGATCGGCGAGCCAACCCGCCAGCAGCTCGATCACGGCACTGTTGGACTGGTCCAGCCCAGGTTGGGTACAACTGACCGAAGGCGCGGCGATCAGGGCAGCGAACTGATCTTTCAGGGTGGGCAAAGGCATCGCTGGCTCCGGACTTACAAATTGATGTCCATCATAGAACCATCTTGCGCGAGTGTCCTGTCTCACCAAAAAGGAACAGTATTGGTGAGACAGGACACTCCCATAAACCGCCGCGGCGCGTAGAACGGATGAGTCCTGTACACTGCACGGCCTTGGCAGCCACACCTTCCCCCGGCTGCGCACCCGATCCCTGGATTTTCCGGCCATGCAGAAAGAAACCGAAATCAAACTCCGCGTCAGCCGCGAGACCCTGGCAGCCTTGCGCGAGCACCCATTGCTCAAGAAACGCAACAAAAGCGGCTGGGAACGCCACGAACTGATGAACCAGTATTTCGACACGCCAGAGCGTGACCTGGCTGGGGCCAAGGTCGCCCTGCGCCTGCGTCGCGACGGCGAAGAGGTGATCCAGACCCTCAAGACTCGCGGCCAGAGCATCGCCGGCCTGTCCGAGCGCAACGAGTACGACTGGCACCTGCCCAAAGCCAAGCTCGACCTGAAGAAACTCGATGGCGAATGCTGGCCAGAGGCGTTGGCCGAACTGGACAAGAAAACCCTCAAGGCCATCTTCACCACCGATTTCGTGCGTGAACGCGCGGAAATCGCCTGGGGCCGCGGCAAAAGCAAAGTGGTCATCGAGGCCGCGCTGGACCTGGGCCACGTCGTGGTCGGCAAGCAGAAGGAAGAAATCTGCGAGCTGGAGCTGGAATTGCGCGAAGGTGAACCCGCTGCCCTGCTGGAACTGGCCGCCGAGCTGGCCGCGACCCTGCCCTTGATGCCGTGTGATATCAGCAAGGCCGAGCGTGGTTATCGCCTGCACGATGCGAACAGCTATGCCCTGAGTCTGCCGGCCCCGCAATTGACCGGCGAGATGCCACTCGATGATGCCTTTGCCGCGCTGAGCTGGCATTTGCTGGGCAGCAGCCAGCGTCTGGCCGAACAGTATCGTTTTAACGGCCACTGGCGCCTGCTGCAGGATTGGGTGGAAAACCTGGCCGAATTGCGCGCCCTGCTCAGCAGCCTCGGCCAGGCCGCACCACGCCAATCGACGCATGACTTGCGCGTCGCCCTGGACGCACTGCTGGAAGACTGGCGCCCGTTGGTCCAGGCCGGCCTGGATGACGAAGACGTGCGCAAGGCCGCGCCGGAACAGTTCCTTGAAGAGCTGCAAGACCCGCGCTGGGGCCAATTCTCCCTCAACACCTCACGCTGGCTGCTGGCCCGCAGCTGGGCTGCCGAGCGCAACACCCGCGGCAATCGCCAGGGTGCCGCCCAACTGGCTAGCTGGCTGCCGCGCCTGCTGGGCGAAGAGTCCTCGTCGCTGCAACTGCAACGCTATCAGCAACAGCCGGAAGACCTGGCCGAACAGCTGCCGCGCATTGAACGCATCCAGGCCTGGCTGCACCACGCTCGCCATGTGCTGGAAATCCCGGAGATGGACCGCCTCTACGGTGAGCTGAACAAACTGGCGCAACTGGCCAACGAACCGATTACCGAAGAAGCCCTGGAAGCGCGCAAGCAACAGGCGATCGCGGTTTATCAGAATCGGGCCTGGAAGACTTTGCTGCGCCTGTAACATCGCCATCGCGAGCAGGCTCGCTCCCACAATGGATCTTCGGCGAACAGAGATCCCATGTGGGAGCGAGCCTGCTCGCGATGGGGGCCAGCACAAACACCGCAAAAACAAGCTCAGCGCACCACCGGCAAACTCGTCGTCGATTTGATCTCCGACAGCGCCACAATCGAGTTCACTTCCTGGATCCCCGGCACCATCGACAGCTTTTCGAAGAAGAAGCGTTCATACGCCTCGATGTCCGCCGTGACGATGCGCAGCAGGAAATCCACCGACCCCATCAGCACGTAGCATTCCAGCACCTCGGGAAAGCCGCGAATGGCTTCGGTGAACTCGGTGAAGTTCGAACGTCCGTGCGCGTTGAGTTTGATTTCGGCGAATATCTGCGTGTTGAGGCCGATTTTCTTGCGATCGAGCAAGGTCACCTGACCGCGAATAATCCCCTCCTCCTTCATCCGTTGAATCCGCCGCCAGCAGGGTGATTGGGACAAGCCCACCTGTTCGGCGATCTGCGCGCTGGACAGCGAAGCATCCTCTTGGAGCAGCGCCAGGATCCTGCGGTCGTAGCCGTCCAACTCTCCGTGCATAAATAAACCTCTTCTAGGCTTAATCCAGAATCATACGATTCACCGGATCTGAATAATCATTCATATTAGATAAGAAATACCCCGTCGCGCATGTAAACATTTCTCCACATCCCCGGAGACCGTCCATGCCCCCTCTCGAAGCCGTCACCTCCAACCGACCCGATGTCTGGCACGCCCAGAATCGCCATTGTCGCGCCCACTACCATCTGCGGGCCGAAGCCGAACCGGATCTGCTGTGCCGGGCGCTGAATCTGTTTGCCTTGCAAGGCCTGACACCCCGGCAGGTCCACGTCGAACGCGACGACGATCTGCTGTCGATGGAGATCCTCATGGACGGGTTGAGCTGGCACCGTGCCCAAGTGCTCGCTGAAAAATTACGTAACCTGATCAGCGTGTGCTCCGTGGACCTGCAAGACGCTGACAGTGCGCGCCTTGAGCCGGCCCAGGCGGCAGGCTGAACGGCTGCCGGCAAGAATTCGAAACGCATTGGTCGGGTAGTGGCCCAACGGTCCATAGTGTCGGGACTATTCTTTTGCAGACCGAGCGAGGACGCCGAAGCGTCTGTATCGCGGCTTTGCTGCAATTGTCCAATAGGAACCCGCATGTCCACCAAACACGCCACTCAGGACCGCTGGCTGGACCTCAATGATCTGCTGCGCCAATTGGTCGCCCAGGGCTTCATCAGCCAGGACTGCGCCGAAACCGCACTCAATGCGCGCCGGCGCCATAGCGCCAGCGCCCAGCTGCACCCACTGGAGTTCATCGCCAACCAGCATCTGGACGATCTCAGCCGCCCCGGCAAGCGCCTGGACCTGGAAAGCCTGACCCTCTGGCTGTCGCAACAGGCCGGCCAGCCCTACCTGCGCATCGACCCGCTGAAAATCAACGTGGCGGCCGTCACGCCGCTGATGTCCTACGCCTTTGCCCAGCGCCACAAGATTCTCGCGGTGGCTGTGGACCGCGACGCGGTCACGGTGGCCAGCGCCCAGCCTTACGTCAGCAGTTGGGAAGCGGACCTGACCCATGTACTCAAGCTGCCGATCCAGAGGGTCGTTGCCAACCCGGTGGATATCCAGCGCCTGAGCGTGGAGTTCTATCGCCTGGCCAAATCGGTCAGCGGCGCCACTACGGTCGACCAGCAACCGAGCAACCTGAGCAACTTCGAACAACTGCTCAACCTGGGCGCCAGCGATCAGGAGCCGGACGCCAACGACGCCCATATCGTCAACATTGTCGACTGGCTGTTCCAATACGCCTTCCAGCAACGTGCCAGCGATATCCACATCGAACCGCGTCGCGAGCAGGGCACGGTGCGCTTTCGCATCGACGGGGTGCTGCACACCGTCTATCAGTTCCCGCCGCAGGTGACGATGGCGATCATCAGTCGCCTCAAGAGCCTGGGGCGGATGAACGTCGCGGAAAAGCGCAAGCCCCAGGACGGTCGGGTCAAGACCAAGACTCCGGACGGTGGCGAAGTGGAATTACGCCTGTCGACGCTGCCCACGGCGTTTGGCGAAAAAATGGTCATGCGGATCTTCGATCCCGAAGTACTGCTCAAGGACTTCGACCAGCTCGGCTTCTCCGCCGATGACCTGCGCCGCTGGCAAGACATGACCCGTCAGCCCAACGGCATCATCCTGGTGACCGGCCCCACCGGTTCGGGCAAGACCACCACCCTCTACACCACCCTCAAGAAGCTGGCGACGCCAGAGGTAAACCTTTGCACCATCGAGGACCCGATTGAAATGGTCGAGGCGTCCTTCAACCAGATGCAGGTGCAGCACAACATCGACCTGACCTTCGCCGCCGGCGTGCGTGCGTTGATGCGGCAAGACCCGGACATCATCATGATCGGCGAGATCCGCGATCTGGAAACCGCTGAAATGGCGATCCAGGCGGCGCTCACCGGACACCTCGTCCTCTCGACCCTGCACACCAACGATGCACCGAGCGCCATCAGTCGCTTGCTGGAGCTAGGCGTGCCCCATTACCTGATCAAGGCCACGGTGCTCGGCGTCATGGCCCAGCGCCTGGTACGCACGCTGTGCCCGCACTGCAAGGCCCCTCTGACCCTGGATGAAGACGATTGGCAGACCCTGACACGCCCCTGGCAGGCCCCGTTGCCGGCCAATGCCCAACAGGCCGTCGGCTGCCTGGAATGCCGTGACACCGGCTATCGCGGCCGCGCCGGGGTTTACGAAATCATGCAACTGACCGACAGCGTCAAAGGCTTGATTCACCCCGACACCGACCTGCTGGCGGTGCGTCGCCAGGCATTCAAGGAAGGGATGCGCAGCTTGCGGTTATCGGGCGCACAAAAAGTCGCCGCAGGGCTGACGACCGTTGAGGAAGTCCTGCGCGTGACCCCGCAGAGCGAGCAGAAGTAGCTGTGGGGAGAGGCTGTGGGAGCAAGGCTTGCCCGCGATGAAAATGACGCGGTCTCCCAAGGAAGCATGGCGCCTGCATCGCGAGCAAGCTTTGCTCCCACTGAGTGATGACAATGGCCGTTTGCCCTACACTCAGGGCGCGCAAGTCATTTTCAATCAGAACAGGGAACAGTCATGCAGATCGGTAGCGTACTTTTACTTTTTATCGGCCTCGTGGTCGCCATCCTATTCATGGGCTTCAAGGTCGTGCCCCAGGGCTACCAATGGACTGTCGAGCGGTTCGGCCGCTACACCAACACCCTCAAGCCCGGCTTGAACATCATCATCCCAGTGATGGATCGCATCGGCCGCAAGATCAATGTCATGGAAAGCGTACTGGACATCCCACCTCAGGAAGTCATTACCGCCGACAACGCCACGGTACAGATCGACGCAGTGTGCTTCTTCCAAGTGGTCAATACCGCCCAGGCTGCGTACGAGGTCAACAACCTCGAGCACGCGATCCGCAATCTGCTGCAAACCAATATCCGCACCGTGTTGGGGTCCATGGAGCTGGACGCGATGCTGAGCCAGCGTGATGGCATCAATGAAAAACTGCTGCGCACTGTCGATGAAGCTACAGCACCGTGGGGCATCAAGATCACCCGGATCGAGATCAAGGACATCAGCCCACCGGCCGACCTGATGGCCGCCATGTCAGGGCAGATGAAAGCCGAACGCATCAAGCGTGCCCAAATCCTGGAAGCCGAGGGCTTGCGAGCGTCGGCGATTCTCACCGCAGAGGGCAAGAAGCAGGCGCAAATCCTCGAGGCAGAGGGCAGCCGCCAGGCCGCGTTCCTGGAGTCCGAGGCCCGCGAGCGTCAAGCGCAAGCCGAAGCGCTGGCCACCCAGGTGGTATCCCAGGCAATCGCAGACGGCAACGTCCAGGCCGTGAACTACTTCGTCGCGCAAAAATACATTGATGCGCTGGGCCGCCTGGCGTCGGCCAACAACAGCAAAGTGATCCTGATGCCGCTGGAAGCCAGTCAGGTCATCGGAGCGGTTGGTGGCATCGGTGAGATCGTCAAGGCCACCTTCGACAGCAAGAAAGCCTGAGGCGCCAATATGTGGGTGTTCCTGCAACAACTATCGTACTGGGACTGGCTGGCGCTGGGCGTCATCCTGCTGATCCTCGAAGTGTTTGGCGCCGGCGGCTACCTACTGTGGATCGGCATAGCCGCCGCCGCGGTCGGCGTGCTCACGTTCATCCTGCCGCAGATGCCGTGGGAAATGCAGTTCCTGTTGTTCGGCCTTTTCGCCATCGCGACAGCACTGTACTGGTGGCGACGCCAGCGCAGCGCAGTACGCCAAAGCGATCAACCACTCCTGAACCTGCGCGGGCAGGAACTGATCGGCAAGGTCTTTCAGATTCATGAAGCGATTATCGATGGACGCGGCAAGATCAAGGTGGCGGACAGTGTCTGGCTGGCCAAGGGGCCCGAGTCGCCCGTGGGCACGCGGGTCAGGGTGGTGGCACAGGAAGGCGCGGTGCTGCTGGTAGAACGGGCTGACTGAGACGTCATGGAACTCAATCGAGGAGTTGGTTATCCAAAGTCATAGTTAACCCAGTGGAGTCACCTATCATGCGTCTCAAACTTGCTGTCGCGACCTTGGCCTTGCTTGCTCTTCCTGTCGGCTCGGCAATGGCCGACACGTTTTGGCGTAACGTCATCTCGTCCGGTGCAACCACCGGTTCCACCTACCTGACTTTCAAGGATAACAAGCTGATCGTCGCCGCTCAGGACGACGCCGGCAGCTTCGTTGCCAGCGACGGCGGTATCCGTGGTCCATACCTGGAAGCTGCGATGCAGAAAGTCCGTGCCGACAACCCGGGCTTGCAGGCCACCGACATGGAGCTGGCCAACGCGATCCTGGCGAAAAACGCCGTCGCCCAGGACTGATTCCAGACCGATAAAAAATGCCGCTCGATTGAGCGGCATTTTTTTGCCTGGCAATTCTCTCCAAGGCACTTAAAACCTGTGGGAGCGAGCCTGCTCGCGATGGCGGTGGATCAGTGGCAACCATATTGACTGACCCACAGCCATCGCGAGCAGGCTCGCTCCCACAGGTTTGTTGCTTATTCGCCGATAGCGGCCTTGTAGCCTGCTGCATCAAGCAGCTTGTCCAGCTCGGCCTTGTCGCTTGGCTTGAGCTTGAAGATCCATGCACCGTAGGGATCGGAGTTCAGCAGTTCCGGTGAACCGCCCACGTCTTCGTTGATTGCGATCACTTCGCCACTGATCGGCGAGTAGATGTCGGAAGCGGCTTTTACCGACTCCACCACACCGGCCTGGTCACCCGCGGAATAAACCTTACCGACCTCGGTCAGTTCGACAAACACCACATCACCCAGAGCTTCCTGCGCATGATCGCTGATGCCCACGGTGACGGTACCGTCAGCTTCCAGGCGCGCCCACTCGTGGCTTTCGGCAAAATGCAAATCGGTAGGGATAAAACTCATACTCTGTGTCCTCAAGAGAAGTGTCAGCGGCCAGCGGCCCGCCGCAAAAGGTTAGATCAGGGTTTTGCCATGGCGGACGAAGGTCGGCTTGACCACTCGTACCGGGTACCACTTACCACGAATTTCTACCTCGGCACGATCGGCGGTGGCCATCGGAACGCGTGCCAAGGCAATTGACTTGCTAAGCGTAGGAGAAAAACTACCACTGGTGATCTCCCCTTCGCCAACATCGGCGATGCGGACCACCTGATGAGCGCGCAGAACGCCGCGTTCTTCCAGCACCAGGCCCACCAGTTTTTGCTGTACACCGCCGGCCAGCTCGGCTTCCAGAGCACTGCGCCCGATGAACTGACGGCTCGCCGGTTCCCAGGCGATGCTCCAGGCCATGTTCGAGGCCAGCGGAGAAACGTCCTGGTGGATGTCCTGGCCATACAGGTTCATGCCAGCTTCCAGGCGCAAGGTATCGCGAGCGCCAAGGCCGATGGGAGAAATGCCGGCGCCCACCAGATCATTGAAAAAACTCGGGGCTTCGTGGGCAGGCAGGACGATTTCCAGGCCATCTTCGCCAGTGTAGCCGGTACGGGCGATGAACCAGTCACCGTCGGCACGGCCTTCGAAAGGCTTGAGTTGCTGGATCAGTTGGCCGCGCGATTGCGAAACCAGTTCGGCAATCTTGTGCCGGGCCTGGGGGCCCTGGATCGCCAGCATTGCCAGTTCGGGGCGTTCAAGCAGGTGCACATCGTATTCACCAAGCTGTGCCTGCATCCAGGCCAGGTCCTGATCGCGGGTCGAGGCGTTGAAGACCAGCCGATAGCCGTGCTCGACCCGATAAATGATCATGTCGTCGACTATGCCGCCGCGCTCGTTAAGCATGGTGCTGTACAAGGCACGTCCCGTGTCCTGCAAGCGATCGACATCGTTGGCCAGCAAGCGCTGCAACCAGACCTTGGCCTGGGGACCGGCGACATCGATAACGGTCATGTGGGATACATCGAACACACCGCAGTCGCGACGCACCTGATGGTGCTCCTCAACCTGCGAGCCGTAATGCAAAGGCATATCCCAACCGCCAAAATCGACCATCTTCGCGCCGAGGGCGAGATGAAGGTCATACAGAGGCGTACGCTGTCCCATGGGTGTCTCCTTCCGGGATTGGCGAAGGTGCGGACGAGCACTGCACAGCGTGAACGCCAAAAACGTTTTCAGACGCTATCAGTTGCCCGGTCCGACAGACGGACCGCACCGAATGCCGCGCATTGTAGCCGCATGATGTAGGACTGACACCTAGCTGTTTCGATGGGCCGAGCGTCGTATCAATCCGATGACCGGCAACAACCCCACCAGCACCAGGGTCAGCGCCGGTAACGCGGCCCGGGCCCACTCCCCTTCACTGGTCATTTCAAAGATCCGCACCGCCAGCGTGTCCCAGCCAAACGGGCGCATCAGCAGGGTCGCGGGCATTTCCTTGAGCACATCGACGAACACCAGCAACGCCGCACTCAAGGTGCCCGGCAACAGCAACGGCAGATACACTTTGAAAAACAGTCGCGGCCCACTGACCCCAAGGCTGCGTGCTGCCTCAGGCAAAGAAGGACGGATTCGCGCGAGGCTGCTTTCCAGTGGACCGTAGGCCACGGCCAAAAAGCGCACCAGATAGGCCAGCAGCAGGGCCGACAGGCTGCCCAACAGCAACGGTTTGCCGGCACCGCCAAGTAGCGTTGACAGGGGGATGACCAGTTCGCGGTCCAGATAGCTGAAGGCAAGCATGATCGATACCGCCAGCACCGAACCGGGCAAGGCGTAGCCCAGGTTCGCCAGGCCAACACCGGCGCGAATGGGACGGGTCGGCGCCAGACGCCGAGCGAAGGCCAACAGCAAGGCGACGCAAACGGTGACCAGTGCCGCCAGCCCACCCAGATAGAGGGTATGGACGATCAGCCCGGCATAACGCTCATCCAGATCGAACCGGCCACGCTGCCAGAACCACACCAGCAGTTGCAGCATCGGAATAACAAATGCGCAGGCAAACACCAGGGCGCACCAGCCGCTGGCCGCCACCGCCTTGAGACCGCGCAAGTGATAAAGCGCCTTGACCCGGGGTCGCTCGTTGCTCGCCCGCTGGGCGCCTCGGGCGCGGCGTTCGCCGTAAAGCACCAGCATCACCGCCAGCAGCAACAGGCTGGCCAGTTGCGCGGCGCTGGAGAGGCTGAAGAAGCCGTACCAGGTTTTGTAGATGGCCGTGGTGAAGGTGTCGAAGTTGAACACCGACACCGCGCCGAAATCCGCCAGGGTTTCCATCAACGCCAGCGCCACGCCGGCACCAATGGCCGGTCGGGCCACCGGCAACGCCACTCGCCAGAACGCCTGCCACGGCGACTGCCCGAGCACCCGGGCCGCTTCCATCAATCCCTTGCCTTGGGCCAGGAACGCACTTCGCGCCAGCAAATAAACGTAAGGGTAAAAGACCAGGACCAGCACCAGGATCACTCCGCCGGTGGAGCGTACCCGGGGCAGGCGCAGGTTGCTGCCGAACCATTCGCGCATCAATGTCTGCACTGGACCGGCAAAGTCCAGCAGGCCCACGAAGACAAACGCCAGCACGTAGGCCGGAATCGCAAACGGCAACATTAACGCCCAGTCGAGCCAGCGTCGCCCGGGGAACTCACACAGGCTGGTGAGCCAGGCAAGGCTGACGCCCAGCAACGTTACACCGACACCCACACCGACAATCAGCGTCAGGGTGTTGCCCAACAAGCGTGGCATCTGGGTATCCCACAGGTGGGACCAGATTTGCTGATCGATGTTTTGCCAGGACAGCAGCAGGACGCTCAAGGGCAACAGCACCAGCGCGGCGATAGCAAAAACCAGAGGGTACCAGCGGCGTTGGACGGGGTGGGTCAAGGGGGAATCTCGGGGCAGTCAGCAAACGCCTATTAAACCGCAAAAAAAAGATCGCAGCCTGCGCCACCTTCTACATTGGAACGCGATCCCCTGTAGAAGCTGTCGCAGGCTGCGATCTTGAGTGCTTTTTTAGTTCCAGCCAGCGCGATCCATCAAGCGGATAGCTTCGGCCTGGCGTTTACCCGCCACTTCAACCGGCAGGGTGTCAGCCTTGAACTTGCCCCAGGCGGCGACTTCCTTGGAAGGCTCCACGTTCGGATTGGCCGGGAACTCCTGGTTCACGTCGGCAAAGATGTTCTGGGCTTCAGGCGTGGTCATCCACTCCACCAGTTTCTTCGCGGCTTCCGGGTGCGGTGCGTACTTGGTCAGGCCGATGCCCGAGAGATTGATGTGCACGCCACGGTCGGCCTGGTTCGGCCAGAACAGCTTGACCTTCAGGTCCGGCTTCTGCTGGTGCAGGCGACCGAAGTAGTAAGTGTTGACGATACCGACGTCGCACTGCCCGGCATTGATGGCTTCAAGCAGTGCCGTGTCATCGGAGAACACATCGGTGGACAGGTTCTTGACCCAGCCCTTGATGATTTCTTCGGTTTTTTCCGCGCCGTGGGTTTCGATCAGGGTGGCGGTCAGGGACTGGTTGTAGACCTTCTTCGAAGTGCGCAGGCACAGGCGGCCTTCCCACTCTTTACCCGCCAGGGCTTCATAGGTGGTCAGTTCGCTCGGTTTGACCCGGTCGGTGGAGTAGACAATGGTCCGCGCCCGCAGGCTCAGGCCGGTCCAGGCGTGGGAAGACGCGCGGTATTGGGCCGGGATGTTGGCGTCGATCACCTTGGAAGTGAACGGTTGGAGAATCCCCATCTGCTCGGCCTGCCAGAGGTTGCCGGCATCGACGGTCAACAGCAGGTCGGCGGTGGCGTTTTCACCCTCGGCCTTGATCCGCTGCATCAATGGCGCTTCCTTGTCGGTGATGAACTTCACCGAGACGCCCGTCTTTTTGGTGTAGGCATCGAAAACCGGCTTGATCAGCTCATCGATACGCGAGGAGTAGACCACTACCTCATCGGCAGCCTGGGCGGCGGTAGCGCTGATCAGGGTCAAGGCGAGGACGGACAGCAGACGCTTGGGTGCCAACATGGGAGCGGTCTCTCGATTGTTATAAGTGCGCGAATGATAAGGACTCACATTTGCCTTCTCAATCGAACAGTGTCCAGACACGTTTCAAAATGTTGCAACTATGAGAGGTGCTGTGTTTTTGCGTCCGCCATCGCGGGCAAGCCGTGCTCCCACAAAAGCTCCGTCCCACATTGCCCCTGTGGAAGCAAGAGCTTGTGGGAGCAAGGCTTGCCCGCGATAGGGCCATAAGCCCCAACGCATCTCTCAGACCTTGGCCAAATCCGGCAAATCCCCGGTCAACCCCAACGCCTCACGTACGAACAACGCCTTGGCCTCGGGCAGACCGTCCACCAGTTTCAGCCCGGTATTACGCAGCCAACGCACCGGCAACGGATCGGCCTGGAACAGCCGCTCAAACCCTTCCATCGCGGCCATCAGCGCCAGGTTATGGGGCATGCGTCGGCGTTCGTAGCGGCTCAGTACCTTCACGTCCGCCAGCCGTTCACCGCGTCCGGCCGCCTGCAACAGCACTTCGGCCAGGACGGCGGCATCCAGGAAACCCAGGTTCACCCCCTGTCCGGCCAGCGGATGGATGGTGTGGGCCGCATCGCCGATCAGCGCCAGCCCTTCGGCCACGTAGCGCTTGGCATGGCGCTGGCGCAGCGGTACGCACAAGCGCGAATCGGCGCTCAGCACCGTCCCCAGTTGCCCCTCGAAGGCCCGCTCCAGCTCGTTGCAGAAATCCGCTTCCTCAAGCGCCATCAACCGCTGAGCCTCGCCAGGGGTGGTGGACCAGACGATCGAGCACCAGTCGTGCAGGCCGTCGCGCTCCAGTGGCAGGAATGCCAAGGGACCGTTATCGGTGAAGCGCTGCCATGCGGTCATCCGATGAGGCCGGGCGCTGCGCACACTGGTTACGATGGCGTGGTGCAGGTAATCCCATTCCCGGGTGGCAACCCCCGTCAAGCGACGCACGGCGGAGTTCGCACCGTCGGCGGCGATCACCAGCGGTGCCCGCAGGGTGCGGCCATCGGCCAGGGTCAGCAACCAGTCATCGCCGGAGCGGCGCATCTGCTCAAGCCGCGCGTTGGCCAGCAGGCCCAGATCACAGTCATGCAGGCGGTCCAGCAGGGCATCCTGCACGACGCGGTTTTCGACGATGTGCCCCAGGACCTCGGCATGCAGGCTGGCCGCCGAGAAATGGATCTGCCCGGTGCCGCTGCCATCCCAGACGTGCATGTTGGTATAAGGACTGGCGCGCCGGGCGATAATGCCGTCCCAGACCCCAAGACGATCAAGGATCCGCTGGCTCGCCGCCGACAATGCACTGACCCGGGGTTCGAAGGCAGCCTGGGGATCGAAGGGTTTGACGCTCATCGGGCTGCCGTCGAGCAACAGCACTTGCAGGCCACTACCCTGCAACGCCAGCGCCAGGGCGCTGCCGACCATTCCGGCGCCGACAATCAGCAGATCTGCACGCAATTCCATGCTTTAAGCCTGTTGTGCTGGCGACATGAGTCGCCCATGAGAAAAATGATCGAACCAAGCCTCACGCATCGGGACGCGTCCCCAACCCCATGGCCTGGCGGGCGAACCAGCGCTTGGCCGGAGGCAGCAGGTCGAGCCCCAGCAGGCCAAGGTTGCGGCCCAGGGACACCAGCGGCAGGTTGCTGCTGAACAGCCGCGTAACCTGGTCGGAAAACCCGACGGTCAGCGTCTGATCCATCCGCTGACGCTCGCGATAGGCTTGCAGCACGGCGAAATCCCCCGGCGCGCTGTCGCTGTCGAGCAAGGCGTCGGCCAGGGCCTGGGCATCGCGCAGGGACAGATTGAACCCCTGGCCGGCAATCGGATGCAGACTGTGGGCCGCGTTGCCCAGGATCGCCAGATGCGGGCGGACCTGTTCTTCGGCTTCCACCAGCGCCAACGGATAAAGATGCCGAGCGCCAACCTGTTTCAGGGTGCCCAGGCGATAACCGAACACGCCCTGCAATTCGCTGAGAAAGCTGCGCTCATCCAGGGCCGCCAGACGTTGCGCATCCATGCCCTGACGGGTCCAGACCAGCGCGCAACGGTTCTCCGGCAGCGGCAACAAGGCCATCGGGCCGTCGTCGGTGAAGCGCTCGAAGGCCATGCCGTTGTGGGCTTCGCCGGGTGTGATGTTGGCAATCAGCGCGCTCTGCCCATAAGGTCGATTGCGCACGCCAATACCCAGCTGTTCGCGCAGGCTGGAACGACCACCGTCAGCCAGCACGGCAAGGTCGCATTCCAAGGTGGTTTCGTCATCGAGCGTCAGGCGATAGCCGCCGACCATGGGCTCCATCCGGGTGACTTGTGCCGGACAGTGCCAACTGACCACTTCGGTGTCCAGCCCTTGCCACAGGCACTGGCCGAGCCAGGCGTTTTCCACCACATACCCCAGGGCCGGCACCCCTTCTTCCATGGCCGACAACCGCGCCGTGGAAAATCGCCCGCGATCAGACACGTGGATCTGCTTGATCGGCTCGGCGCGACGAGAAACTTCCTGCCAGATACCCAGGCGTTGATAAATCTGCCGGGACCCGAACGACAAGGCCGAGGAACGGGCATCGTAGCTCGGCTGCCAGGCATCGCCGGGGGCGAAGGGTTCGATCAGCATGATCTTCCAACCCCGGGCCTTGGCGCCGGCTTGCAGGGCCAGGGCCAGGCTCGCGCCTACCAGGCCACCGCCGACGATCGCCAGATTGACCCGGCTCATGCCGCATCAGCCCGGGCGGCGGCCATCAGGGCCTCGATTTCGGCGACCGTCTTGGGTACGCCGTGACTCAGGATTTCACAACCGGTTTTGGTCACTACCACGTCATCCTCGATGCGCACGCCAATGCCGCGCCATTTTTTCGCTACGTTGCGGTTGTTCGGGGCGATGTAGATGCCCGGCTCCACGGTCAACGTCATACCGACTTCCAGTACCCGCCATTCGCCGCCGACCCGGTACTCGCCAACGTCGTGCACGTCCATGCCCAGCCAGTGGCCGGCGCGGTGCATGTAGAAGGCCCTGTGGGCTTCGCTGGCGATCAACTCGTCCACTTCGCCCTCCAGCAGGCCCAGGCGCACCAGCCCTTCGGTAATGACTCGCACTGTTGCTTCGTGGGCCTGGTTCCAGTGTTTGTCCGGCGCAATTTCGGCGAACGCCGCTTCCTGGGCGGCCAGCACCACTTCGTAGATCGCCTTCTGCTCGGGCGAAAACTTGCCGCTGACTGGCCAGGTACGGGTGATATCACTGGCGTAGCAGTCGATTTCACAACCGGCGTCGATCAATACCAGGTCGCCGTCCTTGAGCAGTGCGTCGTTCTGCTGGTAATGCAGGATGCAGCTGTTGCGACCCGCCGCGACGATCGACCCGTAGGCCGGCATTTTCGCCCCGCCCTTGCGGAACTCATAATCCAGCTCGGCCTCCAGGCTGTATTCGTACAACCCCGTGCGCGCGGCCTGCATGGCCCGGATGTGCGCCTGGGCGGAAATCCGCGCCGCTTCGCGCATCACCTTCACCTCTGCCGCCGATTTATACAGGCGCATGTCGTGCAGCAGATGATCCAGGGCAACGAATTCGTTCGGCGGCTGGGCACCGAGATGGGCCTTGGAGCGAATCACGTTGATCCACTCCATCAGGTGCCGATCGAATTCCGGGTTGCTGCCCATGGCCGAATACACCCGGTCACGGCCCTCGATCAGGCCCGGCAGGATGTCGTCGATGTCGGTGATGGGAAATGCATCGTCGGCGCCATAGTCACGCATCGCCCCTTCCTGGCCGGCTCGCAGGCCATCCCACAACTCCCGCTCGGCGTTGCGTTCGCGGCAGAACAGGATGTATTCGCCATGGGCCCGGCCGGGCATCAGCACGATCACCGCTTGCGGCTCGGGGAAGCCGCTGAGGTATTGAAAGTCGCTGTCCTGGCGGTAAACGTGCTCGACGTCGCGGTTGCGGATGGCAACGGCGGCGGCGGGCAGGATTGCGATGCTGTTGGGTTCCATCTGCGCCATCAGGGCCTTGCGGCGACGGCTGTATTCCGATTTCGGGATATGAATCATGGGCAGACGGTGTTCCCTTTCAAGCAATCAGTGCAAGGACGGCTTGGCGGCCGGTTCAGCGGTTTTCTTGGTTTCGGTGAACAGCAGCAATGGCGCGACCCGCAGGTACTCCATCACTTCCATGTAGTCGCTTTCACCGTCATCGGATTCTTCCAGGGCGTCCTGGACCTGAGAGATCGCCGCCAGGTCTTGCAATACTTCCTTGGCCTCGTCACTCAACGCATATTCGCGGCGGGTCAGGCCGAAGCCGGCGAGGAAGCCCTGGCACCACTGGCCCAGCGCTGCGGCGCGTTCGGCCAGCGGAGCGTCATCGGTAGGCAGCAGCAGGACGACGGTCATGTCATCGCTGGTCAACTCACCCTTGACCATTTCCTGCAGGCCGATGAGCGCATTGCGCACGTTGTCCGCCGGCTCGCCTTCCAGCAACTCGGCGGCGTCAGCCAGCCAGCCGTCGGCATCGAAGCCGGCGCCGGCGCAACTGCGCCCAAGCAACAGGCCATGCAGTTCAGCAGGCGAGACAGGATGACCGCTGGTGCTCAGCAGGGTGGCAAACGCTTGATACGGGGAATTCTGAATGGGCATGGGCAGCTAGGCGCCAGACGGCGCTATGTCTAGAATGGAGGCCTTGTATCCTACATCGACAGACTCGCCAAGACTATCAGAGGCTGTGCGACCCTATCCCCATCAGACACAATCTTCAGTGGACACAATGGAAGACACCGACCTGCAAGCGCTGATGGCCAGACTCGAATTGCTAATTGAGCGGGTCGAGCAACTTAAGAGCCAAAACGGACTCCTATTAGCTCAGGAAAAGACCTGGCGCGAGGAACGCGCGCACCTCATTGAAAAAAACGAAATCGCCCGGCGTAAGGTCGAATCGATGATTTCGCGCCTCAAGGCCCTGGAGCAAGACTCATGAGTTCAAGCAATAGCGTAACCGTGCAGATCCTCGATAAAGAATATTCGATCATCTGTCCCCAGGAAGAGCGCAGCAACCTGGTAAGCGCCGCCCGTTACCTGGACGGCAAGATGCGCGAGATCCGCAGCAGCGGCAAAGTCATCGGCGCCGACCGCATTGCTGTAATGGCTGCCTTGAACATCACCCACGAGCTGTTGCACCGCCAGGATACGCCGGACGTGCAAGTCAGCGGCTCGACCCGTGAACAGGTGCGCGACCTGCTCGATCGGGTGGATCTGGTACTGGCCACCGACCCGGACGTCAGCAAGGGCTGATTCGCGAGGCTGCCTGGGGTATACTTGCGTCACTCCCTGGGGTGCTTGCCAGTTGGTGATGTCCCTGAGCCGATACGCACAACCACGGGAGTTGCACGTTGGGGCCGGTGTGCATGTCCGCTTGACGGAAAGCCTTAACGCCCCCTGCAACTTCCACCTTGAACTTTCGGGTTCAAGGGCTAAGCCGACAGCGGTTCATCCGGGGAGCCTGATTCTCACAATGCCAGTCATCAAGACTGGCATTGTTGTGTCTGGCGCAGGCATTTCTGAGCGCGCTGTTTTGCGGTTACGCTGTGCTGTCGCCTCCGATTGCGTGAAATATCGATATGACCGAACCCGCGCTGCTGCCGCGCCCGCAACTCCGCCGCCTGCTACGCCAGGCTCGTCGCGCCCTGACACCTGCCCAGCAGCGTGAAGCCGCTCGCGGGCTCTATAGGCAACTGGCCCAGCACCCGCTGTTTCGCCGGGCAAGACACATCGCCCTGTACCTGCCCAACGATGGCGAGATCGACCCGCGCCTGTTGCTGCGCGCCGCTCAGCGCCGGGGCAAGGCCACTTATCTGCCGGTACTGAGCCCATGGCCGCAGACCAAGATGGTGTTCCAGCGCATCCGCCCCGGCGAAAAGCTGCGGCCCAATCGTTTTCGTATTCTGGAGCCGCGGATGAACATCGCCCGGCAACGCAAGGTCTGGACTCTGGACCTGGTGCTATTGCCGCTGGTGGGGTTTGACGATGCGGGAGGTCGGCTGGGCATGGGCGGTGGCTTTTATGACCGCAGCCTGGCGTATCTGGCGCGACGCAAGCAATGGCGCAAGCCGACACTGCTGGGACTGGCCCATGAATGTCAGAAAGTCGAACGGTTGGCGCAGGCGAGCTGGGACGTGCCGCTGCAGGGAACGGTCAGCGACCGGCATTGGTATATCGCGGGGTAGACGCCGCAGGGAAACAGCGGCGTCCGCTAGACCGGCTCAGCGTTTGAGCGAAGGCGCGGGCTGGGTGATTTCCATCGGTGTATCGGTCTTGCTGGCCCACAGACTCTGGGCGTATCCCGTGGTAACGACCCCCAGGCCGAACAGAATGACCAAGATCCACAACAAATCCGGTTTGCGTTTCATCGATTGCCCCCCTCAAGGCATATCACACACGATGACAGCAGCGGTTTTCTTATTGGCCGTGCAGCAGCGTAAAGCTTGGAAGGCCGGCATTTTGCGGCAACCTTCAGCAACACGCAAATGCTGGCGTCAACCGACTGTCGGTTTGTCATAAGATCGCTGAACTTTTTTTATCATTACCGCCCAGGAGTAGAAATCATGGCCTATTGGCTGATGAAATCCGAGCCCGACGAATTGTCCATCCAGGATCTGCAGAAGCTCGACCAGGCGCGATGGGATGGGGTGCGCAACTACCAGGCGCGCAATTTCTTGCGGGCCATGGCGGTGGGCGATGCGTTCTTTTTCTACCACTCCAGTTGCCCGGAGCCAGGCATTGCCGGGATCGGCCGAATCGTCCGCGCGGCCTACCCTGACCCAACAGCGCTGGAACCCGACAGCCATTACTTCGACCCCAAGGCCGGGCCGGATAAAAACCCCTGGACCGCGATCGACGTGGCCCACGTCGAAACATTCCCCCGCGTGCTGAAGCTCGACTACCTCAAGCAACAGACCGCCCTGGCTGAAATGCCGCTGGTGCAGAAAGGCTCACGGCTGTCGGTGATGCCCGTCACGGCCGAACAATGGGCAGCGGTGATTGCGCTGCGCTGATCGCCGATGAGTTGATGGACATCAAGCGGGGTCGGTCGCTGATCCTGCAGACTTCGATGCTACAGCCGCAGGATGCCGGACATGTCGACGAACCATCGTACCTCTCGCTTTTTTGCCTTCGCCTTGATGGCTCTGTTGCTGGCCGCCGGTGGATTTGGCTATTGGAAGTCACGCCAGGATCGCCTCCCGGAAGGCTTGAGCATGGGCAATGGCCGCCTTGAGGCCACCGAAGTCCAGATCGCCAGCAAGACACCCGGGCGCCTGGCCGACGTTCAGGTCGACGAAGGCGACAACGTCATCAAGGGCCAAGTGCTGGCGCGCATGGACACCCGCACCCTGGAGGCCCAGCGCAACCAGGCCGAAGCCGAAGTCACCCGGGCCCGGCAGAACCTCGCCGCCACCGAAGCCAACGTGCAACTGCGCCAGAGCGAACAATTGCTCGCCCATCAAGAACTCAAGCGGACCCAGGAACTGTTCAAGCGCGGTTACGCCAGCGGCCAGATCCTCGACCAGCAACAAGCCCGCGTCGACACCGCCAACGCGGCGGTCAACGCCGCCCGGGCCCAGGTATCGGCGGCGAATGCGGCCATCGGCGCGACCCTGGCCCAGGTGGCCCAGCTCACCAGCGAAATAGATGACAGCACCTTGCGGGCCCCCCTCGACGGCGTGATCCAGTTGCGCCTGGCCGAGCCAGGTGAAGTGCTCGGCGCCGGCGGTCGAGTATTGCTGATGATCGATCCGAGCGACCAGTACATGAACCTCTACCTGCCGGCGTCGGTGGCCGGGAAACTGGCGGTGGGCGATGAAGCGCGACTGTTGCTCGACGCCTTGCCCGAGCGGCCGCTACCGGCCAAAGTCAGCTTCGTCGCGGCCAAATCCCAGTTCACCCCCAAGGAAGTCGAAACCCGTGATGAGCGCCAGAAACTGGTGTTCCGCGTCAAAGTGCACCTGACCCGTCCCGGCGAAGTGCCCCAGGCAAAACCGGGTATGCCCGGGGCCGGTTACGTGCGCACGGCGCCCATTGACTGGCCGGCCAACTTGCAATGAGCGCCACCGCCGGCGAGGCATTGCACGCCTCGGGTCTCGAACATCGCTACGGCCAGCATGTGGCGCTGAGCGAAATCGCCTTCAGCCTGCCCGCCGGCACTCGCTGTGGCCTGATCGGCCCGGACGGTGCCGGCAAATCGAGCCTGCTGGGGCTGATTGCCGGGGTGAAGAAGCTCCAGCATGGCCAACTGGATGTGCTCGGCGCCTCGATTGACGATCGACGCCATCGCAAGACTCTCTACCGACGCATTGCCTTCATGCCCCAAGGGTTGGGGGGCAACCTTTACCCGGACCTGTCGATAGGCGAGAACATTCGGTTCTTCGGCACATTGTTCGGGCTATCGCGAGCAGAATGCGAACAACGCATGGGGACCTTGCTGCTGGCCACCGATCTGCAGCGTTTTGCCGACCGTCCGGCAGGCAAACTGTCCGGCGGCATGAAACAAAAGCTCGGCCTGTGTTGTGCGCTGATCCATGAACCGGACCTGCTGATTCTCGACGAACCCACCACGGGCGTGGACCCGCTGTCCCGGCGACGCTTCTGGGAACTGATAGAGAGCGTGCGCCGGCAAAGACCGCAACTGACCCTGCTGGTCGCCACGGCATACATGGAAGAGGCCGAGCAATTCGAGCACTGCCTGATGCTCGACAACGGTCGCTTGATCGCCAAGGGCTTGAGTGCGGAGCTGGCCAAGGTCACCCCGGACGGCAAGCTCGATTCGGCCTTCACCCACTTCCAGGGCGGCAGCGGCCATGACGCCGAACCGCTGGTGATCCCCCCCAGGACCGCCAACACTACCGACATTGCCATCCAAGCCCACGATCTCACCTTGCGCTTCGGCGATTTCACCGCCGTCGATAACGTCAGCTTCGCGATTGGTCGCGGTGAAATCTTTGGCTTCCTGGGTTCCAACGGTTGCGGCAAGACCACCACCATGAAGGTGCTGACCGGACTGATCCCCGCCAGCGAAGGCAGTGCCCGGCTGCTGGGCAACCCGGTCAACGCCAAGGACCTCGCCACCCGCAAGCGGGTGGGTTTCATGTCCCAGAGCTTTTCGCTCTACGGCGAATTGAGCGTGCGCCAAAACCTGGAGCTGCACGCCAAGCTGTTCGATCTGCCCACTACAGACAGCCGCCAGCGCATCGATGAGCTTATCCAGCGCTTCAATCTCCAGGAACTGGCGGACCAAACGTCCGGGGCGCTACCACTGGGCCTGCGGCAGCGCCTGTCCCTGGCGGTGGCGGTTTTGCATCGCCCGGAAGTACTGATCCTCGACGAGCCGACCTCAGGCGTCGATCCGGCCGCGCGGGATGATTTCTGGCGACTGTTGATCGAGTTGTCTCGCGAGCAAGGTGTGACGATTTTTCTTTCCACGCACTTCATGAACGAGGCCCAGCGCTGCGATCGCATTTCGCTGATGCACGCCGGCAAGGTCCTGGCCTGCAACACGCCAGCGGCCTTGCAAGCGCAGTTCAGCGGTCAGACGCTGGAAGCCGCGTTCGTCACCTGCCTGGAAAACGCCCAGGGCGAAACGCAGCAAGACGCCGCCCCAGTGACCCTTGAGAACGCCGGCGCGCCCCGGGACCGGCGCGGCCTGAGCCTCGGTCGCCTGTGGGCCGTCGCCAGCCGGGAGGGCAAGGAGTTGCTGCGCGACAAAGTGCGGATGGCATTCGCCCTGCTGGGGGCATTGTTCATGATGGTGGTCTTCGGCTTCGGTATTTCCCTCGACGTGGAGAAACTGGCCTTCGCCGTGTATGACCAGGATCAGAGCCCGCAAAGCCGTGCCTACCTGGAGGCGTTCCGCAGCTCGCGCTACTTCGAAGAACGACCGATCATCCGCGATGCAAAGGAGCTACACCGACGCTTGCAGCGCTCGGAGATCAAGCTGGCCCTGGAAATCCCCCCCGGCTTCGGTCGAGACCTCTACGCCGGCCGCCAACCGACAGTGGGCGCCTGGTTGGATGGCGGCATACCGTTTCGGGCCGAGACCAGTCGCAACTACGTCCAGGCGGTGCACCAGGGCAACCTTGAGCAACTGGCTGAATCCAGCAGTCGCGCGCCCTCCCGGCAACCCAGCGCGAAGCTGGAGACACGCTTTCGTTATAACCAGGACGTGGTCAGCGTCAACGCCATCGGCCCAGGGGTCATGGCGCTGATCCTCGCATTCATTCCGGCCATGTTGACGGCGCTGGGCATCGTGCGGGAAAAGGAACTGGGCTCGATCACCAACTTCTACGCTACGCCGCTGACCCGCCTGGAGTTCCTGCTGGGTAAACAAGTGCCCTACCTGGCGGTAAGCCTGATCAACCTGGCCCTGCTGACCGCGATGAACCGCTGGCTGTTTGGCGTGCCATTCAAGGGCAGCGCCCTGACGCTGGCGTTGGGCGGCCTGCTCTATGTGCTGGCGACCACCAGCATGGGGCTGTTGATCTCGGCATTCACCCGCACCCAGATCGCCGCGATCCTCGGCACCATGATCATCACCAGCCTCCCGACCATCCAGTTCTCAGGGCTGATCGTGCCGCGCTCATCCCTGGACGGTGCAGCCTCGGTGATGGGCCAGCTGTTTCCCGCCGGGCACTTCCTCGACATCGCCGTCGGCACCTTCACCAAGGCCCTTGATCTGCGCCAGCTATGGCCACAATGCCTGGCGTTGTTCGGGTTTTTCCTGGGCTTCACCGGGCTCAGCCTGATCATGCTGAAGAAGCAGGAGGCCTGATGCATACGCTTTCACATATCTGGCGTCTTGGGCTCAAGGAACTGACCAGCCTGCGCTACGACTCCGTTCTGCTGCTGTTCCTGGGCTACGCCTTCACCGTGGCGATCTACATGCCGGCCGCCGGTTCGGTGATCGGCGTGCACAACGCCAGTGTCGCAATAGTGGACGAAGACCAGAGCCATCTCTCGCGCCAATTGGCCCTGGTCCTGCAACCGCCGGAGTTCCAGAGCCCGGTGGCACTGCCCTACGCCGAACTGGACAAGGTCATGGACAATGGCCGCTACACCTTCGTCATCAACGTGCCCGCCAACTTCCAGGCCGACCTGCTCGCAGGACGCGAACCGACGCTGCAACTCAACGTCGATGCCACGGCCATGAGCCAGGCGTTCATGGGAGCCGGCTACATCGGGCGGATTTTCCAACAGGAACTGACGACCTATGCCGGCCAGGCACAAGCGAGCGAACAAACGCCCGTGAGATTGACCACTCGTTCGCTGTTCAATACCAATCTGGAAGGTGGCTGGTTCCTCGCAGTGATCCAGATCGTCAACAACATCACGATCCTGGCCATCATCCTGACGGGCACGGCGCTGTTGCGCGAGCGCGAGCACGGCACCCTCGATCACTTGCTGGTGCTGCCGCTCACGGCCTTGGAAATCATGCTGGCGAAAATCTGGAGCAACATGCTGGTGGTGGTGCTATGTACCTGGGCGTCGCTGGAAATCATCGTCAAGTTCGCACTGGGCGTTCCGCTCGCCGGCTCCATGCTGCTCTTCCTGCTGGTGACTGCGCTCTACCTGTTCGCCAGCACCGCCCTGGGTATTTTTCTCGCCACCCTTGCCCGTTCGACGCCCCAGTTCGGCTTACTGTCGATCCCGGTCATCATTCCGATGCTGCTGTTGTCGGGCGGCAGCACGCCGCTGGACAGCATGCCGCAATGGTTGCAATGGGTGATGCAAGGTTCGCCTTCGACCCATTTCGTCAGCCTCAGCGCGGCGATCCTGTTCCGTGATGCAGGCGTTAGCGTGGTATGGCCAGACCTGCTGGCACTGGCGGCGATCGGGCTGTTGTTCTTCGCAATCGCCCTGGGCCGGTTTCGCAAAAGCCTGGCGTCTTGACGAAAAAAAGCAGCCTTGGGTAGCGCCTGAGGATCCGGGCACTGCCAAAGGCTGCGATCGAGCGGGTTTATTGAATGATCAGGTTATTGAACAACAGGTCATCCACCATCGGCTTGCCGGTTTCGTCGTTCATGATCTGCTGGGTCTGCTTCAAGGCTTCCTGACGCAGTTTTTCCTTGGCTTCGATATTGTTCATGGCCTCGGTGGTCTGTTGGGCGAACAGCGCAACCAGCTGATTACGGATCAGCGGCTCGTTGGCCTTCACCGCCGCAGCGGCGGCATCCCCCGTGACACGCAGGGCCACATCGGCCTTGTACACCCTCAGCTTTGCCGAGCCGTCCAAGCCATAGTTGCCCACGAACGGCGGGCTGAGGGTGATGTAACTGACCTTCGGCGCCTCGCCTTCTTTGGCTTCCTCGGCCATTGCCGTCACAGGCAACGACAGGGCCAGCATCAACATGATCCACGCTTTCACATTCGACTCCTCATACGGTTTGCGGCCCAGCATACCGACCCGCCGTTCAAGCACAAGCTTATGGCCGGCTATCAGGGCAGGGCATGCTCGTTGACCCATTGACTCTCACACCTACACTTATCGGCCATCACTCCCAAAGGAATAGCCCTGATGAAAGCCGTGCTGTGCAAAGAATTCGGTCCTGCCGAATCGCTGGTGCTGGAAGACGTCGCCAGCCCCGTCGCGAAGAAGAACGAAGTGCTGCTGGATGTGCATGCCGCCGGCGTGAACTTCCCTGACACGCTGATCATCGAGGGCAAATACCAATTCAAACCACCCTTCCCGTTTTCCCCCGGCGGCGAAGCAGCGGGCGTCATCAGCGCCGTGGGCGAAAAGGTCAGCCACCTGAAGGTCGGTGACCGGGTCATGGCGTTGACCGGCTGGGGCAGCTTTGCCGAACAGGTGGCCGTGCCAGGCTACAACGTGTTGCCCATCCCCTCGTCCATGGACTTCAACACCGCCGCCGCCTTCAGCATGACCTACGGCACGTCGATGCATGCCCTCAAGCAACGGGCCAACCTGCAACCCGGCGAAACCCTGCTGGTGCTCGGTGCATCGGGCGGCGTCGGCCTGGCGGCCGTGGAGATCGGCAAGGCCATGGGCGCCCGGGTGATTGCCGCCGCCAGCAGTGCAGAGAAGCTGGCCGTGGCCAAGGCTGCCGGTGCCGACGAACTGATCAACTACAGCGAAACCAGCCTCAAGGATGAAATCAAACGCCTCACCGACGGCCAAGGCGCCGATGTGATTTACGACCCGGTGGGCGGCGATCTGTTTGACCAGGCCATTCGCGCCATCGCCTGGAACGGCCGGCTATTGGTGGTCGGCTTTGCCAGCGGACGCATCCCCGAGCTTCCGGTAAACCTGGCCCTGCTCAAGGGCGCCGCCGTGGTCGGCGTGTTCTGGGGCTCCTTCGCCCAACGCCAACCCCAGGACAACGCCGCCAACTTCCAGCAATTGTTTAGCTGGTTCACCGAAGGCAAGCTCAAGCCACTGGTCTCGCAGGTGTATCCATTGAGCAACGCCGCCCAGGCGATCAATGACCTGGGCCAGCGCAAAGCCGTGGGGAAGGTGGTGGTGCAGGTGCGTTGATAGTCAATCAAGCGGTCCGCGTGCCAAAAGCGGCGGACCGCGTGACGATTGAATCTGGCGATCAAGGCAAAACGCCCGGCGCCCGGCATCTACTTGCCGAAAAACACATCGGACACGTAGCGGCGCGTGTAATGGAACGAGCGCAACTTCTGCACCCATGGTTGGCGCCATGCACGTTGATGTCCGAGCACTTCCAGGCCTCGGCCAATTTGTCTGCATCGATCGGCTCGCCCTCCGGATGGAATTCCAACGATTCCACGGCTTGCGTCTGCGCTGCCGGGGAGGCTGGCTCGGGATTGTTCTCGGGCACCCATAAAACCTGAGCGGCCCAACTCGCACTGCCCAAGCACAGCAGCATCACAGCACACCCCCTCATACCGTTCCTCACCTGAATGCCAGCTCCGGCAGAAACGTGAAGTGTAAAGAGCGAGGCTCATTAGTTGAATGGCGAGACTTCTGTGTTGGTTGAAGGACGTTTCCTACTTTCTTGTCCCGCAACGATGGAGTGCAGGAGTAAAGAGACCTTACAAGGCAATTCCTACAACGCCATCGGCGTATGTCTGAGCGACATGTTCATTTAAGAACATTCATTCAGGGAAATTCCCATTGTTTAAGTGATGAGAAGCGATGCTATTTTCGGTAACGAAACTGTAACATTCGCATCCGCAGTCATAACAAGAATCTGGAGCCCTTGAATGTTTGCTTTCTTTCGTCCTGCCGTACATCAGGCGCCCCTGCCTGAAGAAAAAATAGACAGCACCTACCGACGCCTTCGCTGGCAGATTTTCGCCGGCATCTTCATCGGCTACGCCGGTTATTACCTGCTGCGCAAAAACTTCTCCCTGGCCATGCCATACCTGATCGACGAGGGCTACACCCGGGGTCAGTTGGGCCTGGCCATGTCGGCCATTGCCATCGCCTACGGGCTTTCGAAGTTCCTGATGGGCCTGGTGTCCGACCGTTCCAACCCGCGCTATTTCCTGCCATTCGGTTTGCTGGTCTCGGCGGGGGTGATGTTCATTTTCGGTTTCGCGCCTTGGGCAACATCCAGCGTAACCATGATGTTCATCCTGTTGTTCATCAATGGCTGGGCCCAGGGCATGGGTTGGCCACCCAGTGGCCGGACCATGGTGCACTGGTGGTCGCAGAAAGAACGCGGCGGTGTGGTGTCCGTCTGGAACGTGGCGCATAACGTCGGCGGTGGCTTGATTGGGCCGTTGTTCCTGCTGGGGATGGGCTGGTTCAATGACTGGCATGCGGCGTTTTATGTACCGGCGGCCGTGGCGCTACTGGTGGCGCTGTTTGCCTTCGCGACCATGCGCGACACCCCGCAATCGGTAGGCCTGCCGCCGATCGAAAAATACAAGAACGATTACCCGGAAGGCTACGACGCCAGTCACGAGAACGAGTTCAGCGCCAAGGAAATCTTCGTCAAGTACGTGCTGCGCAACAAAATGCTCTGGTACATCGCCATGGCAAACGTCTTTGTTTACCTGCTGCGCTACGGCGTGCTGGACTGGGCGCCCACCTACCTCAAGGAAGCCAAAGGCTTCACGGTGGATAAAACCTCCTGGGCGTACTTTTTGTATGAGTGGGCAGGCATCCCCGGCACGTTACTGTGCGGCTGGATGTCGGACAAAATCTTCCGCGGCAACCGGGGCCTGACGGGCATGGTGTTCATGGCGCTGGTGACCGTGGCGACACTGGTGTACTGGCTGAACCCGGCCGGCAACCCGACCGTGGACATGATCGCCCTGGTTTCCATTGGCTTTCTGATCTACGGCCCGGTGATGCTGATCGGTTTGCAGGCTCTGGAACTGGCGCCGAAAAAGGCCGCTGGCACCGCCGCAGGTTTCACCGGGCTGTTTGGCTACCTGGGCGGCTCGGTCGCGGCCAGTGCTGCCATGGGCTACACGGTGGACCATTTCGGCTGGAACGGTGGTTTTGTATTGCTGGTGGGTGCTTGCCTGCTGGCGATGGCGTTCCTCGCGCCAACCTTGTGGCACAAGCAAATCGCCAGTCAGAGCCGCGAAGCGGTGGCCTGATCCAGGGCTGATTTACAGCGTTTGAGCCGCGCCTCCAGATTCCGGTCTGGCATGGCGTGGCTGCGCAGGGCGTGGATGGTCTGCTCGACATAATCGCGAGTGGTGCCATAGCGCCCACAGGCGCTTTCGAACACCTGGCTCAGCACATGATCCGGCAAGTTGCCGGCATAGCTGGGCAGGTGCCGCTCCAGCACAAACCCCAAGGCCTGCACCCGGCTGCCATCTTCGAGACGGCAACTGAGCCAGTGCGGACGATAGGACGGGAACGGCATCTCGCGCTGCCACAGGGCGAACAGCGAATCCTCAAGATTGTCCTGCGGCAATCGATAGGCAAAACCGCTGCACGAACCGCCGCGATCCAGCCCAAACACCAACCCCGGCAATTCGGGGGTGCCACGGTGTTCGTGAGACCACAAATACAAACCGCGATGATAACCGTGGACGCGGCCGCGCACCCGTTCCACCGCCGTGCATTCCGGCCGCCAGATCAACGAACCATAAGCGAACAACCACACTGGCCCGCCCTGGTGCAGACTCATGGTCGATTGCATCGACGTGCGCAGCTGCTCATGGGTCAGCTGCGGCCCCAGGTCGAGGCGTGGCGGGTATGGGGCGCTGGCAAAGGCGGATTCGATAGCGGTCATGGCCGGTAGCAGTTGGCTCCTCGCGGGTCGGAAGTTGGTAGCGCCGTCATGACACTGACGCTGATCAGAATCAAGGCAAGTTGGATGCCATGAATGCCTGAAGCTCAGGCATATACCTTAACGACATCTAGTGTGCGTACTAAATATCGAATCGATATATCGCCAGGTATATGACCCTGTGGGAGCAAGGCTCGCCCGCGATGAGAGCGATGCTGTCTTTCAGAGACCGAGGTGCCTGTTTCGCGAGCAAGCTTCGCTCCCACAAAGCTGAAATCCTCTCGCTACAAAAAACAGACCTCAATCAAGCTTCAAGAGCCGCTCAAGAGCGCGGCTCAAGAGCGCGGCGCATAGGCAAACACGTCGGCGCGCATTTGGTGGGCGTCCATTCCGGCCTCTACCAAGGCATCGAGCGTGGCATAGATCATGGCCGGCGAACCGCTGGCGTAGACATGCACATCCTTGAGATTGCTGATGTCCTCGCACACAGCTTCGTGAAGCATCCCGCAACGACCTGTCCAGCCGCACAGGTCGCTGACGACTTTGTGCAGATACAGGTTCGGCAGTTTTTTCCACTCATCCCAATGCTCGATTTCATAGAAATCTTCCGGACGCCGCACCCCCCAATACAGATGCACCGGGTGTTTGAAACCCGCTGCGCGGCAATGTTCGATCAGGCTGTGCATCTGCGCCATGCCGGTACCGGCGGCAATCAACACCAGTGGGCCCTCCGGCAACTCGGACAAATGGGTGTCGCCAAAGGGCATTTCGATGCGCACATTGGGGTTACGCTGAAGTTGCTCCAACAATGTCTGCGCACTGTTTTCGCGCACTAATACGTGCAATTGCAGCTCGCGCCCCGAATGCGGCGCCGAGGCCAGGGAAAACGCCGATTTCTCGCCATTCTCCCGCTCGATCATCAGGTACTGCCCCGCGTGATAGCGCGGCGGCTTGCCCGCCGGCGCGCGCAGGCGTACTCGCCAGACATCACCGCCCACGTCGGCGCATTCAGTGACCTGGCACGCCAGGCTGCGCACCGGCAACTCGCCCGGTGACAGCACGCCATCCCAGAGCACCACGCAGTCCTCCAGGGGCTCGGCAATGCAGGTGAAAATCTCACCGTGATCGCGCACTTCACCCGCCTGCTCCACGCGGCCTTCCACTAACAGCGCACCACAGACATGGCAGTTGCCATTGCGGCAGCTTTGCGGGCACTCGTAGCCCAGGCGTCGCGCGCCATCGAGAATCCGCTCGGCGGGCCGGATATCCAACACCGCCCCGGAAGGCTGCAAGGTTACACGCATCAATCTATTCCTAACTGATTCCAGATGGCATCGATCCGTTGGGTAACGGCTTCATCCTTGACGATCACCCGGCCCCACTCACGGGTGGTTTCACCGGGCCATTTGTGCGTGGCATCGAGTCCCATCTTCGACCCCAGGCCGGACACCGGCGAGGCAAAGTCGAGGTAATCGATCGGCGTATTCTCGATCATCACCGTGTCACGCTTGGGGTCCATGCGCGTGGTGATAGCCCAGATCACGTCGTTCCAGTCTCGTGCGTTGATATCGTCGTCAGTGACAATAACGAACTTGGTGTACATGAACTGTCGCAAAAACGACCAGACCCCCAGCATGACTCGCTTGGCATGCCCCGGGTACGACTTCTTCATGGTCACCACGGCCATGCGGTAAGAGCAGCCTTCCGGCGGCAGGTAGAAGTCGGTGATCTCGGGAAATTGCTTCTGCAGGATCGGCACGAACACTTCGTTCAGAGCCACCCCGAGAATGGCCGGCTCATCAGGCGGACGGCCAGTGTAGGTACTGTGGTAAATCGGCTTGATCCGATGCGTAATGCGCTCGACGGTGAACACCGGAAAGCTGTCGACTTCATTGTAGTAGCCGGTGTGGTCGCCATACGGACCTTCATCGGCCATTTCGCCGGGATGGATCACGCCTTCAAGAATAATCTCGGCAGTGGCCGGCACTTGCAGGTCGTTGCCGCGGCATTTCACCAGTTCGGTGCGGTTGCCACGCAACAGCCCGGCGAAAGCATATTCGGAGAGGCTGTCAGGCACTGGCGTGACAGCGCCGAGAATGGTCGCCGGGTCCGCGCCGAGGGCCACGGACACCGGAAACGGTTGCCCAGGATGTTTTTCACACCATTCCCGGTAATCCAGTGCACCGCCACGGTGGCTCAGCCAGCGCATGATGACCTTGTTCCGGCCAATGACCTGCTGACGGTAGATACCGAGGTTCTGACGGTCCTTGTTCGGACCTTTGGTGACGGTCAGGCCCCAGGTAATCAGCGGCCCCACGTCGCCCGGCCAGCAGGTCTGCACCGGCAACATTGCCAGGTCGACATCGTCGCCTTCGATCACCACTTCCTGGCAGATGGCGTCCTTGACGACTTTCGGCGCCATGGAAATGATCTTGCGGAAGATCGGCAGCTTGGACCACGCATCCTTCAGGCCTTTGGGCGGCTCAGGCTCCTTGAGAAACGCCAGCAGCTTGCCGATCTCGCGCAATTCGCTGACGGCTTCGGCGCCCATGCCCAAGGCCACGCGCTCCGGCGTGCCGAACAGGTTGCCCAGCACCGGGATGTCATAACCGGTCGGGTTTTCAAACAACAGCGCCGGGCCTTTGGCTCGCAGCGTACGGTCGCAGACCTCGGTCATTTCCAGTACGGGGGACACCGGCACCTGAATGCGCTTGAGTTCGCCGCGCTGTTCCAGACCGCTGATAAAGTCGCGCAAGTCGCGATACTGCATGCAAAAGCCTCATGGTAGCCGTGGCGTTCGGGGGCCCGAGTTTAACGCCGCCCGTTCAAAATAGTGAATGCACGGATAGCAAAAAGCCGGGTTTCCCCGGCTTTGCTGCCCTGCCTGATCGATTACTTGCGTTTCATCGACAGGAAGAACTCATCGTTGGTCTTGGTCTGCTTCAACTTGTCGACCAAAAACTCGATGGCAGCGACTTCATCCATAGGATGCAGGAGCTTGCGCAGGATCCACATACGCTGCAGCTCGTCGTCGGCGGTCAGCAACTCTTCGCGGCGGGTGCCGGAACGGTTGATGTTGATGGCCGGGAAGACGCGCTTTTCAGCGATCTTGCGATCCAGAGGCAGTTCCATGTTACCGGTGCCTTTGAATTCCTCGTAGATCACTTCGTCCATCTTCGAGCCGGTTTCAACCAGCGCGGTGGCGATGATGGTCAGCGAGCCGCCTTCTTCGATGTTGCGCGCGGCGCCGAAGAAACGTTTCGGTTTCTCCAGGGCGTGGGCATCGACACCACCGGTCAGCACCTTGCCGGAGCTCGGGATCACGGTGTTGTAGGCACGGGCCAGACGGGTGATGGAATCCAACAGGATCACCACGTCTTTCTTGTGTTCGACCAGGCGCTTGGCCTTCTCGATCACCATTTCGGCAACCTGCACGTGGCGGGTCGGCGGCTCGTCGAACGTCGAGGCAACCACTTCGCCGCGCACGGTGCGCTGCATCTCGGTCACTTCTTCCGGACGCTCGTCGATCAGCAGCACGATCAGATGAACTTCAGGGTTGTTACGAGCGATATTGGCCGCGATGTTCTGCAGCATGATCGTCTTGCCCGCTTTCGGCGGCGCCACGATCAGACCGCGCTGGCCCTTGCCGATAGGTGCGCACAGGTCGATGACCCGGCCGGTGAGGTCTTCGGTGGAACCGTTACCGGCTTCCATCTTCATGCGCACGGTCGGGAACAGCGGGGTCAGGTTCTCGAAGAGAATCTTGTTCTTCGCGTTTTCCGGACGATCGAAGTTGATCGTGTCGACCTTGAGCAGCGCGAAGTAACGCTCGCCTTCCTTCGGAGGGCGGATCTTGCCAACGATGGTGTCACCGGTGCGCAAGTTGAAACGACGGATCTGGCTCGGCGAGACGTAGATATCGTCTGGGCCGGCAAGATAGGAAGCGTCTGCGGAGCGGAGAAAGCCGAAGCCGTCCTGGAGAATCTCCAGCACGCCATCACCGGAGATTTCCTCGCCGCTTTTCGCGTGCTTTTTGAGCAGGGAGAAAATCACGTCCTGCTTGCGCGAACGGGCCATATTTTCTATGCCCATCTGTTCGGCCAATTCGAGCAGTTCGGTAATCGGCTTTTGCTTGAGTTCAGTCAGATTCATATAGGAATGACGTAATCATTTATGGAGGGGGGAAATTAAGCTTTTGGCTTAATGAGGCCGCGCCGCGGAGAAGGCGACAGGATCGCGTACTTATTCGAAAGGAGTGCGTCGGCGACGGCTTGCAGGGGGCAAAGGAGAAACCAGTGCGGGGCCGAATGTAACACCTGGGTTTGCGAGCGTCTAGCCCCGAGTAACGAAAAAAGCCCCGCGATTAGCGGGGCTTTTTCAACAGCATTCGGCGCTTAGATGTTGGCGTCGATGAAAGCAGCCAGTTGCGACTTCGACAGTGCGCCAACCTTGGTGGCTTCGACATTACCGTTCTTGAACAGCATCAGCGTCGGGATACCACGCACGCCATACTTGGGCGGGGTTTCCTGATTCTCGTCGATATTGAGCTTGGCAATGGTCAGCTTGCCAGCGTAGGTGTCAGCGATTTCGTCCAGGACCGGGGCGATCATTTTGCATGGACCGCACCACTCAGCCCAATAGTCGACCAGTACCGCGCCTTCGGCCTTGAGTACGTCAGCCTCGAAGCTAGCGTCGCTAACATGTTTGATCAGATCGCTGCTCATGGAATCTCCGGGATTGTCAGCAAAAAAACGTGGCCCATCATAGCTGCCCTTACCGGGTTCAGGAAGCCGCAGTTGATTGAGTCTCGCTATGGTGTCTGATGTATTTAGGTATGACGCCCGTCATGGGGCAGCCGGGGCCACGAAGGAAATTCCGGTGCGCAGTGCGGCGTTACGTACGTGTTCCTGCATGGCTTTTTGCGCGCCACCCGAAGCGCGACGGGCCAGGGCCCGAAGGATCTTGCGATGCTCCTGCCAGGTCTCCATCGCCCGCTCCGCCCTGATGAACGGCAGTTTCTGGCTCTCCAGGAAGATGTCGGCGCTGGCGGTGAGAATACTCAGCATCGCCTGGTTGCCGCTGGCCTGCAGGATGCGCCGATGGAACTCGAAATCCAGCCGCGCCGCTGCGTCGAAATCCCCTGCCTTGAGCTCCCGACGCATGGCCTCGACGTTGTCCTCCAATGTGTCGAGTTCATCGGCGCTCAACGTCACCGCCGCCAACCCGGCCGCGAAACCCTCCAGGGCATAACGCAACTGGAAGATATCCACCGGCGAAGCCTGGGCCGCGAACGGCCAGCCCGGGGCCAGTTCGCTGCGCGAAACCTCCACCGACGACTGCACGAACACACCCTTGCCCGGCTGTACGCTGATGACGCCCAGCGCACTCAACGATGAAAGCGCTTCACGCAGCGAGGCGCGACTCACCCCCAGTTGCAACGCCAGGTCCCGCTGCGACGGCAGCGCATCCCCGGGAGCGAAGCCTTCATCGACGATCAGTTTACGGATGGCTTGCAGCGCCACTTCGGGCACTGCGCGAGAGATGGAATTCATGGTTTTTCAGACGAACCGGGCCAGTGAGCGACCAGTTGTAAAGCTAAACGCCGCGCCCGGCAAGTCGTGCTCCACTTGGGTTCGGCGGCAAATACCAACGCTCGATAACGGTGCGAAACGCGGCGCAACTGTTCAGACCAGTAAGACCTCATTCCGCCAGTAAAACCGTGGCTTTGGCAGATTAAAAACCAGCTTGGCATGGCCTGTGCTCTGTCCGAACGCAGAAATCACATCACCGATGCGGAGATTCGCCATGATCAAGCGTTACAGCGCCCTGCTTACCGCCCTGTTCGCCAGCCTGATGCTCACTCATCTGCCCGCTCAAGCGGACGGCCTGGAAGACGTGGTCAAGCGTGGCACCCTCAAAGTCGCAGTCCCCCAGGACTTCCCGCCGTTCGGCTCGGTAGGCCCGGACATGAAGCCGCGCGGCCTGGACATCGACACCGCGCAACTGCTGGCCGATCAGCTCAAGGTCAAGCTTGAACTGACCCCGGTCAACAGCACCAACCGCATTCCGTTCCTGACCACCGGCAAGGTTGACCTGGTGATCTCCAGCCTGGGCAAGAACCCCGAGCGTGAAAAAGTCATCGACTTCTCCAGCGCCTACGCGCCGTTCTACCTCGCGGTATTCGGCCCGCCCGACGCCGCCATCAATGGCCTGGACGACCTCAAGGGCAAGACCATCAGCGTCACCCGCGGCGCCATCGAAGACATCGAGCTGACCAAGGTCGCTCCCCAAGGCGCCACGATCAAACGCTTTGAAGACAACAACTCGACCATCGCCGCCTACCTGGCCGGTCAGGTGGACCTGATCGCCAGCGGCAACGTGGTGATGGTCGCAATCAGCGAACGCAATCCCAAGCGCGTCCCGGCGCTGAAAGTAAAACTCAAGGATTCGCCAGTGTATGTGGGCGTGAACAAGAACGAGCCGGCGCTGCTGGACAAGGTCAACCAGATCCTGGCCACTGCCAAGACCGATGGCAGCCTGGAGAAAAACTCCCAGACCTGGCTCAAGCAGCCGCTGCCGGCCGATCTCTGACCGTCGCCTGAGAGGTTGAGCATGGCTTATCAGTTCGATTTTATGCCGGTGGTGCAGAACACCGAGCTGCTGTTGCGCGGTGCCTTGTTCACCTTGGAGTTGACGGCCATCGGCGCGCTGCTCGGGGTTGGCCTGGGCATCGTCGGTGCCGTGGTGCGGGCGTGGCATATTCGTCCGTTCGCGGCGATCTTCGGCGTGTACGTGGAGCTGATCCGCAACACGCCATTCCTGGTGCAGCTGTTTTTCATTTTCTTCGGCCTGCCGTCCCTGGGTTTGCAGATATCCGAATGGCAGGCAGCGGTACTGGCAATGGTGATCAACCTCGGAGCCTACTCCACCGAGATCATCCGCGCCGGCATCCAGGCCATTCCGCGTGGGCAGCTGGAAGCCGCCGCGGCTCTGGCAATGAGCCGTTTCGAAGCCTTTCGTCATGTGGTGCTGCTGCCGGCGCTGGGCAAGGTCTGGCCGGCCCTGAGCAGCCAGATCATCATCGTGATGCTCGGCTCGGCGGTCTGCTCGCAGATCGCCACTGAAGAGCTGAGCTTTGCCGCCAACTTCATTCAGTCCCGTAATTTCCGCGCGTTCGAAACCTATGCACTGACCACGCTGATCTACTTGTGCATGGCGCTGTTGATCCGCCAGTTCCTGAACTGGGTGGGGCGCCGCTACATTGCCAGGAGCAGCCAATGAGCGATTTCACTTTCTGGGACGTGGTGCGCAACCTGCTCACGGGCCTGCAATGGACCCTGGCATTGTCGCTGGTGGCGTTTATCGGGGGCGGCGTGATCGGCTTGCTGGTGATGGTGCTGCGCATTTCCAAAAGCGCCCTGCCCCGCAATATTGCTCGCACCTACATCGAGCTGTTCCAGGGCACACCGCTGTTGATGCAGCTGTTCCTGGTGTTCTTCGGCGTCGCCCTGGCCGGGGTGGAAATCTCGCCGTGGATGGCAGCGGCGATTGCCTTGACGCTGTTTACCAGTGCCTATCTGGCGGAGATCTGGCGTGGCTGCGTCGACGCGATATCCAACGGCCAGTGGGAAGCCTCGGCGAGCCTGGCCCTCAACCCGCTGGAGCAGTTGCGCTACGTGATCCTGCCCCAGGCCTTGCGCATCGCCGTGGCGCCGACCGTGGGGTTTTCGGTGCAAGTGGTCAAGGGCACGGCAGTGACCTCGATCATTGGCTTTACCGAACTGACCAAGACCGGCGGCATGCTCGCCAACGCCACGTTCGAGCCGTTCATGGTGTACGGCCTGGTGGCCCTCGGTTACTTCCTGCTTTGCTACCCCTTGTCCCTCAGTGCGCGCTACCTGGAAAGGAGACTGCATGCCTCTGCTTAGAATTTCCGCCCTGCATAAATACTACGGCGATCACCACGTGCTTAAAGGCATCGACCTGAGCGTCGAGGAAGGCCAGGTCGTGGCGATCATCGGTCGCAGCGGTTCGGGCAAATCCACCCTCTTGCGCACCCTCAATGGTTTGGAGTCGATCAACGACGGCGTGATTGAAGTCGACGGCGAATACCTCGACGCCGGCCGCGCCGATCTGCGCAGCCTGCGGCAGAAAGTCGGGATGGTGTTCCAGCAATTCAACCTGTTCCCGCACCTGACCGTCGGTGAGAACGTGATGCTCGCGCCGCAGGTTGTTCAAAAAGTATCCAAGGCCAAAGCGGCTGAATTGGCACGTCAGATGCTGGAGCGAGTCGGACTCGGGGAGAAATTCGACGCCTTTCCGGACCGCCTGTCCGGCGGCCAGCAACAGAGGGTCGCCATCGCCCGCGCCCTGGCGATGTCGCCAAAAGTACTGCTGTGCGACGAAATCACCTCCGCCCTGGACCCGGAACTGGTCAATGAAGTGCTCGGCGTGGTGCGACAGCTGGCCAAGGATGGCATGACCCTGATCATGGTCACCCACGAGATGCGCTTCGCCCGTGAAGTAGGGGACAAGCTGGTGTTCATGCACCAGGGCAAGGTGCATGAGACGGGGGACCCCAAGGTGCTGTTCGCCGATCCGCAGACGGTGGAACTGGCGAATTTTATCGGGACGGTCGAGTCGGCGACCTGAGGTTCTGCTGCGCCGTTTCTGGCCTCATCGCGAGCAGGCTCGCTCCCACTTCGATCGCGACTCGGTCACTTGTGGGAGCGAGCCTGCTCGCGATTGACGCGAAGCGGTCGCCTTTGCGTTGGCGTAAGCGGTTGATCGTGGCAGGATGGCAAGGTTATCGACCGAGACTTTTTGACCATGCCGCCATCCCAAGCCAAGAATCTGTCCCTGATCGCAGCCATAGACCTGGGCTCCAACAGCTTCCACATGGTCGTCGCCAAGGCCCAGAACGGGGAAATCCGAATTCTTGAGCGGCTCGGCGAGAAGGTCCAACTGGCCGCCGGCATCGACGAAGAGCGCCAGCTGAGCGAGGAATCCATCCAGCGCGGGCTCGATTGCCTCAAGCGGTTCGCCCAACTGATCAACGGCATGCCCCTGGGCGCGGTACGGATCGTGGGCACCAACGCATTGCGCGAGGCGCGCAACCGCGGCGAATTCATCCACCGCGCCGAAGAGATCCTCGGCCATCCGGTGGAAGTCATTTCCGGGCGTGAAGAAGCCCGTCTGATTTACCTCGGTGTCTCCCATACGCTGGCAGACACACCGGGCAAACGCCTAGTGGCGGACATCGGTGGCGGCAGTACCGAATTCATCATTGGCCAGCGCTTCGAGCCGCTGCTGCGCGAAAGCCTGCAAATGGGTTGCGTCAGCTACACCCAGCGTTATTTCCGCGACGGCAAGATCACCCCGGCGCGCTACGCCCAGGCCTATACGGCGGCTCGTCTGGAAATCATGAGCATCGAACATGCCCTGCACCGCCTGACCTGGGATGAAGCCATTGGCTCCTCGGGCACCATTCGCGCCATTGGCCTGGCCCTCAAGGCCGGCGGCCATGGCACTGGCGAGGTCAACGCCGAAGGCCTGGCCTGGCTCAAGCGCAGGCTGTTCAAGCTCGGCGACTCGGACAAAATCGATTTCGAAGGCATCAAGCCTGACCGCCGGGCGATTTTCCCGGCGGGCCTGGCGATCCTCGAAGCGATTTTCGACGCCCTCGAACTGCAACGCATGGACCACTGCGAGGGTGCCCTGCGCGAAGGCGTGCTCTATGACCTACTCGGGCGCCATCACCATGAAGACGTCCGTGAGCGCACCCTGGGCTCGCTCATGGAGCGTTACCACGTCGATCAGGAACAGGCCGCACGGGTCGAACGCAAAGCGCTGCACGCCTTCGACCAGGTGGCCGACGACTGGGATCTGAACGACGGGGTCTGGCGCGAATTGCTGGGCTGGGCCGCCAAGGTGCATGAGGTGGGCCTGGACATCGCCCACTATCACTACCACAAACACGGCGCCTACCTGATCGAGCATTCGGACCTGGCAGGCTTCTCCCGCGAAGACCAGCAGATGCTCGCGCTATTGGTGCGTGGCCACCGGCGCAATATTCCCAGGGATAAATTCGCCGAGTTCGGCAATGACGGCATCAAACTGATTCGTCTGTGCGTGCTGCTGCGCTTTGCGATCCTGTTCCACCACATCCGCGGTACCCAGGAAATGCCCCAGGTGGTCCTGCGCGCCGACGGAGCTCAACTGGATGTGCTGTTTCCCGAAGGCTGGCTGGAAGAGAACCAACTGACCCAGGCTGACTTCGCCCAGGAAGCCGAATGGCTTACCCGAGTCGGGATTGTGCTGAACATCCACTGATTGCTCACTGGAATCGGGGCTTAGCTGCAATCCATTGTGGCGAGGGGATTTATCCCCTCGCCACAAAAGCTAAGCCTGCCTCTACCTCTTAACGAACCGTCAGCAACGGGCTGCCCAAGCGCTCCAGCAATGTCGCCTGGGCGCTGCGGGCATTCTGGTTGCCGGTCGGCGTGTTGCGGATATAGCGACCGTCCGATTGCAGGCTCCAGCTGTGGGTGTTGTCGGTGAGGTAGCTTTCCAGCTCCTTCTTGACCCGCAGGATCAGCTTCTTGCCTTCCACCGGGAAGCAGGTCTCGACGCGCTTGTCGAGGTTGCGCTCCATCCAGTCGGCGCTGGACAGGAACATCTGCTCCTCCCCACCGTTGAGGAAGTAGAACACCCGGGTATGTTCCAGGAAGCGGCCGATGATCGAGCGTACATGGATGTTGTGGGAAACCCCCGGGATACCCGGCCGCAGGCAGCACATGCCGCGCACCACCAGGTCGATGCGCACGCCCGACTGGCTGGCCTTGTACAACGCGCGGATGATCTTCGGATCGGTCAGCGAGTTGAATTTGGCGATGATGTGCGCCGGCTTGCCGTCCAGGGCGAACTGCGTCTCCCGGGCAATCATGTCGAGCATGCCCTTTTTCAAGGTGAACGGCGCGTGCAGCAGTTTTTTCATGCGCAGGGTCTTGCCCATGCCGATCAACTGACTGAACAGCTTGCCGACGTCTTCGCACAAGGCATCGTCGGAGGTCAGCAGACTGTAGTCGGTGTACAGACGGGCGTTGGCGGCGTGATAGTTGCCGGTGCCCAGGTGGGCGTAACGCACGATCTCGCCGGCCTCGCGCCGCAGGATCAGCATCATCTTGGCGTGGGTCTTGAAGCCGACCACACCATAAATCACCACCGCACCGGCCGCTTGCAGACGACTGGCCAGTTGCAGGTTGGACTCTTCATCGAAGCGCGCCCGCAATTCGATCACTGCCGTGACCTCTTTGCCGTTACGCGCCGCGTCCACCAAGGCGTCGACGATTTCCGAGTTGGCGCCGCTGCGATACAGGGTCTGGCGCACCGCCAATACGTGGGGATCCTTGGCCGCCTGGCGCAGCAGGTCGACCACGGGCGTGAACGACTCGAATGGGTGCAGCAGCAGAATGTCCTGCTTGCTGATCACGCTGAAGATGTTCTCGCTGTTTTGCAGCAACTTCGGGATCTGTGGCGTGAACGGCAAATATTGCAGTTCCGGATGGCTGTCCAGACCGGTGATGCTGAACAGTCGGGTCAGGTTGACCGGACCGTTGACCTGATACAGCTCGGTCTCATGCAGGTTGAACTGCTTGAGCAGGTAGTCGGACAGGTGTTTGGGGCAAGTGTCGGCCACTTCCAGGCGCACCGCATCACCGTAGCGGCGCGAGAACAGCTCGCCGCGCAGGGCGCGGGCCAGGTCTTCGACGTCTTCGGTGTCTACCGACAGGTCGGCGTTACGGGTCAGGCGGAACTGGTAGCAACCCTTCACCTTCATGCCCTGGAACAGGTCGTCGGCGTGAGCGTGGATCATCGACGACAGGAACACATAATTGTCACCGGGGCCGCCGACGTCTTCCGGCACGCGGATGATGCGCGGCAACAAGCGTGGCGCGGGGATGATCGCCAGGCCGGAATCGCGACCGAAGGCGTCGATGCCTTCGAGCTCGACGATGAAGTTCAGGCTCTTGTTGACCAGCAGCGGGAACGGGTGCGTCGGGTCGAGGCCGATCGGGGTGATGATCGGGGCGATCTCGTCGCGGAAATAGCGGCGCACCCAAGTCTTGAGCTTGGTGTTCCAGTTGCGCCGACGAATGAAGCGAACCTGATGCTTTTCCAGCTCGGGCAACAGAATGTCATTGAGAATCGCGTACTGGCGGTCAACGTGGCCGTGGACCAGCTCGCTGATTCGGGCCAGAGCCTGATGCGGCTGCAGGCCGTCGGCACCGGCCTGTTCACGGGCGAAGGTGATCTGCTTTTTCAGGCCGGCGACGCGAATCTCGAAGAACTCGTCCAGGTTGCTGGAAAAGATCAGCAGGAACTTGAGCCGCTCCAGCAGCGGGTAGGACTCGTCCAGCGCCTGCTCCAGCACGCGGATGTTGAACTGCAGTTGCGACAGCTCGCGATGGATGTACAGGCTGCTGTCATCCAGGTTGGGAATGACAATCGCAGGGGCCACGGGGGCCTCGGGCACCACCGGCGGCGTAGGCACGGCCTCATGCTCCGGCGGTGTTTCGGCGACCTGCTCGACCACGGGCTGAGCGTCTTTTACGGCAACTTCAGAGAGTCCTTCGGTATTCATCACAAGTTCCTGGGAGGCTATTTCTGCTCTCGTAACAATTGGGCGGCGCGCACAGCAAAGTAAGTCAGGATGCCATCAGCTCCTGCACGTTTGAAAGCGGTCAAGGACTCAAGGATCACTCCTTCGCCCAACCAGCCGTTCTGGATTGCCGCCATGTGCATGGCGTACTCGCCGCTGACCTGATAGACAAAGGTCGGTACTTTGAATTCGTCTTTGACCCGGCAAAGAATGTCGAGGTAAGGCATGCCCGGCTTGACCATGACCATATCAGCCCCTTCTGACAAGTCCGCCGCCACTTCGTGCAAGGCTTCCTCGCTGTTGGCCGGGTCCATCTGATAAGAGGCCTTGTTGGCCTTGCCCAGATTCAGCGCCGAGCCGACCGCATCACGGAACGGGCCGTAATAGGCGCTGGCGTACTTGGCCGAGTAGGCCATGATCCGCACATTGACATGACCGGCCACTTCAAGCGCCTCACGGATCGCCTGGATGCGACCGTCCATCATGTCCGACGGCGCCACCACCTGGGCACCGGCCTCGGCGTGAGACAACGCCTGCCTGACCAGTGCATCGACGGTAATGTCATTCTGCACATAGCCTTCTTCATCGAGAATGCCGTCCTGCCCATGCGTGGTGAACGGGTCCAGCGCCACGTCGGTGATCACGCCCAGTTCCGGGAAACGGGCACGCAGGGCACGGGTCGCGCGCTGGGCGATGCCATCGGGGTTCCAGGCTTCGGCGGCGTCCAGGGACTTGAGCCCGGCAGGCGTGACCGGGAACAGCGCCAGCGCCGGAATACCCAGCTCGACCCACTTGGCGGCTTCTTCAAGCAACAGGTCGATGGTCAGGCGCTCTACCCCGGGCATCGAGGCCACGGCCTCGCGACGGTTCTCACCGTCCAGCACGAACACCGGCAGGATCAGGTCATCAGTGGTCAGCACGTTTTCACGCACCAGCCGACGAGAGAACTCATCACGGCGATTGCGACGCAGACGGGTAGCGGGGAACAGACGATTGGCGGGGGTAAAGCTCACGGCAGACTCCTGAGCCCGCGCTGACGGGCGAGCGTGACAGTTATAGACGGCCATTATGACGAACAGATGACAGATATGTGCACCTGCGTCCCGTCGTCGCAGTCATTGTCGTTGCAGGAAATGTTCACGTCGAGACACATCTCGATACTTTCCTGAATGTGTCCGAAGGGTTAGGCTGCGCGTTCATTTCGCCAGCACCCAGACAATGCTCCAGCAATTTCTCCATGACTTCGGCTACCTGGCCTTGTTTATCGGCACGTTCTTCGAAGGCGAAACCATCCTCGTGCTCGCAGGCTTCCTGGCGTTCCGTGGCTACATGGACATCAATCTGGTGGTGGTGGTGGCGTTCTGCGGCAGCTACGCGGGCGATCAGTTGTGGTACTTCATGGGGCGCAAGCACGGCCGCAGGCTACTGGCGCGAAAACCTCGCTGGCAGTTGATGGGCGATCGGGCGCTGGAGCACATTCGCCGGCATCCGGACATCTGGGTCCTGAGTTTTCGCTTCGTCTACGGCTTGCGCACAGTCATGCCGGTGGCCATCGGGCTGTCGGGCTATCCGCCGGGCCGCTATCTGTTGCTCAACGGTATCGGCGCGGCGATCTGGGCCACTGCCCTGGCCGCCGCCGCGTACCACTTCGGCGCGGTGCTCGAAGGCATGCTGGGCAGCATCAAGAAATATGAATTGTGGGTACTCGGTGCCCTGCTCGTGCTGGGGTTGTGCCTGTGGCTGCGTCGACGTATCAAGAATGCACGGCTGGCCAGGAAAGTCCTCGAAGCCGAACGGCTGGAGCAAGCCAGGACCCACGAGCCTACGACGCCAGCCGAGTGACCCGGCTGCGACAGCAATACAGCCCGATGCCACTGAGCAGGCTGTAGCTGAGCAACCCAACCCAGGCCACGGGGCTGGCCGGCCACAACCCCACCAGCGGCGCCAGCCACACCAGTGGTAAATTCAGGACCAGCCGCAACAGCTCCAGCCTCAGGGCCCACGGGCGATTCTCCAGGGCCACGCCCAACACAAACAAACCCAGCGCCACCGTGCCCCAACCCAACACCAGGGCAGCAACCGACAGGCTGTTCTCCAGGTTCATCAAGTAACTGCCCAGCGCAATGTAGGTACAGAACTGCAACGCCACGTACCACTGCTGGCGGCCGTCCAGCGGCACCTCGAATTTGCGGAACTGACTCAGGTCCGGCTTGTTCAGCGGGTACCGCGCCGCCACATCCGCCGGACGCCAACCGGTGGGCATAAACCAGATCCGCAGCTTGTCTCGCCAGCGCTCTGCCCGTCGCGCATCCGCCCACAATTGCGCATAGAACTGCAGGTTGGCCCACAACGGATTCCAGCTCGCCAGCGGCGTGGTCACGCCAAAAATCACCGGTTCGTTAGCGTCTTCTTCCTGAAAGGTGCGAAACAGACGGTCCCAAATAATGAACACCCCGCCGTAATTGCGATCCATGTAAAGAGGGTTCTGTGCATGGTGGGCGCGATGATTGGACGGCGTAACGAAACACCACTCCAGCCAGCCGAGCTTGGGGATGTGTTGGGTGTGGACCCAGAACTGATACAGCAGATTCAACGCCGCCACGCTGACGAACACCACCAGCGGCACGCCGGCCACCGCCAGCGGCAGGTAGAAAATCCAGCTCAACACAAACCCGGTGCTGGTCTGGCGCAACGCCGTGGAGAGGTTGTAGTCCTCGCTCTGATGATGGACCGAATGGGCCGCCCAGAGGATGTTGCGCTCATGGCCCATGCGGTGCAGCCAGTAATAACAGAAGTCGTAGAACACGAAGGCCAATACCCAGACCCAGGCCTGGTCGGCAGACAAGTGGATAACGGCCAGGTGTTCCAAGGCAAACGCGTAGGTCACCAACCCCACGCCCTTGGTCAGCAAACCGGTCGTGGTGGAGAGCACGCCGGTGCTCAGGCTGTTGATGGCGTCTGCCACGCGGTAATGGCTCACACCCCGCCAGCGGTCGGCCAGCAACTCGACGGCAATCAGCACAAAGAAAAACGGCACGGCATACAGAATGAAATTCATGACGCAACCCGAGCAGACAAAGCAGGGAGATAGTCGGCAGATTAGGTGTAGCTGCTCGATAACCCTATGGCAACGAGTGACAAATTAGTGGACATTTAACGCCATGAATCTGGAGAAAAGCCCATGAGCAAAAAAGTTGCAGTGATCCTTTCCGGCTGTGGCGTGTATGACGGTGCAGAGATCCAAGAAAGCGTGATCACCTTGCTGCGCCTCGACCAGCGCGGCGCACAGGTGCAGTGTTTCGCCCCCGACATCGCGCAGTTGCAGGTCATCAATCACCTGACCGGCGAGCAGATGTCCGAGAGCCGCAACGTATTGGTGGAGTCCGCCCGGATCGCTCGGGGCAATGTAAAGGATTTGCGCGAAGCCAACGTCGAGGACTTCGACGCGCTGATCGTGCCTGGCGGTTTCGGCGCGGCGAAGAACCTCTCCAACTTTGCCGTCGAAGGCGCGGGCTGCTCCGTCCAGCCGGAGGTTCTGGCGCTGACCGAAGCCTTTGCCGAGGCCGGAAAACCGGTGGGGCTGATCTGCATTTCCCCGGCCCTGGCGGCAAAAATCTATGGTCCGGGGGTGACCTGTACCATTGGCACAGATACCGACACTGCCGCCGCCGTTACCAAAATGGGCGGCATCCACGAAGACTGCGCTGTCACCGATATCGTCGAAGACACTGCGCGCAAGCTGGTCAGCACGCCGGCCTACATGCTGGCGCAGAACATCAGCGAAGCGGCTTCGGGGATCAATAAACTGGTGGACCGGGTGCTGGAGTTGACTCACGAGAATGACGAGTAACACCACCCTTCAATGTGGGAGCGAGCCTGCTCGCGATGGCGTCAGTTCAGTTGATGTATCTGTTTGCTGACACACCGTCATCGCGAGCAGGCTCGCTCCCACAAGAGGTCCGAGCAAGACTCAGGAAGTTCGGGCCAAGCGCGTCAGTATCCGATCCAGCGCATTGGCGAACCCTTGCTTGTCCCGCTCGCTGTACGCTGCCGGCCCGCCGCCCATATGGCCCTGCTCACGCAAGTCGGTGAACAGGTTGCGCACCGCCAGCCGATCACCCATGTTCTGCGCATCGAACTCCTTGCCCCGCGGATCCAGTGCCGCAACCCCCTTCTTCACCAGCCGGTCAGCCAACGGTACGTCGCTGCAGATCACCAGCTCACCCGGTACGGCATGCTCCACCAGGTAATCGTCCGCCGCGTCAGGCCCGCTGGGCACCACGATCAGCTTCACGCAGGCCAAGGCCGGCTTGATCTGCGGTTGGCCGGCCACCAGCACCACTTCGAAGCGGCGTTTCAAGGCGAACTTGACCACCAGTTCCTTCGCGGCCTTGGGACAGGCGTCGGCGTCGATCCATACACGCATTGAGTTTTTCCTCTAATTAAAAGCATCGCGGGCAAGCCTTGCTTCCACAGGCGAATACTGACTGTGGGAGCAAGGCTTGCCCGCGATTATGAGCGCAGCGAATGCTGTTCAGGAAACCTGGACCCTACGCTTCTCCGCCACCCGACTGCGCCCGTACAACACCACAATCGCCACGATCGCCACCACTTGGGCGGCCAAGGAATAAGCATCGGCGTGAATGCCCAGCCAGTCGAAATCGAAGAACGCCACCGGACGGGTGCCAAAGATCCCGGCTTCCTGCAGCGCCTTCACGCCATGACCGGCAAAAACCACCGACAGCGCGCAGAGCAATCCGGCATTGATGCTGAAAAACAACGCCAGCGGCAGTTTCGCCGAGCCGCGCAGAATCACCCAGGCCAACCCCACCAACAGCACCAGCGCCGTGGCGCCGCCAGCCAATACGGCATCATGCCCGGCGGGACCGGCTTGCAGCCACAGGGTTTCGTAGAACAGGATCACTTCGAACAGCTCGCGATAGACCGAGAAAAACGCCAGGATCGCAAAACCGAAACGTCCGCCGCCGCCCACCAAACTGCTCTTGATGTAATCCTGCCAGGCCGCCGCGTGACGTCGGTCGTGCATCCACACACCCAGCCACAGCACCATCACACTGGCAAACAAGGCCGTTGCGCCTTCGAGCAATTCGCGCTGGGCACCGCTGACGTCAATCACATAAGCGGCCAGCCCCCAGGTGGCCAGACCAGCCAGCAGCGCCAGCCCCCAACCGACGTTGACGCTGCGAACCGCTGACTGTTGACCGGTATTGCGCAGGAACGCCAGGATCGCCGCCAGCACCAGAATCGCTTCCAGCCCTTCGCGAAGCAGAATCAGCAAGCCCGAGATGTAGCTCAGCGACCAGCTCAAACCGTCGCCACCCAGCAGATCCGCCGACTCCGTCAGCTTGGCCTTGGCCGCGTCCAGGCGCTGCTCGGCCTGCTCGACCGACAAGCCATCCTGCAACGACTGACGGTAGGCCATCAGCGCTTTTTCAGTGTCCTTGCGCACATTGGCATCGACGTTATCCAGCGAACTTTCCACCAGCTCGAAACCTTCCAGGTAAGCGGCTACCGACAAGTCATAGGCTTGGTCGTGATCACCGGCGCGATACGCCGCGATGCTCTTGTCCAGGGTGGTGGCGGTGTAGTCGAGCAACTGCGCCGGGCCACGCTGCACTTGTGGCGGCTGGGCACGCTGGGCACGAAAGGTGGCTGCCGCTTCAGGGCCCTGCGCCGCGAGGATTTCGGCCGGTGTCTGGCGCGCCAGATCAGCGAGGTTGAAGGTCTGTCCGCTTTTAGCGGTCGCCGGGTCGGCGCTGAAGCTGGCGATGTACGTCGCCAGGTCCCAGCGCTGACGGTCGTCGAGCTGATCGGCAAAGGCCGGCATGTCAGTGCCTTCGACGCCCATGCCAAGCGTGTTGTAGATCGCGTAGAGACTCAGATGATCCAGGCGCGCCCCATCGCGCAGGTTGGCGGGTGCAGGCTCCAGGCCGACACCGGCAGGACCGTCGCCAGCCCCGCTGTCACCGTGGCACACCGAGCAATTTTGCGCATACAGCGGCGCACCGCGGGCCGGGTCCGGGGTGATCACCGGCGCCTGACTGACCTCATACGCCACCGCCAGTCGGGCCCCCAGTTGCCGCGCCAGGCGGGCGACCTCATCGCCGTCCTGATGCGCGGTGATGGCGCTGCGCAAGGCGCCGACGCCTTGTGTCAGCTCTGCTTTTTCAGGTTTGGCTGGCAGCGCAACGATCAGCCCTTCCAGGCGCTGGGTAAATTCCAGTTGCTCGCGGTATTCAGACTCGTCGACAACCTTGCCCGCCTGCACCGTCGCCGGATAATCCGCCCCGATGTAATCCAGTAAATGCAGCGCCTGGGGGGCGCCCTCCAGGGTGTCGGCCAATAGATTGGCGCTGCATAGCGCAAACAACGGCAGCGCTAGCCAGGCCAGAAAACGGTACGGGGCAGTCATGAATGACTCTCAGATGGAAATAAGAAGTAACACATTGTTCACTTCCAATGACCTTGACTCAAGGGTTGATGTGTTTCTGAAGCAGATTTCATCGGATCTTCACGCTTGGAAGTGATGTCACAAAAACTGCATTACGAGATTAAAAAGCCATTACATAGCCAACGGCCATGTTTATAATCCCGCCGCCCTCTTATTGTCCGAAGGCATAAAAGCTCCTCCGGTTATGAGGAACCGACAGCGCCCAGCGCTCGTCCGTGGATCGTCCCAGCCCGACCCGCACCCCCGGCTGATACCTCAGGGAAGAAGTATTCATGGCATCCCGTGCCGCTCTTTCGATCGCCCTCGGCGCGATCACCTTGTTGTCTGGCTGCTCTGCGTTTCGCAACTACGACAGCGAATTGGCCCAGACCAATCAGCAACTGGCTTCCGGCAACGTCGACGCGGCGTTGACCCTGCTGGAGAAGAACAACACCAGCCAAGACAAAGACCTGCTGTATTTCTTCGAAAAAGGCGAACTGTTGCGCGCCAAGGGCGACCTGCCCGGCAGTCAGGCTGCCTGGTCCAGCGCCGATCAGCAGGTGGGTCAGTGGGAAGATGCAGTCAAGCTCGACACAGGCAAATATCTGGCACAGTTCGGCAGCTTTCTGGTCAACGATAAAGTTCGACGCTACGAAGGCTATGACTACGAAAAGGTCATGCTAACCACGCAGATGGCCCTGAACCAGCTGGCCGTGAACGACTTCGACGGCGCGCGGATGCAGATCAAGAAAACCCACGAGCGCGAAGCGGTGATTGCCGACCTGCGGGACAAGGAATACCTCAAGCGCGAGGAAGACGCCGAGAAGCAAGGGGTCAAGACCGAGTACAAGGACCTGCAGGGCTACCCGGTGGCCAGCCTCGACGCGCCGGAAGTGATCAGCCTGAAAAACAGCTATCAGAGTGCGTTCAGCCATTACCTGGCCGGGTTCGTCTATGAAGCCTTGGGCGAAAAAGACCTGGCCGCTCCGGGTTATCGCAAAGCCGCCGAACTGCGTCCGAATACGCCGTTGCTGGAGCAGGCATTGATCAACCTCGACAAGCCCGCTGGCAAGAAGGATGAAAGCGACATCCTGATTGTGGTGCAGAGCGGCCTGGCGCCGTCACGGGACTCGATCCGCATTCCCCTGCCCCTGCCCATCAGCGGCAATGTGGTGATCACGCCACTGTCATTTCCCCTGATCAAGCCTGACACCTCCACCGCCACGTTCACTCAAATCGGTGTCGACGGTCGTCAACTGGACCTGACCCAGCTCAACAGCACCACAGCCATGTCCCGCCGCGCCCTGCGCGACGACATGCCCGGCATCATCCTGCGCACAACCGTGCGCGCGATCACCCGTGGCGTGGCGCAAAAACAGATCAACGAAACCAATCCCCTGGCCGGCCTCGCGGTGGGCCTGACCTCGGCCGTGCTGGAAGGCGCGGACACCCGGACCTGGCGCACCCTGCCGGACTACACCCAAGTGGTGCGTCTGCGCCTGAAAAAAGGTGAACACCACGTCACCTTGCCGAGCGCGGTGGGCGGTTCGGTGGTCAAGGTTACCGTCGATCAGCGTTACCAGGTCATCAGCCTGCGGGCGGTGGGCAATCAGGTCTTCGCCGGTGGCCTGGCCGCCCAGGTGATCCCGAGCACCAACCCGACCGCCGTCGCCAGCATCAAGCAACCTTAAGAACGGAGTCTTGTTCAAATGCGTTTAAAACTGATCACCCTCGGTGTCCTGGCCTTGCTGGCCGGTTGCGCCACCCCTGCGCCGCCGGAGCCGGGCAGCGCCGCCAGCAAAGTCGTGGCCATGGGCAAGCAGAAAAACATCGTGGTCGGCGCCATGCGCGTGGCCCGGGAAAACGGCTACCTGACCGTCAATGTGCAGTTGAGCAACACCAGCTTCAACAACAAGACGATGTACTACCGCTTTGCCTGGTTGGGACCGGAAGGCTTTCCGGTTGCCGAGGAAGAAACCTGGAAAAGCCTGACGCTGTACGGCGAACAAACCAGTTTCCTGCCGGCTATCGCACCGACCCCCAAGGCTGTGGATTTCCGATTGGAAATCAATACGCCTTGAGCCACACACCTGTGGGAGCGAGCTTGCTAGCGATAGCAATGCATCAACCAGCAATGCGCTTGGCTGACAGACCGCTATCGCGAGCAGGCTCGCTCCCACAAAAGGCTCTACTGACTGGCACCACGCGTTAACCCTAATTTTTCAGCTTTCGAGAGCACTCCCATGTTTGTACGCATTTCATCCCTCGCCCTTGCCGCCCTGCTGGTCAGCGGCTGTGCCAACAACTCTCCGGTCCTGGGCAACAAGAACATCAGCTACGGCGACACCAAGGCCGTGGAAACCGTGACCAACGAATTCGGTTCCACCGATCTGCAAATGATCGCCGAGTCCATGACCCGCTCCCTGGCCCAGTCCGGCATTCTGCAGGGCCGCCCGGTGGTTCAGGTCTATGACGTGAAGAACAAGACCAGCGAGTACATCGACACCCGCGAGATCACCACCAGCATCAAGACCCAATTGATGAAGACCGGTGCGGCACGTTTCGCCAGCGACAACAACGCCATGGACAGCCAGGTTGACCAGCTCAAGCTGCAAAACCAGAGCGGCCTGTACAAGAAAAGCACCGTGGCCAAGACCGGCAACATGATCGCGGCCAAATACCGCCTCGAAGGCTCCATCAGCTCGATCGTCAAGCGCAGCAGCGACTACAAGGACGTCTTCTACAAATTCAGCCTGCAATTGATCGACGTCGAAAGCGGTCTGGCCGAGTGGATGGACGAGAAAGAAATCCGCAAGACCACGGAGCGCTAAACCATGCGCACATGGATCGGCATCATGGCCCTGGCCTGCGCGTTCGGCGCCCAGGCGGCCCCGAAAGTCGCGGTCACTGACCTGGCGTACCAGCAACGGGTGGAGGAATACATCCACACCGTTTCGGCCCAGAGCAACTTCCAGGCGAACCCCTACAGCGCCAGCGCTTCGTCGAGCTACGACGAGATGGAAGCCACCACCAGCTATATCGAGCAGGGCGAACTGCGCAAGTTCACCGGCGACATCAAGGGCGAAATCCTGCGCAGCGGGATGTTCCAGCTCGTGCAAGGCACGCCCCACACCGCTTCGTCCACGGGCGACGTCTATGACGTGATCAAGCGAATCAAGGCCGGGCACTTCAAGGGCGCCGATTACGTGCTGTTCGGCACCGTATCGGACATCGACTTCACCCGCGACATCAATGAACTGGCCAATACCAACAGCTACTCGGCGGTGCTCGCCTTGACCCTGGTGGCGGACTTCAGCCTGATCAACACCAAAACCTACGAAATCACCTCGGCCTTCACCGCCATGGGTGAAGGCCAGGACACCAAGCTGCTGAATCACCGGGACGTACGCATCAACCTCAACCGCCCGCGAGTCGTGCGCGAGGTGTCCAAGGCCCTGGGTGAGGACGTAGCGCGGCAACTGAGCGAACAACTTGGCGGGCCGAACTACGAACAAGCCGGCGAGCCTGCGCCGCGCAACAACCTGCCACGGGATACCGCGCCGGTCATTTTGCGCTAAGCGGTTCAGCGATTATTTTGTGGCGAGGAGATTTATCCCCGCCACATTGGAACCGGCAGGTTAGACCGAGGCTTTGCGAATTGTCGCCAGCAACCCCGCCGCACCAATGAACAGCCCGGCAAAGGTGCGGTTCATTCGACGCTGCTGTTTCGGAGTGCGCAGCAGGCGCAGGACTTTGGATGCCAGCCCGGTGTACCCGGCCATGACGATGAGGTCGACGCAAACCATCGTCACGCCCAGGATCAGGTATTGCTTGATCAGCGGGGCATGCGGGTCGATGAATTGAGGCAATACCGCAAGCATGAACACCAATGCCTTGGGGTTGCTGATGTTGACCAGAAAACCGCGAAACACCAGCGCCAAAGGCTTGCCGATAGGCCGCACGGCCGCGTCATCACTGAGATCGCCCGGGATGGCTCGCCACTGCTTGACGCCCAGATAAACCAGATAGGCCACACCAAACCACTTGATCGCATAAAACGCGGTCGCCGATGCGGTGAGGACCGCGCCGACACCGGCGGCGACAATCACGATTTGCAACGCCAGACCCAATTGCAGGCCCAGGGCATTCCAGTAGCCGCGCCAGAAACCGTATTGCAGACCGCTGGACATCGATGCGATGGCACCAGCACCCGGCGAAAGACTGATCACCCAGCAAGCGGCGAAAAACGCCAGCCATGTCTCCAGCACCATTGCACACCTCGGCTCAGATTCGTTGAAACCACTAAGCTAATGCGCCGCCGGACGGTTGACCACAGATATTTAACAATCGAGACCCGCTTATTCGACGAACCCGCCGACCGGAAACGCCTCGTTGCCGCGCCAGCGTCGAACTGAACGTTGGAAGAACAGGCTGTTGGGCACTTGCACCATGGAACTGCCCGTACCGAGTTCCTCGGGTTCGATCAAGGTGGTGTAAAGCAGGTTGATGGCCACCACCCGCCCCTTGATGCCGGGCTTGTCGGTGGACTCCACCAGCTCAACTACATCGCCCAGACGAAACGGCCCGACGGTGTAGATCAAAATGGCGCACAACAGATTGGACAGTACGCTCCAGATGGCGAAGAACGCCACCGCCGCCACCGCGACGAACCCCGACAGCGCGGTCCACAGCACCGTGGCCGAGACGCCCAGGCGTTCAAGCACCACCAGCACCGCGCTGCCCATGATCAGCCAGCGCAGCACACCCCGCAGGATGATCACCAACTGGGACGGTAACGGGTAGCGCTCGGCAAGGCCCGTGAGGGCCCGCGCCACGCAACGCTGTGCGATGTAGCCGGCCAGCAGGATCAGCAGTATTTGCACACCGAGCCAGATCGGCTCGACCCACATGACGGGTATCGGCAAAGCCAAGGCTTCCATCAGGACAATGCCTCCAGCTCCGCTTGCAGGTTTTCCAGCAGTTCCAGGGCTTGCATCCACGCCTCCTCAAGCTCCGCTTCCCGAACCTTCAGCCTGGCCTGTTCGGCCAGCAGATCGCGCAACTCATCCTTGCGCGCCGCTTCGTAGAGACCGCTGTCGCCGAGGCTGGTTTCGATCTTTTGCAGTTTTTCATGCAGCTTGCCCAGTTCGACTTCGAGCTTGTCGGCCTCACGCTTGTGAGGCGCCAACTGCTGACGCAATGCGGCGGCGGCCTGGCGCTGGGCTTTCTTGTCGGTCTTGTCCGGGTTAACCGGCGTGGTACTGACCGGTGCGTTGCGCTGACGGTAATCCACCAGCCAACGGGCATAGTCTTCCAGATCACCGTCGAACTCTTCGACCTTGCCGTCGGCCACCAGGAAAAAATTATCCGTGGTGCTCTTGAGCAAATGCCGGTCGTGAGACACCACCAGCACCGCGCCGCTGAATTCCTGCAAGGCCATGGTGAGGGCCAGGCGCATTTCCAGATCGAGGTGGTTGGTCGGTTCGTCGAGCAGCAACAGGTTCGGCCGGCCCCAGGCGATCAATGCCAGCGCCAGGCGAGCCTTTTCACCACCGGAAAAATTCAGTACCGGCTCATCGATGCGCGCACCACGAAAGTCGAAACCACCGAGGAAATCACGCAGGGTCTGCTCGCGTTCGTTCGGTGCCAGACGCTGCAAATGCAGCAGCGGGCTGGCCTTGGCGTCGAGAGAATCGAGCTGATGTTGGGCGAAGTAACCGACCACGGTGTTCTCGCCCCGGGTCAGACGCCCGGCCAGGGGCTCGAGCTCGCCGGAGAGATTCTTGATCAGGGTCGACTTACCAGCACCGTTCGGGCCCAGCAGGCCGATCCGCGCACCAGGGGTCAGCTGCAGCTTGACCTTCTCCAGCACGGTCTTGTCGCCATAGCCCAGACGCGCATCCGACAGGTCGATCAGCGGGCTGGAAATCTTGGTCGATTCGCGGAAAACAAAATCAAACGGTGAATCGACGTGGGCCGCGGACAGTTCTTCCATCCGCTCCAGTGCCTTGATCCGGCTCTGGGCCTGACGGGCCTTGGTGGCCTGGGCCTTGAACCGGGCGATGTAGCTTTCCATGTGCGCACGCTGCGCCTGCTGCTTCTCGTAGGCCTGCTGTTGCTGGGCCAGGCGTTCGGCACGGGCCCGCTCGAATGCGCTGTAGCCGCCACGGTACAAGGTGAGCTTGCGCTGGTCGACATGGGCGACATGATCCACCACCGCGTCGAGGAAATCGCGGTCATGGGAAATCAGCAGCAATGTGCCGGGATAGCTCTTGAGCCAGTCTTCGAGCCAGATGATGGCGTCGAGGTCCAAGTGGTTGGTGGGCTCATCGAGCAGCAGCAGGTCCGAAGGGCACATCAGGGCCTGGGCCAGGTTCAAGCGCATCCGCCAGCCACCGGAGAAATCCCCAACCTGACGGTCCATCTGCTCATTGGTAAACCCAAGGCCTGCCAGCAGCTTGCGTGCGCGGGCATCGGCGGTGTAGCCGTCGGCGCTGTCGAGCTCCGCGTGCAGACGGGCCTGTGCGGCGCCATCGTGTGCCGCCTCGGCCGCCGCCAGGTCGCGTTGGACCTGACGAAGGCGCAGGTCGCCGTCAAGCACGTAGTCCACCGCCAGGCGCTCAAGGGTGTCGACCTCTTGGCGCATGTGGGCGATACGCCAATCGGCGGGCAGCAGGCAATCGCCCGAGTCCGGGTGCAGTTCACCTCGAAGCAGGGCGAACAGGCTCGATTTGCCGGCGCCGTTGGCACCGATGAGGCCAGCTTTGTGGCCGGCGTGCAGGGTCAGCTCGGCGTCTTCTAGCAGACGTTGCGGGCCACGCTGTAAAGTCAGGTTCTGAAGTCGAATCATAATGGCGGCGGAGTCTACCAGCTTCGCTCGCAACTGGCGCGAGTAGCACGATGTCCTCTGATCTATGGAGCTTTTCCCTCGACCTCTACGCCAAGCCTGGTGTGGAACAAACCTGCCTGGCGCTGCAGGGCGCCGGCGCCAATGTCTGCCTGCTGCTTTGCGGGCTGTGGCTGGAACAGCGCGGGGTAGCCTGCACTGAACAAAGACTGCAACAGCTTCAGCAATGGGTCGGCCCTTGGGACACGGACGTCGTTCAGCCCTTGCGCACGCTCCGTAGCCAATGGAAAGCCCGCGCCCTTCAAGACACGGCACTCGATAGCCTGCGCGAGCAGGTCAAGCGACTGGAACTGGAAGCCGAGCGACGATTGCTGGAGCGACTGGAGACTGCGACCAGGGACTGGCCTGGGGAACAACCCAAAGATTCAGCGCAATGGCTGCAAGGACTCGTGGCGGGCGCCGACCAAGGGAACCGCGACGCGCTGCATCAGCTGCGCGTCGCGGCGTCCAGCACTTAGGAAGCGCGGGTTGGGGTGTTGCTGCTCGGCGCCGGGGCGGCGCTCGGGTTCAGCGCCGGGGTCGCAGTGCTGGCGGTTGGCGCAGGGGTCGCTGCAGGAGCCGGAGTCGATGTCGCAGGCTTGGCCGCCGGAGCAGTCGAAGGTTTTGCGGCAGCAGGCGTTTTCACGGCGGGTTTCGCAGCAGGCTTGGCCACAGGCTTGGCGGCGGCAGGCTTCGCGGCGGGTTTGGCAGCAGCCGGCTTGGCAGCCGGTTTAGCCGCAGCTTTGGCAGGTGCTTTGACAGCGGCTGGCTTGGCAGCGGGTTTAGCTGCAACTTTGGCGGGCGCTTTGGCAGCGGCTGGCTTGGCAGCCGGTTTGGCGGCGGGCTTGGCAGCAGCCGTTTTTGTAGCAGCTGGCTTGGCAGCCGGTTTAGCCGCGGCGGTTTTTGTCGCTGCGGGTTTGGCGGCGGCTGTTTTAGCGGTCGGTTTAGCAGCTGGCTTGGCGACAGGTTTAGCGGCTGGCTTGGCCGCCACTTTGGCCGCCGGCTTGGCGACAGCTTTAACGGCGGTTTTTTTCGCAGCAGGTTTTGCCGCGCTGGCAGCAACCGGTTTTTTCGCAGCCGGTTTAGCGGCTGGTTTGCTCGCTGCTTTGGCCGGCGCTTTTGCGGCCGGTTTGGCAGCTACTTTGGTCGGTGTTTTTGTCGCGACAGGTTTAGCGGCCGGTTTTCTGGCCGATACAGCGGCAGCGGCAGGCTTGGCAGCACGAAGGCTCAGTGCCTTGCCCACGGCTTCTTGCACACGACCGACGCCTTGGGCCAGTTTCAGGCTTTCCTGGGCATCACGCTTGAGTTGCAGAATATAGGCGCGGGTTTCGGACTGACGATCCTTCAAGGCATCGAGCAGATCTTCGAGTTCTTTCACAGCGTCTTTGGCCTTGGCTTGTGCCTTGGCCTTGCCAGCGGTGGCCGCGTCTTGCAGTTTGGTGCGCGACTTGTGCAGTTTTTCCTGCGCTTTGCCGCGTTGTTTTTCCAGTTTGGCGAGCAGTTTTTCAGCATCAGCCAGGGCTTGGGAGCAGGCGTTTTCCAGATGCTCGAGCAGACTGCCCGAAAGTTGTTGGAGCAAGTGCAACGGAGTGTTTACTGGCTTCTTGGTGGCCGACATGGTTTACCTCCTGACTGACGTGAGTGCGGCTCATACTAGACCTCTGCTGCAACCGCCGCTAGGGCATGTTGACAGTACACAAGACGTTGCGTTGCAAGGGACGAAAAATCTTCTACCCCACTGCCGGGGCAAACCACCTTTGCGGATATCGGCACTGGCATAATCCCCTCCATTCGAGGCCGGAGAACACTACATGTCGCGTCACTTGTTTTTATTCCTTTGCATGGTTTGCTCCATGGCTCAGGCCGCAGAAAAAACCAGCGCAAACGACGCTCATGACCTGGCGTACAGCCTGGGGGCAAGCCTGGGTGAACGTCTGCGCCAGGATGTGCCCGACCTGCAGATCCAGGCGTTGGTCGAGGGTCTGCAACAGGCTTATCTGGGCAAACCATTGGCCCTCAAGGATGAGCGCATCGAACAGATACTGGCCGACCATCAGGCACGGCTGACGTCGTCACCGGCGACACCGCAGATCGAAGCGGCACTGAAAACCGAGCAGAAATTTCTTGATGAGGAAAAAGCCCGGCCCGGTGCTCAGCAACTGGCAGATGGCATTCTGCTGACCGAACTCAAGCCCGGCAATGGCGCCAAGGCCGGCCCTCACGGCAAGGTCCAGGTGTTGTATGTCGGTCGATTGCCAGACGGCACCGTGTTTGATTCCAACGGACAAGCGCAGTGGTTCAGTCTCGACAGCGTGATTGACGGTTGGCGCAGTGCATTGCCGCAAATGCCGGTAGGCGCAAAATGGCGACTGGTCATTCCTTCGACCCTGGCCTACGGCGCCGAAGGAGCCGGGGATGTCATCCCCCCGTTCACGCCGCTGGTGTTTGAAATCGAGTTGCTGGGCGCGACGACCTGAAGTTGACTCCAAAAAAAAACGGTGCGCAATGCGCACCGTTCTTTTGATTCTGCAAAAATCCTCAAGCCTGGGCCGGCGCTTCTTCCTTGTGGGAGTTGTGCAGCACTTCGATCAGGCAGTCTTCCAGTTCGAAACGCTCGTGCAGCAAGCCACCCAGTTCCTTGAATTTTTCCGCTACGCATTTGCCTTCATCACACAGGTCATTGAAGGCCAGCAGTTTTTCGGTGATGACGTCGATACGCGGGTAGATTTGCTCGGCGAGCTCCAGGCCACGTTTATCGTTGAAGGCCTTGGCCTCACTCGTCAGTTGTTCGTATATCTCGAAATGACCGGCAGACACGTAGTCGACCAGCACACCGCAGAACTCCTGCAACGGCTTGCGGCTTTCACTCAGCGCTTCAGGCCTGTCGCCGAGAGCATCATAGGCCCGAACCAGTTCGTGACGCTCCTGCAACCAGCGGTCGATCAGCAGATGCACCCCACCCCAGCGTTCCTGAGCATTCTGACAACTTTCGAGCATGGTGATTTCTTCCCTTGTGAGTCATGCCCCTCGCAGCCTGCGCACCGCCTGAAATGATCAGGGACAAGCCAGACACAACATGATCGAGCGGCATAAATCCGATAACACGTGCGGGCCAGATTATGCCCGCACGACAACCGCTTCAAGGTACGCAGGAGATAAAGTTCATACAAGTGTTTAATCCATGACCCGGACCAGTTGCGACGTTGTGCCGCTGAGCGGTCGTATCAGAGCGTTCCAGACAAGGCGCAGCAACAGATAGGACATCACAAAAGACACGGCGAGAAAAAACAACAGGCTCCATTCGGGAAGACTCAGATCGAACAGGGTCCAAGTGATGCTCGCGCAGTCGATCGCCCCCTCGAGTACACGATGTACAGCGCCCCACCACGAACTCACTGCCTTGAGGTGATCGATACAATCGGGCAACTGCTCCAGCGAGTCGCCTTGCACCAGAACCTGACGCCATGCCAGCGTCAACCCGCTCGACGCGAAAACCAGTCCCATCGCCCCGTAGCAGATGCTGCCTTTCTGAGCAGGACCATGCAGGCATGCGGCGAGACAGTTCATCAAAAACAGCATCAGGCACAACCGTTGCAAAACACACAGGCTGCAAGGCGTCAGACCTACCGCATATTCAAGGTAACTGGCGATACCAAAAACCAGAGCGGCGGCGATGAAAGCCATGAAAAACAAGAAGCGTGAGCAAGCCAAAGACATGGCGGTTCCGTAACAGAAGAGACAGGCCGTTACGGTAGAGGAAAGGCCGCCGGCCTTTCAAGGCGGGGCCGTGCAGACACTTCACCAGGGGTGTAGGGAATTCCCGACAAGCAAGAGAAGATTAAGCGCAGCTTGCTGTAGGACTTTACCGAAGGCATTGCTAACGCCATTAGGGGCATCAATAAACACGTGGCGAGGGAGCTTGCTCCCTCGCCACAATGATTCATACAACCCTCAAGAACGACTCACTCTCTCTCAAGTGGCCAAAACCTGAGCCGGGACCGGCAGTGGCGCGGCCAGCAAGCGCTCATCCAGTAACCCCAAGCCTTCCTGGAAGAGCTGGTTGCTGCGCTCGGCATCCCCCAGTTGCGCCAGCAGTCGCGCCAGTTCGGCGCAGGCCTCGGGATTGCGCTGCAGGCGCAAACTGCTTTCCAGATAATCCCGTGCCTTGCCCCACAAACTGTTTTGCAGGCACAGGCGGCCCAGTGTCAGCAGCAGGCCAGGGTCGTTCGGGTGATCCTTGAGCCAGCCTTCTGCCGCTTGCAGTTGGCGGCCCGGATCATTGCCGCGGACCAACCCGTACAGGCGCGCCAGGTGACTGTCATAGTGACGTTTGAGCGCCGCCCGCAGCACCTCTTCGGCCTCGGCCTGCGCCCCGAGTTGCCGCAGTTGCTCGGCATAGGCCAACACCAGCGCCGATTCCTGGCGTTGTGCGGACGACAGTTGTTGCCAGGCACGGTTAAGCGATTGCAACCCGACACTGCCGTCTTCGTCACGGTGGGCCGCCAGGGTGAGGTTTTCGCCCCAGGCCCGACGCTCCAGTTCAGCCAGCTCAGCCGGCGGCAGGACTTTGTCCTTGCGCAGCTCCGGCAACAACCGGACCACCGCAGACCAATCCCCGCGCTGCTGATGCAGACGTTGCAACTGACGCAGGGTCTGGGCGTTATGTGGGTGGCGATCATGCATGGCTTGCAGCGTGTTCAATGCACCGTCGGTGTCGCCGCGATCCATCTGCAATTGTGCGTGCGTCAGGGCAATCGCCAGCTCAGCCTGGGGCTGACGTTCAAGGGCACGTTCCAACAGGCTGTCGCACTGCTCGTAAAGACCTTGCTCATTGGCCGCACGGGCGGCGCCAAGGTAATACAGCAACGGTTGGCGCTCGGCTTCAGCGGCGCGATGCAGGTGGCGCTGGGCACTGGCCCAGCGACCTTCGGCCAGGTCCAGTTGCCCGTGCTCGATGGCCACCTGCACCCGCCGGCTGCGGTTGCGGCGCGACCATGGGTTGACCACGCCAGTGGAGGTCGTCACCAGGCCAACCAAGGCGCTCACGCCCCGCCACACCAGCCAGAGCACCGCCACCAGCGCCAGGGTGACCCAAAGGCCGGCCTCGTATCGGAAGTTCTTGTATGCCACCAGCACGTAACCCGAATGTTCGGCGATCGCCACGCCCAGCAAGGCAGCGACAGCGATGACCACGAACATAATCACGTAGAGGCGTTTCATGGCGTGGCCTCCTGCTCATCAGGTTTGGCCAGCGGCTTGACCGACTCTTCGGCGTTCAGGTTGCGGCGCTCCAGATAGGCCTGAACGCTGCTCAGGGTCCCTGTCAGATCCGGGGTTGCAACCGTCACCGGCTGCCTGGCCAGCTCGGCCACGCGCTCAAGCATGATTTTGCTTTGCGGGTTGTCCTGGTTGAAGTTGTTCTTGAGCACATCATGCGCTTGAGCCAGCGCTTGGGTGTACACCGGGGCCTGGCCGTTGAGAGCGGCCCATTGCGCCTGCTCCAGGGCCAGGCTCAAGGCCAGGCGCACCTGCACCAGACTCTGCCCGGCCAAGAGCGGACGGACATTCTCATCCGCGTTGAAATCGATACGGATATAGCGCGATATCTGGTCCCACCACTGCGCCCAGCGGCTGGCGCCATCGCCATCGGCGGTCAAGCCCAGCAACGACTCACCACGATCCTTGTATTCGGGTGCCAGCTCCGTGAGTTGCAGCACCTGGTCACGCAAGGCCCCCAACTGCAGGAACAGCCCGGTACGATCCGGCTGCTCGGTACTGCGCAACGCAGCAAGGGTCTTGGCCAGTTGCTCGCGAGCGGCGAATGAGCCAGGGTCGTTTTGCTCGCGCAGGATTTCGTCAGCACCCTGGACCAGGGCCTGGGCACTGCTGATGTCCTGCAGGGCGGAAAGACGCAGGCTGGCCAGGCGCAGCAGATGTTCGGCTTCGGCCAGGCGCCAGTCCTTGCGGCTGGCACCGAGCACGGTTTCCAGGCGCTGGTTCAGTCGTTGTTGATCACCCTGCAACTGGGCGACCTGACGCCGACGCTCTTCCAGCTCTTGCGCCGCAGGCAATTGAGCCAGACGCTCACTCAGGCGTTGCTCATTGAGCTTGAGGGTCTGGGCCTGATCATTGAGCGCCTGAACCTGACTGGCCTGCTGCTGGTTATTGGCTTGCAGATGACGCACCTGCCACACGCCCCAACCACCAACGGCCACGCCGGCGGCTCCCAACAACAACGCGACAATGGCCAGCCCGTTGCCGCGACGCGGCGCCTTCGGAGCCGGGGTTTCAACCGGCGTATCGATCGCGGGTTGGTCTTGATCTTTTGGCAAGGCTGTTTCGCTCACGTATCCATCCTTTGCATTAGAAAACGGCACGGACTGATCCCGTAACGCCGCCAGCAAAGCCGCAGCACTGGCGCCACGGCAATCCACAACTGTCAGGGCCCCGGCGGCACGGGCCATCTCGGCAACCCTTGGGCTTGGAACGAACAACGGTAACCGCGCCAGCGCGGGCCACTCATCGCCAGCCAACCGCTGCAGATGCTCGAAGCTCTGCCCACTGCTGACCACCAGCGCGTTCAAGCGTTCCGCTTTGACCCTTGCCGCCAACTCACCTTCTCGGTAATGCGGCAGGCTGCGCCGGTACAGTTCCAGATAATCGACACTAGCACCTTGCTCGCGCAAGCGCTCCGCCAGCAAGCCGCGCCCGCCCTCGCCACGCACAATCAAAACCTTGGGATTGGGTCGGGTGATAGCCTGGCGTAACACCAGATGCTCCAGCAAGGCTTCGCTGTCATCGGCGTGGTCGGGATAAAACACAGTGAGGCCGGCATCGATAAGGATCTGCCCGGTCGCCGCCCCCACGCTGAACCATGGCTGGTCTGGCGGCTGGGGCCAATATTGGCGCAGCAGCTCCACACACAAACGTGCGGCGGGCTTGCTCACCACAATCACGGCACAGTACTGGTCCAGCCGTTGAAAAGTCTCCCCCATGGCGTCGGACATGGGGAGCGGCTCGATATCCAGCAACGGCAGGCTGCTGCTGTAGATCCCGGCCTCGGCCAGGACAGCCGCCAGGGCCGACGACTCGTCGACCGGCCGGGTCAGCAGCAGCCGCCAGCCCGTCACGCGTGGCCCGCCTCGCCGTAGACCTTCTTGAGAATGTCGTCGGCACCCTGGCTGAGCAGGTCTTCGGCTACCCGGACACCCAGCGCTTCGGCATCGCGGCGCGGCGCCCGGGCCTCGGCACTGAGCAGTCGGCCACCGTTCGGATCACCCACCAGACCGCGCAACCAGACCTGCTCGCCTTCGAGTACGGCGTAACAGGCGATCGGCACCTGGCAACCGCCATTGAGGTGTTTGTTGAGGGCGCGCTCGGCGAAGACCCGGGTGGCGGTGTCGTCGTGATGCAGCGGTGCCAACAGGGCATGGATCTCGCTGTCGGCGCTGCGACATTCGATACCCACCGCCCCCTGCCCACCGGCCGGCAGGCTGTCATCGACGCTGATGGCCGACGTGATGCGATCTTCAAAACCGAGGCGGATCAGGCCGGCGGCGGCAAGGATAATTGCGTCGTACTCACCGGCATCGAGTTTGGCCAGGCGGGTATTGACGTTGCCCCGCAGAAAGCGGATTTGCAGGTCTGGGCGGCGGGTCAGCAACTGCGCCTGGCGACGCAGGCTGGAGGTGCCGACCACGCTCCCGGCGGGCAGGGCGTCGAGGCCTGCAAACGTGTTGGAAACGAACGCATCGCGTGGATCTTCTCGCTCGCAGATGCAAAACAGGCCCAGGCCTTCCGGAAAGTCCATGGGCACATCTTTCATCGAGTGCACGGCGATATCGGCTTCGTTGTCCAGCAGCGCGGTTTCCAGCTCCTTGACGAACAGGCCCTTGCCGCCGATTTTCGACAGCGGCGAGTCCAGCAGCTTGTCGCCGCGACTGACCATGGGCACCAGCGTCACGATCAGGCCGGGATGGGCCTCTTCCAAACGGGCTTTGACGTATTCGGCCTGCCAGAGGGCCAAGGCACTTTTACGGGTGGCGATGCGGATCTCGCGAGGGGACATGGATCAATCCGTACTTAAAAGATACGGCGGATAATAACAGCTCAGTCAAATTCGCTTTGACTTGAATCACGACCCCAAGGCCTCCCTGGCCGTCAATGTCCTGGAAATGGAACGCGCTAAACGGCTTGGACGCCTTGGAACCTCAAGCTAAAGCTGTTGCATCATCTTCCGCACGCCGGCCACGTGCCGCCGGCTGACAATCAGCGCGTCGCCATTGAGGCCTTTGAGAAACAACTGGAAATGCCCAAGGGGTGTGCGCTGCAAACGCTCGATACGCTCGCGAGCCACCAAGGCGTTGCGGTGGATGCGCACGAAGCGTTCACCGAACTCGTCTTCAAGAGCCTTGAGTGGTTCGTCCAGCAGCACCTCGCCGCTCTCGTGACGCAAGGTCACGTATTTATGGTCGGCGATAAAGTAGACCACCTGATTCAATGGGATCAGTTCAATGCCTTTGCGAGTGCGCGCACTGATGTGGCTGCGCGGGCCGCTGCCGCTTTCGGCGGCCGGACGGGTCAACGCCGCCAGTTGCACGCGGTTGGGCCGCTCGGCCTTGCGCAAGGCCTCGACCAGCGCCTCGGCAGTGACCGGCTTGATCAGATAGCCCACGGCGCCGGCCTGCAGCACCTCCGGCGGGAAGTCGTCCCGAGTGGTGCAGAACACCACCGCGGGCGGTGACTCACGCTCGCACAACTTCGCCGCGACCTGCAAACCGTCCAGGCCAGGCATGCGAATGTCGAGCAGCACGATATCCGGCTTGTGGCTATCAATAAGGGCCAACGCCTCTTCGCCATTGGTGGCGCTCGGCTCCAGGACACTGTAACCCTCGAGTTCGCCAACCATTCGGCTCAGGCGCTCACGGGCCAGTGGTTCGTCATCAACGATCAGGACATTCATATTGCGCTGGATTCCTGCGTGAGTCTCGCACAAGGATAGCGTAGACAGGGGAAGTGACATCCGTCACCGCGATCCACGCTAAGACTCGTTCGAGGGCCAAAAAGTGCCGCGAGGCGGTTACCTATCTTTACCCGCGCCTGCCAATCGATGCTTGAGGCCTGTTGTCGCACGGCGCCGTCGTAGGAATTGTTAACACTCCATCTGACCAATACGAGCCCCCCTCTTCTATTCGTCCAATGCTCCGTGGATGAAAAAGTAAAAGTCCTACAGTCCACTGTAGACGGTTGCCGCGCCGATATTGCTCAATCGAAAAATATCGTTGTGCAAAAAACCCATTAAATGCTCGGCTTGTGCGCAAAAAACCTGCCGACCAGTGCCAGCGCCAGTCCCGGCAACCCTGCTATCATCCGCCGCAGCCTTTAACCGCTACTTTTTCCACAGCCGATCACGAGCGAATTCATGAGCACTGACAAGACCAATCAGTCCTGGGGCGGCCGCTTCAGTGAACCCGTCGACGCCTTCGTCGCCCGCTTCACCGCCTCCGTCAACTTCGACCAGCGCCTGTATCGCCACGACATCATGGGCTCGATCGCCCACGCCACCATGCTGGCCAAGGTCGGCGTACTGACCGATGCCGAGCGCGACAGCATCATCGATGGCCTGAAAACCATCCAGGCTGAAATCGAGGCCGGCCAGTTCGACTGGCGCGTCGATCTCGAAGACGTGCACATGAACATCGAAGCGCGCCTGACCGATCGCATCGGCGTGACCGGCAAGAAGCTGCACACCGGCCGCAGCCGAAACGACCAGGTGGCCACCGACATTCGCCTGTGGCTGCGCGATGAGATTGACCTGATCCTGGGCGAGATCACCCGTCTGCAAAAAGGCTTGCTGGAGCAGGCCGAGCGCGAGGCCGAGAGCATCATGCCGGGCTTCACGCACCTGCAAACCGCTCAACCTGTAACGTTTGGGCATCACATGCTGGCCTGGTTCGAAATGCTCAGCCGCGACTACGAGCGCCTGGTGGACTGCCGCAAGCGCACCAACCGCATGCCCCTGGGCAGCGCCGCGCTGGCCGGCACCACGTACCCGATCGATCGTGAATACACCGCACAGTTGCTGGGTTTCGACGCCGTGGGCGGCAACTCGCTGGATAACGTTTCGGACCGCGATTTCGCCATCGAATTCTGCGCCGCCGCGAGCATTGCGATGATGCATCTGTCGCGCTTCTCCGAAGAACTGGTGCTGTGGACCAGCGCGCAATTCCAGTTCATTGACCTGCCGGATCGCTTCTGCACCGGCAGTTCGATCATGCCGCAAAAGAAAAACCCCGACGTGCCGGAGCTGGTACGCGGCAAGAGTGGTCGGGTGTTCGGTGCGCTGATGGGCCTGCTGACCCTGATGAAGGGCCAGCCGCTGGCCTACAACAAGGACAACCAGGAAGACAAGGAACCGCTGTTCGATGCCGCCGATACGCTGCGTGATTCGCTGCGGGCCTTTGCCGACATGATCCCGGCGATCAAGCCCAAGCATGCAGTGATGCGCGAAGCGGCCTTGCGCGGCTTCTCCACCGCCACCGACCTCGCTGATTACCTCGTACGCCGTGGCCTGCCGTTTCGTGATTGCCACGAAATCGTCGGCCATGCCGTGAAGTACGGCGTGGACAACGGCAAGGACCTGGCGGAGATGAGCCTGGACGAGTTGCGCAAGTTCAGTGACCAGATCGAGCAGGACGTGTTTGCCGTGCTGACTCTGGAAGGTTCGGTCAATGCCCGCGACCACATCGGCGGCACAGCGCCTGCCCAGGTGAAGGCTGCCGTGGTGCGCGGCCAGGCGATGCTCGCCAGCCGTTAAAAGCCGAAAGCATCGCGAGCAGGCTCGCTCCCACAGTGGATCTTCAGTGAACGCACATGTGTGAACACAGGGAGATCAAATGTGGGAGCGAGCCTGCTCGCGATGACTCACTTCAAAACACCACAAAACTCACTTCTTGGCAGCAATCATCGCCAAAAACGCTGGCATCTCTGCCTCCCTGTCGGCCGCAATCCGCTGCACATTCGGGTTCTGCTCCAGCCGCTCCATCAGCCCCTTGGCCGCCGGCATATCCGCCAGCAAGTCGATATCGAACACTTTCCGGCCCACCTGGCACGCCAGCGATACGCTGTAGAGGAAATACAGATCGGCCAGGCTCAGACTGTCACCCGCCACGTAGGGCGAGAATTTGCCGTGACGGCCGAGCGAGGCGAACCCGAGCAGCAATTCGGTCTTGGTCTTTTCCTTGATGGCGTCGGGTACCGATATGCCGAAAAACGCCTCGGCGTAGCAAGCCCGTCCCGGCAGCTCGATGTACAACTCGATTTCCCTGCACAAAGCCAGCACCTGGGCACGCTCGAACGGGTCGCTGGGCAACAGGGCTTTGCCCGGCTGGGTTTGTTCGATGTATTCGAGGATCACGCTGGTTTCGTTGATAAACCCTTGCTCGGTCTTGAGCACCGGCACCTTGCCCCGTGGACTGATGGCCAGCACATCGGGGGTCTGAGCGCCGTAGAACGGCACCTCTTCGAAAGGCAGGCCCTTCTCCAGCAACGCCAGCTTGACCATGTTGTAATAATTGCTGACGGAAAAACCATAAAGCTTGAGCATGACAAAGCCTCCAGGCCGTGCGGGGTTGGCAGCCTTGCGTTATAGACCGCCGAGCCGTTTCTTGCCAGGCGCATCACTGCGCTGAATGCAGGTAAACTGGCGACCTTTCTCCAAGGAGCCTGCCATGAGCGAGCCAACCGACATCGACAACGACGAAGAAGAGTTCGTCGAGAACACGCTGATCCAGGCCATCGAAAACCAGATCGAAAATGACAACCCGCCAGCGGCCAAGGCCGTTTTCAATAAATTGACCCTGGTGGGTTACGAGCGCGAAGAAATTCTCAACCTGATGGCCCATGTGCTGGCAGTGGAAATTGACGCGATCCTCGAAGAAGACCGTGCGTTCGATACCCAGTGGTACGAAACGGCGTTGCGCGCTCTTCCCGAGTTGCCGCCAGAAAAGAAATAAGGTCTCACCGACTGTGGCGAGGGAGCTTGCTCCCGCTCGGCTGCGCAGCAGCCATCAAGCTATTGGGACCGCTTCGAGCTCCAGCGGGAGCAAGCTCCCTCGCCACAACGAATTACGCCTGCGGTCACCCAAAACAAAAAAAGCATGACGCTGACACTGGACAGCTCGGCCGAGTGCGCTCACTTTAGTGACGCTGTCGACCAAATTCCTAGAAAGTCTGGAGTCCTTATGTCGCTTACCCCTGAGCTGGTTGCCGAACTGGAAATCCTTGCACTCTTCAACCTGGACAGTTCCCAGGAAGGCCTGAAAATCCATCAGACCGCTGCCCCCTCTGCCATCGCTGCCGCTAAACGCCTGTTCGAAAAAGACCTGATAACCCAGTCCGACGGTGGTTACCTGACCAGCCTGGGCCGGGATGCCGCCGAGCATGTGCAAAGCCTGCTGACCATTCTCAACGTCGTAAAAGAAGCCGCCTGATTCCTCCTGTCGCCCACGGAAATCTCCTTCATCGAGGTTTCCGCAGGCGCCCTGGCGCACTGTGTAAAAATTCTGACGTCAAAAACATACATTCAGCTTAAGAAATCCCGGGTTCGGGCGCTAAACTGCCACCACCTGTGATCTCCCACGTTCGACGCCGCGAGCCGGTTTGAGCTGACATGACCCGCAATCACGAAATACGCCCCGATCTGGACGAGGGAATCGACCGCAAGGTCCTGAGCCAGTTGCGCGCACGTTTTCTCAAGCTCAACAGCGTACGGATGGATCGCGCCCTGGAAGGTCTGTCGACCCGCCAGCAAAGCGTGCTGACGCTGTTGCCGTTGTTTTTCCACGTCAACCACCCGTTACTGCCCGGCTATGTCTCTGGCAGCACGCCTGCCGGGTTGTCCAACTACGAGCCCGACGCCAGCGTCCTCGCCGAAGCCCAGCGGCTGACCCGCTCTTTCTCCTACAAGCCGCGCCACGGCAGCAATCCGCCGCGACCGATTCTCGGTCTGTTTCTGATGGGCAGCCTCGGCACCCTCGCCCAAGCGGATCAAAGCGACATGGATGTGTGGGTCTGCCATGGTCCGGACCTGAGCGAGGACGAACTGGCCGAACTGCGCAAAAAATGTCTGCTGCTGGAAACCTGGGCGGCGACCCAGGGCGCTGAAGCGCATTTTTTCCTGATCGACCCGGCGCGCTTTGTCCGCGGCGACCGGGACACTCAGCTCAGTTCCGACGATTGCGGTACAACCCAGCATTACCTGCTGCTGGACGAGTTCTACCGCACGGCGATCTGGCTGGCCGGACGCACGCCGATCTGGTGGCTGGTGCCGGTGTATGAAGAAGAAAACTATGAGCAGTACACCCACACGCTGATTTCCAAACGCTTCATCCGCGCCGATGAAACGCTCAACCTGGGGCACCTGGCCTATATCCCGCCGGGAGAATTCATCGGCGCCGGCCTCTGGCAATTGTTCAAGGGCATCGAGTCGCCCTACAAATCAGTGCTCAAGCTGCTGCTGATCGAAGTCTACGCCAGCGAACACCCGGACGTTCGCTGCCTGAGCCTGCGCTTCAAACAGGCGGTGTTCGCCAACCGCCTGGACCTGGAAGAGCTGGATCCCTACATGGTGGTTTACCGTCGTATCGAGGAGTACCTCAACGCCCGAGGTGAATCCGAACGCCTGGAGCTGGTGCGCAGGGCGCTTTACCTGAAGGTCAATCGCAAGCTGACCGGCCAGGGGCGCAGCACTGGCTGGCAACGGGTTCTGCTTGAGCGTCTGGCCCGGGAATGGGGCTGGGACCCACGGCAACTGGCGCTGCTGGACAGCCGCAGCCAGTGGAAAGTGCGTCAGGTCAGCAACGAACGGCGGGCGCTGGTCAACGAACTGACCTACAGCTACCGCTTCCTGACCCAGTTTGCCCGCACCGAAAAAACCGTCAGCCTGATCAACAAGCGCGACCTCAACGTCCTGGGCCGGCGGTTGTATGCCGCATTCGAACGCAAGGCCGACAAAGTCGAGTTCATCAACCCCGGCATCGCCCCGGACCTGGCCGAAGACACCCTGACGCTGGTGCAGTCACCGAACAAGAAAGAACCCGGGCAGAACCAGTGGGGCCTGTACAACGGCAGCCTCAACGCCCTGGAGTGGGAAAACTTCGCACCGATCAAACGCTGCCGCGAGTTGCTGGAGTTGCTGACCTGGTGCCATCGCAACGGTGTGATCGACAGCAGTACGCGCCTTGCGCTGCACCCAGGTAGCAGCGACCTGAGTGAGTTTGAGCTGTTCAACCTGCTGGGCAGCCTGCAACAGTCCATCGCCCTGCCGCTGAGCACGGTAGATGAAGAACAGCTGTTGCGCGCCAGCGTGCCCAGCGAAGTGCTGATACTGGTTAACGTCGGCGTCGATCCGCTCAAGCATCATCGCGACCTCAATATCCTGATGACCACCGAGCGCACGGACTCCCTGAGCTACGCCGGGGTTCGGGAGAACCTGGTGCTGACCCTGGATCAGGTCACGCTCAACAGTTGGAACGAGGTGCTGGTCAACCGCTTCGACGGCGAGCATGCCCTGCTCGACTGCCTGCGCGATTACCTCAATGACCTGCCCGTCACGCAGCGCCAGCCGCGTTTGCAGGTACGCTGTTTCTGCCACAACCGCGCGCAGTTCATTGCCCGCCGGGTCGAGGAAGTCATCGAAACGGCCCAGACCCTGCTACTAAGCAGGCTCAACCACCGCTATCTGCTCCAGGTCCAGCAGCACTACCACGTATTGGAGCTGGTGCCGGGCCAGGTCAATCACGTGGCCCTGGGCAGCCTGTCGGCGCTGATGGATTACCTGGGCGAGGAGCTGACGGCCTACAGCCCTCTGCATCTGGATCCGATGGCTCTGGAGGACCATGACCTGGCGCTGATCCTGCCCATGGGGCAGCCCGAGTGCATTCAGGTGTTCTACCGGGTCAACGAGGACGACGCTGAGCTGTACGTGCTCGATGAGCTCAATGCCCTGTGGCAGCAACGCCTGCCTTACCACGACGACCACAGCCTGCTGCTGCCGCTGCAGCGCTTCCTGCAATCGGTGCTGTACCGCCGCGACGCGTTACTGCCGATGGATGCCACCCAGCCATTGCCCCTGGAAACCCTGTACTACCAGCTCCTGCCCTCGGGCAGCGGGCGGGCACGGCGGATCGAGGCGCGGCAGGCGCCGCAAACGCCAGTGAACAAGCCGTTCTATGACGTGCAGGCAATCATCGGCAAAGCCACTCATGGGCAGGTGCACGTCACCCTGTATTGCGATCAGCGGGAGTTTTCGGAGCTGGAACATGGCGACCAGCTGTTCCGCGTGGTCGCCAGGGAGATCGTCGAACAGCGCCGCGAGGCCGAACGCTATCGCTGCTACATCACCGACCTGGACCTCTCGGGTCTTGTGGGTGATGGGGCCTGCTCAAGTAATTTGTACCTGCGTTACAAGGCTGACCTGGAACGCGCCCTGAACGAGGCGCTGGCCTTGGTCTGAAGCGCCTAGAGGTGGAAATCGCCGCCCGCTTCCGGCTGGTACTCCACGGCCAGCAATGTCAGTTTCAGCGTCTTGCCGCCCGGCGCCGGCCAGTCGATGTGCTGGCCAACCTTCAGGCCCAACAGTGCGCTGCCTACCGGGGCAAGGATTGATATCTTGCCTTCGTCGGCATTGGCGTCCTGTGGATAAACCAGGGTCAGGTGATAGTCCTTGCCGCTGCTTTCTTCGCGGCAGTGCACACGCGAATTCATGGTCACGACATCGGCGGGCACTTCATCGTGGCCTACCACGGTGTCGGCACGATCCAGTTCGGTTTGCAACGCAATCACGCCCGGCAGCGTTTCATCAAGGCTATCGATCAGGCGCTCCAGACGCTGTACGTCCAGACGTGTAAGGGTGATGGAAGGTACGGTCATGATTCAGGCAGACTCCTTTGTTCTGCACGAAAAAAGCAAAACCCCGCCACAAAAAGACGGGGTTTTCACGGGCCTCGATGAGTTGAGGCGTAGCTGGACACTATCACAGCTCAATAAATAAACAACCCGGGCCAAATCTACCCATTGTCATGGGGAGCAGAATTACTGTGGCGCGGGGATTGTGGGAGCAAAGCTTGCTCGCGAAACAGGCGCCTCGATTTCAGGAAGAACGCGTCGTCTTCATCGCGGGCAAGCCTTGCTCCCACACAGCGGGCGATTACACCAGAGATTTGCGTTTAGCCGCCTCGGCACAGATCACCCGACGGCGCTCATCATCGGCCGAGCGCCATTCGCGGATATCCTCCACATGACGGAAACAACCGAGGCAGACCTTCTGCTCATCCAACTTGCACACGCTGGTGCACGGAGAGGGCACTGCGGGGCTGACGTTGCTGTAGAGCGGTTTGGGCGGGCGCGCCGGAGTGTTCTGGCTCACGCTGTCAAAGGCCTTCGAAATCCAGTTCCACCCCGGCCTGCTGCTTGACGATGCGCTCGAGCATCTCGCCCAATTGCTCTTCGCTCTTGTCGCACATCCAGCGCTCGCTTTCCTCGTCGTAGTCGAAGTGGAAACCGCCGGACACCGCCGCCAACCACAGCTGCCGCAACGGCTCCTGGCGGCTGAAAATCAACTGGCTGCCATTTTCGAACTTGACGGTCAGCACCCCGGCGGAGCTTTCCAGGTCGATGTCCAGCTCGCTTTCGTCGAATACATCCTCCAGCGTTTGCTGGGTCGCATCGACCAGATCGTGGAAACGGGCTTCAGTCAAACTCATTGCGGCAACCTCGAAAATGTCTGCTCATGCTCAAGCGCCGCAAGATACGGACGCTTCCCGGCGATTGCAAAGGATATACCGACCGACGACAGCCGGCTTTGGGAAAAGCCTCCCGGCGCCGGACGGGAACCCCGTTGCATAGGCAAGCTGCCGGGTGGCCGGTATACTCCGGCGCAATTAACGCATTTTCAAGGATTTCGCCATGAAGCGCCTGATCTCTTCCCTTGCTGCGCTCGTCGCGGTTGCTTGCCTTGTGACAGCCTGTGGTCAAAAAGGTCCGCTGTACCTGCCCGACGACAGCAAATCCCCTGAAGAACAGGCCAAGTCGTCGCAATCCAAGTCCCACGCGCACGATACCCACACCACTTATTAAGGGAACGCCATGGACGCTTTTAACTACCGTGGCGGGGAGCTGTTCGCGGAAGGGGTTGCCTTGTCCGCACTCGCGGAACGTTTCGGCACGCCAACCTACGTTTATTCCCGTGCACACATCGAAGCCCAGTATCTGGCCTTCGCCGATGCTCTGGCCGGCATGCCGCACCTGGTATGTTTCGCCGTAAAGGCCAACTCCAACCTCGGTGTACTCAACGTCCTGGCACGCCTGGGTGCCGGCTTTGACATCGTTTCCGGTGGTGAGCTCGAACGCGTGCTGGCCGCTGGCGGCAGCGCCGACAAGATCGTTTTTTCCGGCGTCGGCAAGACCCGTGAAGACATGCGCCGCGCCCTGGAAGTGGGGGTGCACTGCTTCAACGTCGAATCGACCGATGAGCTGGAGCGCCTGCAACTGGTCGCCGCCGAGATGGGTGTCCGCGCGCCGATCTCTTTGCGCGTGAACCCGGACGTTGATGCCGGCACGCACCCGTACATTTCCACCGGTCTCAAGGAAAACAAGTTCGGCATCGCCATTGCCGACGCCGAGGATGTGTACGTACGCGCGGCCCAACTGCCGAACCTGGAAGTGCTGGGCGTGGATTGCCACATCGGTTCGCAACTGACCACCCTCGAACCTTTTATCGATGCCCTCGACCGCCTGCTGGCGCTGGTCGACCGCCTCAGCGATTGCGGCATCTACCTGCGTCACATCGACCTGGGCGGCGGCGTCGGCGTGCGCTACCGCGACGAAGAGCCGCCACTGGTGGCCGACTACGTCAAGGCGGTGCGTGAACGCCTCGACGGTCGCGACCTGGCCCTGATGTTCGAGCCGGGCCGCTACATCGTTGCCAATGCCGGCGTGCTGTTGACCCGGGTCGAATACCTCAAGCACACCGAGCACAAGGATTTCGCCATCGTCGATGCGGCGATGAACGACCTGATCCGCCCGGCGCTGTACCAGGCCTGGATGGACGTCACCGCGGTGCGCCCTCGCGCTACCGCCGCCCGCAGCTACGATATTGTCGGCCCTATCTGCGAAACCGGCGACTTCCTGGCCAAGGGTCGGGAGCTGGCGCTGGAAGAAGGCGATCTGCTGGCCGTGCATTCGGCCGGGGCCTACGGGTTTGTCATGAGTTCCAACTACAACACTCGCGGCCGCTGCGCCGAAGTGCTGGTGGACGGTGATCAGGCGTTTGAAGTGCGTCGCCGCGAGACGGTAGCCGAGTTGTTTGCCGGCGAAAGCCTGCTGCCGGAGTAAAACCATGCTGCTGCGTTTTACCAAGATGCACGGCCTGGGCAACGACTTCATGGTCCTCGACCTGGTCAGCCAGCACGCGCACATTCTGCCCAAGCATGCCAAACAATGGGGCGACCGGCACACCGGTATCGGTTTCGACCAGTTGCTGATCGTCGAGGCGCCCAACAACCCGGACGTGGACTTCCGTTACCGGATCTTCAACGCCGATGGTTCGGAAGTCGAGCAGTGCGGCAACGGCGCCCGCTGCTTCGCCCGATTCGTGCTGGACAAGCGCCTGACCGCCAAACGGCAGATTCGCGTCGAGACTAAAAGCGGCATCATCGAACTGGATGTGCGCAACGACGGCCAGATCGGCGTCAACATGGGCGCCCCGCGCCTGGCACCGAAGGACATTCCGTTCGAAGCGCCGGCCCAGGCCTTGAGCTATCAGTTGGAGGTCGACGGCACCACGGTGGAACTGGCGGCAGTATCCATGGGCAACCCCCATGCCGTCTTGCGAGTCAGCGATATCAACAGCGCGCCAGTGCATGAGCTGGGGCCGAAGATCGAAAATCATCCGCGCTTCCCCGCGCGGGTGAATGTCGGTTTCCTGCAGGTCATCGATCGCCACCGTGCGCAGTTGCGCGTCTGGGAACGCGGTGCCGGGGAAACCCAGGCGTGCGGCACCGGCGCCTGCGCGGCGGCAGTCGCCGCGATCAGTCAGGGATGGATGGATTCGCCTTTACTGATCGACCTGCCCGGTGGACGCTTGTCCATCGAATGGGCAGGCCCCGGCCAACCGGTGCTGATGACCGGCCCGGCAGTACGCGTATACGAAGGACAAGTTCGTCTTTGAGTGAGTCAAACCCATGACCGACAAGCCACAGGTTCCAGCCCCGCAGCCCGACGAATCCCCCAGCCATCCGGACGCCGCAGCCGTGGCCGCGTACCTGGAGGCTCACCCGGACTTCTTCGTCGAGCATGAAGAACTGCTGGCGACGATGCGCATCCCCCACCGCCGCGGCGACACCGTGTCGCTGGTCGAGCATCAGATGAAGATTCTGCGCGAGCGCAACATCGAAATGCGCCATCGTCTTTCGCACCTGATGGACGTAGCTCGGGATAACGATCGGCTCTTCGACAAGACCCGTCGCTTGATTCTGGCGCTCATGGATGCCAACACCCTCGAAGACCTGGTGATGAGTGTCGAAGACAGTCTGCGCCAGGATTTCCAGGTGCCTTTTGTCAGCCTGATCCTGTTTGGCGATAACGCCATGCCAGTGGGGCGCTGGGTAACCCACGCCGATGCACAGACAGCCATCGGCGGCTTGCTCACGGAGAACAAGAGCGTCAGCGGCAGCCTGCGCGAACATGAGCTGGACTTCCTCTTCGGCGAAGAACAGCGCAAGCAGATCGGCTCCACCGCTGTCGTCGCCATCGCCCACCAGGGCGTACATGGCGTGCTGGCCATTGCCAGTCGTGATCCGCAACACTACAAAAGCTCGGTGGGCACGTTGTTTTTAAGCTACATCGCCGAAGTCACCGGCCGGGTCCTGCCGCGCATGACTGGTTCACTGCGCTCGGTACGCTGATGATGGAACGGCAGCTGGACGCCTACTGCGAACACCTGCGCAGTGAGCGCCAGGTGTCGCCCCACACGCTGTCGGCCTATCGCCGCGACCTGGAAAAAGTGTTGGCCTGGTGCCAGAAGCAAAACATCGGCAGTTGGGCAGCCTTGGACATCCAGCGCCTGCGCAGCTTGGTCGCCCGCCTTCATCAACAAGGGCAATCCTCCCGCAGCCTGGCGCGACTGTTGTCAGCAGTGCGAGGCCTGTACCACTACCTCAACCGCGAAGGGCTGTGCGATCACGACCCCGCCACCGGCCTGGCACCGCCCAAGGGCGAACGCCGGTTGCCCAAGACCCTGGACACCGATCGGGCCCTGCAATTGCTGGAAGGCGCTGTCGAGGATGACTTCCTGGCGCGACGGGACCAGGCGATTCTCGAATTGTTCTACTCCTCCGGCCTGCGGCTTTCCGAACTGACGGGGCTTAACCTGGATCAACTGGACCTGGCCGATGGCATGGTCCAGGTGCTGGGCAAGGGCAGCAAGACACGTTTGCTGCCCGTTGGCCGCAAAGCCCGTGAGGCCCTGGAGCTGTGGCTGCCGTTGCGGGCGCTGACCAACCCGGCCGACGACGCGGTATTTGTCAGCCAGCAAGGCCGGCGTCTCGGCCCGCGGGCGATCCAGGTGCGGGTCAAGGCCGCCGGTGAACGCGAACTGGGACAGAACCTGCATCCCCACATGCTCAGGCATTCCTTCGCCAGCCATCTGCTGGAGTCTTCCCAGGACCTGCGCGCCGTCCAGGAACTGCTCGGCCACTCCGACATCAAGACCACCCAGATCTATACCCACCTGGACTTCCAGCACCTGGCAACGGTCTATGACAGTGCCCACCCAAGGGCCAAACGAATCAAGGGCGACGAATCATGACCATCGAGCTCATCACTTTCGACCTCGACGACACCCTATGGGACACCGCCCCGGTGATCGCCAGTGCCGAGGCCATCTTACGCCAGTGGCTGACCGACAACGCCCCGAACCTGGGCAGCGTGCCGGTGGAGCATCTTTTTACCATTCGCGAGCAAGTGTTGCGCGAGGAGCCCGGCCTGAAGCACCGCATCAGCGCACTGCGCCGACGAGTGCTGTTCCGTGCCTTGCAGGACGCCGGTTATGACCAGTGGCAAGCCTCGGAGCTGGCGGACGAAGCGTTCGAAACATTCCTGCACGCCCGTCACCAACTGCAAATCTTTCCCGAGGTGCAGCCTACCCTGGAAATTCTGGCCAACCATTTCGCCCTCGGCGTGGTCACCAATGGCAACGCCGATGTACGTCGCCTGGGACTGGCGGATTATTTCAAGTTCGCCCTGTGCGCCGAGGACATCGGCATCGCCAAGCCTGACGCCCGGCTGTTCCACGAAGCCTTGCAACGCGGCGGCGCCACGGCGCAAACCGCCGTGCACATTGGCGATCATCCGGGTGACGACATCGCCGGCGCCCAACAGGCCGGCTTGCGGGCAATCTGGTTCAATCCGACGGGTAAAACCTGGGATGCCGAGCATGTACCGGATGCAGAGATTCGCAGCCTGACCGAGCTGCCGGGGTTGCTGGCGGGGTGGCATAGCCAACCCTGAACCGCCTGTTTTGTGGCCACAAGAACTCAAATTGTGGGAGCGAGCCGCGGCGCCTGGCCTGAAGATTTTTATAGCCCATGAAAAAGCCCGCAGCGACGGCGGGCTTTTTCAGCAAGCAAGAAGCAGATGCTCAGATCGGGCGGCTGCCGTACTTGTTGTCCGGTTTCTTGGGCGGATCCGCAACAACGTTGGCCTCCACTTCCTGCACTTTACCGCCTCGGGCCAGGAACTCCTCCATGGCCTTGGCGAGCGCATCACGCTCCTTGTTCTTGGCCTCTACGCTCGGCAACTCGTCGACCGAAACCGCCGCCTTGGCCTTGCCTTTGGCGGTTGGCGCCGGTACATCGGCCCCATCGTCGTCGGCGACGTCTTCAGCCGCCGCTTCCAGGCCTTCTTCGGTCTCGTCTTCGTCACCTACTTCGAGGTCGTCGTTTTCCAGATCATCGTCGCTCATGTTCTACCTCATGACTTGCGAAAAGCAGATTAGTTATAGCCCAGCTTCGCCGTCTGTCGAAGGCTGCCAGAAAAAATTCAACATCCGCCGGCAATCAGCGGTTACTCCCCATCACCGTACAAAGTGGCGAGGACTTTACGAGCACCGCCATGATCACGGTGCTCGCCCAGATAAACACCTTGCCAGGTACCCAATGCCAACCGTCCCGCCCTGACCGGCAGACTAAGCTGACACCCCAGCACGCTGGCCTTGAAGTGCGCCGGGAGGTCGTCCAGGCCTTCGTCGTTGTGCTCATAATCGGCGGTTCCTTGTGGGATCAGCCGATTGAAAAATCGTTCGAAGTCTCGACGCACCGCCGGATCGGCGTTCTCGTTGATGGTCAACGAGGCCGAGGTATGCTGCAGCCACAGATGCAACAGACCGACACGACATGCCCGGAGTTCAGGCAGGCCGGCGAGCAACTCGTCCGTTACCAGATGAAAGCCCCGAGGCCTTGCCCGCAGGGTTATCAGCGTCTGTTGCCACATACAGATCTCCGCACGTTCGGCGCGCATTCTAGCGCGCTCTGGGAAAAAACAAAGGGCCTAATACGCCTGCTTTGGTGTAAGCCGATGGCGGTAGAAAAACCCATGTCGCGTACATAACAAAAGACGTCGGAAAAACCGACACATCCTGTGAGCAATGACAAACTCCAGACAAAAAAATGCCCGGCGAACCGGGCATTTTTTATTGCGTGTACTTACAGATTGTAGCCACGCTCGTTGTGCTGGGCCAGGTCCAGGCCGACCGCTTCTTCTTCCTCGGAGACACGCAGACCCATGACGGCGTCCAGGACCTTGAGAATGATGAAGGTGACGATCGCGGTGTAGATCACCGTGAAGCCTACACCCTTGAGCTGAATCCACACTTGCGCGCCGATATCAGTCACGGTGCCGAAGCCACCCAGGGCCGGCGCTGCGAACACACCGGTCAGGATCGCGCCCAGGATACCGCCAATGCCGTGCACGCCGAAGGCGTCCAGGGAGTCGTCATAGCCCATTTTGCGCTTGAGGGTAGTGGCGCAGAAGAAGCACACCACACCCGCCGCCAAGCCGATGACCAGGGCGCCCATCGGGCCCACGGTGCCGGCAGCCGGAGTAATCGCCACCAGACCCGCCACCACACCCGAGGCAATGCCCAGTGCGCTTGGCTTACCGTGGGTGATCCACTCGGCGAACATCCAGCCCAACGCCGCAGCAGCGGTTGCAATCTGGGTAACCAGCATTGCCATACCGGCGGTGCCGTTGGCCGCGATGGCGGAACCGGCGTTGAAGCCGAACCAGCCTACCCACAGCATGGCCGCACCCATCAAGGTGTAACCCAGGTTATGCGGTGCCATCGGGGTAGTCGGGAAGCCCTTGCGCTTACCCAGTACCAGGCACGCCACCAGGCCAGCAATACCGGCGTTGATGTGCACCACGGTGCCGCCAGCGAAGTCCAGCACACCCCAGTCCCACATCAGGCCGCCGTTGCCGGACCAGACCATGTGCGCAATCGGTGCATACACCAGGGTGAACCACACGGCCATGAAGATCAGCATGGCGGAGAACTTCATCCGCTCGGCGAACGCGCCGACGATCAGGGCCGGGGTGATGATGGCGAACGTCATCTGGAAGGTGATGAACACCGCTTCAGGGAACAGGCCAGTCAGGCTACTAGGCGTGAGGCCCGCCAGGAATGCCTTGTTCAGACCGCCGACGAACGAATTGAAGTTGACGACGCCCTGCTCCATCCCCGTGGTGTCGAACGCAATGCTGTAGCCATAAATGACCCACAGGATGCTGATCAGACCGGTAATGGCAAAGCATTGCATCATCACGGAAAGAATGTTTTTCGACCGAACCATACCGCCGTAGAACAGCGCCAGGCCGGGAATAGTCATGAACAGTACAAGAATTGTGGCAGTGAGCATCCAGGCAGTGTCGCCGGAGTTCAGGACTGGGGCTGCCGCTTCTTCTGCCATGGCCAGGCCAGGCGTTACGAAGGACAACAGGGCTCCTAGCCCTGCGAATTTACGCAGAGTCATATTGTTTTCTCCTGGGGCGTTGGGTTTGGCGGCTTAGATAGCGTCGGTATCGGTTTCGCCGGTACGGATGCGAATAGCCTGTTCCAGATTGACCACAAATATCTTGCCGTCACCAATCTTGCCGGTATTGGCGGCCTTGGTGATCGCCTCGATAACCCGGTCCAGATCCTTGTCGTCAATGGCGACATCGATCTTCACCTTGGGCAGGAAATCAACCACGTATTCCGCGCCGCGATACAGCTCGGTGTGACCTTTCTGCCGACCGAAGCCTTTGACCTCAGTAACGGTAATGCCCTGCACGCCGATTTCGGACAGCGACTCGCGCACGTCGTCCAACTTGAACGGCTTGATGATGGCAGTGACTAGCTTCATGAAACTTTCTCCCGAATTGGTGGACTTGCCCCAGGAAAACAAACCCGACTCAAGTCTAAGCGCAGTGCCTGGCTTTGTAACGCATCGTCGGCCCAAGTTGCCCGACCGGTGCCAGCTAACCACTCTGACGAAGCTCCCCGCCTCGCCGGCTGCACTGCATTCGTCACAGCGACTGCATCAGTGCATGGGTCATCAGCCACTAAGCAGAAACCTTGCCATCTGTGCCCAAACCTTCTGATTTCAGTCTCTTACCCACTGTGCCGGCTCGCGCCGCACCCCGAACCGGAACAATACGCACAACATCAGTGCGACGATGCCCGGTCCAGTGCGCGAAAAGCGTGCACTCCTTGCTCGCCAAATGAATATAGACGCTGCGTGATACACTGCCCTCATCGTTTTCAGGACACCTGCCATGCTTGCGCCCAAAGACCTCCTCGACGCCCTGAGCGGCCACGCTTCCCGCCTCTTGAGCGGCGACACACCCCTGCCCAAAAGCGAAATCGAAAGCCAGTTCAAGGCCCTGCTACAAAGCGGGTTCAGCAAGCTGGATCTGGTCAGCCGGGAAGAATTCGACAGCCAGATGGTCGTACTGGCCCGGACCCGGGCGCGGTTGGAGAGCCTGGAGGCGAAGGTGGCGGAGTTGGAGACGAAGATAAATCCTCCTACCGAATAAAATCCCCCAGCAGGAGCTGCTGAAGGCTGCGATTTTTTGTCTCGCTCCCCTGCCCCTGCAACGCTTTCTTGCCGAGGCCTCAAGCCGACTAGGTCAGCCACACGCGGCTCGCTGGGATTGACCTTGGGCCAGCGCCAGCGGCAACTCCAGGGTAAAGAGCGCGCCCTTACCCGGCCCCGCGCTCTGCACCGTCAGCTCGCCGCCCATCTCGTGCGCAGCCAGAATACAACTGTGCAGGCCAAAGCCGTGACCGTCGGCGCGCGTCGTAAAACCATGCTCGAACACCCGGGTGAGATTGTCCCTGGAGATACCCTCGCCGTTGTCCTCGACCTCGATCCGCACATGCTTGTCGTCAGTGGCCTTCAGACGCAGGGTAATGCGCGACGGTCGATCCGCCACCGAATCAAGCGCCTGCTTGGCGTTGTTGATTAGATTGATCAGTATTTGCAGCACCTTGTGCTTGTCCAGCGACATCATCGGAATATCGGCGAGCTCCTTGATCAGCGTCACATGATGACGCGCCAGGGACACATCGCAGATGCGCACCACATCCTCGATCAGCTCTCGCAGCGAACCCGGCTCCAGCACGCTGGAGTTACCGGCATAGGACTGCTGGGTGGCGACGATTTCCTTGATATGGTCGATGCTCTTGGTCAGCTGCACCAACTCATCGATCATGCTCCGCTGCTCGGCTGCCAGGGCTTCGGCCAACTTGCCAAGATAGCCGGGTAGCGCGCGACCTTTCGGATCGCTGCTGATAAAGGCGCCGAGATCATCGGAATGCTCCTTCATCAATTCAGCAACCCTGATCACCCCCTGCCCCTTGGATGCGTGCACTTTCTCGTACAAGAGTCGGGCTGACACATTGACGCTATTGAGTACATTGCCCACGTTGTGCAGCACATTGGTGGCGATTTCCGCCATACCGGCCCGGCGCGCGGTAGTGACCAGTTCGGCCTGCGCCTCACGCAACTCGTCATTGACCCTGGCCAGTTGCTGCGGGCTGGGGATCTTAAGGGCCGCAGGCACTAGCCGAACCAGCAGGATGGCAGTAATCACCGAGGCGATAGCAGTGATTACCTTAACCAGCGCCGACAGCCAATAGTAGGGCTGCCAGATAGTCAGGATTTCCATCACATGGCTGGTCCCGCAGGCCAGGATGAACACACCAAAAGCCGTCAGCATCCAGTCAAAAGGCACGTCTTTGCGCTTGTGGATAAAGTACAGAAGGGTGAAGGGAATGGAGATGTAGGACAGGGTGATCAAGCCATCGGCAATGACATTGGTCCACAGCAAATCCGGTCGCCACATATAGCAATGCCCGTGGGGTATGAACCGTTTGTCGGTTAACAGAGCCAGCAGATCGTTCATGGGCCACTCACTCCCTGTGCCGTAGATGCCGATTGGACAAATCGGAGTCTAGCAGGGCGTGGAGCGGTCATTTCGAAGGCTCCGTGAAACGACCGCAGAGCCCTGCTGAACGAACGCGCGCCCATCGCCATCGTGCTCGCGGGGGGATCGGCCATTCGCAACCGCAACATCCTGGCAAAATTTTCGCCTTCGATTGCCCCACCGAAAGCCTGTCCCACGACTAACCTTCAAGAGCCGCAGGACGCGGCCCCTTATTCACTCAAGGAACGATTGCATGTCGCTCGCCATTGTCCATAGCCGCGCCCAGGTGGGGGTGGAGGCTCCTGCCGTTACCGTTGAAGTCCATCTGGCCAATGGCTTGCCATCACTGACGATGGTCGGCTTGCCTGAAGCGGCGGTGAAGGAAAGCAAGGACAGGGTACGCAGCGCGATCATCAATTCGGGCCTGAATTTCCCGGCGCGGCGCATCACGCTGAACCTGGCGCCGGCGGATCTGCCCAAGGACGGCGGGCGGTTCGACCTGGCGATTGCCCTGGGGATCCTGGCGGCCAGCGTACAGGTGCCAACCCTGATGCTGGACGATGTGGAATGTCTCGGGGAGTTGGCGTTGTCCGGCGCGGTGCGCCCGGTGCGCGGTGTGTTGCCCGCGGCGCTGGCGGCGCGCAAGGCCGGGCGTACGCTGCTGGTGCCGCGAGCGAATGCCGAGGAAGCCTGTCTGGCATCGGGGCTGAAGGTGATCGCGGTGGATCATCTGCTCGAAGCGGTAGCCCACTTCAATGGCCATACCCCGGTGGTGCCTTATGTTTCCAACGGGCTACTCTCGGCGAGCAAGCCCTATCCTGACCTGAATGAAGTACAAGGCCAGGTCGGGGCCAAGCGCGCATTGCTGATCGCCGCTGCGGGAGCCCATAACCTGTTGTTCAGCGGACCACCAGGCACCGGCAAGACACTGCTCGCAAGCCGTTTACCGGGGTTGTTGCCGCCACTGGCTGAAAGTGAAGCCCTGGAGGTCGCCGCGATTCAGTCGGTCGCCAGTTGCGTACCGTTGAGCCATTGGCCGCAGCGCCCGTTTCGTCAACCGCATCACTCGGCGTCCGGCCCGGCGCTGGTGGGTGGCGGCTCAAAGCCGCAACCGGGAGAGATCACCCTCGCCCACCATGGCGTGCTGTTTCTCGATGAACTGCCGGAGTTCGACCGCAAGGTTCTTGAGGTCTTGAGGGAGCCGCTGGAATCGGGCCACATCGTGGTTTCGCGCGCTCGTGACCGGGTGCGCTTTCCGGCGCGTTTCCAGTTGGTGGCGGCGATGAATCCCTGCCCCTGTGGATACCTTGGCGAGACCAGTGGCCGATGCTCGTGTACGCCGGACATGGTGCAGCGCTACCGCAATAAACTCTCCGGCCCCTTACTGGACCGCATCGACCTGCACCTGACCGTCGCCCGGGAAGCCACGGCGTTGAGCCCCAAAAGCGAATCCGGTGCGGATACGGCTACCGTAGCCGAGCAAGTGGCCGAGGCCCGCGAACGCCAGCAAAAGCGCCAGGGCTGTGCCAACGCGTTCCTGGATCTGCCGGGTTTGCGTCGGCATTGCAAGTTATCCACAACCGATGAAACCTGGCTGGAAACCGCCTGCGAACGACTGACCCTGTCGCTGCGAGCCGCCCACCGCCTGCTCAAGGTCGCCCGTACGCTAGCGGACCTCGAGCAAGCGGATCGAATCAGTCGGGAGCACTTGGCCGAAGCATTGCAGTACCGGCCCGCCACGCCCTGATGGGCATCATGGCTTGCTCAGGTCCACCAGCGGCGTATTTCGTACTTCGGTTTCCTGGGCGCCCTGGATTTCATCGATACGTTTGAGGGCTTTATCCACGGCACCTTTGTCCGCCAACAGGCTGTAGTGGATCTGGAACTGCTTCTGCTCTTTTGGCGCGATGGTGGGCACCAGGCCCAGTGGCCGTTGATACCGGCGGTTATAGGAAAAACTGGTGCCCGGCTCCAGCCCGGTCACGTAACCCTGACCTTGGGTATCAGTGTTTTTCCACAAGGAGAACACGGGGAGCGTGCCGGTGTTGAAGCCCACTGATACACCGAGGCTACCGGCCTTGTTGTGCAGCACGGTGAGGGTGTCGCCCTTGGCATCGGCATAAGGCACGACGTTGTAGACGGTTTCGTCGTAGTCCTTGGTTGGCCCTCGGTAGGTTTGCCAATCCGCCAGATCGCTCTTGGCCTTGTCGTTGAACGGCGAGACCTGCTTGACCGGCGCCGCGAAGCGAGCCCCCTGCTCCAGGAACGGTGTACTGAAATTGCTGTGGTAAAGCGCTTGGTATTCCTTCGGATAGTCGCCGTTGTTGGTCAGCGTGTCCTTGAGTGCGAAGCTCACGCTGCCGGGCTCGGTCAGCAGTTCGGTTTGTACCGAGAAATCGACTTTCTTGAAGGCTTGTTCCTTCAGCTCGCCCCGCAGAGTAATCGCATAGGGCGGTTTTTCATCGATGTGCAGCGTCACTTTGTTGGCCGGGATGTTGGCGGCGCGGCCATGCAGCGTCAGCAGCTCGCCGTTGTCCATGCCGGGATGGCCGACCCATTCGTAGCCACAGCGGGTCACCAGCTCGTTGAAGCCTTCGAGCCAGCCCAGTCCACCGCGACCATTGAGTTCGATGAACGACGGATTGACCACTTCCTTGACCGGCGAATCCCAGCCCATACGCACTTCACCGACCGAGGCCTGCAGCACGTTCATGCCCCGTGTTGGGACGACCGAGAGCTTCATCGTGCCGTTGTCGATATCGACGATGCTGACGCCTTCCTGCCGACCGCCATGCAGGGTGCGCATTGTCACGGAAAACGGCTTGTCGGTTTTCACGCCTAGCTGCTGGCTGGTGATTTTCCAGGGCTGAGCGGCTTTATCGGTGTCGAGCAGGACGTAATCCCAGGCCATGGCGTGGGACGTAGCGCCCAGGGCGCTGAGGGCAATGACAAGTTTGAGCGGAGTCATAAGGGCAGCCTTTTCTTGGAGTTGTGCGGTTTTTATAGACTTGAAGAAACGTTTCAGCAAGCTTAAAAACAGCGATAACCTTGAAAACCGCAAACGCCCGTTCGCCGCCAAGCCTCTGTGGGAGCGAGCCTGCTCGCGATAGCGGTGGGTCAGTGGCGGGAATGTCGGCTATGCCGACGCCTTCGCGAGCAAGCTCGCTCCCACACTGATCGGGGGCTGGCCGCAAAATCTTCGTTCGCCGCCAAGTCCCTGTGGGAGCGAGCCTGCTCGCGATAGCGGTGGGTCAGTGGCGGGGATGTCGGCTATGCCGACGCCTTCGCGAGCAAGCTCGCTCCCACACTGATCGGGATGGCCCACAAAATGTTCGTTCGCCGCCAAGTCCCTGTGGAAGCGAGCTGCTCGCGATAGCGGTGGGTCAGTGGCGGGGATGTCGGCTATGCCGACGCCTTCGCGAGCAGGCTCGCTCCCACACTGGTCGGGGATGGCCGCAAAATCTTCGTTCGCCGCCAGCTTCTGTGGGAGCGAGCCTGCTCGCGATAGCGGTGGGTCAGTGGCGGGGATGTTGGCTATGCCGACGCCTTCGCGAGCAAGCCCGCTCCCACACTGGTCGGGGATGGCCGCAAAATCTTCGTTCGCCACCAAGTCCCTGTGGGAGCGAGCCTGTTCGCGATAGCGGTGGGTCAGTGGCGGGGATGTTGGCTATGCCGACGCCTTCGCGAGCAAGCTCGCTCCCAGAGGGATCTGGGGTGAACTTGCTCGCGATGGGTCTGCAGGACGCCTCAGCGGAACCGGTCAACCTCTTTGCGCAGGTCCTGCGCCAGTTTTTCCAGTTCCTTGGCGGTGATCGCCAGGTTCGAGACCACTTCGCGCTGTTCGCTGTTGGCCATGGCGATGCTTTGCAGGTTGCTGCTAAGCAGGGTCGCGGTGCTGCTTTGCTCCTGAGTGGCGGTGGTGATCGCCGCGAATTGCTGGCCTGCCGAACGGCTTTGCTCGTCGATGCGCGCCAGGGCCGAGGCCACATTGGCATTGCGCGACAAGCCTTCTTGCATCAACAAGTTGCCTTTTTCCATCGTACTGATGGCGTTACCGGTTTCCTGCTGGATGCTATTGATCATGCCGGAAATTTCGTCAGTGGCCTGACGGGTACGGGACGCCAGGCTACGAACTTCGTCAGCCACTACGGCAAAGCCCCGACCCTGCTCACCCGCACGGGCGGCTTCGATGGCCGCGTTGAGCGCCAGCAGGTTGGTCTGCTCGGCGATCGAGGTGATCACCCCGACGATGCCGCCGATTTCCTGGGAGCGCTGGCCCAAGGTGTTGATGACCGTGGCAGTGCTGTTCAGTGCGCCAGCAATTTGCTCCAGCGACGAGGATGCTTCATCCATCGACGTACGACCGATGCGGGTTTGCTGGGCGTTATCCTGGGCCAGGCGTTCGGTATTGCCCATGTTATCGGCGATGTTCAACGAGGTCGCGCTGAACTCTTCCACTGCGCCAGCCATGCTGGTGATTTCGCCGGACTGCTGCTCCATGCCCTCATAGGCCCCGCTGGACAACCCGGACAGGGCCTGGGCGCGGCTGTTGACCTCTTGCGAGGCCTTGCGGATATGTTCGACCATGGTCGACAGGGCCTGGCTCATCTGGTTGAAGGCACGGGCCAACTGACCGATTTCGTCGTGGCTCGACACATTCAGACGCACGCTCAGGTCGCCGGCGCCCAGCGCCTCGGCCTGACGCACCAGATCGCCCAGCGGGGCCAGTTTGCTGCGCAGCAGCCACACCGCCGAGCCCACGGCCAGCAACATGGCCAGCAAGCTGCCGATAGCCAGTTGCGTACCGACACTCCAGGTCACGGCGCGAATCTCGGCTTTCGGCATGCTCGCCACCACCGCCCACGGACCGCCCTCGAACGGCACGGCAACGCTGTAGAAATCTTCAGCGGTATCGCTCCAGAACACACCTTTGCCCGGCTTCTTGACCAACTCCTTGATGGTTCCGGTCGCCTGCTCCAGCGCCTGCACACCCGCTGGCGGAACCAACCATTTGTTTTGCTCATCCAGTACCGCCAGCGAACCGGTCTGACCGATACGGAAGCGCTTGAGGTTCTCGAACTGGGCGTTCTGTGCGTCGGTGTAATCGAATCCCACATACAACACGGCAATGATCTTACCGCTGCTATCGCGTACGGGGGTGTACTGCGACATGTAGAAGCGCCCGAAAAGCAGGGCCCGACCAATGTAGCTCTGCCCACTCATGACCGGGGCATAAGCCGGGCCGGCACGGTCGAGCAAGGTGCCGATGGCCCGCGTACCGTCCTGCTTGGTCAAGGAAGTGCTCACGCGGATGAAATCGTCGCCGCTGCGCACGAACACTGTCGCCACTCCGGCGGTCGTCTGCCTGAACTCATCAACTTCCTTGAAGTTGTTGTTCAGCACTTCGCTGCCCAGTCTCAGGGTTGGAGCCTGCACGCCTGCCACCGCGACCGGCTCATCCGGGTGCACGCTCAGGCCTGCGCTGAAACGTTTATCGAACAGCCCGCTCAATCGCTGCGTGCTTTCACGCAGGGTGCCATGGAACGTATTGAGCTGGTCGGCCATCAGGCGCGCTTCGCTGGCCAGGTGTTCTTCACGGGTCGCGAGGTTGGCGGAGTCCAGCGAGCGCAGGGCAAAGACGGTGCTGCCGGAGATCACGATCGCCAGTATCACGGCAAGGGCTAGGCCCAGCTGTGAGGCGATTCGGGCACGAGGTTGAGACATGACGGCTCCTAGCCAAGTGACCGGATCATCCTGATCACGTCGCACACTCGGCAATTTTATTCGGGTGATATGTAGGCAGTCCCTTTCTAATACGAAAGTACTACTTCCACACATTCGGCGGCGAAACCGAATACTTGAGCGCTTTGGAAGGAATAATGCCAAGTGGCTAGCACGGGAGCTTCATCGATTCAGCCCAGACGCTTTACGTCGGGTAATTGCATGGCCTTCACTTCGCCCTGGAGAAAATCGCTCAGACGGCGCAAACGTTCACCTCCTGGACGGGTTTTCGGCCAGACGAGGTAATAGTGCTCGCCGCTGGCGACGGCGGTAGGCCATGGCAGGCTCAAGCGCCCTTGGGCCACGTCCTCGGCCACCATCAACAGATCACCCATGGACACGCCGTAGCCGCGCGCCGCCGCGATCATGCCCAGTTCCAGCGTATCGAACACCTGCCCGCCCTTGAGCGAGACCTGATCGGACAGACCCATGCGCGAAAGCCAGTTGCGCCAATCACGACGGTCCGGCGTGGGATGCAGCAATTCTGCGCTGGCCAACCGCGCCACATCCCAGGGCTGGTCGTTCAACAGGTTCGGTGCACCTACCGGGATCAGCTCCTCGGGAAACAGCAAGCTTGCCTCCCAGTCGCTAGGAAAATGCCCGTTGCCCAGCAATACCGCGCAATCGAAAGGCTCGGTGTTGAAGTCCACTGAGTCGACGTCCATCCAGGCGCTGGTCAGTTGCACTTCATTGCCGGGCTGAAGATGCCGGAAGCGGCTCAGGCGCGCCAACAGCCAACGCATGGTCAGCGTAGACGGCGCCTTCATGCGCAGGATGCCATCTTCGCCATGCAAGGTGTGACAGGCCCGTTCCAGCGCCATGAAACCCTCACGCACGCCCGGTAGCAACAACCGCGCCGCTTCGGTCAACTGCAGGTTGCGGCCACTGCGCTGGAACAGCCGACAGGCAAAGTGCTCTTCGAGTGTACGAATATGCCGGCTGACGGCACTTTGAGTAATCGATAGTTCTTCAGCCGCCCGGGTGAACGAGCTGTATCGCGCCGCCGCTTCGAATGCCCGTAACGCATAAAGAGGAGGGAGACGACGAGACATCGGGAAAAGCTCCTATGGCGATATTTACGCACCCTATCAGAAAGTTATCAGCATGAGTTTTAATCATGCCAGTGATCGCTTTTATCCTTTTGTGCAAACCGCTGAGAGCGCCGAGAATCGCCGTTTTACAGCCTTGTTTGAACATGGAGTGTGATGATCATGCGGCATCCGGTGCGAATCGAACTGTGGGCTATCCTGCGGCTGGCAGGGCCGTTGATTGCCTCGCAGTTGGCGCACATGCTGATGGTCCTGACCGACACCCTGATGATGGCGCGCCTGAGTCCCGAGGCCCTGGCAGGCGGCGGGCTCGGAGCGGCGACCTATTCATTCGTGTCGATTTTCTGCATCGGTGTGATCGCCGCAGTGGGCACATTGGTGGCGATTCGGCAGGGTGCCGGTGATGTCGAAGGCGCCACCCGACTGACTCAGGCCGGGTTGTGGCTGGCCTGGTTGATGGGGTTGGTGGCCGGGCTCCTGTTGTGGAACCTCAAGCCGGTACTGTTGCTGTTCGGCCAGACCGAAACCAACGTCCTGGCCGCCGGCCAGTTCCTGCTGGTGCTGCCATTCGCCCTGCCCGGCTATCTGAGTTTCATGGCCCTGCGCGGCTTTACCAGCGCCATTGGCCGGGCTACCCCAGTGATGGTGATCAGTCTCGGCGGCACGGTGGCCAACTTCCTGCTCAATTACGCACTGATCACCGGCATGTTCGGCCTGCCAAAACTGGGCCTGATGGGAATCGGCCTGGTCACCGCCATCGTCGCCAACTGTATGGCTCTGGCCCTGGCCTGGCATATTCACCGGCATCAAGCCTACCGCGCTTATCCGTTGCTCAATGGTCTGTCGCGGCCCAATCGCCAGTACCTCAAGGAACTGTGGCGCCTGGGTCTGCCCATTGGCGGCACTTACGCAGTGGAAGTCGGGCTGTTCGCGTTCGCCGCGCTGTGCATCGGCACCATGGGCAGCACGCCATTGGCAGCGCACCAGATCGCTCTGCAGATTGTCTCGGTGGCATTCATGGTCCCGGCGGGAATGTCATATGCGATCACCATGCGCATCGGCCAGCACTATGGCGCCGGGCAACTGCTGATGGCACGGCTGGCCGGTCGGGTCGGAATTGGCTTCGGCGCAGCGGTCATGCTGGCGTTCGCGATGGTGTTCTGGTTGCTGCCAAACCCATTGGTCGGCTTGTTCCTGGACCACGACGATCCGGCGTTTCGCGGAGTAATCGAGCTGGCGGTGAGCCTGTTGGCGGTAGCGGCGTGGTTCGAGCTGTTCGACGGTGCGCAAACCATTGCCATGGGCTGTATCCGTGGGCTCAAGGACGCCAAGACCACCTTCCTGGTGGGCCTGGGCTGTTATTGGCTGATTGGCGCACCGGCGGCATGGTGGATGGCCTTCCATCTGCACTGGGGCCCGACCGGCGTCTGGTGGGGCCTGGCCCTTGGTCTGGCCTGCGCGGCGGTGAGCCTGACCCTGGCATTTGAGTGGAAGATGAAGCGAATGATCCGCAGTGAGCCTCTGCGGCACCAGGGCTTTGAAACTGTCCAGGCCGACTGAAATCCCATGCGGGAGCAGGCTCGCTCCCACAAGGCTTGGTGTCAGCCGATTTCCAGCACCGACTGCTGGCTGCCGTCAAACGTCAGGTATTCCACCAGTTCCGCCAGGGGCAACGGCTTGCTGATCAAAAAGCCCTGCACCTGGTCGCAGCCGTAACCGCGCAGCAAATCCAGTTGCTCCCGGGTTTCCACGCCCTCGGCCACCACTTCCAGGTTGAGGTTGTGGGCCAGGTTGATCATCGCATGGACCAATTTGCGATTTTCCTCGCGCTGCTCCATGCCACCCACGAAGCTCTTGTCGATCTTGAGCAAGGCGATGGGCAGGCTGTTGAGGTGCACGAACGAGGAGAAGCCGGTGCCGAAATCGTCCAGGGAAAAGCGCACCCCCAGGCGACCCAGGGCGTCCATGGTCTGCTTGACCAGTTCGCTGCGGCGCATGACGGCGGTTTCCGTGAGTTCGAATTCCAACCACTGCGCCTCGACACCGCGTTCGGCGATCAGGCGGCTCAGGGTCGGCAGCAACTGGCTGTCCTGGAACTGCCGGAACGACAGGTTGACCGCCATGTGCAGGGGCGCCAGTCCCCTTTCACGCAGCGCCTGCATGTCCCGCAATGCCCGGGAAATCACCCAGTAGCCCAGCGGTACGATCAGCCCGCTCTGTTCGGCCAGTGGCACGAACTCACTGGGAGGCAATAGCCCGCGTTCGTTATGACGCCAGCGCACCAGGGCTTCGAGGCCGACGATGGTGCCGCCATCGAGGCTCAGCCGGGGTTGGTAATGCAACTCCAGCTCGTCGCGCCGCAGCGCCCGCCGCAACTCGCTCTCTAGGTCGGCGAGGCTGCGGGCGTTACGATTGATGCGTTCGTTGAAGATATGAAAGGTGCAGCCCTGGGTGCTCTTGGCCTGCTGCATGGCGATATGGGCGTGCCACATCAGCGGGTCCGCGCCGGCCTGGGCGCGAGCGTGGGCGATCCCCAGGCTGCAACCGATCAGCAGGCTTTCGCCATCGACCCAGTAGGGTTCGGCCATGGCTTCGGTGATGCGCTCGGCCATCCACTCAGCCCGCTGAGGCGCCCGGCGGGTGTCGATCAGCAGCGCAAATTCGTCGCTGCCCAAGCGCGCCAGTTGATCGCCGGCTTCAAGCGAACCTTTGAGCCTCGACACTACTTGCAGGATCAAACGGTCACCGGCCTGGTGGCCGAGGGCATCGTTGGCATGACGGAAGTTATCCAGATCCAGATGACCGAGCGCCAGGCCACGGCCTTCGTTTTCCGCCAGGCGCGCCGCCAGCAGGGTCTGGAAGCCCTGGCGATTGGCGATGCCGGTCAGCGGATCCTGTTCGGCAAGCCGCTGCAGCGTGTTTTCCAGCACTCCGCGCTCGCGCACATGGCGCAGGCAACGGCGCAGAGTGGCGCCATCGAGCACATCACGTACCAGCCAATCGCTGACACCATCAGGTGCAGTGGTGGGCTCGTGCTCGAGCAACAGGACCGTCGGCAAACGGCAACGACCGGGTGCCGGCTGCAACGCCGCGACGGTCAGCAGCACCGCGTTGTGGTTGTCTTCGAACAGGCTGCTGACCGACTCCCAGCTCGGAGCACTGATCAACACGACCGACGGCCCCATGGGGGCCAGGCACTCGCGCAAAATCGCTGACCATACCGGCTCTTCGGCCAATAGCAGCAAACGCAAGGGTTCGACAGACGTTGACAAGCTGACTCCCTAGACTCTGCAAGGTAATAGGCGCAGGGCATTATGACCTGCTGACCGCTAATGACCAATGCCAATGGTTCTCAAACACTTGCTTCAGACGGCTTTTCTTACCCTCGAAGCCGAACGCTGGACGCCCATTCGCCCCACATCCTGCGTGAAAGTAACAAAAGCGGCAAATGACAATGCAGTGTTGCGTCACAAGTCGGACAGAGCAGCACAATTCTGTGAGCCTGTTAAAATGCCGGCCCATTTCGCAAACGACTCCCTGACCCTGTCATGTCCCGACTCAATCCCCGGCAGCAAGAAGCCGTGAACTATGTCGGCGGCCCTCTTTTGGTGCTCGCCGGTGCAGGCTCCGGCAAGACCAGTGTGATCACCCGCAAGATCGCGCACCTGATCCAGAACTGCGGTATCCGCGCCCAGTACATCGTCGCCATGACCTTCACCAACAAAGCCGCCCGGGAAATGAAAGAGCGGGTTGGCGGCCTGCTGCGCGCTGGTGAAGGCCGCGGCCTGACGGTCTGCACTTTCCACAACCTGGGCCTGAACATCATCCGCAAGGAACATGCACGGCTGGGCTACAAGCCGGGTTTCTCGATTTTCGACGAGACCGATGTCAAGGCGCTGATGACCGACATCATGCAAAAGGAATATTCGGGCGACGACGGCGTGGACGAGATCAAGAACATGATCGGCGCCTGGAAAAACGACCTGATCCTGCCGCCCCAAGCCCTGGAAAACGCCCGCAATCCCAAGGAACAGACCGCCGCCATCGTGTACGCCCATTACCAGCGCACGCTCAAGGCGTTCAACGCGGTGGACTTCGACGACCTGATCCTGCTGCCGGTCAAGCTGTTCCAGGACCACGCCGACATCCTCGAGAAATGGCAGAACAAGGTCCGCTACCTGCTGGTGGATGAATACCAGGACACCAATGCCAGCCAGTATCTGCTGGTGAAGCTGCTGATCGGCATCCGCAACCAGTTCACCGTGGTGGGCGACGACGACCAGTCGATCTACGCCTGGCGTGGTGCGCGGCCGGAAAACCTGATGTTGCTCAAGGAAGACTACCCGTCGCTCAAAGTGGTGATGCTGGAGCAGAACTACCGCTCCACCAGCCGCATCCTGCGCTGCGCCAACGTGCTGATCTCCAACAACCCCCACGAGTTCGAAAAGCAACTGTGGAGCGAGATGGGCCACGGCGACGAGATCCGCGTGATTCGCTGCCGCAACGAAGACGCCGAAGCCGAGCGCGTGGCCATGGAAATCCTCAGCCTGCACCTGCGCACCGACCGACCGTACAGCGACTTCGCCATCCTGTATCGCGGTAACTACCAGGCCAAGCTGATCGAGCTGAAATTGCAGCATCACCAGATCCCCTATCGCCTTTCGGGGGGCAACAGCTTCTTCGGCCGTCAGGAAGTGAAGGACCTGATGGCTTATTTCCGCCTGATCGTGAACCCGGACGACGACAACGCCTTCTTGCGAGTGATCAACGTCCCGCGCCGGGAAATCGGCTCGACCACCCTGGAAAAACTCGGCAACTACGCCACCGAGCGCAAGATCTCGATGTACGCCGCCACCGACGAAATCGGCCTGGGCGAGCATCTGGACAGCCGCTTCACCGACCGTCTGGCGCGCTTCAAGCGCTTCATGGACAAGGTGCGCGAACAGTGCGCCGGCGAAGACCCGATCTCGGCGCTGCGCAGCATGGTCATGGACATCGACTACGAGAACTGGCTGCGTACCAACAGCTCCAGTGACAAGGCCGCGGACTACCGCATGGGCAACGTCTGGTTCTTGATCGAGGCGTTGAAAAACACTCTGGAAAAGGACGAAGACGGCGACATGACCGTCGAGGACGCCATCGGCAAACTCGTGCTGCGAGACATGCTCGAGCGCCAGCAGGAAGAGGAAGACGGCGCCGAAGGCGTGCAGATGATGACCCTTCACGCCTCCAAGGGCCTGGAATTCCCCTACGTGTTCATCATGGGCATGGAAGAAGAAATCCTGCCCCACCGCTCCAGCATCGAAGCCGACACCATCGAAGAAGAACGGCGCCTGGCCTACGTCGGTATTACCCGCGCACGTCAGACGCTGGCCTTTACCTTCGCCGCCAAGCGCAAGCAATACGGCGAGGTGATCGACTGCGCCCCGAGCCGCTTCCTCGATGAGCTGCCGCCGGACGACTTGGCCTGGGAAGGCAATGACGACACACCGACCGAGGTCAAGGCCGTTCGCGGCAATAGCGCCCTGGCCGATATACGAGCGATGCTCAAGCGCTAGAATCGACTACTTTTTACCGAACTTTTTACCAAATCCAGGGGCGCCGAAGGCGTCATTAAAGGAGGCTTGATGGAAGCCCTGCACCAGAAAATTCGTGAACACGGCATCGTACTTTCCGATCAGGTTCTGAAAGTCGATGCTTTTCTGAACCACCAGATCGACCCGCAATTGATGAAGCTGATCGGCGACGAATTTGCCGCGCTGTTCAAGGACTCGGGCATCACTAAAATCGTTACCATCGAAGCCTCGGGCATTGCTCCGGCGATCATGACCGGCCTGAACCTGGGCGTTCCGGTGATTTTCGCCCGCAAGCAACACTCTCTGACCCTGACGGAGAACCTGTTGTCCGCGACCGTGTATTCGTTCACCAAAAAGACCGAAAGCACCGTGGCCATCAGCCCGCGCCACCTGACCAGCAGCGACCGGGTACTGATCATTGATGACTTCCTGGCCAACGGCAAAGCCTCCCAGGCGCTGATCTCCATCATCAAGCAGGCCGGCGCCACCGTGGCAGGCTTGGGGATCGTGATCGAGAAATCGTTCCAGGGTGGCCGTGCGGAGCTGGATGCCCAAGGCTATCGCGTTGAATCGTTGGCCCGGGTGCAATCGCTGGCCGGTGGTGTCGTGACCTTTATCGAATAATCGCCCTGCGTCCCTGTGGGAGCGAGCCTGCTCGCGATGAGGCCGGCACATCCAACACCAATGTTGACTGACAGTCCGCTATCGCGAGCAGGCTCGCTCCCACAGGGGCTTTGAAGTGGCCGTTAAGGCGCGGTGATCTTGAGACCAGCGAGCAACAAGCGCTGACCCAGCTCTTCTTTCAGCCCTTCGGGGCTCGCCAACTGCATCCGCTCCAAATGCTCGGGAAACTCCGACGGCGGCGGCGCATCCAGTGCAGCCTTGCCCAGCTCCAGCATTTCGGTGAGTTTGAACTTGCTCTTGAGCCAGTTCAGCGCCCGCAACAGGTCCCGCTCCACCCCGTCGAAATCGCTGCCCAGCGGATACTCCGGGAACAAATTCGGATGCCGTGCCTGGATGGCCTGCAAGCGTTCCGAGGTGTTCTCGGCGAAGCGCGGATCGAGGCGAAAATCCTTCGGCAACTTGCCGGCATTTTGCGCCTGCTCGATCAACTCCGGCTGGAAGCGTGAGTCGCTGATGTTCAGCAGCGCCTCGATCACCGCGGCATCAGTCTTGCCCCGCAGGTCAGCGATACCGTATTCAGTCACCACGATGTCTCGCAAGTGTCGGGGAATGGTGCAATGGCCGTATTCCCAGACGATGTTCGAACTGATCTCGCCCCCCGCCTCGCGCCAACTGCGCAGAAGCAGAATGGAGCGCCCGCCCTCCAGCGCATGGCCCTGGGCAACGAAGTTGTACTGCCCGCCGACGCCGCTGAGTACGCGACCATCTTCCAGTTGGTCCGCCACCCCGGCGCCCAGCAAGGTCATGGTGAAAACCGTGTTGATAAAACGTGCATCGAGTCGCTGCAGGCGCTTGAGTCTTTCCTGGCCGTACAGCTCGTTGATGTAACTGATGCGGGTCATGTTGAATTCGAGGCGCCGACTCTGGGGCAACTCGCGCAAGCGTTCGTAAAAACTGCGAGGGCCGAGGAAGAATCCGCCATGGATGCAGATGCCATCGGGTTGCGCCGCCTCGTCGAGGGTGCCGGCGTTGGCTCGTTCCTGGGTCGGCTCGTCGGGATAGACCCTGCGCCGGATAATTCCGGCCTCTGCCAGCACCAGCAAGCCGTTGACGAACATTTCGCTGCAACCGTACAACCCTTTGGCAAAGGGTTCGACCCCGCCCTCACGCTCGATCAACTGCGCCCACTGGCTGAGATTCAGCTCCGCCAGCAACGCCTGGTAAGCGGCATTGTCGGCTTGACGCGCCAGCAGCGCCGCCGTCAACGCATCGCCCATGGAGCCGATGCCGATCTGCAACGTACCGCCGTCACGCACCAGGGCACTGGCGTGCAGGCCGATCATATGATCCTGAAACCCCACCGGCATGTTCGGCGTGGAAAACAGCGTGTGGCTGTCCTTTTCGTCGATCAACAGGTCGAACGTGTCGATGCCGACTTCCGCATCACCGGGCATGTAGGGCAGATCACTGTGAACCTGGCCCACCATGAGGATGGTCTCCCCCGCCGCACGCCGCTTGGTGACCATCGGCAGCAGGTCGAGGGTGATGTCCGGGTTGCAACTCAAGCTCAGGCGGTCAGGATGCTGCGCATCACTGGCCACCAGTTGCGCGATCAGGTTCAAGCCAGCGGCATTGATGTCCCGCGCGGCGTGGCTGTAGTTGCTGCTGACGTAATCCTGCTGGGCCGACGCGCTGTGCAACAGGCTGCCCGGTTGCAGGAAGAATTGCTGGACGTGGATGTTGGCCGGCAGGCTGTCACGGTGCAGATCGGCCAGGTAATCCAGTTCCGGATAATCGCCAAAGACCCGTTCGATAAAGGGCTCGAGAAAGCGCTTCTGCAAACCATCGCCCAGATTGGGTCGGCCCAGGCTCAGAGCGGTGTAGATGGTCAGTTGTCGCTCAGGCAGTTGCGCGATACGCCGGTACAGGGCGTTGGCGAACAGATTGGGTTTGCCCAACCCCAGGGGCATGCCCAGATGAATGTGCGCTGGCAGGCGCGCGAGTACGTCATCCACCGCCTGTTCGATTGAACACAACTGCACCATCCGACCCTCCGGGACATTCCATGAATGTGGGTTGGACCGAGCTTGCCGGGTCTTGGTTGCGATGAACAGCCTTTGTAAAACCACCGGGCACAAAAAAGCCGCTCGTAAGCGGCTTTCTTGCGGAAGATGCTGGCTATTACAGACCCGACATCTCTTTGATCGCGCCCATGAGCTCTTCATCCGAGCAATCGGCGCAGGTGCCTTTAGGCGGCATGGCGTTGATGCCAGTGATCGCCTTGGCCAGGATGCCGTCGAGGCCGCCCTGATGATCGGCGCGCTCTTTCCAGGCAGCCGTGTCGCCGATTTTCGGAGCGCCCAGCAGGCCGGTGCCGTGGCAAGCATTGCAGTGTTTTGCAATAACATCCTTCGGCGTCTTGGCTCCACCGCCGCCAGCCGAAGCCACGACCTCCATGCCCTTGCATTCCTGCCCCTGAACGCAGACCTGGCCGACCGGTTCAAGGCGCTTGGCGATTTCGTCGTTGGGCGCTGCTTGGACACTGGCTGCCCATAGGGCCAATACGGTTGCTGGTGCAGCCAGCATTTTCATAATTAGATTCACGCGTACACCCTCAATGGTGGCTAGTCACGCCTGCGGCCACGGTTTGCAGGCGGGCGCAAGTATAGCGGGAAGGCCGTCACACTGAAACAACCCCAAAGTCGCAAGGGTCTTGTTTGTCATGACAGCTCATCCTTCGGGCGCCTTTGCCGTCCGGGCACGGCGCCTCTTTACCTAGAAATTGGCCGGTGTGGCTGCGCTGATCAGTCGCGCCGGCGCATCGAACGGATTACGGAAACGGTGTGGCTTGGTGCTCTCGAAATAGTAGCTATCGCCCGCTTCGAGTACGAAGGTTTCGGCGCCGACCACCAACTCCAGCCGCCCTTCCACCAGAATCCCGGTCTCTTCGCCCTCATGGGTAAGCATCTCGTCACCGGTATCGGCGCCAGGCGGGTAGATCTCGTTGAGAAAGGCAATCGCCCGGCTGGGGTGCGCCCGGCCCACCAGTTTCATGGTGACGGCACCGTCGGAAATGTCGATCAGTTCATTGGCTTTGTAGACGATCTGAGTCGGTTTCTCCTGCAGAATTTCTTCGGAGAAAAACTCGACCATGGACATGGGAATCCCGCCAAGGACCTTACGCAGCGAGCTGATCGAGGGGCTGACGCTGTTTTTCTCGATCATCGAAATGGTGCTGTTGGTGACGCCCGCGCGCTTGGCGAGTTCACGCTGGGAAAGGCCTTTGAGTTTACGAATGGATTGCAGTCGTTCACCGACGTCCAATGCTGGAGCCTCCAGGGAATCAGGTTGTGTGGAAAGTGAGCGTTATCATGGCGACAGCGTTCAGTATTTACAACACTTTGACCTCAATCCCGTGCGGTGAAGCGACTTTCGGTAGATTGCGCTTTGCGTCAGCCCCCGGAATAGAGCCGTGGAACCCGGCGCAGGTTGCAGAAAATCTGATAAGGAATCGTGCCGGCCGCCTTCGCGACATCACTGGCCAGGATAGTCTTGCCCCACAGCTCCACGGTCGAACCGAGCCCGGCGTTGGGGATATTCGTCAAGTCGACACACAGCATGTCCATGGAGACCCGACCGACCAGTTGACTAGGCTGCCCGTGCACCAGCACCGGCGTACCGTTCGGCGCCTGGCGCGGGTAACCGTCGGCGTATCCCATGGCAACCACGCCGACCCGCGTCGGTTGCGCGGTGACAAAACGGGCGCCATACCCCACCGGCTCGCCGGCGGGCAATTCACGCACGCTGATGATCTTGGACTCCAGAGTCATGACCGGCTGCAGCCGCGCGGCGACGGCGTTGGCTTCCTCGAAGGGGGTCGCACCGTACAGCATGATGCCTGGCCGCACCCAGTCGCTTGGTATCTGCGGCCAACCCAGCACTGCCGGGGAGTTGCGCAAACTGATCTGCGCCGCCAGCCCCTGGCGGGCCGCCTCGAACACGGCCAGTTGCTCGGTGCTGCTGGGATCGTGCAGTTCATCGGCGCGGGCGAAATGGCTCATCAACACGATCTTCGCCACCTTGCCGCTGGCCAGCAGTCGACGATAGGCCGCCTGATAATCCGCCGGATGCAGCCCCACCCGATGCATCCCCGAGTCGAGCTTGAGCCAGACCGTAATCGGCTTGCTCAGGGTCGCGTTTTCAATCGCTTCGAGCTGCCACAACGAATGCACCACACACCAGAAATCGTGTTCGACGATCAGCGGCAGTTCATCGGCCTCGAAGAACCCTTCCAGCAGCAAGACCGGCCCACGAATCCCGCCGGCCCGCAGTTCCAGCGCTTCTTCGATACAAGCCACGGCAAACCCGTCGGCCGTGTCCTGCAAAGCCTCGGCGCAGCGCACTGCGCCGTGCCCATAGGCATCGGCCTTGATCACCGCAAGAGCTTTGGCCCCCGTCACTTCGCGGGCCAATTGGTAGTTGTGACGTAAGGCTTGAAGGTCGATCAGAGCACGGGCAGGACGCATGGCGGCAGGCTTCTAGGCGGACTAGGTAAAAAAAACGGCGCTGGCTGACGGCATGAACCACCAACAGCACCGCAAGAGGGATCGTTTTCCGGGTTTAGGGCAGCGCTGCCACGACGGACAGCTCCACCAGGATTTCCGGTTCGCACAGTTTGGCTTGCACAGTGGCCCGGGCCGGCGCGACGCCCTTGGGCAGCCATTTGTCCCAGATCGCGTTCATGCCTTCGAAATGGGCGTCGATGTCTTTCAGGTAAATCGTCACCGACAACAGATGATTTTTGTCGGTCCCGGCCAGGTCCAGCAAACGCTCGATATTGGCCAGGGTTTCACGGGTCTGCTGTTCGATACCGGCACTCATGTCGTCACCAACCTGCCCGGCCAGGTAAACAGTGCCGTTGTGCAGGACGACCTGACTCATGCGGTCATTGGTGAGCTGGCGCTGGATTGACATGTTTTGCAGACTCCTGGTGTTTACTGCCATAACGGGAAATATCGAGGCCTTCGGCGCTGATCTGTGGTTTTTTCTTCGCCATCAGGTCCGCTAGCAAGCGCCCGGAACCACAGGCCATGGTCCAACCGAGGGTGCCATGGCCGGTGTTCAGGAACAGGTTCTTGAACGGGGTGGCGCCCACGATCGGTGTGCCATCCGGAGTGGTCGGACGCAGACCGGTCCAGAAACTGGCCTGGGCCAGATCGCCGCCCTGAGGATAAAGGTCGTTGACGATCATCTCCAGGGTTTCACGCCGACGCGGGTTGAGAGACAGGTCAAAACCGGCGATTTCCGCCATGCCGCCCACACGGATGCGGTTATCGAACCGGGTAATCGCGACCTTGTAGGTTTCGTCGAGAATGGTCGAGGTCGGAGCCATCGCCGGATTGGTGATCGGCACCGTCAGGGAATAACCCTTGAGCGGATACACCGGCGCACGAATGCCCAGCGGTTTGAGCAATTGCGGTGAATAACTGCCCAGGGCCAGGACGTAGCGGTCAGCGGTTTCCAGCTTGCCGTCGATCCAGACGCCGTTGATGCGATCACCGGCGTAGTCCAGGCGCTGGATGTCCTGGCCAAAGCGGAATTCCACACCCAGTTTTACGGCCATTTGCGCCAGACGCGTGGTAAACATCTGACAGTCGCCAGTCTGGTCATTGGGCAGACGCAAGGCACCCGCCAGGATGTCGGTGACATTGGCCAATGCCGGCTCGACGCGGGCAATGCCTTCACGGTCCAGCACTTCGAAGGGCACACCGGACTCTTTCAGCACGGCGATGTCTTTGGCCGCACCATCAACCTGAGCCTGGGTACGGAACAATTGAGTGGTCCCCAGACTGCGGCCTTCGTAGGCAATCCCGGTTTCGGCGCGCAGTTCGTCGAGGCAGTCGCGGCTGTACTCGGACAGACGCACCATGCGCTCCTTGTTCACGGCATAACGATTGGCAGTGCAGTTACGCAGCATCTGCGCCATCCACAGGTACTGGTCGATGTCAGCGGTGGCTTTGATCGCCAGCGGTGCGTGGCGCTGCAACAGCCACTTGATGGCCTTGAGTGGCACACCTGGTGCGGCCCACGGCGAGGCATAACCCGGCGACACCTGGCCGGCATTGGCAAAACTGGTTTCCATGGCTGGCGCCGGCTGACGATCAACCACCACGACTTCAAACCCGGCACGGGCCAGGTAGTAAGCACTGACGGTACCGATGACGCCGCTACCTAAAACCAGAACGCGCATGTTGAAGCCCTCATCGCGGATAACCGCTGACGTTTTGTTGTACAGACCGTAATGTGCGCAGTTTAGAAAAGATCAGGCAGTGCTTTTCACTATATAAATGCCTATATTTGGCGAGAATTCTCGGCAAAAACCCTTTTCATGGAGGAGCATCACCTGTGCGGACCAACACTCAGACCAAACGTGAGCTGGACAAGATCGACCGCAACATCCTGCGCATCCTCCAGGCGGATGGACGGATTTCCTTTACGGAGCTTGGGGAAAAGGTCGGCCTCTCCACCACCCCCTGCACCGAGCGGGTTCGTCGCCTGGAGCGCGAGGGAATCATCATGGGCTACAACGCCCGGCTCAATCCGCAGCATCTGAAGGGCAGTCTGCTGGTGTTCGTCGAAATCAGCCTCGACTACAAATCCGGCGACACCTTTGAAGAATTCCGGCGCGCGGTGCTGAAATTGCCTCACGTGCTCGAATGCCATCTGGTGTCAGGCGACTTTGACTATCTGGTGAAAGCGCGGATTTCCGAGATGGCTTCGTACCGCAAGCTGCTGGGCGACATCCTGCTCAAGCTGCCCCACGTGCGCGAATCCAAGAGCTACATCGTGATGGAAGAAGTGAAGGAGAGCTTGAACCTGCCGATTCCGGATTGAGGGGCGTTCTTGGCTACACCAATACCTGCCGGGTGCTGGCCATATATTCGTGAATCTGCTTCTCGACCCGCGGATGAATCAGTTCCACCGGCCGCCGGCCATTGGGACACGGCAAGGTCGCCGTGGTGCCGAACAACCGGCAGATCAGCGGCCGCTCGTCATAGACCGTGCAGCCATTGGGTCCCAAGTGCACGCAGTCGAGCGCTTCCATGGCCGCGTCCTGTTCGGCGCGAGTCTTGCGTGGCAAGCGGGCCATTTCCTCGGGCGAGGTGGTCACTGGCCCGCAGCAGTCATGGCAGCCCGGTACGCACTCGAACGAGGGAATCTGTTGGCGCAGCGTGCGGATTTTTTGACTGTTGCAGCTCATCGAAGCGGCTACCGAGACGGGACAAGGCAGGATTTTGCACGAAAAGCCCTGTCCCAGACAGCGCCAACCGACCGGTGTTGCCCATGGACGAATCCCCGGCTTATGCTCCGTAAAATTTCTCAAACACAATAATCAGGATTACGCACATGAACGCCCGTGTTCAGCAACCTGTCCCGAGCCATTCGCACGCCGCCTCTTACTACGCCGCCAGCAGCTTGCCGCAACCGGATCATCCGCTGCTGCAGGGCGAGCTGGTGGCGGATGTCTGCGTGGTAGGCGGTGGGTTCTCGGGGTTGAACACAGCGATCGAACTGGCCGAGCGCGGCATGAGCGTAGTGCTGCTGGAAGCGCACAAGATCGGCTGGGGGGCCAGCGGGCGCAACGGCGGTCAACTGATTCGCGGCGTCGGTCATGGCCTCGATCAGTTCGCCCCGGTCATCGGTGCCGACGGCGTACGCCAGATGAAGCTCATGGGCCTTGAGGCGGTGGAAATCGTCCGTCAACGGGTCGAGCGCTTTCAGATCCACTGCGACCTCACCTGGGGTTATTGCGACCTCGCCAACAAGCCAAGCGATCTGGAAGGTTTCGCTGAGGACGCTGAAGAGCTGCGCAGCCTGGGGTATCACCATCAGACCCGGCTGCTGCAAGCCCACGAAATGCACAGTGTGGTGGGTTCGGATCGCTACGTCGGCGGCCTGATCGACATGGGCTCGGGCCATTTGCATCCGCTGAACCTGGCCTTGGGCGAAGCCTGCGCCGCGCAGCAACTGGGGGTCCGGCTGTTCGAGCAATCGGCGGTCACGCGCATTGATTACGGCCCGGAAGTGAAGGTGCATACCCAACAGGGCGCGGTCCGGGCCAAGACCCTGGTGCTGGGCTGCAACGCCTACCTCAATGGGCTCAACCCGGAACTCAGCGGCAAAGTGCTGCCCGCCGGCAGCTACATCATCGCCACTGAACCTTTGAGCGAGGCTCAGGCCCAGGCGTTGTTGCCGCAGAACATGGCGGTCTGTGATCAACGGGTGGCGCTGGATTACTACCGGCTTTCCGCGGATCGACGCTTACTGTTCGGCGGAGCCTGCCATTACTCGGGTCGTGACCCGCAAGACATTGGCGCGTACATGCGTCCGAAAATGCTCAAGGTGTTCCCGCAACTGGCGCAGGTGAAAATCGACTTTCAATGGGGCGGGATGATCGGCATCGGCGCCAACCGCTTGCCGCAGATCGGTCGACTCAAGGATCAGCCCAACGTGTACTACGCCCAGGCCTACTCCGGCCACGGAGTGAATGCCACGCACCTGGCCGGCAAGCTGTTGGCCGAAGCCATCAGTGGGCAACAGAGTGGTGGTTTCGATCTGTTCGCCCAGGTGCCGCACATGACCTTCCCGGGCGGAAAGCATCTGCGCTCGCCACTGTTGGCACTGGGGATGCTGTGGCATCGGTTGAAAGAGTTGGTTTAAAGCGCCCAGCGCTACTGGTGACGCTATCGCGGGCACGCCTTGCTCGCACAGATTGAAAGAGGGCTGTAAGAGCAAGGCGTGCCCGCGATAGCAGTTTCAGGCCCGGTACCGCTTCAAAGCCGCCAGAACGGCTTCAAGCCCTCCTCCCGCGCCTGCTCTCGGCTCAGCCCGATATCACGCAACTGTTCCGGTGTGAGCTCCAACAAGGCCTTGCGTGTATGCAGACGACGCCAGAACAGGGCCCAGCGGCTCAGGCTGGACGGGGCACTGTGCAACATCGCATTGCGTAGCTCCTTTTCCTGCCCCGCCGCCAGTTCCTGGCTGTGTAACGTCAGCCGCACATCGCTCAAGCCGTTCATTTTGATCGCTCCTGTTTACTTGGGTAGCCAGAGCTTTCATGATGCGCGGACGGCCATAATCAATACAGATTCAAACAATGTGTTTTCCATGCATACAGATTGCGGCTTTTCGACACTGAATTGTCTTTTTCCGCCGCAACTGTATTGGTTACCGTTGTCCACTTCATCGAGAGCGCGCCATGACCCTTTATGTGAACCTCGCCGAATTGCTCGGCACCCGCATCGAACAGGGCTTCTACCGTCCCGGCGACCGGCTGCCGTCAGTGCGCGCGCTGAGCATGGAGCACGGTGTCAGCCTGAGTACGGTGCAGCAGGCCTATCGCGTGTTGGAGGACAGCGGGCTGGCGATGCCAAAACCCAAATCAGGGTATTTCGTACCGGCCAGCCGTGAACTGCCGGACCTGCCGGTAGTGGGTCGCCCAGCCCAACGACCGGTGGACATCTCCCAATGGGACCAGGTGCTGGAGCTGATACGCTCGGTACCACGCAAAGACGTGGTGCAACTGGGCCGAGGCATGCCGGATATCAACTCGCCGACCATGAAACCGCTGTTGCGCAGCCTTGCGCAGATCAGCCGCCGGCAAGACATGCCGGGCCTGTATTACGACAACATCTACGGCAACCTCGCGCTGCGCGAACAGATCGCTCGCCTGTCGCTGGACTCGGGTTGCAAACTGGGAGCCGGCGACCTGATCGTCACCACGGGCTGTCACGAAGCGCTGTCGGTCAGCATCCGCGCCACCTGTGAACAAGGCGATATCGTCGCGGTGGACTCCCCCAGCTTTCACGGCGCCATGCAAACCCTCAAGGGCCTGGGCATGAAGGCCCTGGAAATCCCCACCGATCCGCTGACCGGCATCAGCCTGGAGGCCCTGGAGCTGGCGCTGGAACAGTGGCCCATCAAGGCCATACAGTTGACGCCCAGTTGTAACAACCCGCTGGGCTACATCATGCCCGAGGCCAACAAACGCGCGTTGCTGACCTTGGCGCAGCGCTTCGACGTGGCGATTATCGAGGACGATGTGTATGGAGAACTGGCCTACACCTACCCGCGGCCCCGCACGATCAAATCCTTCGACGACGATGGCCGCGTCCTGCTCTGCAGTTCTTTTTCCAAGACACTGGCACCGGGTTTGCGAGTGGGCTGGGTCGCACCCGGCCGCTATCTGGAACGGGTACTGCACATGAAATACATCAGCACCGGCTCCACCGCACCGCAACCGCAGATAGCCATTGCGGAGTTTCTCAAGGGCGGGCACTTCGAACCGCATTTGCGGCGGATGCGCAGCCAATACCAACGCAATCGCGACGTCATGATCGACTGGGTCAGCCGCTATTTTCCAGCGGGTACTCGCGCCAGCCGCCCGCGCGGCAGCTTTATGCTCTGGGTCGAACTCCCCGAAGGCTTCGATACACTCAAGCTTAATCGGGTCCTGCATGACCAGGGCGTGCAGGTGGCGGTCGGCAGCATATTTTCCGCCTCGGGCAAGTACCGCAATTGCCTGCGCATGAACTACGCTGCCAAACCAACGGCACAGATCGAGGACGCCGTCCGCAAGGTCGGCGCCGCGGCCATTGCGTTGTTGAACGAAACCCGACTCGACGCCGTCTGAGCTTTACTCAGGGAAGCAGCACCCACAAGCCGATCAACGCAAACAAGCGGAACGAGCCTACGTGAGACCCAGACCCATCCTGCCTGTGCTCCTGCTAGTCGCCTCGCTGCTGGGCGGCTGTGCCAGTTTTGACATCACCCGCGAACCTTCCCAGGCGCTCCCGGCAACCGAATCTTCGTTCGGACGCTCGGTACAGGCCCAGGCCGCTCCACACGAGGGACGCTCGGGTTTCCGCCTGCTATCTGACAGTACCGACGCCTTCTCCGCCCGGGCCGAGTTGATCCGCAACGCCCAAAGCAGCCTGGATTTGCAGTACTACATCGTTCATGACGGCATCAGCACGCGAATGCTGGTGGATGAATTGCTCAAAGCCGCCGACCGCGGCGTACGCGTGCGCATCCTGCTGGATGACACCACCAGCGATGGCCAGGATCAGATCATCGCGACCCTCGCCGCTCATCCGCGGATCCAGATACGCCTGTTCAACCCACTTCATCTGGGGCGCGCCACCGGGGTAACCCGCAGCCTCGGGCGGCTGCTCAACCTCTCATTGCAACACCGGCGCATGCACAACAAGCTCTGGCTGGCGGACAACAGCATGGCCATCGTCGGCGGTCGCAATCTGGGGGATGAATATTTCGACGCCGAACCCAACCTGAACTTCACCGACATCGACCTGCTTGGCGTTGGGCCGGTGGCCGAACAATTGGGGCACAGCTTCGACCAATACTGGAACAGCGCCCTGAGCAAACCCATCGAACAATTCCTGTCCCGTCGGCCAACCCCCAAGGATCTGGCCAACAGCCGCCTACGCCTGCAAGAGTCACTGGAGCAGACGCACAAGGAAAATCACGCGCTTTACCAGCAGTTGACCTCCTACCGGACCCAACCGCGCCTGGACATCTGGCGCAGGCAATTGATCTGGGCCTGGAACCAGGCGCTGTGGGATGCACCCAGCAAAGTACTGGCCAGGGATGAGCCTGACCCGCAGTTGTTGCTGACCACGCAATTGGGCCCGGAGCTGACGGGGGTCAGTGAAGAACTGATCATGATTTCGGCCTACTTTGTACCCGGCCAGCCAGGGTTGGTCTACCTGACCAGCCGCGCCGATGCCGGAGTGGCGGTGAGTCTTTTGACCAACTCCCTGGAGGCCACCGACGTACCGGCGGTGCACGGCGGTTACGCGCCGTATCGCAGGGCTTTGCTGCAACATGGGGTGCGGCTGTACGAATTGCGTCGCCAGCCCGGGGACACGGGTGGCAGCCCCCATTTGTTCTACAGCAAGTCCTACGGCGAATCGGACTCCAGCCTGCATAGCAAGGCGATCATCTTCGACCGGAAGAAATCCTTCATCGGCTCGTTCAATTTCGATCCGCGTTCAGTGCTGTGGAACACCGAAGTGGGGGTCTTGGTCGACAGTCCCGAACTCGCCGGCCAAGTGCGCGAACTGGCCTTGCAGGGCATGGCACCGGCCCTGAGTTACCAGGCCCGCCTGAAGGACGGGAAGCTGATATGGACCACCGAAGACAACGGCCAACTGCATGACCTGGACCGCGAACCCGGCAGTTGGTGGCGCCGCTTCAACGCCTGGTTCGCCACCACCGTTGGGCTGGAGCGAATGCTGTAGAAGCCCCGGGTTCAGCACGTTTCCCAAGGCTTCACTTTGTTCAGGCAGGTTGCGTGGCGCCAAACGCCCCTTGGCGCAACAACAGAACCACCAAGCCGAACGCTCCCGCGGCCATGAACAAGGGCAGCGCATGCCCACTGATCCATTGACTGCCCGCCCCCGCCGCCAGTGGGCCAATCAGGCAACCGATCCCCCACAACTGGGCAATATGGGCGTTGGCCCGCACCAGTGCATCGTCGCGATAACGCTCGCCGATCAGGATCAGTGACAAGGTGAACAACCCGCCTGCGCTGGCGCCAAACAGCACCCACAGTGGCCAGATCAGCAAGGTATCGATCAGCAGTGGAACCGCCAGGCTCGACAGCATCAGCGCCACCGCACAGCCAGTGAACAACGACCGGCGCGACAGGCGGTCCGCAAGAGCGCCAATGGGCAACTGCAACAAGGCATCACCGACCACTACCGTGCTGACCATCGCCAGCGCAATGTCGGCGCTGAAGCCCTGACGCAAACAGTAAACCGGCAGCAGAGTCAGGATCATTGCCTCGAACGCCGCGAACAACGACACCGCCCAGGCGATTGCCGGCAACCCACGACAAAACGCCCATAGATCCTTGAAAGTGACGCTGCAGGCTTCACTGCTGGGCGCACCGCTGCGTCCCAGCAACAGCAACGGCGAAACCAGCAAAAGACCGACACCCACCCAAAAGCCATAATCGTGATCAGTCCCCAGCGCACCCAGCAGCAACGGACCAGACAACTGACTCAGGGCGTAACTGCTGCCGTACAACGCCACCAACCGTCCGCGCCATTGTTCGATCACCAGTTGGTTGATCCAGCTTTCACCCAGAATGAACACCAGGGTCAGGACGACGCCGATCATCAGCCGCAGCACCAACCAGACCGGATAACTGGGCAACAGCGCCAGCAACCCGATGGACACCGCCCCACCCCATAGGCACAAGCGCATCAACGCCGCCGTGCCGAACCGCGCCGCAAGCCGACTCGACACCTTGGCCCCGACCAGCACCCCAACGGCCGGCATGGCGGCCATCACCCCGATGGCAAACGAACCATAACCCCAGCCTTCCAGACGCAGCGACACCAGCGGCATGCTCACGCCCAGCGCCAAGCCGACACTCAGGACAGATGCCAACACGGCGAAATAGGTCGCCCAACGCATTTCCACGCTCCTGTGGATAGTTATCGATTTTCAGGCCCCACAAAACACTGTGGGAGCGAGCCTGCTCGCGATAGCGGCGCAACATTCAACAGAGTCGTCGACTGTTATACCGCTATCGCGAGCAGGCTCGCTCCCACAGGGGACCAGCACTGCATGCAGCCCCGAACAGGATCCGGGGCCGCCCCTGTCAGAGCTTGATCCAGGTCGCCTTCAGCTCGGTGTACTTGTCGAACGCATGCAGCGACTTGTCGCGGCCGTTACCCGACTGCTTGAAGCCGCCGAACGGTGCGGTCATGTCGCCGCCGTCATACTGATTGACCCAAACGCTGCCAGCACGCAGCGCCTTGGCGGTCAGGTGAGCCTTGGAAATGTCCTTGGTCCATACCGCCGCGGCCAGGCCGTACGGCGTGTCGTTGGCTATCTGGATGGCCTCCTCGGCGGTATCGAAAGCGATGACCGACAACACCGGACCGAAAATCTCTTCCTGGGCGATTTTCATGGCGTTGCTCACCCCGTCGAAAATCGTCGGCTCGACATAGGTGCCGCCGGTTTCTTCGAGGATCCGCTTGCCGCCGGCCACCAGCTTGGCGCCGTCGCTGTGACCGGCCTCGATGTAGGACAGCACGGTGTTCATCTGCTGGGTATCCACCAGGGCGCCGACATTGGTGGCCGGGTCCAGGGGGTTGCCAGGTTTCCAGCCCTTGAGCGCTTCAATCACCAGCGGCAGGAAGGTGTCCTTGATGGAACGCTCCACCAACAGTCGCGAGCCGGCGGTGCAGACTTCGCCCTGGTTGAAGGCAATGGCGCTGGCGGCGGACTCGGCGGCGGCTTGCAGGTCCGGGGCATCGGCGAACACGATGTTCGGGCTCTTGCCGCCGGCTTCCAGCCAGACACGCTTCATGTTGGACTCGCCCGAGTAAACCATCAGTTGCTTGGCGATTTTGGTGGAACCGGTGAACACCAGGGTATCGACGTCCATGTGCAGGGCCAGGGCCTTGCCAACCGTGTGGCCGTAGCCCGGCAGCACGTTCAGCACGCCTTTCGGAATGCCGGCCTCAATCGCCAGTGCGGCAATGCGGATGGCGGTCAGTGGGGACTTTTCAGAGGGCTTGAGCACCACCGAGTTACCGGTGGACAGCGCCGGGCCGAGCTTCCAGCAGGCCATCATCAGTGGGAAATTCCACGGCACGATAGCGCCTACGACGCCCACCGGTTCACGGGTCACCAGGCCCAACTGATCGTGGGGGGTCGCGGCCACTTCATCGTAAATCTTGTCGATGGCTTCACCGCTCCAGCTCAACGCTTGAGCTGCACCGGGAACATCGATATTCAAGGAGTCGCTGATCGGCTTGCCCATGTCCAGGGTTTCGAGCAGCGCCAGTTCTTCGGCGTTCTGCTTGAGCAGGCCGGCAAAGCGAATCATGGTCGCTTTACGCTTGCTCGGCGCCAGGCGCGACCAGACACCGGAGTTGAAGGTGGCGCGGGCGTTTTCGACGGCACGTTGGGCGTCGGCGACGTCGCAACTGGCGATCTTGCCCAGCACACGGCCATCCACCGGGCTGAGGCAGTCAAAGGTTTCGCCGGACACCGCATCGGTGTATTCGCCGTTGATGAAGGCACGGCCTTCGATGGTCAGGTCGCGGGCGCGTTGTTCCCAGTCGGCACGAGTCAGGGTGGTCATGCGAGTGTCCTCCTCTTATTGAGTACGAACGCCACGCGATGCGCAGCGCTCCACGAATTCTGCCCAGCCGGCCTGTTTTCGGCGCGGGGCACCCGCCACCCTAAACCAGCGGCTGGTAATGTTTCAATATATTTGACACAACACTGGCAAACGGCCTTGCGATGTTCGTTTTAATAAACATAGACTTTGGCTCTTCCAGCCATTCGCGCCGTCATTACCGGAGAATTGCCGCATGAGCATCCAGGACATCGTCGATTTCAGTCAGGCCAGTACCACCGCCGAACGCTATCGCCCGGACGCAGCCAAGGTACTCAAGGGTGATCCCGAACAAACGGTGTTCAACCACTACAGCAGCCCTTGCGGGCAAATGAATGCAGGCGTGTGGGAAGGCGCGGTCGGCCAGTGGACGGTCAACTACACCGAACATGAATACTGCGAGATCGTCCAGGGCGTTTCCGTGTTGCGGGACAATGATGGCAATGCCAAGACCCTGCGGGCCGGCGACCGCTTCGTGATCCCGGCGGGGTTCACGGGCACTTGGGAAGTGTTGGAGGCGTGCCGCAAGATTTATGTGGTGTTTGAACAGAAGGTCTAAGGATTTGCATCGTTAGACCTGGCCTCATCGCGAGCAGGCTCGCTCCCACATTGGCGCTGTGTAATGCCTGAGTTTCAGGCAAGCACAATGCCCTGTGGGAGCGAGCCTGCTCGCGATGAGGCCCCGACAGGCAACAAAAATCCGGCAACAAAAAAGGCCCGTATCTTGCGATACGGGCCTTTTTCGTAAGAAGGGAAAAATCAATTACTTGATTTTGCCTTCCTTGTAGATCACGTGCTTGCGAACAACCGGATCATATTTCTTGATCTCGATTTTGTCCGGGGTAGTACGCTTGTTCTTGTCGGTAGTGTAGAAGTGACCAGTACCGGCGCTCGAGATCAAACGAATCAATTCACGCATGATTAGCTCCCTTAAATCTTGCCATCGCGGCGAAGTTCGGCGAGCACGACACTGATGCCACGCTTGTCGATGATACGCATGCCTTTGGCAGATACGCGCAGACGCACAAAACGTTTCTCTTCTTCAACCCAGAAGCGGTGATGCTGCAGGTTCGGCAGGAAACGACGACGGGTTTTGTTGTTTGCGTGGGAAATGTTATTCCCAGTCACCGGACCCTTACCGGTAACTTGACAGACTCTCGACATGCCTCAGCCCTCTAAAACCACATGCCCAACCCGGCATGGGTTGGCCGCTTAATCTCTCAGTCATTTGGCGCCAGGCGCCGCGTTTCTTTAAGGGTCTTACCGGCTACACCTACAGTGAAGGAACCGGGCCCCTAGAAAAGAGCGCTGCTTTATACCAGAAAGACCACAGTGCAACAACTGCCGGTGTGATTTGTCTTCGTTGGAAAGCGACGCGTAACGCCCCCGAACGGCTGGGGCACAGGCTGGCGCCGCCTTTGACCGCTCGTCGCTGCAGGCCGGTTTTTTTTAACCGATGCCGAGCTTGAGCCGCTAATACAGCGCCGCAGGGTGCCGGAAAATGCAAAAAGGGGATAGTTATTTTCCAACGAGGCCACTAGGGTAGGTCTTTTCCAGACTGCACATGCAGATGGGCCTTCGACTTGCACAGGAAACCGACCATGCGCCTCGCTGCCCTCCCACTGTTGCTCGCCCCTCTGCTGATCAGCCCGCTGGCTCAGGCCGCCGCCCTGAGCGTTTGTACCGAGGCCAGCCCGGAAGGGTTCGATGTCGTTCAATACAATTCGCTGACCACCACCAACGCATCCGCCGACGTGCTGATGAATCGCCTGGTGGATTTCGACACCGCCAGCGGCAAGGTCATCCCCAGCCTCGCCGAGAGCTGGGAAGTCTCGTCCGATGGACTGACCTACGTGTTCAAGCTGCGCCCCCAGGTCAAATTCCACCGGACCGAATACTTCACGCCGCGCCGCGATCTGACCGCCGAGGACGTCAAGTTCAGCTTCGAACGCATGCTTGACCCGGCAAACCCTTGGCACAAAATCGCCCAGAGCGGTTTCCCCCACGCCCAGTCCATGCAGCTACCGAGCCTGATCAAGAAAATCGACGCGCTGGACCCGCTGACCGTGCGCTTCATCCTCGATCATGCGGATTCGACCTTCCTGGCCACCTTGAGCATGGGCTTTGCCTCCATCTATTCGGCCGAATACGCCGATCAGCTGATGAAAGCCGGCACGCCAGAAGCACTCAACAATCAGCCCATCGGCACAGGCCCGTTCATTTTCAACCGGTTCCAGAAAGACGCTTCGATTCGCTACAAGGCCAACCACGACTATTTCGCCGGCAAGCCCCAGGTGGATCCGCTGATCTTCGCCATCACGCCGGACGCGAATGTGCGCCTGCAAAAACTGCGGCGCAACGAATGCCAGATCGCCCTGTCACCCAAGCCGCAGGACGTCCAGGCCGCCAGGCAGGAGCCGACGTTGAAAGTGGCGCAGACCGACGCCTTCATGACCGCGTTCGTGGCGATCAACAGCCAGCACCCGCCCTTCGACAAGCCCGAGGTTCGACAAGCCGTCAACCTGGCCTTCGACAAGGCCAGCTACCTCAAGGCCGTTTTCGAGGGCACCGCCGAAGCGGCCAAGGGCCCCTACCCTCCGAACACCTGGAGCTACGCCAAAAACTTGCCCGGTTACGCCCATGACCCGGCCAAGGCCCGTGATCTTATGGCCAGGGCCGGTTTGAAGGACGGCTTTCAGACCACCATCTGGACCCGCCCTTCCGGCAGCCTGCTGAACCCCAACCCCAGCCTGGGCGCGCAGTTGCTGCAGGCCGACCTGGCGCAGATCGGCATTCAGGCCGAGATTCGCGTGATCGAATGGGGCGAACTGATCCGTCGCGCCAAGGCCGGCGAACATGACTTGCTGTTCATGGGCTGGGCCGGTGACAACGGTGACCCGGACAACTTCCTCACGCCGCAGTTTTCCTGCGCGGCACTCAAGTCCGGCACCAACTTCGCCCGTTATTGCAACCCGGACCTGGATAAAGTGATCAGTGCCGGCAAAACCACGAGCGAGCAGGGCGTGCGCACCAAACTCTATGAGCAGGCCCAGGCGCAGATCCAGCAACAGGCCCTGTGGCTGCCCCTGGCGCACCCGACCGCGTTCGCCCTGACCCGCAAGGATGTGCAGGGTTACTCGGTCAGCCCGTTTGGGCGGCAGGATTACTCCAAGGTCAGTATCAAGTAACCACTGCCAGCCCCCCCTGTGGGAGCAAAGCTTGCTCGCGATGACGTCGTTACATACAACACTTCCGTTGGCTGTAAAACCGCTATCGCGAGCAAGCTTGCTCCCACAAGGGATTATTCAAGCCTGACCGTGGCTACATCCACCCATACTCCGCCATGGACAGCGGCTCACCATCGCCGACGATGAAGTGGTCGAGCACCCGCACATCGATCAACTCCAGTGCTTCCTGAAGCCGCTCAGTGAGTACCCGGTCGGCCTGGCTGGGCTCGGTGTTGCCGGAGGGGTGGTTGTGGCACAGGATCAACGCTGCGGCGTTATGGGCCAGGGCGCGCTTGACCACCTGCCGGGGATAGACACTCGCACTGTCGATGGAACCGCGAAACAGCGCCTCATACGCCAACACCCGATGCCGGGAATCGAGGAACAGACATCCAAACACTTCATGAGGCTCGTGACGCAACATGGCCTTGAGGTAGTCCCGCACGGCCAGCGGGCTCTCCAGCACCGATTCCCGCCGCAAATTTTCGGCCAGATGCCGACGCCCCATCTCCAGCACGGCCTGCAACTGCGCGAATTTCGCCGGGCCCAGCCCCAGATGTGCGTTGAAGGTACGCAGATCAGCCTCGAGCAAAACCCGCAGGCCACCAAATTGATGCAGCAGATGTCGCGCCAGGTCCACGGCGCTTTTACCCGACACACCCGTGCGCAAGAAAATCGCCAAAAGCTCGGCGTCCGAAAGACTCGCCGATCCCAACTCCAGTAACCTCTCCCGTGGCCGCTCGGCCACCGGCCAGTCGCGAATACTCATAGCATCTCCCTGATTGTGGGCGCCGCTGTTCCGTAGCGGTCGCTGTGATATCGTAGCCCATCTTTTTTGCAGGCGATTTGCACCCAGGCAGGCTGCTGCCGTGGGGTTCGTCCTGCACTGACCATTGAAATCGAAAGGCAGGCCTATGCAGCGGCTGTATCGGAAACGCATCGTTCTGGGCGTCGGCGGCGGCATTGCCGCCTACAAGAGCGCCGAGCTGGTCCGCAGGCTTATCGACCAGGGCGCGGAAGTACGGGTCGTCATGACTCGCGGCGGCAGTGAATTCATCACCCCGCTGACCATGCAGGCCCTGTCCGGGCACCCGGTCCACCTGGATCTGCTCGACCCGGCGGCCGAAGCCGCCATGGGTCATATCGAACTGGCCAAGTGGGCCGACCTGGTGCTGATCGCCCCAGCCACGGCCGACCTGATCGCCCGCCTGGCCCAAGGCATCGCCGATGATTTGCTGACCACCCTGGTGCTCGCCACCGACGCCGTGGTTGCCCTCGCGCCAGCCATGAACCAGGCCATGTGGCGCGATCCGGCCACCCAGGCCAATCTGCAATTGCTCCAAAGCCGCGACCTGAAAGTCTTTGGCCCGGCTTCCGGCAGCCAGGCCTGCGGCGATGTCGGCATGGGACGCATGCTCGAAGCCAACGACCTGGCCCAGTGCGCCGCCGACTGCTTCCAGCGCCAGGCACTGACCGGCAAGCATGTGCTGATCACCGCCGGACCGACCCAGGAAAACATCGACCCGGTGCGCTACATCACCAACCACAGCTCCGGGAAAATGGGCTTCGCCCTGGCCGAAGCCGCCGTGGAAGCCGGCGCCCGGGTCACGCTGATCACCGGCCCCGTGCATTTGCCGACCCCTGATCGGGTGACCCGCATCGACGTGGTCAGCGCCCGGGACATGCTGGCGGCCTGCGAAGCGGCTATCCCGTGCGACCTGTTCATCGCCTCGGCGGCGGTGGCGGACTACCGCCCCGAAGTAGTCGCCCCGCAAAAACTTAAGAAAGACCCTACGAGCGGCGACGGCCTGCTACTACAAATGGTGCGCAACCCGGACATCCTCGCGACCATCGCCACCCGCCCGGACCGTCCGTTCAGTGTCGGCTTCGCCGCCGAAACCGAGCACCTGCTCGACTACGCCGCGCGCAAGCTCAAGGACAAGAACCTGGACTTGATCGTCGCCAACGACGTCGCCAACCCGAGCATTGGCTTCAACAGCGAGGAAAACGCCTGCAGCGTGATCGACCGCCAGTTGCACGCCACCCTTTTCGCCCAGACCAGCAAGAGCAAGATTGCCCGCCAGCTGATCACTTTTATCGCCGAACGGCTGAACCAGGTTTAATTGACATGCACGCTCTACAAGCCAAGATCCTTGACCCTCGCATCGGCGCCGAATTCCCGCTGCCGCAATACGCCACACCGGGTTCCGCCGGCCTCGACCTGCGGGCCATGCTCAAGCAGGACACCGTCCTGGAGCCCGGCCAGACCCTGCTGATCCCAACCGGCCTGTCGGTGTACATCGGCGACCCGGGCCTGGCTGCGTTGATCCTGCCGCGCTCGGGCCTGGGCCATAAGCATGGCATCGTACTGGGCAACCTGGTGGGCCTGATCGACTCCGATTACCAAGGCGAACTGATGGTGTCGTGCTGGAACCGTGGTCAAACGGCATTCAACATCGCCGTGGGCGAGCGCATCGCCCAACTGGTGCTGGTACCGGTGGTCCAGGCGCACTTCGAACTGGTGGAAGAATTCGACGAGAGCCAGCGCGGCGCTGGTGGCTTCGGGCATTCCGGCAGCCACTGATCCAGCTGTTTCAGGCCGGGCGCCTTGCCCGGCCCCTTTATTAAGCTTCTGTTTCAGGACGAAAAATGCCCACAGGCTGGCTACAAGGTTTCCCACTTGGAATCAATGTATTAGGCGATAGAGGCGAGGTAACGCTGTCTCATGGCACTTTCCCACCACGAACTCTCTGCCAAAAACGCCGTCATACCCTTCAGTTTGAGCCTGCCGACGCGAACCGTCGGCCTGTCCAGTCATCTTCCTGATAGAGCGCCCCGCCCATGAACACCCCAGCCGCAATCGCCCCAATTTTTCCTGACAGCATCTTCCGCGCCTACGACATCCGTGGCGTGGTACCGGAGACCCTCACCGCCGAAACCGCCTATTGGATCGGCCGCGCCATCGGCTCCCAGAGCCTGGCCCAGGGTGAACCGAACGTGTGCGTCGGTCGCGATGGTCGCTTGTCCGGCCCCGAGCTGGTTGAACAATTGATCAAAGGGGTTGCCGACAGTGGTTGCCATGTCAGCGACGTGGGCCTGGTGCCGACGCCAGCGCTGTACTACGCCGCCAACGTGCTGGCCGGTAAATCCGGCGTGATGCTCACTGGCAGCCACAACCCGTCGAACTACAACGGCTTCAAGATCGTCATCGCCGGCGACACCCTCGCCAACGAGCAGATCCAGGCCTTGCACACCCGCCTCAAGACCAATGACCTGAGCAGCGGCCAGGGCAGCGTCACCAAGGTGGACATCCTGGAGCGCTACAACGATGAAATCGTCAAGGATGTGAAGCTCGCCCGCCGCCTGAAAGTGGTGGTCGATTGCGGCAACGGCGCGGCCGGCGTGATCGCCCCACAACTGATTGAAGCCCTGAACTGCGAAGTCATCCCGCTGTTCTGCGAAGTGGACGGCAACTTCCCCAACCATCACCCGGACCCGGGCAAGCTGGAAAACCTGCAAGACCTGATCGCCAAGGTCGAGGAAACCAACGCCGACCTGGGCCTGGCCTTCGACGGCGACGGCGACCGCGTGGGCGTGGTCACCAACACCGGCAGCGTCGTGTTCCCGGACCGTCTGCTGATGCTGTTCGCCCGTGACGTGGTGGCGCGCAATCCGAACGCCGAAATCATTTTCGACGTTAAATGCACCCGCCGCCTGGTGCCGCTGATCAAGGAATACGGCGGTCGCCCACTGATGTGGAAAACCGGCCACTCGTTGATCAAGAAGAAAATGAAAGAGAGTGGCGCCCTGCTGGCCGGCGAAATGAGCGGCCACATCTTCTTCAAGGAGCGCTGGTTCGGTTTCGACGACGGCATCTACAGCGCCGCACGCCTGCTGGAGATCCTCAGCAAAGAGAAATCCACGGCCGAAGAGCTCTTCGCGACCTTCCCGAACGATATTTCTACGCCGGAAATCAATATCCATGTGACCGAAGAGAGCAAATTCAGCATCATTGATGCACTGCACGACGCTCAATGGGGCGAAGGGGCCGAACTGACCACCATCGATGGTGTGCGGGTCGACTATCCCCAAGGCTGGGGCCTGGTTCGCGCATCCAACACCACGCCGGTGCTGGTGCTGCGTTTCGAAGCCGACAACGAAGCCGAACTGCAGCGCATCAAGGATGTGTTCCACACCCAACTCAAACGTGTTGCACCTGATCTTCAACTACCGTTCTGATTTTTGAAGCACCACCGGAGCCCTGAATGACCCTCGAACGCGAAGCCGCCGCCAATACCGCCAAGGTCCTGTCCGAAGCGTTGCCTTATATCCGACGCTATGTCGGCAAGACCCTGGTGATCAAATACGGCGGCAACGCGATGGAAAGCGAGGAGCTGAAAACCGGCTTCGCTCGCGACATCGTGCTGATGAAGGCTGTGGGCATCAACCCGGTGGTCGTTCACGGTGGTGGCCCGCAGATCGGCGACCTGCTCAAGCGCCTGTCGATCGAGAGCCACTTCATCGACGGCATGCGCGTCACCGACGCGCAGACCATGGATGTGGTGGAGATGGTCCTCGGCGGCCAGGTCAACAAGGACATCGTCAACCTGATCAACCGGCATGGCGGCAGCGCCATCGGCCTGACAGGTAAAGACGCCGAGCTGATCCGGGCGAAGAAACTCACCGTCACCCGCCAGACGCCGGAGATGACCCAGCCGGAAATCATCGACATCGGCCATGTGGGCGAAGTGGTCGGCATCAACACCGACTTGCTGAACCTGCTGGTCAAGGGCGACTTCATCCCGGTAATCGCGCCCATCGGCGTCGGCGCCAACGGTGAGTCCTACAACATCAACGCCGACCTGGTGGCAGGCAAGGTTGCCGAAGCACTGAAAGCGGAAAAGCTGATGCTGCTGACCAACATCGCCGGCCTGATGGACAAGACCGGCAAGGTCCTGACCGGATTGTCGACTCAACAGGTCGATGAACTGATCGCCGACGGCACCATCTACGGCGGCATGCTGCCGAAGATCCGCTGCGCACTGGAAGCGGTCCAGGGCGGCGTTGGCAGCTCCTTGATCATCGACGGCCGGGTACCGAATGCGATCCTGCTGGAGATCTTCACCGATACCGGCGTGGGCACGTTGATCAGCAATCGCAAGCGTCCGTAAGCGACACCCATAAAAAGACCCCGCTCAGCCAGACTGAGCGGGGTCTTTTTTTACGCACTGTAGGAGCGAGCTTGCTCGCGATAGCGGTGATTCAGCCAACATGAATGTTGAATGGCTATCGCGAGCAGGCTCGCTCCCACCAGGGAATGTGCAAATCTTTAAACGCCGAACTGCGCCCGATAAGCCTCAACCGCCGGCAAATGCTGCTTGAGCTGCGGGTCGTCGGCCAAAAACTCCAGCACCTGGGTCAGCGACACGATGCTGACCACCGGAATGTTGAAGTCACGCTCCACTTCCTGGATCGCAGACAACTCACCGTTGCCGCGCTCTTGGCGATTCAGGGCGATCAGCACACCGGCGGCCTTGGCGCCTTCCTGGGAACCGATGATCTGCATCACTTCACGAATGGCGGTGCCGGCGGTGATCACGTCGTCGATGATCAGCACTTCACCGGTCAGCGGCGCGCCCACCAGGCTGCCCCCTTCACCATGAGCCTTGGCTTCCTTGCGGTTGAAGCACCAGGGCAGGTCGCGGCCGTGGTGTTCGGCCAGGGCGACCGCAGTGGTGGCGGCCAGAGGAATGCCTTTGTAGGCCGGGCCGAACAGCACGTCGAACGGAATGCCGCTCTCGACAATGGCCGCCGCATAGAAACGGCCCAGTTGCGCCAGGGCGGTACCGGTGTTGAACAGGCCGGCATTGAAGAAGTACGGGCTCGTGCGGCCGGACTTGAGGGTGAACTCACCGAAGCGCAAAACGCCGCGATCGATGGCAAAACGAATGAAATCGCGCTGATACGCCTGCATGAAAAAAGCCCCAAATACCACGGATTTAGCTAAATAGGTACACGCCGTGTATCATACACGCACGTGATTTTTGGGGCCATTTATGCGGATCATCAGTGTGAACGTCAATGGTATTCAGGCTGCAGTGGAGCGAGGGTTGCTCAGTTGGCTGCAAGCACAGAATGCCGACGTCATCTGCCTGCAGGACACCCGCGCCTCCGCCTTTGAACTGGACGATGCAGCCTTCCAACTGGATGGTTACTTCCTTTATGCCTGCGATGCCGAAGTCCCCGCCCAGGGTGGCGTGGCTTTGTACTCGCGGCTGCAACCGAAGGCTGTCATCAACGGTCTCGGTTTCGAGACGGCGGACCGCTACGGGCGCTACCTGCAGGCCGATTTCGACAAGGTCAGCATCGCGACCTTACTGCTCCCTTCGGGGCAGAACGGCGATGAAGATTTGAATCAGAAATTCAAGTTGATGGACGACTTCGCCCGTTATCTGGATAAACAGCGGCGCAAACGTCGCGAGTACATCTATTGTGGCTCGCTGTACGTGGCGCAACAGAAGCTGGATATCAAGAACTGGCGCGACAGCCAGCAATCCCCGGGTTTCCTGGCGCCGGAACGGGCCTGGATGGACGAGATTGTCGGCAACATGGGCTATGTTGACGCCCTGCGGGAAGTCAGCCGTGAAGGCGACCAATACAGCTGGTGGCCAGACAACGAACAGGCCGAGATGCTCAACCTCGGCTGGCGTTTCGACTACCAGTTGCTGACGCCTGGTCTGCGCCGCTTCGTGCGCAGCGCTCGCCTGCCGCGCCAGCCACGCTTCTCGCAGCATGCGCCACTGATCGTGGATTACGACTGGACGCTGACGATCTGAGTGTCGTTTCGCAGCCACAAAAAAACCGACAGCCATGTCGGTTTTTTTGTGAGCAACCCTTTCTACTGTGGGAGCGAGCCTGCTCGCGATGGCGGTGGGTCAGCCAACATTTGTGTTGAATGATGAACCGCTATCGCGAGCAGGCTCGCTCCCACAAGTGGTTACTCGTTGATCGTTATTTGACCAGCCGCCAGGTAAACGGATACCGATACGGCTGCCCCTCATTGGCCTTCACCCCACCGATGATGGTCAGCACCAGCGCACCGATAGCCACCAGCCCGAACAGGAAGAAGCCGATCACCACGATCATCAGGAGCAGGCTGATCGCCGAGGCAATTGCCACAGTGATCTGGAAGTTCAGCGCTTCCTTGCCTTGTGCATCGATGAACGGGTCAGTCTCGCGCTTGAGCTGCCAGAGCACCAACGGACCGATCAGCGTACCGAACGGAATCCAGATGCCCAACAAGGCGGACAAGTGACAGAACATCGCCCATTGGCGCGCCTCCTTGCTGGGCTGGGGCAGTAGGGTTTGCTCATCACTCATGACGTTCTCCTTGTCTGAAGCGCGAAACGATCAGTCAGCCAGTGCGGCTTTTTGCAGTTCGAAAATCTCGTTCATGCCTTTCTTTGCCAATTCCAGCATAGCGCTCAATTCTTCCGGCTGGAACGGCGCGCCTTCGGCGGTGCCCTGGATTTCGATGAAGCCGCCGGCGCTGGTCATGACCACGTTCAGGTCGGTCTCGGCGGCGGAGTCTTCCAGGTAGTCCAGGTCCAGCACCGGCTCGCCCTGGTACATGCCCACGGAGACCGCAGCGATCATCTGCTTGAGCGGATCGCCGCCCTTGAGGCCGCCACGCTTCTTGATCACTTTCAAGGCATCGGCCAGTGCGACCATGGCGCCGGTGATGGACGCGGTGCGAGTGCCGCCGTCAGCCTGGATCACGTCGCAATCGACATACAACGTCACGTCACCGAGCTTGGACATGTCCAGCGCGGCGCGCAGCGAACGGCCAATCAGACGCTGGATTTCCAGGGTACGTCCGCCCTGCTTGCCGCGGCTGGCTTCACGCTGGTTGCGCTCACCAGTGGAGCGCGGCAGCATGCCGTATTCGGCGGTCAGCCAGCCTTGACCCTGGCCCTTGAGGAACCGTGGCACACCGTTTTCGACGCTGACGGTGCAGATGACTTTGGTATCACCGAATTCGACCAGTACAGATCCCTCGGCGTGTTTGGTGTAGTTGCGGGTAATGCGGATCGAGCGAAGCTGATCGGCAGCGCGACCACTTGGACGTTTCATAGGGAACACCTGTACAGAGGACGGAAAACTGCCGAGCATTATAGAGCCGTGGGCCGCCATAGGGCAGTTTAAACGTCGCGCGGTTCCAAAAAACCGCTGCAACGAGCCAAGCCCCCTTGACCTCTGACCGACGAGCCGCAGCGCTTTGTCACATGCACGGTTTGGGGGCATGCACCTCACTGCGCTACAATCCTGCGCCTTTGCTGCCCTTCGGCTTTTATCCACAGATACCAGGCGCTACGACTACCCGTTGCGTCCGCCTGCATTGCGAGGAATCTCCATGGTGCACAGCATGACCGCCTTCGCCCGCGTCGAGAAAGCCGGCATCCAAGGCACGCTGAGCTGGGAACTGCGCTCGGTCAACAGCCGCTACCTGGAGCCGCACCTGCGCCTGCCCGAATCCTTTCGCGACCTTGAAGGCAGCGTGCGTGAGGCCCTGCGCCAGGGCCTGTCCCGGGGCAAGCTGGAATGCACCCTGCGCTTCACCGAAGAAAGCACCGGCAAGGCCTTGCAGGTGGACCGCGAGCGCGCCGCGCAACTGGTGGCTGCCGCCGAAACCGTCGCCAGCCTGATCAAGCACCCCGCGCCTCTGAACCCGCTGGAAGTCCTGGCCTGGCCCGGCGTGCTGGTAGGTGATGCGAGCGACCCGCAGGCCCTGAATGCCGAAGCGCTGGCGTTGTTCAATCAAGGCCTGAAAGAACTCAAGGCCGGTCGCGAGCGCGAAGGCGCGGAACTGGCCCGGTTGATCGACGAGCGCCTGACTTCCATAGAGGAAGACGTCGTCACCCTGCGCGAACTGGTCCCGCAAATGCTCGCCACCCAACGTCAGAAAGTGCTCGACCGCTTCGTCGACATGAAGGCCGAGCTGGACCCGCAGCGCCTGGAACAGGAAATGGTCATGCTCGCGCAAAAAAGCGACGTGGCCGAAGAACTGGATCGCCTGAGCACCCACATCATTGAAGTTCGCCGGGTACTCAAATCCGGTGGTGCGGCCGGTCGCCGCCTGGACTTCCTGATGCAGGAACTCAACCGCGAAGCCAACACACTGGGCTCCAAAGCCTTCGACCCGCGCAGCACCCAGGCTGCGGTCAACCTCAAGGTGTTGATCGAGCAAATGCGCGAACAAGTGCAGAACATTGAGTAAGGCTAACCCGACATGACCCACAGCACCGGCACTCTCTACATCATTTCCGCGCCCTCTGGCGCCGGCAAGACCAGCCTGGTCAAGGCGCTGATCGACGCCGAGCCGCAGATCCGCGTCTCGGTCTCGCACACCACCCGCGCCATGCGCCCGGGCGAAGTGGACGGGGTGAACTATCACTTCGTCGACCGCGAACAGTTCGTGAAAATGGCCGAGCACGGGGACTTCCTCGAGCGCGCCGAAGTCTTCGGCAACCTCTATGGCACCTCGCAAAGCTATCTGCAGCAAACCCTGGACGAAGGCCACGACCTGATCCTGGAAATCGACTGGCAGGGTGCCGAGCAGGTCCGCAAGCTGATGCCCCAGGCCCGTTCGATCTTTATCCTGCCACCGAGCCAGCAGGCCTTGCGCCAGCGCCTGACCAATCGCGGACAGGACAGCGACGACATCATCGAAGGCCGGATGCGCGAAGCGGTCAGCGAAATGAGCCACTACGTCGACTACGATTACCTGATCATCAACGACGATTTCGCCCATGCGCTAGACGATCTGAAGGCGATTTTCCGCGCCAGCCAGCTGCAGCAGAAACGCCAGCAGCAACGTTTCGGTAAATTATTGGCCGAACTGCTGGGCTGAACAGCCCTTCCCAAAACCGCTGCGACGGCTTTACATTGGAGCTTGTAGCGGGTCGAGGGGCTGGTCAAAAAATCAGCGCTTCCCTAAACGCTGGCGTTTTTTTAAACTGTTGAGTCCGCTCGCCCAACCGGGCAGCGCGCATATTGCATTCGCTCCGAGGAATACCATGGCCCGCGTAACCGTTGAAGACTGCCTAGAACACGTGGAAAACCGCTTTGAGCTGGTCATGCTCTCTACCAAGCGTGCCCGTCAACTGGCCACCGGTGGCAAAGAGCCGTTGGTCCAGTGGGAAAACGACAAGCCTACCGTGGTAGCGCTGCGTGAAATCGCCGAAGGCCTGATGAGCTACGAGTTCATCGCCAACGCTGAAATCGTTGAAGACGAACCGCTGTTCGCAGCGTTCGAGGACGAGTCCAACGAGGCGGTCTAAGCCTATGCCTGGTCGACGTAGCACGGCGCGGGGTCACAGCAAACGGCAGGAGTCATTATCATGCCGAGCATAGACGCCCTCGCCGATCGCTTATCGGCCTACCTCGGCACGGACCAGGTCAACCTGGTCCGCCGAGCCTATTTCTACGCCGAACAAGCCCACGACGGCCAGCGCCGCCGCAGCGGCGAGGCGTACGTCACGCACCCGCTTGCGGTGGCGAACATTCTTGCCGACATGCACATGGACCATCAGAGCCTGATGGCGGCGATGCTGCATGACGTGATCGAAGACACCGGCATCGCCAAGGAAGCGCTGCAGGCGCAGTTCGGCGAAACCGTGGCCGAACTGGTCGACGGGGTCAGCAAACTGACCCAGATGAACTTCGAGACCAAGGCCGAGGCCCAGGCCGAAAACTTCCAGAAAATGGCCATGGCCATGGCGCGCGACATTCGCGTGATCCTGGTCAAGCTCGCCGACCGCCTGCACAACATGCGAACCCTGGAAGTGTTGTCCGGTGAAAAACGCCGGCGAATCGCCAAGGAAACCCTGGAAATCTATGCGCCCATCGCCAATCGCCTGGGTATGCACGCGATCCGCATCGAGTTCGAAGACCTCGGTTTCAAGGCCATGCACCCGATGCGTTCGGCGCGGATCAACCAGGCCGTCAAGCGCGCCCGGGGCAACCGCAAGGAAATCGTCAACAAGATCGAAGAATCCTTGAGCCATTGCCTGACCATCGACGGCATCGAAGGCGAGGTCAGCGGCCGACAGAAACACCTCTACGGCATCTACAAGAAGATGCGCGGCAAGCGTCGGGCCTTCAACGAGATCATGGACGTCTACGCGTTCCGGATCATCGTCGACAAGGTCGATACCTGCTACCGCGTACTGGGCGCTGTACATAATTTGTACAAGCCATTGCCTGGGCGCTTCAAGGACTACATCGCGATTCCCAAGGCCAACGGCTACCAGTCGCTGCACACCACGCTCTTCGGCATGCACGGCGTACCGATCGAAATCCAGATCCGCACCCGTGAAATGGAAGAGATGGCCAATAATGGCATCGCTGCGCACTGGCTGTACAAGTCCAGCGGCGACGAACAACCCAAGAGCACCCACGCCCGGGCCCGCCAGTGGGTCAAAGGCGTGCTGGAAATGCAGCAGCGGGCCGGCAACTCCCTGGAATTCATCGAAAGCGTGAAGATCGACCTGTTTCCGGACGAGGTCTACGTTTTCACGCCCAAAGGCCGGATCATGGAGCTGCCCAAAGGCTCCACGGCGGTGGACTTTGCCTATGCAGTACACACCGACGTCGGCAACAGCTGCATCGCGTGCCGGATCAACCGCCGCCTGGCGCCGTTGTCCGAACCGCTGCAAAGCGGCTCCACGGTGGAAATCGTCAGCGCCGCCGGCGCGCGGCCAAATCCGGCATGGCTCAATTTCGTGGTCACCGGCAAAGCCCGCACACACATCCGCCACGCCTTGAAGCTACAACGCCGCTCTGAATCCATCAGCCTGGGCGAACGCTTGCTCAACAAAGTCCTCAACGGTTTCGACAGCTCCCTGGACAAGATCCCGGCTGAACGCGTGCAGATCATGCTCAGCGAGTACCGCCTGGAACTGATCGAAGACCTGCTGGAAGACATCGGCCTGGGCAATCGCATGGCCTACGTCGTCGCCCGCCGCCTGCTCGGCGAAGGCGAACAGCTGCCTAGCCCCGAAGGTCCCCTGGCCATTCGTGGTACCGAAGGCCTGGTGCTCAGCTATGCCAAGTGCTGCACGCCGATTCCTGGCGATCCGATTGTCGGCCATCTGTCCGCAGGCAAAGGGATGGTGGTGCACCTGGATAACTGCCGCAACATCAGCGAAATCCGCCACAACCCGGAAAAATGCATCCAGCTCTCCTGGGCCAAGGATGTCACCGGCGAATTCAATGTCGAGCTGCGGGTCGAACTGGAGCACCAGCGTGGCCTGATCGCCTTGCTGGCCAGCAGCGTCAACGCCGCCGACGGCAATATCGAAAAAATCAGCATGGACGAGCGCGATGGCCGCATCAGCGTCGTCCAACTGGTGGTCAGCGTGCACGACCGCGTGCACCTGGCCCGCGTGATCAAGAAGCTGCGCGCCCTGACTGGCGTCATCCGTATCACTCGTATGCGTGCATAGCTCCCCATCCATTACAAGGAGTCATAAATGACCAAGACCGTTATCACCAGCGACAAAGCCCCGGCCGCCATCGGTACGTATTCCCAGGCAATCAAGGCGGGCAACACCGTGTACATGTCGGGCCAGATCCCGCTGGACCCGAAAACCATGGAACTGGTAGAAGGCTTCGAAGCCCAGACCGTGCAGGTGTTCGAGAACCTCAAGGCCGTGGCCGAGGCTGCCGGCGGTTCGTTCAAGGACATCGTCAAGCTCAACATCTTCCTCACCGACCTGAGCCACTTCGCCAAGGTCAACGAGATCATGGGCAAGTACTTCGACCAGCCTTACCCTGCCCGCGCCGCCATCGGCGTAGCAGCCCTGCCGAAGGGTTCGCAGGTTGAGATGGACGCCATCCTGGTCATCGAGTAACACGCCCGGCGCAGCCTCCCCCCGGCTGCGCCGTTTTCGTTTAAGGATTCCACCATGCGCAAAGCGCTTGCTCTTTCGCTGGCTGCCCTGCTGTTGGGCGGCTGCGCCAGCGACCCTGCCGACCGTGATATCAGCGGCACCTGGATCAACCAGGCGGCAATCGACGCCGCCGCCAAGGGCGGCCCGCTGCGCGAGGCGCTGCAGGCCTATGGCCCGAACCTGGAATGGGACGTCAACACCCGGGCCGGCCAGGCGCGTTACACCAACGGTTTCGAGAATGTCGAAGGCAAGCTGCTGGGCGAAGAAGACGGTGCGTGGAAAGTCGATTTCTACGGCAGCTCCGCCAGCGAACTGCAACGCGACGGCGACCAGTTGAACCAATCCGCCACCGAGAACGAGCCGCAGCAAGTGTTCGAGCGCGCCCAGGTCCAGGTGCCCGAGGGGGCGCCGCTGGGCGCCAGTTTCGAACGGGCGCTGTATACCGCTTATCTGGGCGGCACCTGGAACATCGTCAACGGCCCTGGCCAGGGCGCCAGCGTGCAGTTCCAACCCGACGGCCAGGTCAGCGGACTACCAGGCGCCGACCGCTACGCCCTGTGCCTGGCCGGCGACTGCGCGTCCATGAGCGGCGGCAACGACAACATCTGGCTGCAACAGAACGGCCAGGGCAATACCTGGATCTTCTCTCGCGACGGCAAGAAGCTGGAAATTTTCCAGACCGTGAATGCGGCACTGGCGGATGAAATGCCTTCGTTCACGCCGGGTGACCGGCAGTGGGTGTTGGAGAAGCAGTAAGTCGGACTCCCTGTGGGAGCGAGCCTGTGGGAGCAAAGCTTGCTCGCGATGACGTCGTCACAGACAACACCTCTGTTGGCTGTAAAACCGCTATCGCGAGCAAGATTTGCTCCCACAAGCCCGCTCCCACCGTTTGTTTTTGGGGTGTTTAAAAGATCAGCAGCGCCCCTCCAGAATCGCCGCATACCCCTCACGAAAACTCGGATACCTCGGTGTCCAGCCCAGGGCCTTCGCCCGTGCATTGCTGCAGCGCTTGCTGCCGGCGCGGCGGACGCTGGCGTTTTCGGCCCATTGGGTGACGCCCATGTAATCACGCAGCCAACCCACCACCTCGGCCAGCGCGGCGGGAGTGTCGTCGACGCCGATGTAGCAGTCTTCCAGGGGCTTGCCCTGGCGGTCGGCTTCCAGCAGGAAGGCCAGCAGGCCCGCGGCGTCGTCGGCATGGATGCGGTTGGCGTACAGGGGCGGGTCTTCCACCACGCTATAGCCCTGGCGCACCTGGCTCAGCAACCATTCACGGCCCGGACCATAGATACCGGTCAGACGCACGCGGCTGGCCGGGATGCTGCTGTCGAGCGCCACCTGTTCCGCTTCGAGCATCAGTCGACCGGAATAGCCACCGGCCACGGTGGGCGAGGTTTCATCGACCCACTCGCCACCCTTCTGTCCGTAGACGCTGCTGCTGGAGACAAAAAGCAGTCGTTTTGGCTGCTGTCCATGCTGCTTCAGCCAGCTCAACACATGCTGTAAGCCTTGGACATAAGCCGCGCGGTAACCCGCCTCGTCATGCTCGGTGGCGGCGACGCTGTACACCACGTAATCCAGTGGACCGGTGGGCCAATCAGCGGGACATTGCTCGTTGAACAAGTCCCCCGCTACCCCGACAACCCCGGCCGGCAGCTGCGAAACCGTACGGCGCAAGCCGTAGACCTGCCACTGCTCGGCCCGCAACTGACTCGCCAGGCGGCCACCGATATCACCGCAGCCGGCGATCAAAACAGAAGGCGCGGACATCAAAATCTCCTCTCGTAAAGCCGCAGACTAGCTGCCAGAGGGGACGAGCGGCTAGCAATGCAGGAAAAAAAAGATACTGTATTACTTTTGTTAACAAGAATTACTTGCAATAATGCGAGCCAGTTTTGTTCTCGGCCCACGAGGCCTGGAAGAACATCAACCTTCTTTTTCTCTCAGGTCCGGCCAGCATGACACGCTATCTCCCCTCCGCTTCGCCAACCAACCGACCTCGCGCCTGGAGTGCCATGGCAGCCCTGCTGCTCAGCCTGCTGCTAGCACCCGCCGCCGCGTTCGCCGATGCCCAAGCGCCAGCCACGACCCCGGCCACCGCACCCGCCGCCAGCCAGGCGCCGGTCGATGCAGCCGAGCCTGTAGCGGCTCCTCAGGCCAGCGAGCCGGCCCAGGCCGTCGAAGCCGACGCCGCAGACGCACCTCAAATGCTCGAAGCCGACAATACCTTGGGCATGGCCCACGATCTGTCGCCATGGGGCATGTACCAGAACGCCGACATTATCGTGAAAATCGTCATGATCGGCCTGGCCATCGCCTCGATCATCACCTGGACCATCTGGATCGCCAAGGGCTTCGAGCTGATGGGCGCCAAGCGCCGCTTGCGCGGTGAAATCGCCAACCTGAAAAAAGCCACCACCCTCAAAGAGGCCAGCGCCTCTGCGGCCAAAGAGGGCACCCTGGCCAATCTGCTGGTTCACGACGCCCTCGAAGAGATGCGCCTGTCGGCCAACAGTCGTGAGAAGGAAGGCATCAAGGAGCGCGTGAGTTTCCGCCTCGAGCGCCTGGTCGCAGCCTGCGGTCGCAACATGAGCAGCGGCACCGGCGTGCTCGCCACTATCGGTTCCACCGCGCCGTTCGTCGGCCTGTTCGGCACCGTGTGGGGCATCATGAACAGCTTCATCGGCATCGCCAAGACCCAGACCACCAACCTCGCTGTCGTGGCGCCTGGCATCGCCGAAGCCCTGCTCGCGACGGCTCTGGGTCTGGTCGCGGCGATCCCGGCGGTGGTCATCTACAACGTGTTCGCCCGCTCCATTGCCGGTTACAAGGCCCAGGTCTCGGACGCTTCGGCCGAAGTCCTGTTGCTGGTCAGCCGCGACCTCGACCACCTGCCACCCGAGCGTGGCTCGCAACCGCACATGGTGAAAGTGGGGTAATCGGCCATGGGCCTGCATTTGAAAGAAGGCGCAGACGACGATCTGGCCGAGAACCACGAAATCAACGTCACGCCGTTCATCGACGTGATGCTGGTGCTGTTGATCATCTTCATGGTGGCCGCTCCGCTCGCCACCGTGGACATCAAGGTCGACCTTCCGGCTTCGACGGCCAAGCCTTCGCCGCGGCCGGAAAAACCGGTATTCCTCAGCGTCAAGGCTGACCAACGCCTGTTCTTGGGCGAAGACGAGGTCAAGGCCGATAGCCTCGGCGCGACCCTCGACGCCAAGACCCAAGGCAAAAAGGACACGACGATCTTCTTCCAGGCGGATAAAGGCGTGGATTACGGCGACTTGATGAGCGTGATGGACGCCCTGCGCGCCGCCGGATACCTGAAGGTCGGCCTGGTCGGACTTGAGACGGCGCCCAAGAAATGATCACGACGCGCCAAAAGCTGACGCGTTACAGCGGTAGCCTGGCCGTGGTGCTGGGCGTGCATGCGCTCGCCATTGCCCTGGCCCTGAACTGGACGTCAAACCCGCCCATTGAATTGCCGCCCCAGGCAATGATGGTCGAGCTGGCGCCGGTTCCGGCCCCACCACCGCCCGCACCGCCTAAAGTCGTCACGCCACCGCAGCCTCCGGAGCCGGTCGAAGAACTGCCGCTGCCTAAAATCGCCGAAGCCGAGAAACCGGAGATTTCGGTGCCCAAGCCGGTCAAGCCCAAGCCTAAACCGCCCAAGCCCAAACCCAAGCCCGTGGAGAAAAAACCGGAACCGCCCAAGGAAGAACCGTCGGAGCAAAAGCCCAGCGATACTCAACCGACCAAGGCTCCGACCGAGAAATCCGCGCAACCGGCGCCTGGCCCATCCCCCGCGCAAATGGCGGCCAAGGCCAGTTGGCAAGGCACCTTGCTTGCGCACTTGGGCAAGTACAAGAAATACCCCGCCAGCGCCCAGTCGCGCGGCAAGGAAGGCTTGAACCGTTTACGGTTCGTGGTGGACGCCGAAGGCAATGTGTTGTCCTTCGAGCTGGTGAGCAAATCCGGCAACGCCGCCCTGGACCGGGCGACCCTGGAAATGATTCGCCGCGCCCAACCGCTGCCCAAGCCTCCGGCCGACATGCTAGTTAACGGCTCCATCGAAATCGTCGCGCCGTTCGTGTACTCCATCGACAAGCGTCGGCGTTAACCCATTGGCAAGCCCCTGTTACAGGGGCTTATTGTTTCTGGTGAAGGGAATGTATCTGTAGAGCAAGGGGGCCTGTGTGAGCAAAACTTGCTCGCGATACAGGCACCTCGGTTCCGGAGAGGACCGCGCTCGCTTCATCGCGGGCAAGCCTTGCTCCCACAAATAATCCATATGCGTCGTTAAATCCCCTCACCATACCCACATTAGGCAGTGTCACACCGCACCCCCAGTCTGATAACGTGCGTCTATCGATTGCAGCCGGTATGCTTGGCTCGCAACTTCACGGACGCTCGCCATGACCCTCACAGAATTACGCTACATCGTCACCCTCGCCCAGGAGCAACATTTCGGCCACGCCGCCGAGCGTTGCCATGTCAGCCAGCCGACGCTTTCGGTGGGCGTGAAAAAGCTTGAAGACGAGCTCGGCGTGCTGATTTTCGAGCGCAGCAAAAGCGCCGTGCGCCTGACCCCAGTGGGCGAAGGCATCGTTGCCCAGGCACAGAAAGTCCTGGAACAGGCTCAGGGCATCCGTGAACTGGCCCAGGCCGGCAAAAACCAGCTGACCGCCCCACTGAAAGTCGGCGCCATCTACACCGTCGGCCCGTACCTGTTCCCGCACCTGATTCCGCAACTGCACCGGGTCGCCCCGCAGATGCCGTTGTACATCGAAGAAAACTTCACCCATGTGCTGCGCGACAAACTGCGCAACGGCGAACTGGACGCGATCATCATCGCCCTGCCGTTTAACGAAGCCGATGTCCTGACCCTGCCGCTCTACGACGAGCCGTTCTACGTGTTGATGCCGGCCCAGCATCCGTGGACCCAGAAAAAATCCATCGACGCCGGCCTGCTCAACGACAAGAGCCTGCTGCTGCTCGGCGAAGGCCACTGCTTCCGCGACCAGGTGCTGGAAGCCTGCCCGACCCTGACCAAAGGCAGCGAAGGCGCCAAGCACACCACGGTGGAATCCAGCTCCCTGGAAACCATTCGCCACATGGTCGCCTCGGGCCTGGGCATTTCGATTTTGCCGCTCTCGGCGGTGGACAGCCATCATTACGCCCCTGGCGTGATCGAGGTTCGCCCACTGACGCCGCCCGTGCCGTTCCGCACCGTTGCCATCGCCTGGCGCGCCAGCTTTCCGCGACCCAAGGCCATCGAGATCCTCGCTGACTCGATCCGCCTGTGTTCCGTGGCCAAGCCGCCCACTGCCAAGTAAGCCCCGGCCATGACTGAGCTGTCGAAAGTGCCGGTCACGGCACTCAAGGGTGTCGGTGAAGCCATGGCCGAGAAGCTGGCCAAGGTTGGCCTGGAAAACCTTCAGGACGTGCTGTTCCACCTGCCGCTGCGTTACCAGGACCGCACCCGCGTCGTGCCCATCGGGCATTTACGTCCGGGCCAGGACGCCGTGATCGAAGGCACCGTCAGCGGCGCCGATGTGGTCATGGGGCGGCGCCGTAGCCTGGTGGTGCGCCTGCAGGACGGCACCGGCGGGCTGAGCCTGCGCTTCTATCACTTCAGCAATGCGCAAAAGGAGGGCCTCAAGCGTGGCACCCGCGTGCGTTGCTACGGTGAAGCGCGGCCCGGTGCGTCCGGGCTGGAGATCTATCACCCGGAATACCGCGCCATCACCGGCGACGAGCCGCCCCCGGTGGATGAAACCCTGACCCCGGTCTACCCGCTCACCGAAGGCCTGACCCAACAGCGTCTGCGCCAGCTCTGCCAGCAAACCCTGACCCTGCTCGGCCCCAGCAGCCTGCCCGACTGGCTGCCCAACGAACTGGCCCGGGATTATCAACTGGCGCCGCTGGCGGATGCGATTCGCTACCTGCACCATCCGCCGGCCGATGCCGATGTCGACGAACTGGCCCTGGGGCATCACTGGGCCCAGCACCGGCTGGCCTTTGAAGAGCTGCTGACCCATCAACTGTCCCAGCAACGCCTGCGCGAAAGCCTGCGTTCCCTGCGCGCCCCGGCCATGCCCAAGGCCAAGGATCTGCCCGCCCGTTACCTGGCTAACCTCGGCTTTAAACCCACAGGGGCCCAGCAGCGGGTCGGCAACGAAATCGCCTACGACCTGAGCCAGCCCGAACCGATGCTGCGGCTGATCCAGGGCGATGTGGGTGCCGGCAAGACCGTGGTCGCCGCCCTCGCCGCGCTCCAGGCCCTGGAAGCCGGCTATCAAGTGGCGTTGATGGCGCCCACCGAGATTCTCGCCGAACAACATTTCATCACCTTCCAGCGCTGGCTCGAACCCCTGGGGATCGAAGTCGCCTGGCTGGCCGGCAAGCTAAAGGGCAAGAATCGCGCAGCCGCCCTGGCGCAGATCGCCGAAGGTGCACCGATGGTGGTCGGCACCCATGCGTTGTTCCAGGACGAAGTGCAGTTCAAGAACCTGGCGCTGGTGATCATCGACGAACAGCACCGCTTCGGCGTGCAGCAGCGCCTGGCGCTACGGCAGAAAGGCGTGGGCGGGCGGATGTGCCCTCACCAATTGATCATGACCGCCACGCCGATTCCGCGGACCCTGGCCATGAGCGCCTATGCCGACCTCGACACCTCGATCCTCGACGAACTGCCTCCCGGACGCACACCAGTCAATACCGTGCTGGTCACCGACACCCGGCGCGTCGAAGTGATCGAGCGCGTGCGCGGTGCCTGCGCCGAAGGGCGGCAGGCCTATTGGGTATGTACGTTGATCGAAGAGTCGGAAGAGCTGACCTGCCAGGCGGCCGAAACCACCTATGAAGACCTCACTGCCGCCCTCGGCGAACTGAAAGTCGGGCTGATCCACGGGCGCATGAAACCCGCCGAGAAAGCCGCCGTCATGGCCGAATTCAAGGCCGGGGCGCTGCAATTGCTGGTCGCCACCACGGTGATCGAAGTCGGGGTCGATGTGCCCAATGCCAGCTTGATGATCATCGAGAACCCCGAGCGCCTGGGTCTGGCACAGTTGCACCAGCTACGCGGCCGCGTCGGCCGGGGCAGTGCCGCCAGCCATTGCGTCTTGCTGTATCACCCGCCGCTGTCGCAGATTGGTCGCCAGCGCCTGGGCATCATGCGCGAAACCAACGATGGTTTTGTCATCGCCGAAAAAGACCTGGAATTGCGCGGACCCGGTGAAATGCTCGGCACGCGCCAGACCGGCCTGCTTCAATTCAAGGTAGCCGACCTGATGCGCGACGCCGATCTGCTCCCCGCCGTACGCGACGCCGCCCAGGCGCTGCTGGAGCGCTGGCCGGAGCATGTCAGCCCGCTGCTGGATCGCTGGTTGCGTCACGGGCAGCAATACGGCCAAGTGTGAGCACGCTCTCAGTTTCTGGGCGCGCCTGCCCGGCAAGCTGGTTATACTGCTGAACTTGTAGGAAAACGGATACAGACCATGACAGAAGCTGCCCTCGTCCCCGAAACCCCGCACGCTCCGTCTGTTATTCGGCTGTTGCTCGAGAAACTGGGCATCGGCTTTGACGAAGTAATCGAACGACCAGGCCTGAATCCCGCCCGTAAAGTGCAGGCTGTTTTGTTGCACGATGCCGTTGGCGCCCTCATGGTGCTGTTTCCGCAAAGCCAACTGCTGGACCTCAACCGCTTGGCCGAACTCACCGGTCGCAAACTCACGGCGGTACCTACTGACCGTCTGGAGCGCATGCTCGGCAAACATAGCCTGAGCCTGCTGCCCGGCCTGCCGGCGCTGACCAGCTCCCCTTGCCTGTATGAAGAAAGCCTGCTGCGCGAGCCGAAGCTGCTGATCAACTCAGGCGAACCAGGGCTGCTGCTGGAAGTGACCAGCGAAGCCTTCAAGAGCATGCTCACCAAGGCCAGTGCCGCGACCTTCGGCGAAGCCGTGAGCAACATCACCCCCAACCTTGATCGCCCGCACGACGACCGCGCGGAAATCACTCAGGCTGTGCAGGCGTTCACCGCCCGACGTATCCAGCAACGGCTGGAAGAAACCATCGAAATTCCACCACTGGCCGAAACGGCGCAGAAGATCATCAAGCTGCGGGTCGACCCGGACGCCACCATCGATGACATCACCGGCGTCGTGGAAACCGATCCGGCCCTGGCCGCGCAAGTGGTGAGCTGGGCTGCCTCGCCTTATTACGCCTCGCCCGGCAAGATCCGTTCGGTGGAAGACGCCATCGTCCGGGTACTGGGCTTCGACCTGGTGATCAACCTGGCACTGGGCCTGGCCTTGGGCAAGACCCTGAGCCTGCCTAAGGACCACCCGCAACACACCACGCCGTACTGGCATCAGTCGATCTACACCGCCGCCGTCATCGAGGGCCTGACCCGCGCCATGCCGCGCGCCCAGCGCCCGGAAGGCGGCCTGACCTACCTGTCCGGCCTGCTGCACAACTTCGGCTACCTGTTGCTGGCCCACGTCTTCCCGCCGCACTTCTCGTTGATCTGCCGGCACCTGGAGGTCAACCCGCACTTGTGCCACAGCTATGTGGAGCAGCACCTCTTGGGCATCAGTCGCGAGCAGATCGGTTCATGGCTGATGCGCTACTGGGACATGCCCGACGAACTGGCCACCGCCCTGCGCTTCCAGCACGACCCACATTACGACGGCGAATACGCCGCCTACCCGAACCTGGTGTGCCTGGCCGTACGCCTGCTGCGCGCCCGTGGCATTGGCTCGGGTCCCGACGAGGAGATTCCCGACGCACTGCTCGAACGCGTCGGCCTGAGTCGCGACAAAGCCAATGAAGTGGTCAGCAAAGTGCTGGAGGCTGAGGTGTTGTTGCGCGAACTGGCTTCGCAGTTCAGCCACTGACCGCTGACGCAGGCCGCTGAGCTTTGATCGTTCCCACGCTCTGCGTGGGAATGCATCCCGTGACGCTCTGCGTCACATCCCAGAAGCGGAACGCGGAGCGTCCCTGGCGACGTTCCCACGCAGAGCGTGGGAACGATCGAGCGTATCCTGGCTGATTCGCCACAGGGTTCTCGACTAAACCTTCTTGGCCTTCTTCGGCTTCAAATACCGCATCAACCCCTGAAACCAGATCACCAGCGCCGGGTTGCCCTTGATCTGGATCGACTTGTCCTGAATCCCGGTCATGAACGCCAACTGCTTGTTCTTCGCCTGCATCGTGGCAAAGCCATAAGCCGCGTCCTTGAAGGCGATGGCGAACGCAGGCGTCGGGTAAGTGCCGGACTGGCTGGTGATGCGCTGGTCTTTCACCGTGAAGTGCCGGGCGACCTTGCCGTCCAGGGTTTGCAGTTGAAACACCAACTCCTTATCGCCCAACTGCTGCTGGAACGCCGGATTGGTCCGGCTGGCCCTGCCCATCAACAACCCCAGCATCCACAGCAGAAAGCGAAACTTCATGGGCACGGCCTCGTAAGAAATATGAATGGCGGGAGCAGTTTAGCGATTCCACAGCGGAACGCCATCATCGGATCGCTTTAACGGGAGATGGATGAGTTTTCTCGCATGATGACTGCCAAGTCACCTTTTCACGTTTTTCGTTTCCTCTCAGGTTCCTCGGAGATTTCCTTCAAAACACCGGGCTGTTCATGAACTAGGCAGTGCTTCCGAGCGCCGCTAACCTTTGTCCGTCATCGCAAAAAACGGTGATACGGACGTGCAAGTCCGGACTGGTACCCAATCGGTTATAGCTATTGACCGAGCATTTTTTATGCTCGCGTCCGTTATGGCGATTGTGCGTGGGAGACCTTCGGGTCTGCCGGCGGTACCGGACCGGTCTTGCACACCTACGCACAGTTGCCGCCTCTTCGAATGCAAGAGAAAGGATGCCAACCCCAACTCTGGTACATGAATATGGTCAAGCCTTCACCGAATCCCCCACATTGACACCGAAACCCTGCTCGCCAATGCCTCCGAAGACCTGCTGTCCATCAGCACCATCGCCGCCGACCTGGCTGACGATGTCGATGACTCACGCCGCTGCGTAGCCCTGGCGATCAGCCGCATGGCCGATGGGGTTCAGTTGTTGGTTGAACGGGCGTTGGACCATCTGGAAACAAAAGAAATGGCGGCGCTTGGGGCCAAGGGGTAGAGCTTTGCTTTGATGCAAACGGTGCCGACGCCATCGCGAGCAGGCTCGCTCCCACAATTGGATTGGAGTACACCCGCAAGAGCCAGGCCGGCTGTCAGGCCGCCTCGCGAGCAAGCTTTGCTCCCACAGGGGATTGAGGGCAGTCGCGGATACTCAAACCAGCACAAAACAAATGTGGGAGCGAGCCTGCTCGCGATTGCGCAGGGTCAGTCAACATTGATGCCGGCCAACGCGCCAGGTTTCGAGCGCCTCATAGGCCCCCTGCGCCCAATGCATCACCTGATTGCGCAGCCGTGACGAAGCCTCCCGACGCTTGTCCTCGCTATCACCGGCAAACGCCTGCCCCGGCTGCTTGGCATGCTGCCCCGTCATGGCAAACACTTGCCGGCGCTGGGCGTCATTCAGCCCGAAAAACACCGCCAGCCGCCCTGCCATCGCATCAGGCAACTCAGCGTAATTAACCGCCAGCCCGGCAAACTCATGGCAGTGCTCCAACCCCGCCTGCAACAACCGCCCCAGCCGGCGCGCGATGAAATCTTCCTGGCCGCCGAAGGGCAATCCGTCGTCCAACACGCTTGTCCCGATCATCCCCGGCACCATGTGCATGCCGGGACGACGCCAATGGGAAACGGCGATTTCCAAAGGGTCGCGGTACACGAACAACCAAGGCGTGTCGGGAAAACATTCGCGCAGCAGCGCCAGTTCACCGATGTTCCAGGCGTCAAGCTTGATCACCAGCCGCTGTTCCACGCCTCGGCGGCGCTGCCCATAGGCCGACATCAGCCCCCTGAGTGCCACGCAGCGGTCAGCGTGCACCATATCGCTGCGCAGCAGAGTATCCAGAGGCGGCGGTTCTGAAATGACGATGTGGTCGTCCAGTTGCGCCAGCATCTGGCTGATCAATGTCGAGCCACAGCGGGAGGCATGGAAAATAAATGCACTCGGGGGCAGGCCTGGGCTTTGTTGTCTCCACTGGTCCAGGGCGCTCAAGGCTGTCTGGCGGCGGAACGCCTGATTGAAGGGCAACCGCAGGGCGTGTTCCACCGCGTCGCCGAAGAACGGTTGCGACAATCGCTCCTCCCCGAACCAGCACCAGTCAACCCGCCACTGCCCCGCCGCTTGCCACACGCGGATCGGCAGCCAGCCGTCCAGGTTCAGGCCTTCCACTGATCACTCCACTGCCGGCGACCGTTGCGCATGGTCGCCTGCAATTGCTCCCGGGTAACGTGTAAATCGCGTGCGGCAGCCATCGCGATTGCGCACTCAATGAAAGCGTCTACGTCATGCAGGCTCTGCAAAGTCCGGGCAAGGTGAGGGTCGGTTTCAACGAGCTGCTCAAAGCACACCAGATCACTTCGCTCAGCCACGATTGCCGGTGTGCTGAGCAGCCCGGCGGCGACCTGCCGTTGCAGCCATGGGCTGGGGCGGCAATCGAGCACCAGATGAATCCGCGGCTGACTGCTGTGGTTATCGACGCGATGAGGCAGCGACAGATCAAGAAACCAGCATTCGCCCGCCGTCATCGGAATGCGTTGCCCATCCAGCCAGAAATCCACGCCAGACGGGCTGAGCAGCGGCACATGCAGGCGCAGATCGGCGTTCGCGCCACCCAGGTCATAATCGCGATGCTCGTGGATACACCCGCCGGGACCGAGTCGCAGCAAGCGGGCCGAGACGATCTCCAACGGCCAGTCGCGCAACGCCTCGTGCCACCGGTCATCCTCTGACCAGAGCGCGCGCTGCACGGGCTGACCGCGCCCGGGAGACAACGGGGTCAAGGCATCGACCGCCGAAATCAGCGCCACGCCACTCCAGTCACCACTGTAGTACGCGCTGTTGAAGTGGCCTTGCCAATGATCGTCCTCAACGGCTGCCAGTGCCTGCAACAGCAAAGGCAGGTTCACCGTTACCGGCAGCCGGGAAAACGCCGGGCGCACCATGCGTACGGCCTGTTACTGGGTCACCGCCGCGGTCGGCACCGCGATATCGCCCTGGGCCCACGCCGCTTCGCGGTTGGCCAACGCCGTGGCAATGGACTGCACTTGGGTCGATTGCACTTCATCGGGCAACGGGTCGAGGCCAGCGCTGGCAAAGATCTGGCCGTAGGCGTTGCGCAGGTCGGCATAGGCCAGATCCCGCCGCAAGTCAGCCTGCAGCGTATTGAGTTCGCCCTGGATCAGGTCCAGCTCACCCAAGCCGGCGGCCTGATGGCGGTTGCGCAGTTGACCCACGATCTGCCCATCGATCTCCGACAGCTGCTGGCTGGTCTTGAACTGGCGCAGCGCCTCGCGGTAATTGGCATTGGCCACGTACAGCTGCGCCAGCACGGCGATCGACATCGCCTGGCGCCGCGCCGCCGCGACCTCTTCACCGGCCTTGGCCACGTTGATGGCCGCCGGGGCGGAGATCACGTTGAACAGATTCCAGGTGACCTTCACGCCATAGTCAGCCCAGCCCTGCTCCACCAGGAACGAGTTGCTGTCGTAATGCCCCCCAGCGGAGAACTCCAGCCCAGGTAACAGGCGCAGCATGGCCTTGCGGGTTTCAGCGGCGGTAATGCGCGTCTGGTAGTCCTGCTCGCGCAGTTCCGGGCGACTGGTCAGGGCTTCCTGTTCCAGGCGCGCGAGGTCGACCTTGAGTTCCGGGATGACGTACTCATCCTGGGTGGCCAAGGTCAGCTCGGTGCCCAGGGGCAGGTTGATCAGCGTCGCCAGTTCCGTCTTGGCCAGGGACAACGCCCGGCGCTGCTCTTCGAGCTGGCGGGTGGCCTGGATCAGCGAACGCTGGTAACCCAGTGCCTGCACTGGGTCGCCAATGCGTTGCTCGCTCATGCTCTGACTGTTGCCGCGGGCCGTATCGACTCGGACCATCAGGCTGTCGATCTGCTTGAGCAGGCGCTCGGCGGCCATGGCTCGCCAGTAAGCCGAACGCACATCCTGGACGATGGTGTTGATGACTTTGCGCCGACGCTCCTGCACGATCAGCCGCTGGTCCCCGGCCTGCTTGGCGCTGATGTAACTCACGCCGAAATCGAGCACGTTCCAGACCATGGTCAGGTCGGCTACTTCGCGATCGCGGTCCTGGGAGGTCGACGGTTCCAGAGACTGGGTACCGGTTTCCACACTCTGGCTGCTGGAAGCGCTGACGTTGTTGCGGCCCACGTAGCCCGCGTCCAGGGCCATGCGCGGCAGCATGTCGAAACTGGCCAGGTCCAGCTGACGCTTGGCCAGGGCTTCTTCCATGATCTTCAAACGGCCTTCAAGGTTGTACTTCACCGCACGGGCCATGGCCTGGTGCAGGGTCAGCGGGCCGCTGAGGGGCTCCTGATCCTTGTACATATTCTGCAGGTCGGTCCGGGCGCGCTGTTCGCTGACGCTACGCTCGATCGGCTCGCTGGTGACCGCACATCCGCTGACCGTCAACGCCAGCACACTCATTGCGAATAACTTCTGACTTCTATTCATTCCCTGGATTGCCCCTGGCTGCCCCAATTTTTTTAGTTGTTCAGGCCTGCGCCTGGCTCATGCCGACCTGTTGCAATGCCATTGCCAGGCTGTCGACCTGACGCTGCTCGGTGTCTTTGAGTTGTTGAAGTTGCTGGCCCAGGGTTGGTGCGCCGAATACCCCTTGAGACCCATCACCGCCCTGCATCGACTGGCTGTCGAAGGCGTCCAGCGATTCACCATCGGAACCGGCATCCTGGCTGAACAGACCGGCGATCGTGCTGCTGCCGAACACCCCGCCATCGCCACCCCCGAAGCCCAGGAAGCCCTGGCCGGAGCCATCGCCCGCAGCGTCGGAGCTGAATACCTGGGCGATATAGCTCGGCGCCAGTGCACCACGGTTGATGAAAATGTCGCCGATCGGCCGAATGCCGCCGCCCACGTCGCGTTGTTCAAACAGCGGTGGAAAGCCCAGCGGCGAGCCGAGGTCACCGGTTGGCGGCGTAAAGACAATCGGCTGCAACGGCACCTCGGAGGGCGGCACGACCGTGACAGGGTCGGACGTCAGGAACTCCGGCGGTGGCTTCACATCGTTGGCCACTACGGTGTCGATGGCGTAATTGTTGGACACCGCCACGCTTGCTCCGGCGTTGCCTGTCAGGTCGCTGACGTTACTGGTGTCCAGAGCGATGAAGTTGCTCGGGTCCGTGAGGTTCACCGTGGGCGTGAACGTTGCCGTCCAGGTCCTACCGCCGTCGCTGGTGGTCAGGTTGGTCAGTTCACCGTTGGTGACGCTGAGGTCTGACAGATCGAAATCAGTCACCGGTTCGCTGAAGGTGAACGTCACCAGAGTCGTCTCGCCCGCCGTCAGGTTCGGGTCGGCGACCACGATGGTGGCCGTCGGCCGGGTGGCGTCGAGTGCGTAGTTGCTGGAAATCGCGATGCCCACGCCGGCGTTGCCGGCCAGGTCCTGCACATTGCTGGCGTCGAGCAGGATCAGGTTGGTGGCATCGTTGACGCCCGCGGTAGGCGTCAGGGTCGCCGTCCAGGTCAGGCCGCCGTCACTGCTGGTGAGGTTGGACAACACACCATTGGCGACGCTGAGATCCGACAAGTCAAAACCGGACACTGCCTCGGTGAAGCTGATGGTCACAGTAGTGCTCTGGCCGATGCCCAGGCTGGTGTCGCCCACTGTGATGGTGGCGCCGGGGCGAACCGTGTCGATGGCGTAGTTGTTGGAGTTCACCACGCCGACACCGTTGTTGCCCGACACGTTGACCACACCGCTGGTGTCCAGGCTGATCAGGTTGCTGGTATCGGTGATATTGCTCGTCGGGGTGAACGTGGCTGTCCAGGTCACGCCGCCGTCGGTGGACGAGACGTTGCTCAGTGTGCCGTTGCTCACGCTCAGGTCGGCATTGTCAAAACCGCTGACGGCCTCCGAGAAGGTGATGGTCACCAACGAGGTTTCCCCCACGCTGAGGGCGTTATCAGCCACCACGACGGTGGCCGTTGGCACCCGCGTCTCCACGGCATAATTGGCCGAGTTGGTGGTGCCTGTTCCGGTATTGCCCGCCGCATCGCTCACACCGGTATTGTCCAGCACGATCAGGTTGGTGGCGTCGGTCACGCCCAGGTCCGGCGTGAAAGTGGCGGTCCAGGTCAAGCCGCCGTCGCTGCTGCTCACCGCGCTCAATGTGCCATTTGCCACGCTCAGGTCGGCGTTGGTGAAGCCGGTCACCGCCTCGCTGAAGGTAATGGTCACTTGAGCGGTTTCGCCCGGTCTCAGCGCAGAGTCGCTCAGCACAATGGTCGCGGTCGGACGCTGGCTGTCGATGCTGTAGTTATTGGAGTCGGTCGTGCCGACGTTGACGTTGCCCGCCAGGTCGACGATACCGCCGCTATTGAGCGAAATGACGTTGCTGGTGTCGGTGACGCCAGCGGTCGGCGTGAAGGTCGCGGTCCAGGTGATGCCGCCGTCGCTGCTGCTCAGGCCGGAAATCACGCCGTTGGCAACCGTCAGGTCGGCACTGGTGAACGCGGTCACCGCCTCGCTGAAGGTGATGGTTACCAGCGAGGTCTCGCCGGCGGCAATGGCGGTGTCGGCCACGACGATAGTCGCCGTTGGGCGCACCGTGTCGACGGTGTAGTTGTTGGAGTCGGTAGTACCGACACCGGCGTTGCCCGCGCCATTGATCAGGCCGGTATTGTCCAACGTGATCACGTTGCTGGTGTCGGAAATACTGGCGCTCGGCGTGAAGGTGGCCGTCCAGGTGACGCCGCCGTCGGTGCTGCTCATGGTGCTGAGCGTGCCGTTGCTGACGGTCAGGTCCGAATTGTCGAACCCGCTGACCGCCGAGTTGAAGGTCACGGTGACCAATGACGTCTCGCCGATGCTCAGGGTGGTATCGGCAATCACGATGGTCGCCGTCGGTACGTTGGTGTCGACCTGGTAATTGTTGGAGTTGGTAGTGCCGGTGCCGGAGTTACCCGCCGCGTCACTGACCCCGGTGTTGTTCAGGGTGATGACGTTGGAGGTGTCGGTGACGCCGAGGGCCGGAGTGAAGGTGGCGGTCCAGGTAAGGCCGCCATCACTGCTGCTGACCGCACTCAGCGTACCGTTGGCGACGCTCAGGTCCGAATTGTCGAACCCGCTGACCGCCTCGCTGAAGGTAATGGTCACCAGCGAGGTTTCGCCGACGCTCAGCGCCGTATCGGCGACCACGATGGTGGCGGTCGGACGCAGGGTGTCGACGGCGTAGTTGTTCGAATCGGTGGTGCCGCTGCCGGTGTTGCCCGCGCCGTCCACCACGCCCGTGTTATTGAGCGTGACCAGGTTGGTGCTATCACTGACGCCCACGCTCGGCGTGAAAGTCGCGGTGTAGGTGATGTTATCGCTGGTGCTCAGCCCGCTCAGGCTGCCGTTGGCAACGGTAAGGTCGGCCAGGGTGAACCCGGTCACCGCCTCGCTGAAGGTAATTGTCACCAGCGAGGTTTCGCCGACGCCAAGGGTCGAGTCGGCGACCACGATGGTCGCGGTCGGACGCGCGGTGTCGATGGCGTAGTTGTTCGAATCAGTGGTGCCCGTACCGACGTTGCCCGCCGCATCCGCCACACCAGTGTTATCCAGGGTGATGAGGTTGCTGGTGTCGCTGACGCTAGCGCTTGGTGTCAACGTGCCGGTCCAGGTGATGCCGCCGTCGCCACTGCTCAGGCCGGTGATCGTACCGTTGGCGACCGTCAGGTCGGCGGCGGTAAAGCCTGTTACCGCTTCGTTGAAGGTGATGGTCACCAGGGATGTTTCGCCAACGCTCAGCGCGGTGTCGGCCACAACGATGCTAGCGGTGGGTCGCTGGGTGTCGACTGCATAGTTGTTGGAGCTGGTGGTGCCGCTGCCGGTGTTACCGGCCGCATCCGCCACACCGGTATTGGCCAGGATGATCAGATTGGTGGCGTCGCTGATGCTGGCGCTCGGGGTGAGCGTCGCGGTCCAGGTGATGCCGCCGTCACTGCTGCTCAGGCCGCTCAGTGAACCGTTGGCGACGGTCAGGTCGGCCAGGGTAAAGCCCGTTACAGCTTCGCTGAAAGTGATCGTCACCAGCGATGTTTCGCCGACATTCAGCGCGGTATCGGCCACCACGATGGTGGCGGTGGGACGCAGCGTGTCGATTGCATAGTTGTTCGAATCGGTGGTGCCGGTGCCAACGTTCCCGGATAGATCGGCAATGCCGGTGTTGTTCAGTGTGATCAGGTTGGTGGTGTCGCTGATGCTGGCGCTCGGGGTCAGTGTCCCGGTCCAGGTGATACCGCCGTCGCTGCTGCTCAGCCCGGTGACCGAGCCGTTGGCAACCGTCAGGTCAGCGGTGGTAAAACCGCTCACCGCCTCGTTGAAGGTGATGGTCACCACCGAGGTTTCACCGACCCTGAGGGCAGTGTCGCTGACCACGATGGTCGCTGTCGGACGCAGGGTGTCGATAGCGTAGTTGTTGGAGTTGGTCGTCCCCACGCCGGCGTTGCCATTGAGGTCCGCCACGCCGGTGTTATTCAGGACAATGAGATTGGAAGTGTCGGTGATCGCAGCGTCCGGTGTGAAGGTGGCCGTCCAGGTGATGCCACCGTCGCTGGAGCTCAGGCCGCTGATCGAGCCGTTGGCCACCGTCAGGTCCGCTGCGGTAAAACCACTGACCGCTTCGGAGAAAGTGATGGTCACCAACGAGGTTTCACCGACCCGAAGGGCAGTATCGCTGACCACGATGGACGCCGTGGGCGCCACGGTGTCGTTGACCACGTAGTTGTTCGAGTCGGTGGTGCCCACGCCGGCATTGCCGGCCAGGTCGGCAACCCCGGTGTTGTTCAGGGTGATGATGTTGGTGGTGTCGGCGATGTTGCTGGCCGCGGTCAGAGTGCCGGTCCAGGTGATGCCACCGTCGCCGCTGGTCAAGGTGCCGATGGTGCCGTTCTGCACCGTCAGGTCGGCCGCAGTGAGGCCGGTGACAGCTTCGGAGAAGGTGATGGTCACCAGCGACGTGCCACCGGAGTTCAGGTTGGTATTGGCCACCACGACGGTCGCGGTGGGCGGCGTCTCGTCCGGCACATAGTTGGTGTTGATGGTGCCGCCGTCGCCGTAGACGTTGGCCACCGACGCCGGCGAAACACCCGCGGTGCCGGCACTGGTCCCACCCACGCCGCTGCCACCGACGTTGCCGGCCAGGGCGGCGAAGTTGGCAGCGGTGATCAGGATCGAGCCCTTGTTCCAGATGGCCCCGACACCGACGCCGCCGGCACCGCCCGTGTGGTTGTAACCACCACCAGCGCCACCGCCACCACCGCCGCCGCCCGCGCCGACGTTGTTGGAAATGACCGAGTTGCCGATGATTCGCAGGGTCGCGCCGGTATCGTTATAAATACCACCGACCGCTCCGCCACCGGCGCCGCCAATATCGTTATAGCCGTCGCCACCGCCACCGCCACCGATGGATAGCCCACCGCTGACGGCCGTACCGCCTGCGGAGCCCGTGCTGTAGCCCGGATACGCGGAACCGCCAGCCCCGCCGGTGGAGGAACCACCACGCCCGCCCATGTTGAAGAAGCCACCCCCGGCGCCGCCCTGGCCGGCCGAGCCGTTGGAGCCCGTGGCGTTGAGGGTATCGCCGCCCTTGCCGCCCGTACCGCCAGTGATCGCGCCACCGCCGCCACCACCGCCGCCGGCGTATTGCGGCGTGACACCACCACCGCCGCCGCCACCCGAAGCGGCGTTCGCGGTGACGGTGACGTTCCTCAGGGTCAGGGTGCCGGCGTTATAGATCCCGCCCCCCTTTGACACCAGCGCATCGTCGCCGCCATTACCGCCGTTACCCGCCACCATACCGCGAGTAATCACCAGGCCATCGAGGGTCGCCGTGGTGCCGGCCGTCACGTTGATGATCTGGGTGCGGTATTGCCCATCGAGGGTGACGTCGGCCACGTTGTCGTTGTTGAGATCGCCATCGATGGTGACGTTCTTGTCGACCACCAGCACCTGGGTCAGCGCGACAGTCATGCCGGCATTGAACGTGACAATGTCACCATTCTGCGCAGAATCCAAAGCGGCGCGCAGAGAACCAATACCGGAATTGAGGTTGTTGGTAGCGGTCCAGGTGGCCAGGCCCCATTGGTACTCGCTCATGGCATTGGCAGAGAGCACGTTGGCGCTTTCGATGTTGCCGGTGGCGATTTCCAGGTCCCAGTCGCCGCCAAGGCCCGTGCGATCGATGGACGCCGCCACGTCGCGGCCGGTCAACTGCGCCAGTGAATTGACCAGGCTCAGGCCACGGTCACCTTCAGCGGTGTAGCAGCCATAGATCAGAATATCGCCACCGGCGTTCATGTCCTGGCCGATCTGCGCCAGCACCTCGCTGCGGGCCTCAACGTTGTCCGCCGACAGGTAGCTGTTGCCCAACCAGAGATCGCCGGCGTTGCCGTGGGCGATAATCTGCACCGAGCTGATGCCTTGGTGGGTGTCCAGGTAATCGGCGATCTGTTGCAGGCCGTCCTTGGTAGCATCCAGTTGCACCACCTGGGTACCGGGCGCAACGCCTTCAAGGAGGCTGGCAGAGTCCTTGACCCGGGAATCGACAAACACCACGGCCTTGCCGGGCACAGCGGCCTGGGTGGCATCGGTCTGCCCTTGAGGCGCGTGGCTGTCTGAAGCCTGGTCAGCCGCAGGCGTCTTGGCCGCGTCTGCAGTGGGCTGGGCGTCCGCCTGTGCGGCATCGGCCACGGTCGCCGCCACCGCGCCGTCGAACAGCATTCGCGGCTCCAGGGACATGATCATTGGCGATGCCAGGGCCTGTGCGCCCTCGGTTACCCGCGATTTGCCTTTGCTCCACCACATGACGTTCACCTGGACTCGAACTTTTTAAACACGCAAATGAAAAAAACCGCGAGTCAGCTGACCGCGGCGTCGGTTTTCATACGAATGACATTGGCGGCGCTGGCGGACCCATCGCGCCAGAACGACAACTCGGCATACTTTTCAAACAGATCCGGCGGCAACAAGGTCCGCCGGGCTTGCGGCGCGACCTTGGGCTTGACCTTGTGCAGGCCGGCAACGCCCAAGGCCTGGTCGAAGGCCGGTGCGTCGTAGGTCAAGTGATTGAAGTCGTGTTCGAACCAGGGCTCACCGATGAACTCGTACACCAGCCGCATCACCCGCTCCGGGGCCTGGCTCAACAGGTCGTAGTCGACGATCAACATGGACTCGGCGTTTTCGCCGTAATACGCCTCTTTGAGCGCTGTCCAGGCAAAGCCAACCAGGCGGTTGCGCTGGGCCAGGGTTTCGCAGCGGCTGTAGACGGTGTTGCGCTCGTCATCGTCATTGAACAGCTTGGTGTTCTCGAACGGATTGGCGCGGTAAAGCCGCTCCAGGCTGTCCAGCACCCAGGCGACGTTGCGCACACAGGCGATGGTCTTGGCCTGGGGAAACAGGTCCTGCAACGCAGGCAAGCGGGCGCACCACTGGCGATTTGTATCGAAGATGACGGGTTTGTCGGCCTTGTCGGCGTAGTAGGAGTCGAACAGCCCGCGCAACAGGCGACGGCGCAGGTCGGTGTCGATCACCGAGCCAAACTCACTGCCGGCGCTGCATTGCTGCAGGACGCTGCTGAACAGCGAACCGACGGGGCTGGTCATGCCGGCATGAAAGCGCGGGTTCTGCAGCAAAATGGCAGAAAGCAGGGTCGAGCCCGAGCGCGGTAAACCGGAGATAAAGTGAAACTGCGGCAATCCCTTCACCTTGTTTGTATTCCATTTGTAGCGCAAAGCGTAGCTGAGGAAATAATCCGCGACTAGTACTACTTTGATATCAAACCCAGCCAAATCTGTAAAAAAGATGGACGGTATAGGCGCCATGCGAACCTGAATCGATTAAGCCACTGGACAACATTTTTCCTCCCTTCCAGCCCAGCAGAATGAAATATCTCGGTCTACGCTCAGCCGTGCGTGACCAGGCCAGGGAGTGAAGAAGTCGGGCTGATCGCAATCCTCTCCTTGGTCCCTGTCGGCATTGCCAAACCAACAATCTGAAGGGATGAGGAATCTATGGAAGTCTTTATGGGCACCATCCAGCCGTTCGCCTTTAACTTCGCCCCCAATGGGTGGGCGCTGTGCAACGGGCAGACACTCGGCATTTCCCAATACCAGGCGTTGTTCTCCCTGCTCGGCACGTACTACGGAGGCAACGGCACCACCAACTTCATGCTCCCCAATTTGCAAGGCCGCACGCTCTTGGGACAAGGCAACGGCCTGGGCCTGACGCCGCGGGTCATCGGCGAAGTCGCCGGCACCGAAAACGTCACCCCGACGCTCAACAACCTGCCCACCCACACTCACACTATGGCGGGACTCACCGCCTCCACCACCCTGCAACTGGCGAACCCGGCCAGCAACCCGGTGAACACACCAACGGCCACCAATTCGTTCATCGGCACCTCGGGCACTGGCCCGGGCGCGGCGAATATCTATTCCGACCAGATAGGTGCCTCGCCGATCCCGGTCAAGGGCGTGAGCACCACCATCGACGGCACGATTTCCCCGACGGGCAGCGGCATGCCGATGGCGATCATGAACCCGTTCCTGGCGATCAACTTCAGTGTCGCCTTGAACGGTCTCTTCCCGTCCCGTAACTGATGAACAGTCGGAGGGCTGCGGCCCTCCGGCTTTTGGAGTGTCGACATGCTGCAACAGGTTCATAGCCGCCATTTTCAACCGCTGCTGGGCCAGACCAGCAGCCTGATCCTGCCAGACGGCAGCTGCCTGCCCGTGCGGTTCGAGTTCCTTGAGGAAACACCACGGGCGAAGATGCCGAACGCTGAGCGCATGCCGTTCAGCGTTGAATTCAACAGCCTGGAAAGCACCGACTTCGTGGATGGGCTGTGCGCGCTGGAAGTGCCCGATCTGGGGCGGATTGAGGAAGTGTTCGTGTCGCGGATACCGCCCATGGGACGGGATCCGGCGCTGGGGTATTTCTACATTGCGTTTAACTGAAGACTGATGATCCCTTGTGGGAGCGAGCCTGCTCGCGATGACGGTGGCATAGCCAACATCACTTCAAACTGACCCACCGCTATCGCGAGCAGGCTCGCTCCCACACGAGCCAGGAGCAGCTCAGTTCCCCTTCGGATACCAAACCAGCCGCTCCGCCGCCGGGTTGCGCTCCTGCACTTCAAAGCCCAATGCCAGGTAATGCTGGCGTGCGTGCGGGTTACTGCTCCAGACCACGGTCGCCACCGGGCAGCGGATCTGTTGTGCGGCTTTTTGTACCCCTTGCAACACGGCCCGACCGTAACCTTGCCCGCGCGCCTGGGGAATGAACGCCAGGTACAACACACGGATTTCATTGGGGCCAAAATCAGTACTCAAGGCGCCAATGGCGGTACCGAGCTTTTCCACGACGTAATGCATGGCGTTGGGGAAGTTATCCCCAAGCCCTTGCTCCTGCACCTGAAATTGCTGAGCAACCACCTGCTGTACTTGCTCGTGCTCGCCGTCGATCCATTGCAGATCCGCTCGCGCCGTCTGGTAAAGACTCTGCAAAAACGGCCCATCGCTGACCTGCGATGGCCGTACCACCAACCCCTCCGCCGCCACTGAATTCATGCTCGCTCCTTAAAACCCGCTTTCCCTGACGCCTAACGCCGCCAACCGACGCCAGGTCGCTCCCAGCACCGATTCACCGTGCCCCTGCAACACCACTACGCCACGCAGCGGTTGCGCCGGCGCAGGCGTGTCATCAACAGCACTCAAACGCACGCCATATTGCGCCTGCACCGGCTCCGCCCGTTGCTGCGAGTCACGCCGTACCGCGATCGGCCCGTGGTGATCGGACGTCAACGCCTGTTGCTCGACCCAGGCCACGCCATTGGTATCGATCTCGTTCAATTGCACGGCAATCGAGGGGTGCATTGGATCGTCAGCAATGAAACGCCCCGTGGCCCCGGGTTCGACCCGCCAAAGCTCGGCTTCGGTCAGGTAGCCGCGTAAGCGGGAGTCGGCCTGTACCACCCGCGCCAGCGGCTGTGTGGGCGACAACCAGCGCCCCACCGACAACTGTGGTAACAGATCACGCACCTGTCCGGCATGGGGCGCGCGTAACAGCAGGCGCTCACGCTGGGCGACCAGGCCCCGGTATTCGGCCACCGCTTCGGCCAGTTGTTGTTCGACGATACCGGCATCGGCGGCGGTTTCGCTGCGGCCGGCCTGGCGACGCATCTGCAACTGCTGGATCTCGATTTCCCGACGCACAATCGCCAGGCGCGAGGCCATGTCAGGCGACTCCAGCTCGATCAACACATCGCCCTGGGCCACGGTCTGGCCGTCATGCACATTCACCTGTTTGATCCGCGCCGCCACCGGCGCATGCAAGGCACTGGCGCGACCGGCCTCGAGCATGACCGGCACCTCCACGGCGCTACGCCAGGGCAACAGCAGCACCAACGCCAACGCCAGTAACACCAGGCCACTGAGCAGCACTCGCGGACCATGGGCCTGCTCGCGCCGGCTCCACCACTGCCGCCATTCGTTCACGATGGGCATAAAAATGAACCACACCAATTCCACCAACATCAGGAAAATGCCCAGCACCTTAAAGAACAGGTGATAGACCGCCAGGGCAATACCCAAAAACAACGCCGCGCGCCATAACCAGGCGCCGTATCCCCACACCAGCAAGCGACGACGCATTGTCGGCGTCCAGGGTTCCGGAGCCGGCGCGCCATAACCGAACAAGGCTTCACGCAAACGCCAGCGGCACAACGCAAACGCTCGCCCCTGGAGGTTATCCACTGCCCAGAAATCACTGAGCAGAAAATAACCGTCGAAGCGCATGAAGGGGTTAAGGTTGATGATCAACGTGGTGATCCAGGTGGCGCTGGCCAACATGAACGCTGCGGTGCGGGCCGGTCCGTCGGGCAACAGCGACCAGGCCAGCAACGCGATGCACGCCAGCAGCAATTCGGCCAGTACACCGCCGGCGCCGATCAGCAGCCGGGCACGACGATCATTGACCCGCCAGGCGTCGCTGACGTCGGTGTAGAACATCGGCAACAGCACCATGAATGCCACGCCCATGCTCTGCACACGGCAACCGGCGCGCTTGGCCATGAAGGCATGACCGAACTCGTGGCACAACTTGGCGAAGAACAACGCCACCGCGAACGCCAGCGCGCCACCCAGGCTGAACAGGTGCGGAAACGTCGCCACGAAGCGCTGCCAGTCCCGCGACACCAGAAAAATACCCACGCCCAGGGTCAGCGGCATGCCATACCGCAGGATGGCGGGCCCGTACCGTGCGAGAAACGGCCAGGCGCGATTGAGAAAAGCATCCGGGCGCCACAACGGAATGCGAAAAAACAGATACTGGTGCAGCAGGATCTGCCACAGGCTCTGGCGCTGGGCGGCCGTCTTGAACTGATAGCTGTCGCGCTGTTGCGGGTCCATGGCGCTGATCAGATCGTGACCTCGCAAAAAGCCCAGCAATTGCTCCAGCGACTCATTATTGAGCGGAAGGCCCGGCTCACGGTTCGCGGCTTGCAGCACCTGTTCCGGCTCACCAAGGGACCAGTGCCGCAGCATGCGCATCGCCGCCGCGCCAAGCTTGAAATAGCGCCCGCGTACCGGATCGGCCAGGGTCCATTGAGGGGAGCCGTCCGGGTCCGGGGCCGCCGGGGACAATTGCAGGTCTGGCCGCAGGCTCGGCAGTCCCATGCTACAGACCCACGCTCTGGCGCAAGCCGGCCAGTGGTCGACGCAACAGGTACAGCGCCAGCGGGGCGCGATCGCCGAAAATTTTCGCCGTGCCCCGCAGGCCGATGCGCGGCGCCGCGTCATCGAAACGCGCGTCCAGGCGATACGCCAGTTGCCCGGCAGCTGTGGGTTGCGCCTCGTAGGCCGAACGTTCGAGCCTGGCCAGGTGTCGCTGCAACGGGTCGCTGTCGAGGAACAACGCCACCTGGGCACCGGGGGCCAGGTCAATCGCGTCGCCCACCGCCAGCTCAATACGCAATTCGGCCTGGTTCGGGTCGGCGATTTCCATCAACCGCTCCCCCGTCTGCACCGGCTTGCCGAGCCAACGCTCTGCATCGGCAAATACCGCAATACCGTCCCGTTCGGCGCGCACTTCACTGCGCTTGAGCAACTCGATTGCATAGTCGCGTTCGGCGCGTTTCTGCTCGACGCGAGCGGCCAACAGATCAATCTTCGAACTGGATTCAGCGTCGGCAAACGAGCGCTGGGAATTGGCCTTGAGTTCCGCCTCGGCCACGCCCAACACGCGCTCGGCCACATCGGCCTGGGCCTTGAGACTGGTGCTTTCGAAGCGCAACAGCAAGTCGCCGCTCTTGACGCTCTGGTTGGGTTTGACCAGGAATTGGGCGATCACCCCGTCCAAAGGCGCCGCCACCACCTGCCCGCCCAGCGGCACCACTTCAGCCGGGGCCAATACCGACTGACGGACAGGAACCAGCAAGCCCAACAGCAGCACCGCCACCAAGGCGACCTGACGTTTGCGGGTCCAGCGCAAGCGCCACGGTTTGCGCGGTTGCAGCGCCAGCCAGGCGTGGCTATAGGTGTCGCCCAGTTGCGACAGCAGCACTTGTTCAGAGGGGGGCCATGGCAGGTCACGGGCCAGCCACAAACCGCCGAACACCTGCCCCTGATGATCGATCAACGGCAGCCAGAATACCTGCCCCGCCGACAGGCTTCGCCAGTCCGCCTGAATGGAGTCGCTCACCCCATCGGCGGCAATTACCCGGGCCTGGTTCAGCAAGCCTTTTTTGAACAGCTGCGCCACCGCCTGCTCGACAAACGCCACGAACGGTGCGTTCGGATCCACGGCACTGACGCCGGTCACCGCCTGGACCTTGCCGGCGATCAACAGCGCGGCATGGCGGAACCCGAACAGGGCCTGACCATCGTTGACCAGGCTGTAACTCAGTTGCGCCGGGGTACGCGCAGCCCGCGTCTGGCGCTCCAGGTCGAGGAAACGGGCAAATACCTGCTCGGCGCTGCCCGTGATCGGCGCGTTCACTTGAACTCCGCGAAACGCGCCGTACCGCTCATGCCGGACAACAGCCCCTTGGCGTCAGGCAGCGTCGCCACCAGCAACAAAGTCTGGCTGCCCTCATCGATGCGCGCGCCAAGGCGTTTGACCGTCGCTTGCAGCGGCTGGCCGGTTTCATCGGGGACAAAGGTGAAGGACTGGCCCGGCTTGAGCCTGCCCATCCAACGCGAAGGCACCAGCAGATGGATTTCCAGGGTGCGGTTGTCGACCACGTCCAGCAACGGCGCGCCGGCGGCCACGCTTTCATAGCGCTGCACCTCGCGCGCCACCACCTGCCCATCGAACGGCGCGATCACGCTGCAGCGCTTGACCTGGACCTGATAAACCTGGGACTGCGCCTGCGCTTCGCTGAGCCTGGCCTCGGCGCGCGCCACTTCGAAACGCCCGACCGATTTCAACGCTGCCAATTGCTTGTTATGGGCCAGTTCTTCACTGGCACCACGGCTCGCGGCCCGAGCTGCATTGAGCTGAGCCTGATACGCTGAACAATCGAAACGCGCCAGGGTATCGCCCTGCTTGAACGACTCCCCCTCACTGAACGGCAACTCGACAATTCGTCCGGCCAACTCACTGGCAAGCACCGCCTGATCCCGTGCCCGAAGCACCCCACGCGCCTCATTGCCGCTCGGTGCACTGGCCCTGACGCCGCTCTCGAGCAGCGGATCATCGGAAACAGGCGTCTGCGCCTGCACCCAGCACGTTACAAAGACCAACCCCCAAACCCAACTACCTGAACGCCGCATAACCGTTACTCCCTGACGGATGGGCGGAGTCTACGACAGCGGTGGGGGGCGTCAAGGGAGTAGCAGGGAGGAGGAAGCAATCTCTTGTTTCAAAAAGACCAAAGAGGAGATCAAGAAGCGCTCGGTTTTTGCTGAGATGAATCGGTATCAAATCCCACAGAATCGTGAGAGCTTCCACTCATACAAAACGGCTTTCGGTGATGGATTTCTCGTATTTCCCGCAGGAGCCCTCAATTTCGTAACAAACGCTGACAGATCAAACAAAGAATGAGTTTGACCTCCCACCGCGCATACGCTCAACACTGATCTGCCGGTGAAAAAAGCTAAACCAAACAGCAGTTGACGCCATGTCACGCTCAACTTAGGATGGCTTTACTCAACCCCGTACGCAGAGATTCAATTTTCTGGCTGTTGGGGTGAAAAAACCGGCTTAGGCCGGTTTTTTCGTTTCTGGGGATTGAGCTTGTGCGAACCGCATTTTTTGTAGATGGCTACAACCTGTTCTATGGGCTGCTCGCGGACACACCTTACAAGTGGCTGGATCTGCGAAGTCTGTTGTCGCATATCGCGCATATCGAAAATCCGCAGAGCACCACTTCCTCGGTTGATTACTTCACCTCCTCGGTCAAACCGTCATTGGCCACCCGGGGTCAAGCATCAAAAGAAGCGCAAGACACTTATATTCGCGCCCTGAAGAGCACCCATATCTGTGTCCATTACGGTCACCATCAACTTGAACCTGCCAAGGCCCCTCGCTTTATTGATAGAAAGACGAAAGCGTCTCGCAACGACAAAGTCGACATCTGGAAGCTGGAGGAGAAAGAAACGGATGTTCACATGGCAATCAGCATGTATCGAACCGCTGCCAAGCAAACGAAACTGAAGCATCATGAACGGTTGGAGCAGTTGGTGCTTGTATCCAGCGACACCGACATGACGCCGGCCTTGAGAGCCGTACGAGAAGACTTTCCTGAAATAACCGTCGGCGTCATTCTTCCCCACAGAGCCGAGCTGAATCGCCCGTCTCCAGGTTCGCTAAAGCAGCACGCCCACTGGACACGCCGCGTTGTCACCTGCGAGGAACTCCAATCCCACCAGTTCCCCACCCGAGTACCCACCCACAAAGCCCCCGCTATCAAACCGGAGTACTGGTAACCCCGCAGCCGGATATACAAACGCCCAGTTCCGATACCCCTAGTCCAACCGTGGCAACTCACTATCGCGACACAGCCAGTCACCCTGTGGGAGCGAGCCCGTTCGCGATGACGTCAGCCCAGACAACTCGGCACTTGTGGTAAGGGGGGCAGTTCAAACACTACCGCTCGTGCAACGCCTCGGCCCGGGCCTTGATGATGGGTTTGAGTAGGTAACTGAGTACGGTTTTCTTGCCGGTGATGATGTCCACCGAGGCCACCATGCCCGGGATGATCAACAGGGGTTTTTCAGGGGTGCCCAGATGACTGCGCTCGGTGCGCAGCTTGATGATGTAGTAAGTGGTTTTCTTGTCTTCGTCGGTGATGGTGTCGGCGCCGATCTGCTCCAGCTTGGCTTTCAGCCCACCGTAAATGGTGTAGTCGTACGCGGTGAATTTCACCGTGGCGTCCTGGCCGGGGTGCAGGAAGGCGATGTCCTGGGGACGGATTTTCGCTTCCACCAGAAGCGTGTCATCCAGGGGCACGATTTCCACCAGGTCACTGCCGGGCTGGATGACCCCGCCGATGGTGTTCACCAGCAACTTGTTGACGATACCCCGCACCGGCGAGGTGACCAGTGTACGGCTTACCCGATCCTCCAAAGCCTTGCCGGTGGCCTGGGCCTTGTTCAGGTCGGTACGCGCCTCATTGAGTTGGGTCAGGGCTTCGCTGCGGAACTTGCCGCGCGTCTCATCGATCTTGCGCTGCACTTCCTTGATCGCCGATTCAGCGCGGGGAATCGCCAGTGTCGTGGCGTCGAGTTGCCCACGGGTTTCGACTTCAGCCCGCTTGAGCCGCAGCACTTCCACCGGTGACACCGCGCCCTGGGCTACCAGCGGCTCGGACATGTTGATCTCCTGGCGTTGCAACGACAGGGCGGAGCGGTACTGCGACTGCTTGGAAACAAACTCGCGCAACTCCTGCTGACGCTGGATCAACTGCTCCTGCAACCCGCCGATTTCATCGTGCAGTTGTTGGCGGCGGCTGATGTACAGCGACTCTTCGCTGGCGGCCTGGCGCGGAACCGCCTTGAGCACGTCCTCCGGGAAGTTCAGCGGCCGGTCATCGACTTCGGCACTCAGCCGCTCGACCCGCAACAACATGGACAAGCGATCAGCCTCGGTCTCCCCCACATTAGAGACAAACCGAGTGTCATCCAGGCGAATCAACGGCGCGCCGGCCTCGACGATCTGCCCTTCGCTGACAAACAGCTCGGCAACGATCCCGCCTTCCAAGTTCTGGATCTTCTGGATCTTGGACGACGGAATCGCCTTGCCGTCGCCCTTGGTCACTTCGTCGACCTGCGCGAAGTTGGCCCACAGCAACAGGAAGACAAAGAAGCCGATGATCCCCCAGATCGTCAGCCGCACCACTCGCGGAGCGTCTTCGATCAGGGCTTTGTTGACCTCAGGCAGAGGCTGGCCATGCAGCGAGTCCGAACCCTTGAAATAGCGGCCCACGGCATTTTTCAAACCCGACTTAAGCAACACTGATCTGCCCCTTCTTCAACGCTTCCATCACCGCGGCTTTCGGGCCGTCGGCGAGGATCTGCCCACGGTCGATCACCAACAGGCGGTCCACCAGCGACAGCAAGGATGCCCGATGCGTCACCAGCAGCACGGTCTTGTTTTCCACCACGGCGGCCAGGCGCTGTTTCAAGCGTTCCTCACCGGTGTTGTCCATGGCGCTGGTGGGTTCATCCAACAGCAGGATGGGCGGGTTGAGCAGCAGCGCGCGGGCCAGGGCGACGTTCTGTCGCTGGCCGCCGGACAGGTTCTGCCCGCGCTCGCCAACTTGCAGTTCATAGCCTTGCGGGTGCAAGCGCGCGAACTCGTGCACACCGGCAAGTTCGGCGGCCTGTAGCACCAGTTCGTCCTCGACGTAACGGGCGCCGGAGGTCAGGTTGTCCCGCAGGGTACCGGCCAGCAGCTGGATATCCTGCGGCACATAACCGATGTTGTAGCGCAGCTCGCTGACGTCGATCTGACGAATGTCCACGCCATCCACCAACAGCGCCCCGTCGTCCGGTTGATACAGCCCCACCAGCAACTTGGCCAGGGAGCTCTTGCCCGAACCGCTACGACCGATGATGCCGATTTTTTCCCCGGGCTTGATCACCAGGTTGATGTTCTTCAGCGCAGCGTTCTGCTGGTTCGGGTAGGTGAAATTCAACTGACGGCATTCGATGGCACCCTGCAAGACCTTACGGCTCAACGGGCGCTCTTCGAAGTTGCGCTCCTGGGGCAGCTCCATCATCTGATCGACCGAAACCATGGTCACCCGCGCCTGCTGATAGCGAGTCAACAGACCCGACAGCGACGCCAACGGGCTGAGGGCGCGGCCACTGAGCATGTAGCAGGCGATCAACCCACCCATGCTCAGGTTGCCGGCAATGATCTGATAGACGCCGAAGACAATCATGATCACCCCGGCCAACTGCTGGATCAGCAAGGTGATGTTCATCGCCAGGCCGGACAGCATCTTGACCCGCAGCTCGAGGCGGCTGAGGGTGCCGATGGTTTGTTCCCACTGATACTGGCGCTCGCTCTCGGCGTTGTTGACCTTCACCGCATCCAGACCGGCCAGGGTTTCGATCAGGCTGGATTGACGCTCGGCGCCCAGGGCCATGGTTCGCTCCATGGTCGCCACCAGGGGCTTTTGCAAGGCGTAGCCGATCAGCAGGGCAATCGGAAAGGCCAGCACCGGAATCCATACCAGATGCCCGCCGAGGATCGCGATGACCATGAAAATCAGCAAGGTGAACGGCAGGTCAATCAGGCTGGTAAGGGTCAGCGAGGCGAGAAAGTCCCGCAGGCTTTGGAATTCATGGATGTTCTGGGCAAAGCTGCCCACCCGTGCCGGGCGATACTTCATGGCCATGCCAACGATGCGCTCGAACAACGTCGCCGAAATGATCAGGTCGGTTTTCTTGCCGGCCAGGTCCAGGCACAGGCTGCGCAACATCTTGAGGATCAGGTCGAACACATAGGCGCCGGTAATACCGATCGCCAGCACCCACAGGGTGGACTCGGCCTGGTTCGGTACCACGCGATCGTAAACGTTCATCACGAACAGCGGCGCCGCCATGGCGATAATATTGATCAGCAAGCTGGCAGCGATGGCGTCGGCGTACAGCCAGCGCGACCGCTTGAGCGTGTCGCGAAACCACGAACGCGCCCGAGGAATGAGCGTGCCGTGGTTCACGTCGAATTTGTGTTGCGGTTGAGCGAAGAACACTTTGCCGCTGTAGTCGTCGGCCAGCAGTTCACGGCTGACCGTCACTTCGCCGCCATCGCTTTCGCTGAGCAGCAGACGCGCCTGGTCATCGCCGACCCAGCCGAGCAACACCGCGCTACGACCATCCTTGAGCAACAGCAGGGCCGGCATGGCGATGGTCGGTATCTGCTCGAGCCTGCGTTGCAGCACCCGGCCTTGCAGACCGGCACGCGCTGCCGCTCGCGACAATAATTCGACGCTCAGCCGTTGCTTGGGTAACGGCAGGCCGGTGGTGAGCATCGCCGCGCTGGCCGGCTTCTGATGGAGCATGCAAAGCGCCAGCAAGCCGTCCAGCAATGGGTCGTCGTGCAGCGTGCGTGGATCATGGATGAGTTCGGCTCGACTGACTTCTGATTCCACGCTGGGCACTCTTTGCTGATCAAAACGGGATGGATGACTCAATTCATCCCAGGCAACTGGACCCTGGGCTTGACGTCATTCTGCACAACGGATGCCAACGGCGCGACAACCCCCTGACTTTTGAGCAACTGCCCCATGGTTGCCTTGATCCGATATTGGCTGAACAACTGCACGTTCTTGATCTCCGCCAGGCGGCGGGAGGCGCTGAACAGCTCGTTTTCGCTGTCGAGCAAGTCGAGCAGGGTCCGCTCGCCGAGACCGAACTGCCGCTGGTAGGCGGTGCGTACGTTGGCGCTGTGATCGACGTACTGCTGGGCAATCGGTACCTGGGCGTTGGCGTTGTTGAGGGCGTTCCAGGCCAGGCCCAACTCTTCAGTCAGTTGACGCAGGGCGTTGTTGCGGATGTCCAGGGCCTGGTTCGACAGATACGACTTGGACTCCAGATCCGCCTTGTTGCTACCACCGGCGTACAGGTTGAAACGCATACGCAGCATGGCTTGCCATTCGTTGTTGTGACCGTTCTGACCATCCAGATCGTTGTCGGCGGTACGGCCCAACTCGGCGTCGAAGCGGGGGTAGAAGCTCGACTTGGCGGCTTCGTACTGTTGCTCGGCGGCCGCGATGTCGGCTTCGGCGGAACGCAACACCGGGCTGTTTTCCAGCATCTGGGCACGGGCTTCGTTCAGGTTGGCCGGCAACAGCGCCAGAAAATCGGCGGGACGTTCCAGCTGGTCGGGCATCTGGCCCACGGCGCTGAGGTAGTTGGTCTCGGCGTCGGCCAGGTTGGTCTGCTCGGTGATCAGGTTGTTGCGGGCCTGGGCCATGCGCGCCTCAGCCTGATCCAGATCGGCGCCGCTGCCCACGCCACGGTCGGTGCGCAGCTTGATTTGATCGAAGATGCGCTCGTGACTCTTGAGGTTTTCCTCGGCCAGACGTACGAACTCGCGTCGGGTCAGCACGTCCAGATAAACCTGGGCAACGGTCAATCCGGTGCGCTCGGACGCGTCCAGCAAGGAATAGGCACGGGCATTCACGGTGGCTTGTTGACGCCCCACTTCGCTGGACGTCGCAAAACCGTCAAAAACCATTTGCGTCAGGCGCAGGCTGGACTCGCTACGGTTCAAGGTTTCCCAATGATTATTGCTGCCCGAGCGGGTCGTCACACTGTCAGTACCTTCGCGACCGTACCCCGCCGCAAGGTCCACTCTAGGCAGGTAGCCGCTTTTAGCGGCCTTGAGTTGGTAGTCCGCCGCCAGTCGGCTGTTCACACCGGCCTGAATCTCAGGATGGACATCCAGCGCCTGTTGCATAGCCTGCGGCAAGGTTTGTGCTTGTACGAAACTGGCGGCGAGGGCGAAAGGTAAAGCCTTGAACAGGTGCAAACGCATGGTTGGATTATTCCCGAAACTCTTGTCTTGAATCACAGCGAAAGGTGGCGCTGCATCGGATGATGGCAACCGGGATGACCGTATGTCGGAAAGTTCGAAACAGGCAGTGAATCATGCACCGAAAGAACAGGTCGCCGCTTAAATATCAATGTGACATTACTGAAGCGATTGTTTAGGATGGCCAGCAGAAGGTCAATAGTTTGGCATAAACAAAAAAATCAAAAAAACCAAGCCAGAATATTGACGTCATGAAGCGTCAAAACAACCTTATTTAGCGAAGCAAGAGCGTCCAGACCGGCGCAGCCAGAGGCTGTTCGGTACATGGAAGTCTACTGAACGTGGCACCCGGAGAGTCTTCAATGAGCAGTGTTATTGCCGTCGTCAAAAGCATTGTTGGTCAGGTTTTCGTCGTATCCCCCGAAGGCATCCGGCGTGTGCTCATTGAAGGTGACCGCCTGTCCACAGGCGATCAATTGGACACCGGCGCTGCTGGCGCCGTTACATTGGAACTGGCCGATGGGCGCACGCTGGACCTGGGTCGCGACACCCAGTGGAGCGCCACTGCCCCGGACTCCTCCACCGATCTCGCCCAGGCCACTGCCCAGGCTGCACCGTCGGTAGAAGAACTGCAGCAGGCCATTGCCGCCGGCGTCGACCCGACGACCGCCCTTGAAGCCACCGCCGCTGGCGCCACTGCTGCAGGTACGGGTGGGGCCGCCGGTGGCGGCCACAGCGTTGTGATGCTGGATGCCACCGCTGGCAGCGTCGACCCGACCATCGGGTTCCCGACTGAGGGTTTGAGCGCAGCCGCGGCCGCTGACGATGACATCACCGGCGGCGACACCGACGCCGATACCACTGCCAACGCGGTGCTTGATTCGACGTTGACCCTGAGCGCCACCCCGACCCTGACCGAGGCTGGCGGCGTGCTGGTCTACACCGCGACCGTCACCCAGGCGCCTCAGACCAACCTGATCGTGACCTTGTCCAACGGCGCAGTGATCGTGATTCCCGCCGGGCAACTGACCGGCAGCGTCAACGTCCCCCTGGCGCCGAACGACACTGTCTATAACGACCCTAGCCAGATCAGCGTCACGGTCACCGGCACTACTGGCGGCACCGGCATTGCCGTGACCTTGCCCACCACACCGGCAGTGACCCAGATCACCGACACCGTGGACACCACCACCGTCACTTTGACGGCCGGCAACACCGTCACCGAAGGCGGCCAGATCACCTACACCGCCACCCTGACCAACCCGGCCCAGACGCCAGTGACCGTAACCTTGAGCAATGGCTCGGTCATCACCATCGCTGCGGGCCAGACCACCGGCACCGTCAACGTCGACACCCCGGCCAATGACGTCTACAACAACGGCAGCACCGTCAGCACCACTATTACCGGTGCCACGGGCGGCAACTTTGAAAACCTGGTGCCGAGCACCACGCCTGCCGTGACGACGATCACCGATTCGGTGGACGCCACCGGCCTGACCTTGACCGCCAGCAACACCGTCACCGAAGGCGGCCAGATCACCTACACCGCCACCCTGACCAACCCGGCCCAGACGCCGGTGACCGTGACCTTGAGCAATGGCTCGGTCATCACCATCGCCGCCGGGCAAACCACCGGCACCGTCAATGTCGATACCCCGGCCAACGACGTTTACAACAATGGAAGCACCGTCAGTACCACCATTACCGGTGCCACGGGCGGCAACTTTGAGAACCTGGTGCCGAACACCACGCCTGCCGTGACGACGATCACCGATTCCGTGGACGCCACCGGCCTGACCCTGACCGCCAGCGACACCATCACCGAAGGCGGTCAGATCACCTACACCGCCACCCTGACCAACCCGGCCCAGACGCCGGTAACCGTGACCTTGAGCAATGGCTCGGTCATCACCATCGCTGCCGGACAAACCACCGGCACCGTCAACGTCGATACCCCGGCCAACGACGTCTACAACAACGGCAGCACCGTCAGCACCACTATTAGCGGTGCGACTGGCGGCAACTTTGAAAACCTGGTGCCGAGCACCACGCCTGCCGTGACGACGATCACCGATTCCGTGGACGCCACCGGCCTGACTTTGACCGCCAGCGATACCATCACTGAAGGCGGCCAGATCACCTACACCGCCACCCTGACCAACCCGGCCCAGACGCCGGTGACCGTGACCTTGAGCAATGGCTCGGTCATCACCATCGCCGCCGGGCAAACCACCGGCTCCGTCAACGTCGATACCCCGGCCAACGACGTCTACAACAATGGCAGCACCGTCAGCACCACCATTACCGGTGCCACGGGCGGCAACTTTGAAAACCTGGTGCCAAGCACTACACCTGCCGTGACGACGATTACCGACTCGGTGGACGCCACCGGCCTGAGTTTGTCAGCTTCCACTGAAGTGGCCGAAGGCGGTTCGATTGTCTACACCGCGACCCTGACCAACCCCGCTGGCACTCCGGTCACCGTGACCCTGAGCAACGGCGCTGTAATCAACATCGCCGCCGGTGCCACCACCGGCACTGTGACCGTCAATGCGCCGACTGACGACGTCTACAAAGACGCTGGCAAAGTCGAAGTCAGCATCGATAACGCAACGGGCGGTAACTTCGAGAACCTCGTTCCGAGCACGACTCCGGCCGTGACTGATGTCACCGATACCATCGATACGTCGACTGTCAGCCTGACCGCGACTTCCTCCGTGGCTGAAGGCGGCAC